>NZ_JBGSQX010000120.1:0-4647 GCF_041737845.1 Desulfococcus sp.
CGGCGCGAGCTCCGGTACGGCGGGTTCCTCAACCGCATGTGCCGCATCCCGGCGGCCGGCTGCCTCGATATCCCCGACGAGACCGTAATCTGCCGCTGCGAAGGGGTGAAGATGGGCGACCTGCGCCGGCAGATCGAGGGCGGCGCGGCAGCGGTGGACGCCCTCAAGAAAGCGACCCGCGCGGGCATGGGCAGCTGCCAGGGGCGGATCTGCGGCCCGATCCTTTCCGATATCCTGGGCGCCCTCACCGGGAAAGGCCCGGAGGCCCTGGGAGTCCTGTCCGCCCGGGCCCCCGTCCGGATGGTGCCCCTGGGCGCCGTCGCCGACATGGCCGCCCCCGGGGACGGGATTACCTGATCAGGCCTGTCTCTCTCTCTGCGTAGCCGATCCTGACAGGCGCCGACCTCGGCGCGGGCCGCCTCGAAGCAGCCGACGCCGGCGCATATCCGCAGTTGCGTCTTGTTACGTCAACCGGAGGGAATCCCCCGAAAAGATCAAGGCTCCCGCCCGCCGCCTGCCGCACGGTCACCGACCCGGGGCCGGACAGGTTGAGCACCAGCCCGTGCTATTTCGAAACGGCATCCGGGTCGGGGTAGGCCACCGGGCCGAAATCCCGCTGTTCCACCGGGTCGAAGGCATCTGCCACCCGCGCTTCAATGTTGATATCGCCCCCTCTCGGTACGATGCTGCCCGGCGGATTGACGTGGCGCCTGTCGTGGGTGGTGTTCTGAGGATCCGGATCGGCCGGGGCTTCCCAGATGACGGGGAGGGCCTGGCCCACGAAGGAGCAGATGGCCTTTTGAACGGACCCGACATACAGGGCCGGCACGCCGTCCGGATTGTGCCGGAAGTCCCAGAAATCATCCTGTACGGGAATGAGCCACAGGTACCCCTGGGCGTCTTGTTTCGTCCAGCTTCCCGCCGCAACGACCACCTGCGATACCTGGCCCCGGGGGGTGAGACCCTGGGGGTTGGGGGCCTCCGTGACCGTCTGGCCCTCGATGATGCCGCCGCCGGAGGCGTCGCCGCCGCTGCTGAAGGCGATGATGTAGGGAAATTCCCGGGGCGGCATGCGGGCCGACTCCGTGGTCGTGATGAAGTTTCGAGGGGCGAAGAGCGGGTTGGGCCTGCCGTTTGGCAGGATGGGGGTGCGCCGGTGGGGCTGCAGCGGAAGCTGGCCCAGATTTGCGTACTCCGAAAGGGTTCGGCTGTATTCTGCGAGCTTGATCTCGGTGTCGATGATGGCCCCGACCGGGAGATCGGGGGTCTCGACGGCCGCATAGAGGTTACCCTTTTCCATGATGGGCTTCGGGAGCATGAACCGCGCCTCGATCCAGTCCGACTCGCCGTCGGCATCCGCCACGATGGCGGTCACAACGGTCATGCCCCAGGGGTTCTGGACGGGGTTCACATGCCCGCGGCCGTTGGGGCGGTCAATCATGGGAATCGTCTTCAGGGCCGTGCCGGCGGTCCCCGGCGGTCTGCCTGCATTCCATGGGGGGACGACGGGCGGCGGGAAATAGACCCCCCAACTGGGAAGGGCCATGGAGATCGGCTCAGCGGAATCGTAGAGATTGGGAAAAGGAATCGGATGGATAAACGTGGGCTGCACATAAGGTCCGGTCCCGGTGGTCGGCCCCACCCCATACCGTCTTCTGATATCGTCCAGCCGGCCAAAATCAACCACGCCATCGTCGACCACGACATCGATGTAGGGCTTGGCATTGGAGAAGGAATCGGCGGAGGTCGGTTCATGGCCCGCCGCCAGGGTCGGTAGACCGTCGATCAGATCTGCGCCGTCGCTGTTCAATTGAAAGCCCACGATCCATTTGCCGGCCGTATAGCGAAGGTAGGTGGCGGCATCGATCGGTTCCGAAAAAAGATCCTGGGGCAGGGCCACGATTTTTTCGCGCCCCTCCAGCGACAAGGGCGCCTCGGCGATCCTGTCGCCCTTGTCGTTATAGGCCCTCAAGGTGAGGGCTGTCTTTCCGGCTTCGGCATTGATCAAGGCAACGCCCGTCCAGCCGATTTTGTTCAGCTTGGGAAAGATGCCCTCCTTTCGGCCGATGCCGACGACGCCGCAGCCCGCCATCTGTCTCCCATCCAACGTTCCGACCAGTTGAATCCCCGCAAGCGGTATGGAGGATTTCATCCGCAGCCATGCGGTCTTGTCCGGCAGATTCATATTCGCCGCATCGGCGAAGAAATTGGCGTCGCCCTGGATTTGCCGGGTTTGGCTCTTCAGGGGCAGGCCGCCTCGGGTGTAGGGGGTGATGGTGACATCGGCGGCAAGGCCGGAAGGGTTGACGGCGGCAAGACCGGTCCACCACGCGGCGCTTTGGACAATGTGGGGAAAATCGAGCTGGGTGTCGGCGGCGTCCTTCAGCAGGATGCCGCCCAGATAACGCCTGCCGCTGGCGGGCGTGCTGCCAAAGAGTTCGATCCCGATGACCCCGCCGGCGCCCGTGACGGTCGCGCATCGAATGCCGGGCTGCGGCTGACCGCCGAACAGGCTGCGGATGGTGAAAATGCGCCGCTCGCCCGCTGCCAGGGGGAGGGGAAGGGTCTGGCCCGTGTTGAACGCGATGACGGCGGACCTGGGCCCCGATGTCGTGTTGAGGAGGCTGACGCCCGTCCACCAGTCGGGGTTCGATGCGATGTGGGGAATGTAGATCTGACCGGTATTGATTCTGGAAACGGCCGGCACGGCCGCGCGCCAGGTTCCCGGGGTGAAGAATTTGGCGTAGCCGCAGACATCCTCACTGGCCGTGGATAAAATGATATAGGCGATGCTGCCCGGATTGCTGAATGCGGCGGCGATGGAAAACTCTTGACGGGCATGGGGTCCCAGGTTGATGGGAACTGCCTGCGATACCCGTTTTCCGGCAGTGTCGTACGGATCGAGAGAACCCGTCACGGTCTTTTGCCCGCCGGTGTTGATCACGCAGATCTCGGTCTGCCAGTCGACTCCGACCGCAATGTGGGGAAAGTACAGATCCGCACGACCCTCTCCGCATAAACCCAAAAAGGCGATCAACGCCCCAACCCTGAATAATTGCCGCATGTGACCATTCCTCCCTGGCTGTGTGGCTCTATCCGTTTTGCTGCCCCCTGATATCGCCGCCTTCCGGTCAACCTGACAAAAACCGGATTGAGTCCTTATTTGTCCCGAATCCAATTTTTTCCAGCGGACCGCCCTCGCGCCAGACCCAGCAGGAGTTTTTCAGGTTGCCCATCATGCCGGCCTATGTTTCAAAATCAACGGGCTTTCCGACCCTGGCGCTCCAGGTGCCTTGAAAGGCAGTCGGCGCCATGGCCGTCAGCAAGGTCAGCAAATGGGTGCATCCGGTTTCCCTCCCCACCAGTTTCCAGATCCGGGAGGAGAGAGGCGTTCTCAGGGGTGACGCCAGATTGCTGATGAGGGAAGACGCAGTTAACCCCATCCGGGGTCATGTTGTCAATGCCCCGGTGAAACCGTTGACCGCAGCAACATGAAAACCATTGCATCAGATCTTCGTTTAGCATAAGCGTTGTATCAGTTAACAAAAACCGCGACCGCGTTCTGGATGCATCCGGACAGTGAAAGGGAAATGGAAGCCGTGACGCCGATTCGCGAGTTGCTGAATCGCATCCGATGGGACAGGGGATTTGCGAATGCCGATTTCCGGATCGGGTATTACGACCGCCTCCAGGATCGGATCTGTTGGGTGCCCCTCCGGCAGGTTTTTCAGGAACCGGGGGATCATTTCTCAGTTCAGATTGTCGATGATGCGGGGGAATCCCACATGGTGCCATTGCATCGCATCAAAGCGGTCTATCGCAACGGTGAACGGATCTGGAAACGGGAGCATTAGGATGCCGCCGTAGGGGCGGGTTTGAAACCCGCCCCTGCAGGCACGATGAAAGGAGACGCCAATGGAGCTGAACATGACGGTGATCGGCGAGATGGAGGTTCAGTTGTGGGACGGCTCACAAACCCGCCTGAACCGGTTCTGGGAGAAGGGTTTCCTGGTGTTGGTTTTTCTGAGGCATTACGGCTGACCCTTCTGCCGCGAGCAGGTGGCGCAGTTGCGCCAACGGAAAGACGCATTTGAAGAGCAGGGGGCTCAAGTGGTGCTCGTCGGGCTGGGCAGCGTAGAGGAGACGGCGGCGTTCAAGACGCGGTTTGAGGTTCCTTTTCCCATGATCGCAGATCCGGAAAGGCGGCTTTTCGAGGCGTTTCGACTGAAACGAGCCTCCGCCGGATCCCTGCTCTCCGCGGGGATGGTCGTCAAGGGCCTGAAAGCCATGGCCGGGGGGCACGGGTTGGGCATGCCCCAAGGGGATGTGCGCCAGCTCCCCGGTGTCTTCATCATCGACCCGGAGGGTCGCATCCGCTTCGGCCACCACGCCGAGGGGCCGGCCGATCACCCCACTCCCGAAGCCCTGCTGACTTCGCTGCGCGCCAATGCCTCCGCCTGAGGCACATCGCCATGCCGCGAACAGCTAAAGGGAACCCTCCCTGCCCATGAATTCCGGACCGATCACCGGCCGGTTGATTGCCGTAAACGGCGGGACGGGCGCCCTGCGAACCTTCAATCTATAACAGACATCAGGAGTCGGCCATGGCAGATGCAACCGACAATCCATCCCGGCGGAAAGGCGCCA
>NZ_JBGSQX010000122.1:0-29505 GCF_041737845.1 Desulfococcus sp.
GCAGCGATTCGGCCTCCCGGAATACCACCTCCTGTTCTTCCTGCAGCACGGCGGCAAGAGAGGCCAGGTAGGCCGGGATCTGCCTGCCCCGGGGGTCTTCCGTGAGAAAATGGGCCAGGCCCCCCTCGGGTTCGGCCATCAAGCCCGCAACACGGGAAACATTCCCCACGCGGGATTCCCGAAGCTGTTCCATGAGCAGCGTACAGGAGACATTGACGCTGTTGAGGACATTGCCCACGTTGTGCAGCACGCCGGTGGCCACCTCGGCCATGCCCGCCGCCCGGGACATCTCCAGAAGAGATCCCTGGGCCGAGGCCAGCTCCGCAAGGGCCTGCTCCTTGGCCGCGACCTGCTCCTGAAGCTCCCGGGTGCGCTCCAAAACCCGCTGTTCCAGGGTAACCTTGGCATCCAGCAGGGCTTCCTGAGCGTGCTGACGGGCGATGGTCGCGCCGAGCATGTCGGCTCCTGCGCGCAGGCTGCCCTGCTCGGCATCAGTCCACACCCGCTCCCGAACGCAGTCGTCCAGACCCAGAAACCCCCACCAAACGCCTTCCACAAACACGGGAATGGCGATGAGGGAAAGGACATCCTGAGGCTCCAGCACGGCTCGTTCGGCCGGGCTCATCTCTGCAACCAATCCGCTGATGATTTCGTTGTTGCCGAGCAAGGCGATCCAGCGGCCGAACCCGGCGTCGGTATAGGGGAGAACCTGCAACTCGGGGTTGTTCACCTCCGGACGGATCCCCTGGGCGGTCCACTCGTGGGCGTATCTCGTGCATAATCGGCCGGCCTCGTCCATTTGGTTCTCGAAAACATAGGCCCGGCTGACATCCGCCGCATGGCCGATCTTGCCCAGCACCAAGGTGATGACCATCTCCCACTGAGCGGCCCTCATGAACTGCTCGGCGGCAAACCGGACACTCTCCAGAATAAGATCCCGGCGAAGCAGGGCCTCGGTCATGGTGTTCACGGACTCAGCGAGGCTGCCCAGCTCGTCATGCCTGACCATGTCCGCGCGCACGGAGAGATCGCCGCCGGCGATCTGCTGGACGACATGTCGCAGACGGAGAATGGGACGGACGAGATGTCCGGCATACGCCAGGGAGGCCAGGAGACTGAACACGATGCAGGCCACCCCCAGCATGACGGTGTTGTAGTAGAGGGTCGCCACGCTCCGGTCGTAGCCCTCCAGGGAAAGGCCGACATGAATCCATCCCCACTGGATGCCCGAGTAATCGAACGGCTGGGCGAAGTGAAAGACGCGTCGATTGAGCAGGGGAACCATCGCAATGTCTCCTACTGCCTCCCGCTGCTGCGGCAGCCAGTAGGCATCGACTTCAGGCTCGACTTTCCAGCCGGTCTGCTCGATGACCAGAGAGAAACCGTCATTTTTCATGACGATCAGAAAGTCGAGATCGGGATCGCCGTCGAGCATGGTCTGGCCGGCGCTGACCACGCTGGCGAAGTCCTCGTTGATCGCCGCGCCCGCGGCCACATCGTGCAGGGATACGGCCACGCTGTTGGCTTTGGATTCCAGGTTTTTCAGAAACGTCCTTTTCTGCTGGGGATAGGTCAGCACAACAAAGATGACCAGCGTGGTGAGCGCCAGCAGCCAGGACAACAGGGCAATGCGCAGGGCGATTCCGACGCCGCGGCGCCTGGGTTGGGGTGAAGCCATCCTTTCGGTCCCTTTCATCAAGGCAAGGCGACCGGGCTTCCCGGTGCGCCTTTGATTTCATGTTGCCGTGGTGCGGATCTCGCACGGAGCCTGCGCACCGTGTCCAGATGGCTGTTCACGAAGGGAACCATCCGACCGGCCTTGAAAAGAGTGAGAATCTGCTGCCCCGCCGGCTTGAGATGCAACTCGGCCATCGCCTGGACCAGATCCTGTCTGAAGACCTCCGAGGACCAGCCCGATCGGCCGAGGCAGATGACGGCGTTGACGAGGGGCTCTGATGCATCGATGGCCCCCAGACTGTTGAGCTGGGGGTTCAGCTCCGTCATCAGCTCAAATTTCGTGGCATCCACCAGGACCGCATCCCTCTTGCCAAAAAAAACCGGGAGGATCGCGGCCATGGGATCCGTGTGATCTTCCAGCACGCCAAAGAACGCCCCGGGAATGCCCAGTTTCCGATCCGACAGAAGAACCTGGAGCCAATGGGCACCGAGATTGGTGTTGGGCGCGGCCAGCAGATTCAAGGACCTGCCGCGCAGATCGAGGAGGGTTTTGAGGCTTCCGTCGCGTCGGGCCAGAAGCAGATAGCGCCTTGCCACCCGGCCCTGGTCCGAGGGCACAAACACCGGTTCGATCCCGTCGCCGGTCATCTCCAGGTAGCTCCAGCTATCCAGAATGACGAGGTTGATGGTCTCCGCGGAGAGCGCCCGGGAAAGGTGACGGGCGCTCTCGAAGGTCTGGATCGTGATGTCGATGTCATATCCTTTGGCCGCCCCAACCGTACGTGCCAATGTCTTGAACGCGGCTTCCGCGTCCATGGGGTTCACCCCGAGAAAGGCTCTCCGGGTGAAGCCGACCTTCAGGGTTTCCGGATTCAAGGCGGCGGATGAATCGTCTGCGCGGAGCGGTGCCCGGATTCCCATCAGCAGTCCCGGCAGGGCCAGGCCGATGATGACCAGGATTCTTGCCGTCATGCTCCGTGTTCCCTGCCGGCCGGGCCGGCATGTTGCGCCGATGGCGGCGTCGACCGGCCTCGACCGGCTCATGGCGCAGCCTCCCGGGATGGGACGCCCTTTGCCGGATTCCCGTGCGCCGTCAAAAACTGCCGGGTGGCATCCAGGATGGATGCGGGATGCTTCTCCATCCGGGAACTCTGGAAGACGGTGAGCACCTGCCGCCCCCCCGGGGTGGTGTGCAGCTCCGTGATGGCGGCCTCTAACCGCTCCCGGGACCGCCCCTGGAAAGTGGGGCGGAAAAAAAAGAACGACGTGATGAAAGGCGGCGACACGGTCAATACCTTGAGGTCGTCCTGGAGTTGGGGATTGAGTTCACAGGCCAGTGCAAACGCGTCCATGGTGACCAGCGCGGCCCGGGATTGACGGAAATAGACCTGCAGAATCGCCTTGGACGGATTTTCCACCGGGGTCAGACCCCCGAACCGGCGGCCTGCCATCACGTTCTCCAGCCATGGCCGGGCCAGGACCATCCGCTGGCCATCGTGCATGACAACCGTTTTGCCCATCAGCCCCTTCAGGTCGGTGATCCCGCCGTTGCGATGAACGAGAACGGCATACCGGACATGGAATCCCTGCTCCGTGGCGGGCAGAAAAACAGCCTCCGGCTGCACCCCCAGCAGCATGGCTTCCTCCACGGTAACGGAAACGGCGTCCAGCCGGTCCTGGAGAAAGGCGGTGCGAAGATCTTCAACCGGATCAAACCACGTCACTTCAGGCTGCTCCGGCAGATCCCGCTCTCTGACGACCGTGGCCGCCCATGCCTTGAGGGCCGCAATGGCGTCGTTCCGGTTGATTTTTTCGAACGTCCGGGAGGATATTCCGATGCGGAAAACGGCATCATGCCCGCTTTCAGCGCGTTGTACCTCTGCCGAACCCAGAATGCCCAAACAGGACAGGAGGATGAGAAGTGTTTTCATGGCTGGTTTCATCGCACAAGCTTTTCGTGGGCGGCAATCAGTTCCAGGGCCGTGTCGAGGCAGGACGCGGGATGCTCCTCGATGTCCTCGCTGTGGAAAATGGTCAGCACCTGCCGGCCCGCGGGGGTCCTTTTCAAGCCGTTCACCCCGGCGATGAGATCCCCCTTGAAGTGCGGGTTGTAGTCGGCCCGGAAGGCAAACACCGCCGGCACCATTTCCGGGGACTCGGCCAGGACGGCGAGCTGCCTCGCCAGTTGCGGGTTGAGTTCGGCCATCGTGTCGAATGCGCTGCGGGTGACGACGCAGGCATCGGTCTGGCGGAAAAACACCGGGAGAACCACCTTCGACAGCTTGGCATCCCGGGAGATCCTGCCGGCAAACCGGGCGGCCGCGCGGTGGCCCTGCTTCACCAGGATCGTGTCCAGCCACAGCGGCGCCAGGCAGGCGCGCGGGTTCGTGTGGAGCAGGAGACTGCGCCCGCGCAGGTCGGCGACGCTTTTCACGGGGCCGTCCCGGTGAGACAGCAGCACACATTGCTCGGTGGTGCGCCCGGCGTTGTAGGTCACGAAGATCGGTGAAAAATGAACTTCCCGGCGGAGCCGAGCGTATTCGGTCATGGTGATACCCACGGCGTCCACCTGTTTTTCCCGCAATGACCGGATCAGCGCGTCAATATCCCTGAAAATGTCGGGGTCCGGGTCGGTGGGCACGCTCCGCTCCCTGGCGATCAGCTCCCCCCAGACCTTGACGGCGGCCTTGGCGTCGTTTTCGTTCACGTCCGAGAACATGCTGCTGGAGAAACCGATGCGAAAGGATTCAGAAAGCGGTTCGGCATGCAAGCCCGACGGGGCCGCCGAGCTAAACACACCCAGCCAGAGCGCGAGGCAACGGCAAAACCGCCCACCCCGCTTCCGCCGGCCTGCAAACCAGGGGGCGCCGTCAGCGTTCATCACCCTTCGAGCTTCTTCAGCACTTCGGTTCCCACCACCAGGTTCAACTGCGACTGGAGGGCGACATGATCGTAGCGGGCCTTGTAATGCTGGGCGGACATGAGGGCCTCCATCAACTGGGCCCGGATGACCTTCTCGGTTTCCACCAGTTCGTGCTGGTAGGCCCGGGTGTTCAGGTCGCGGTTCTGTTCGGCGGCCGTCATGGCGTCCAGGGTGGCCTGATGGGACTTCTCGGCAGCGCCCAGGGCAAGAAAGGTATCCCGGATCTGAAGGCCGATGCCCTCTTTCAGGAGAAATTGCTCCTCCTTGATTTTGGCGACGCGGGCGCGGGTTTCGGCCACTTTGTTTTTCGTCAGGAAACCGCTGAAGATCGGAATCTCAACACCCACCCCGACCGTCCATCCCTCTTTGTTCCGGTCGGTGGCCATTCCGGCATCGTAGTCGTTCCACCATTTGTGCAGATCGCCGGTCACCGCGAGCTTGGGATGGTGCCCGCTCCGGGCGGTCCGCACCGCGCCCTCCGCCGCGCGGATGCCGGCCTCGATCTTCGACCAGTCCGGGTTGAACCGGTAGGCGGCGCCGACAAGTCCGTCCAGCTTTTCGCGGAACGGCGCGAAGGGGATCTCCGTGTCGGCAGGCTTGACGCTGGCATGCCACGGCATCCCCATGGTGTTGGCCAAGGCGGCCCGGGCCATCAGCTCGTTCTTCTCCAGAAGGGCGACCATGGCGCGCAGCGACTCGACGGTCACCTTGTTTTCGAGCCAGTCGGTCTTCTTCACCTTGCCGCTGCCCTCCTTGTACATCGTTTCGGTGAGGTTCAGGGTGGCCTCCATGCGGGCCAGGGTATCGCTACCGACCTGATGGAGCTGGGCCGCCAGCACCGCGCCGTAATAGAGCCGCCTGACGCTGTCGCTGATTTCCAGGTCGGTACGCCGGGATTCCTGTTTCATCATCTCGACAAGGCTCTCTGTCTGCTCCCGAAAGCCCCTGCGCATGCCCCCGTCGTAAAGGAGCCAGGTGGCCTGAAGGGAAGCCATGAAGGAGGTCTCGTCCATCAGTTGGATATCCTGCTCGGGAACGGACAAATCCTGTTCCGGCGTGCTCACCGGCAACGGGATCATCGCCCCGGGAGGAGCCGCGGGATTCACGAGCTGGGCCGGCACATGGATCGTCGCGGAACCGGCCGGAACATGGATCCGGGCGGCCGGAAACAGGAAGTTGGGGTATTCGTCCATCCGCTGGTAGCCGCCCCTGGCCCCGACCTGGGGCCAATAGGCGGATAGGGCCTGGTGGTGCTGGGCCTCCGCCATCTCGACGGAAAACCGTGTCGCGGGCCTGCGATGGCTGTTTTCCATGGCCTTCTGAAGACATTCCTCGAGGGTGGCAACCTGCGGGGCGGACGCCATCGCGGCATCGGCGGCATGGCCGGGGACGGGAAACATCACGGCAAGGAGGAAAAGAATCGCGGCGCAGAAGGGCAGTATGGTTCGGCGTGACATGTGCATGACTCCTTTGTTTTCCAGGGCCAAACGGTGAAAGCGAGATCATCAGGGGGCTTCAGGTCGGTATCATCGTATTATCGGCGCAACGCTGAAAAACTTGAGCCTTATCCCGGGACATAAAGATGCGCCACCGATCTTCCGACCGGGGTTCAGGGCTTGTCCGTCTCGAAATCGACGGCCTGGATGGTTTCGGCGGCGGCCTGGATCTTCCGGACCACCGCCTGGTGGTCGGGATGACCGGAATAGCGCTTCAGGGCGTCGAGGTCATCGAAGCGCGAGACCAGGGCGAAATCGCAGGACCGGGAAGACCGCACGACATCCCGTCCGAAGTCATAATACCGGATCTCCGGGATGAGGCCGGGAAGCGCGCCCAGCCCCGCCTCGATCTCCTGAATCATGGCCTCTGTTGCATCCGCCTTGAATTTCAAAAAAACCACGTGTTTGATCATGAGTTCCTCCTTGTGAAATAAGCTTGTTATCGAAAATGGGTCAAGCTTTTTCTATACCATATCTTTTCATTTTGCTGTAGAGGGTTCCGCGGGCGATGCCCAGCGTCTCGGCCGCATGCTTCAGATTCCCCCTGGTTTCATACAGGGCCCCCCGGATCAGGGTCTCCTCCGCATGATCCAGGGACCACGAGGAGAGGTTCAGCCGGATGCTTTTGTGGGACGGTTCTCTCCGGATATCCTGGATGTCCGCCGGGACAATTTTCCGCCCCTTGCAGAAGATCGCGGCGTTCTCGATCACATTCGCAAGTTCCCTGACGTTCCCCGGCCAGACATGCTGCTTCAGGATCTCCGTAGCGGCGTTGCTGATCCCGGTGATGTTCTTTTTCGCCTTTTCATTGAACTGCTGCAGAAAATGGTCCGCAAGGAGGGGGATATCGGAAACCCGCTCCCGAAGGGGGGGGAGTACGAGCGAGACCACGTTGATCCGATCAAACAGCACCGCACGGAAACGTTTTTCCTCCACCAGTTTCGCCAGATTGCGATTCGTGGCGCAGATCATGCGGACGTTGGCCTTGATGGTCCTGGCGCCGCCCACCCGCTGGAAGGTCCGGGTTTCAATGCACTGGAGCAGCGCAGCCTGGGTCGTGAGGGAAAGATCGCCGATCTCGTCGAGGAAGAGCGACCCGCCTTCGGCGGTTTCAAAACAGCCCACCTTGGTCGTCACCGCGCCGGTAAACGCGCCCTTCTCATGACCGAACACCTCGCTGTTGCTGATGGTGTCCGTCAGGGCGGCGCAGTTGACCCGGACAAAAGGCCCCGACTTCCGGAGACTGTTGTCGTGTATGGCTTTTGCGGTCAGATCCTTTCCCGTTCCGGTTTCCCCGGTGATCAGGACAGTGGCGTTGGTGGTCGCCAGAGCGTCGATCCTCTCGTACAGTTCGGTCATCGCCGGATCCTGACCAACGATGTTTCGGAACGTCAACCCATTCCGGCGACTCTCCCTGAGGGGTTCAGCGCGGCCGGAGGCGTTTTTGAACCCGATGATCCCCTCGATCACGGCGATGATGGAATTGAAGACAAAGGGCTTGAGGATATAATCATAGGCGCCGGATTTCATGGCCTTGACCGCGTCCTCGATGTTGCTGGAGCCGGTGACGACAAGGACGAAAACCTCCGGGTGGCTGGTCTGGAGTGCCTCCAGAAGGGCATGGCCGTCCATATTGGGCATCATGAGATCCGTGATCACGATGTCCGCGGGATAATCCTGGAGATGCGCCAGGGCGTCCAAGCCATCGTTGGCGGTCTTGATCTGATAATCGTAATTGGCGATCAATTCGACGAAACTCTGTCGCATGAACCGGTCGTCATCTACAAATAGAATTTTTACTCTGGGGGTCATGGGGGTGTCCTCAGGTGGTTGTTCCCATCTCTCTTTTCAGTCGATAGTAACGGCGTCTATCGCATGGCACAGGCGGCCCATGCATTGTTTGCCCCTCTCCGTAGTGGATTGCTGAGGAATGTTGATCCATTCTCGGATAACATTGATGTCTTGCTCTCTTTCGTTAAATGGGTGACGGCGCGAAAAGCTGCAAAAAATGTCCAAATCTGACACATTTTGGCTTCATGGCGGATGCCTGAACGGATGGATCCGAGGAATTCATCCTATCGATTCTCACTAATTTACCTTAATACCAAATAGATAAAGTCTTATTCGCATTCTCAGGAAATGCCGGGGCAGCGCCTCAAATACACATAACAAATATTATGATAGCAAAAATCATGCCGATTTACGGCCCAGGGCTTCTCGCCAGGGGATATCTCATTGGCAGAATCGAAGGCAGGTCTTTGAAAGCAAATCCGGGCAGGGGGGAAGCGCCGCCGAGGCCCGATCTCCGGGCGGCATTTCGATGAAACAAATGGGGAGGGAGGAGGGCCTGATCCGACGCATAATCGGTACAGGCCCGGATATGCAGGTATTTCCTGCCGGCGGCCCGTTGCATGGGCCTGTTTTAAATGAACGGGGCGAAAACCCTGTGGTCTCCACCCCGATATGCATCACACTTTCTGACGCGGCGCTGCGGCGCAGGCCGCCGGGATCAGATCCGCTCGGCCACGGCGTCCCCGAATTGGGGGGTGTTGAGGGCCTTCTGTCTGTCGGCGGCGATATCCAGGGTGCGGAGGCCCGCGTCCAGGGTGTCGGCCACCGCCTTCTCGATGGCCGCGGCGGCGGCCTCCTCTTCCAGGCTGTATTTCAGCATCATGGCGGCCGAGAGGATCTGGGCCACCGGGTTGGCGATCCCGCGGCCGGCGATGTCGGGCGCGGACCCGCCGGCGGGCTCATAGAGGCCGAACCGGGTCTCGTTGAGGCTCGCCGAGGCCAGAAGGCCCATGGAGCCTGTCAGCATGGCGCATTCGTCGGAGATGATGTCGCCGAACATGTTGCCGCAGAGCATCACGTCGAACTGGTGGGGGTCCCGGATGAGCTGCATCGCCGCGTTGTCGATGTACATGTGGTTCAGGGCCACGTCCCCGTATTCCCGGCCCACCTCGGTCACCACCTCCCGCCAGAAGACCATGGACTCGAGCACATTGGCCTTGTCGACGGAGGTCACCTTTTTCTTCCGCAGACGGGCGATCTCGAAGGCCTTCCTGGCAATGCGATCGATCTCCCGGCGGGTGTAGGATTTGGTGTCAAAGGCCCGCTCGTCGGGGCCGGAGCCCTCGCGGCCCTTGGGGGCCCCGAAGTAGATGCCGGAGGTCAACTCCCGAACGCACAGGATGTCGAACCCCGCCCCTACGATGTCGGGCCGTAACGGGCAGCTTGCCGCCAGGGACGGGAAGACCCGGGCGGGGCGGAGGTTGCAGAAGAGGTTGAAATGCTTTCTCAGGGGCAGCAGGGCCGCCCGCTCGGGCTGTTTTTCGGGCGGCAGGGTTTCCCATTTGGGCCCGCCGATGGACCCGAACAGGACGGCGTCGCTGGCTTCGCACAGGGAGAGGGTCTCGGGCGGCAGGGCGGTCCCGCTGCGGTCGATGGCGCAGCCGCCCACGTCGGCCCATTCATAGATCAGATGGATGTTGAATTTCTTCGCGACCGCATCGAGGACCTTGATGGCTTCTTTCATCACTTCCGGTCCGATGCCGTCTCCGGGCAATACGGCGATCTTTTTCATAGGTCTCCTGACAGTCATCATTCAGTCCTACATGCGGTCTACTGTATCGCATCTTTTGGGGTCTTGCAACAGACGAAGAGCGCATCGAAAATGGGGGGATCTCCGTCTGCGACATCCTCAATCCGGATGGCTGCCGCCCCTGGCCTTCCGTTTTTATTTTTCTTTTCGGGATGGTGATGTATATATTATGCTTTTAGGCTGGCAGCGGCGCGCGACGGGCGCAGGGAACCGCGGGCTTCGACCCGGCGGTCCATCCGGGGGCGATGCCCCCAAGACACCCAAAGGAGAATCACCATGGCATCTTTCAAGGAAAATCTTCTGAAAAAGATCGAGATCGACAGGCTGGCCGACCGGGTGACAGCCACCGTGGGGCCTTCGGGCAGCGGGAAAAAAGCCGACCTGGAAGCCATGCGCCGCCTGCTTGCGATGGGCCCCTATGCGCATCGGAAGGAGCGGGACATGGACCTGTACCTCCTCACCGACGATCCGCAGAAAACAACCATCCTGGTCCTCGACAACGAGCTGCCCTTCTACCATACGAGCGTCGATGACGTGGTGCTCCGAAAAAGCCCCACCGTCAAGGAAATGATCAGCATCCGCAATGCCGTCAAGATCCTCAACGACCAGGACGTGGTCACCAGCAAGCGGGAAACCTCCGTCGGCATCGTGCGAAAGTCCTGCATCCAGCAGCTTGACCTCTCCTTCGACGAGAAAGACCTGGAGACCATCGCAGCAGACGGGAAGGCGGCCCTGGACGCCGGAGATGCCGGAGCGGTTATCGAGACCCTCACCCTCTTCGAGGAGGTCCTGGGATACGTCACGCCCGACCGGGGATTCCAGGTCAAGGGGTACCGAATCACGGGGCGGATCACGGAAGAAGAAAACGCGGTGCTCCGCTTCGGTCCGATCCTCATCTTCGATGCGACCAGCGGCAAGCTCATGCTAAGCGAGGAACCCATCCGCAGCGCAGACAAAGACAAATCCGAGCGTCTCGAAAAGATCGCCGCAGGAGACCGCAAGGCCGACCGGCAGGGCGATGCCGTGTTCGCCTTCCTCAGGGAAAAAGCCCTCAGGGTATCCTATGATCCGATGGGCTGATCGGCAAGGGGCCGCCGGCGCCGAGGCATGTTTTCCTGTTGCATCCGGCCGCGTTTCACAGTATGAATACGCCCCGTTCACCGGAAATGAAGAGGAATAGGGAAGGATGAAGCCGACCATCCGCATCACCACCCCTGCGGCGGCCCTCAACATCGAAGAGACCGCCGGCGTGATCGCCCGGACCCAGCGGGAGAGCGGGGAGATTCCCTGGGGCCCCGGCCAGAAAACCGATCCGTGGGACCATGTGGAGGCGGCCATGGGCCTTTGCATCGGCGGACGCTCGGCTGCTGCCGCCCGGGCCTTTGAATGGATGGCCCGGACCCAGCTTGCGGACGGGAGCTGGTATTCGGCCTATCGGAACGGCGTGCCCGAAGACAGGACCCGGGAGAGCCACATGGCCGCCTATATCGCGGTGGGGGCCTATCATTATTACCTCTGCACCGATGACCTCGGCTTTCTGAAGGAGATCTGGCCGACCGTGGCGGCAGCGATCACCTTCGCGGTGGGGCTTCAGAACACCACCGGCGAGATTTACTGGGCCGTGAGCCCCGACGGCAGGGCAGACCGCATGGCCCTGCTCACTGGCTGCAGTTCCATCTATATGAGCCTCAAATGCGCCCTGGCCATCGCGCGGCTCCTGGACCGCCCGAAACCGTCCTGGCAGGAGGCCCTGGCGAGGCTTGAAACCGCCATCCTGAGCCGGCCCCACCTCTTCAACATGACCAAATCCCGCTACGCCATGGACTGGTTCTACCCGGTCCTGGCCGGCGCCGTGACCGGCGATGCCGCAAAACAGCGGATCGACGCCCACTGGCGCAAATTCGTGATCCAGGACCGCGGCGTCAGATGCGTTTCCGACCAGCCCTGGGTCACCGTCGCCGAAACCTCGGAGCTGTGCCTGGCCCTCGCGGCCATGGACAATCCGATCCTTGCCGAGATCGTCTTCGGTTGGATTGCGGACAAGACCGATGCCGACGGCGCCTACTGGTGCGGATTCACCTGCCCGGATATGACCATCTGGCCCGAGGAACGGAATACCTGGACCAACGGGGTCGTCCTGATGGCGGCCGATGCCATCCACCACATCACACCCGCGTCCCGTCTTTTTTCACATCGCTCCTGGAGAGCGCATCCGGAGGAATCGGCTTGAGAAAGGATCACCGCCCCTATTTCATGAAACGGATGGACCTCCACTTCCAGAAATTCTACACCCGCCGGTTTCTCCGCCCGCAATTCGATCGCCTGGGCAGGGGCGCCCATTTCATGAAGCCCTGGCACGTGGAGGTCTTCGGCCCCCGGATCGAAATCGGGCGCTACGCCACCGTCATCGCGGCACCGGACAAGAAGGTCCGGTTTTCGGTATGGTCCGATCGGCCCGACCGGGGGAGAATCCGCGTCGGCGGCTATGCCCTGATCTGCCCGGGAGTCAGGATCGGCTCATCCTTCAGCGTGACCATCGGCGACAACTGCATGTTCGCCAGCAGCGCATACATCACCGATTCGGACTGGCACGGCATCTACAACCGCACGTCCATGGGGACCGCCGCGCCCGTCGTCATCGAGGACAACGCCTGGATCGGCGACCACGCCATCGTCTGCAAGGGCGTGACGGTGGGGCAAAACAGCATTGTCGGCGCCGGCGCCGTCGTCACCCGGGACGTTCCGCCCAACGCCATTGCGGCGGGAAACCCGGCGAAGATCGTGAGGCGCCTCGATCCCGGCGAGGCGATGGTCACCCGCTCCCAGTGGCTTTCGGACCCCGTCAAGATCTCCCGGGACTTCGACCGGATCGACCGGGACCTGCTCAGGGGCAACACGGTTCTGGGCTGGCTGCGGCACCTGGCGTTCCCGGCGAAGGGAGATTAAGACCCGCCCGGAAAACCCCTCAACCCGGCCGCTCTGGCAAGGAAGGTTTATGATCGAGATCCTTCGGAAAATGTTCCGGCACTATTTCTCTGACCCCCAGGTGATCATGCTGGGCTTCCTGCTCATCCTGGGCTTCGTGGTCGTCTTCGCCCTGGGGGAGGTGCTGATGCCCGTTTTCATCAGCATCATCATCGCCTATCTTCTGGAGGGCATGGTGACCGGCCTCGAACGGATCGGCGTTCCCAGGATCCTCGCCGTCATCATCGTTTTCAGCATCTTCATGGCCTGCCTGCTCTTCCTCATCCTCTGGCTCCTGCCCCTGCTGTCCCGCCAGATCGGCCAGCTCCTCAAGGACTTCCCGTCCATGATCGCCCGGACCCAGACGGCCCTGATGCACCTGCCCCAGAAGTATCCGGATATCATCTCCATGACCCAGATCGCGCAGATCAACGAATACCTGACCACCGAGCTCACCCGCCTGGGGCAGTATCTGCTTTCGGTGTCCCTTGCCTCGGTCCGGGGCATCATCACATTTATGGTTTACCTGATCCTGGTCCCCCTCATGGTGTTTTTCTTCCTCAAGGACAGGAATGCCATCATCGAATGGGGCAGAAGCTTTCTGCCGGAAGAGCGGAAGCTGGCCGGCGAGGTCTGGTTGGAGGTCAACCTGCAGATCGCCAACTATGTGCGGGGGAAAATGTGGGAGATTCTCATCGTCTGGGGGGTCACCTATGTTGCCTTCATTCTGCTTTCCGTGCCGTTTACGATGCTGCTGTCGCTTTTCGTGGGGCTTTCGGTGCTGATACCCTACATCGGGGCGACGGTCATGTTCTTCCCGGTGGGGCTGATCGCCTTCTTCGAATGGGGATGGGGGGCCCAGTTCGCCTATACCATGATCGCGCTGGCGATCATCCAGGCCCTGGACGGGAACCTCCTGGTGCCGCTCCTGCTCTCGGGCGTGGTCAACATCCACCCCATCGCCATCATCGTCGCCGTCCTCCTCTTCGGAGGGCTGTGGGGGCTGTGGGGACTCTTCTTCGCCATTCCGCTGGCGACCCTGTTCCATGCCGTCTCCAAGGCGTGGCTCCAGTCCTCCATCCGGGAAAGGCATCCGAACGACGCCTCACGGGAGATTTAGTCCTCCAGGCACCCTACCCGGAGCAGGGCGCAGATGGTTTTGGCGTCCTGGATATCCCCGCTGGCAATCATCGCCTGCGCCGTTTCAAACGGGAATACATGGACGGCCAGGACCTCGTCGGCATCCAATTGCTGGGCCGCGGGCCGGAGATCCGTGGCCAGAAACAGGTGAATCCGCTCGTCCGAATAGCCGGGCACGGGGGTGATCTCCCCCAGCTTTCGCCATGCCCCGGCCGCATATCCGGTCTCCTCGGCCAGTTCCCTTGCCGCGCACGCCTCCGGATTCTCATGGGGATTCAGGGTTCCCGCCGGGATCTCCCAGATATACCCGCCGACCGAATGCCGGTATTGCCGGATCAGGACCACCGAGCCCTCGTCCGTCATAGGGACGATGGCCGAAGCCCCCGGGTGGCGGATGGTGTCGATATCCACCGTCACGCCGTTGTCCAGGGTCACGTTTTCCCGCACCAGGGTGAACACCCGCCCCTGATGGATTTCTTCCTGCCGGTTGATGACGGCGCTCATCGCTCACCTCGTTAAAAAAAAACAGGGCTCACCCCCGGCCTGCTCTTACCGGAGGATGAACCCTGATTCAGAGAAATACATGCATCAATGAAATTTACGCACGAACCTCTTCCTTTACCCCGACCGTGATCTTGAACAGGATGGTGAGGACGAGAAAGCCGGCGGCCCAGACGCCCAGCGTGATGATCAGCTCAGGGATCGTGGGCACATACTCATTGACCTCATGGAGGGGGTTGGGAACAAACCCGCCGGAGATCATGCCGAGCCCCTTGTCGATCCAGGTCCCGATGAAAACCATGCCGCAGGAGATGGCCAGAAGGTTCTCGTTGGCCCGGAACGCGGGCGGGATCAGCATGATGATCGCCAGGACCATGAGGGCCATGGAGGTCCACATGAAGGGGACCAGCGCCCCGTGCCCGTGGAGCCCGAAGAACAGGTACGTGATGTGATCCATATGCTCCGGTATCTGGCTGTAGAAGGCCACGAAGATCTCGCAGAGAAAGAAGAACACGTTGAGGATGAGCGCGTAGGTGACGATTTTGGCGAGGGTCTGGATCTGCTCCCGGCCCGGATCGAAGTTCGTGAACCTGCGGACAACCAGGCAGAGCAGAATCAGCAGGGCCGGCCCCGCGGCAAAGGCCGAAGCGAGGAATCGGGGGGCCAGGATCGCCGTGAGCCAGAAGCCTCTTCCCGGCAGACCGCAGTACAAATAGGCCGTGACCGTATGGATGCTGATGGCCCAGGGGATCGAGATGTAAATGAGCAGCTTGATCCAATTGGGATATTTGGCGTTGTTTCGTTCCGCCTCCAGGACATTCCATCCGATGACGGCGTTCAGGAAGAGATAGCCGTTCAGAACGATCATGTCCCAGAACAGGATGGAATTGGGCGTCGGATAAAAAATCACGTTGAGCATCCGCATGGGTTGCCCGAGGTCGGCCGTGATGAACATGAGGCACATGACGATGGCGGCGATGGCCAGGAATTCACCGAGGATGGTGATCCTGCCGAAGGCTTTATAATCATGGAGATAATAGGGCAGCACCACCATAACGCCTCCGGCGGCCACACCGACGAGAAAGGTGAACTGGGCGATGTAGAACCCCCAGGATACGTCGCGGCTCATGCCGGTGATCCCCAGGCCGAAATTGAGCTGCCACAACCAGAACGCGCCGCCGAGACCGGCAATACCGGCCAGGACCGCCAGTAATCCGTAATATCTTTTGCTTCCTTTAATTGCTAATTCAAGCATAACCACCTCATTTTCAAAAGTTGGGCGATGCAGTTGCCGGGGCTGGAAATGCACCCGGTCGTTTGCGGCGGGGGGAGCGTCCCCCGCTGCCTGTTCCCTGATCGGCCTGATCTATACGATGTAGAATACGGAGGGCTCCGTTCCCAGGTTTTCTTTCCGCCGAATCGTGAAGTTCTCTTTCAACAGCTTCCGGACCTCCGATTCGGGATCATCCAGGTCGCCGAAGGCGATGGCTCCTTTGGATGCCTCGACGCAGGCGGGCATTTTGCCCTCGGCCAGGAGTTCCTCGCAGAAATTGCACTTCTCCACCACGCCCTTGGAGCGGGTGGGAAATTTCTTGTTGGTTTCCGCGATGAACGGCCGGGGATCCCTGAAGTTGAAGCTCCTCGAACCGAAGGGGCAGGCGGCCATGCAGAATCGGCAGCCGATGCAGCGGTGGAAATCCATCATCACGATGCCGTCTTCGCGCTGAAAGGTGGCCTTGGTCGGACAGGCCCGCACGCACGGCGGATTTTGGCACTGGTTGCACAGGACGAGAAACGGGCTTTGCAGCGCGGCCTCGCTCAGGTAGCGGCTTCCCGATCCGGGAAACGCGTGATTGTATTCCGTCTCCCAGATCCACTTGATCTCGTGACGCTTGAGCTCCATATGAGGAACGTTATGAAACTTATGACAGGCTTCGATCAGCGGCTCCAAGGCCTCTGAGGTTGCCAGCTTCCGCGTATCGATGACCATTCCCCAGTGGACGGCGGTCAATGCTTTTTCCCCCTGGACGATCGCAGGCTCTTTTTGCTCACCATGCCCTCCACCGGATGCGGCCAGCGCGTTCATCACGGTTTGGGTTCCGACACCCATGCCAACGGCAGATACTCCGGCGACCTTCAAGAATGTTCTTCTGCTGCTTTCCATCA
Source organism: Desulfococcus sp. (assembly GCF_041737845.1). GTDB lineage: Bacteria > Desulfobacterota > Desulfobacteria > Desulfobacterales > Desulfococcaceae > Desulfococcus. Next base: position 16,469 of record NZ_JBGSQX010000122.1, read on the forward strand.
CTTTGTCTCCTTCGGATTGTCTATATGGCAATCATAGCAATACGGGTCCACCGAAGCATAATTGTGACATTTGTCGCAAAACTCGGCCTTGTTCGAATGACAGTCCAGACAGGTGTTGGACAGGCTCATGTTGTATGCCTTGCCCTCTTCATTCACATAGATCCGTTTGCCCTCCCGGACCACCGTATCCCGCCATACATCCAGGAGCTGCATGTGCTCCGTTTTCATGTACGCCGTCGGTCTTACGCATACCTTGGCGGCCTTTGCCTCTTTGGACAGTTCGACCTTCGGCGCCGGCGCGGCCTTGCCGAGATTGAACCAGAAGGGGAAAGTCACCAGGACGATAAAGATCACCAGGCCGGCGACCACCTGATCTTTATTATACATCTTCTTCGACATGCTATTCCTCCATTCCAGGCAGCGGTTCACCGCGCAGATCGGTTTCTCTTTCCTTTTCACCCGGCAGGATCATGGCGTTGGCCACCAGTTCCGTCACACCGGTGACGTTAACCTCGGGAACCCAGTATTCCATCAGTGCCGGCAAGGCGGCCCGATCGATGGCGCAGACGCAGGCCAGCATGTTCACCCCGTGTTTTTCATGGACGTACTTGACGGCGTTGGCCCTTGGCATCCCGCCGCACATCCTGAGCTCCATGTCCTCGCCGGCGTTCAATCCGGCCCCGCTGCCGCAGCAGAAGGTGTTTTCACGGATGGTGCTGGCCGGCATATCGTAAAAATGGTTGCAGGTGTTCTGAATGACGTAACGGGGTTCGTCCAGCATACCCATGCCGCGGGAAGGGTTGCACGAATCGTGGAAGGTCACGATGTGGTTGTCGTTGCGGCTGCGATCGAGATCCAGCTTTCCATGCTTGATCAGGTCCGCCGTGAATTCGCTGATATGGACCATCTTGGTATTTTTGGCGTTCTCGAACCTGGTGCCGGTGATGGGAGACACGGGCGCTTCCAGAAAGTCCGCCGGGCCGTTCATGGTTTCCATGTACTGGCTGATGACGCGCCACATGTGGCCGCATTCCCCGCCCAGGATCCACTTGACGCCCAGGCGCTTGGCCTCCGCGTACATCTTGGAATTGAGGCGCTTCATGGTTTCGTGGGAGGTGAAAAAGCCGAAGTTGCCGCCCTCGGAAGCATAGGTGCTCCAGGTGATGTCCAGGCCGTATCTGTCCTTGAGATATTTGAAGAGGATCATATATCCCATGCAGGTATAGGTGCCCGGATCGGCAAACACGTCCCCCGAGGGGGTGATGAAAAGAATGTCGGCGCCCTTTTTGTTGTAGCTCGGCTCGACGTTGATCCCGGTGATGCTCTCGACATCCTCGACGAAAAAGTCGAGCATGTCCTTGAAGGCGTGCGGCTGAATCCCCAGGTGGTTGCCCGTCTGGTAGCAGTTGGAGACCGGCGTGGCGATCCAGTCGATGTTGAGGCCGATCAGGTTGAGCAGTTCGCGGCCCATGATGGTGATCTCGGCCGTATCGATCCCGTAGGGGCAGAAGACCGAACATCTCCGGCATTCCGTGCACTGAAACAGGTAGTACCACCATTCCTTGAGGACATCCAGGGTCATGGGCCGTGCGCCGCCCAGACGCCCCAGGATCTTTCCAAGGGCGGTGAAGTCGTTGCGGTAGACCGATCTCAGGAGCTCCGCGCGGAGGACGGGCATGTTCTTGGGATCTCCGGTGCCGATGAAAAAATGGCATTTATCGGCGCAGGCGCCGCAGCGGACGCAGACATCCATGAAGATCTTGAAGCTCCGGAATCGATCCAGGCGCTCCTTAAAGCCCTCATGAATAATCTTCTGCCAGTTGTCCGGCAGCTTCCAGTCGTCGTCGAGGGGATTCCAGGGCCGCGCGTTGGGAAGCCCTAAGGTCTGGACGCTTTTGGGGTTGGCGGCATAGCAGTACATTCCCGGACGGATATTGATCGGCGTATCCATCCAGTCGGTCTTGGCCACGGTATGATCCAGGTTTTCCAGCAATTCGTCTGATTTGGGAAGGTCCGACATTCTTTACTCCTTATTCTCGACTGGGAGGCCAGCTTCTATCATGAGATCCCTAAAATGATCCTCGTATTCCTCGTAAGTATGAACCTTGACCGGGTAATTCCAGGGGTTCACATGCCGAACCGCCCGGGTGTTGCCGGTCAGGTTTCGCGTCGGGCTCATAAATATCCCGCCAAGGTGCATCAGCTTGCTGAACGGAAAGTACATCAGCAGAACGCTGACGAATAAGAGATGAACATAAAAAATCCCCCCGACATCCTTGGGAATCACCGGATGGAACGTAACCAGCCCCATGGTGAACTCCTTGACGGCCGTCACGTCCACCTTCGTGAAATAGCGCATCATGATTCCGGTGGCAGCGATACCGATGATGAGAAACAAGGGGAAATAATCCGCGGCGAGGGAGATGTAGTTGACCTGGGGGATGAACATTCTTCTCGCGAGAAGATAGAGGGTCGCCGCCAGGAGAACGATGCCCGAGAGATACACGACGGGCAGGCCGAACTGGAAAAAGCCGTCAACCTGCTCGAGTATTTTGACGAAGAAGGGAACCGGCTCCGTTAAAAAGCGCAGGTGGCGGATGCAGACGACCAGGAACGTGTAGTGAAACGCCAGGGCGCCCAGCCATAAAAACAGCTCCAGGCCATAAAACAGCTTCCCGCCCTCTTTGTACTTGAACTTTACATTGCGGAAGAGGGATCGGAAGGTCAGGATTTCCAGGATCATGCGAATGATGACGCCCCCCGGGGTGCTCGGGTTGTCGAACTTCGCCTGGTTGATCCACGGAAGCGATTGTTGCTGGCCGCAGGTGGTGGTGATGCGGAATGGAACCGGCGAGCCGGCCCAGTCGACCACTTTCCGGATGAATCCCAAAAGAAATATCGCGAAAGCGAGATATGGGATGACAATCCCGAAAAATACCTGAAGCCCTGCCGCTTCGACGCCCGCGTACGCGAGGAGGAAGAGCAGAACCACTGCCAAGAGGGAAAACATGTACTTAACGTTCATACAACCTTACCTCACTCCACCGCCCCTGAGGGATGGTTCCCCGGAGCCTCGTCATGATGATTAATGTTATTTCTCCTCAAGATCCGGACCATCCTCCGGGATCTCATGTATCAAACCCGCTCTTGAAAACGCTTTATACAGCCGCTCTTTTTCCAGATTGGTCCTCAGCTTGAGGACCGTCTCTCTGCATTTCATATAGATGTTGAAGGTCACCAGGCTGAGCTTGTCGATCTCCAGCTCGAACGCCAGAAGCGCCTGGAGCACCTGAACATCCGTCATCCGGCTTTCAAATTCATCTCTGATGATGTTCTTCAGGAAATAGGGGAAACCGACGGCCTGGGCGGGAGAAAACATGGTTTGGACCGCCCGGATCCGGATGATGGGGTCCGCGGCGGACTGGAGAACGGCGCTGTCGGGCGCCTCTTTCAGCAGCTCGTCGAAAATCCGGGTGAGGCTCTCGATGGTCGTGCTGCCGACGGGGTTGCTGAAGGGATCCTTCTGACGTTTGAGAAATTGGGAGGTATCGGCGGGATAGGTATCCACAACCCTATCAAACCACTTCTTGATAATGGACGTTTTTCTTTCCGCCAAAACCGCTTTGAGCCCCATACCCCTCCTTGATCATTACAAGAAAATATCCAGAATTGGATGCGCTGTCGAATATAAATTTAGTGTTTAAGAACAGTCCTATAAACAATTTTGACTATTTATGTCAAGACCAAATCAGCGCGGCGGCGGGGTGAGGAGGCTACCGGTACAGCTTTTTCCAGGGCGCCCGACGGACCTCCTGAAAGCTGACCAGCGCCAGGTACAGGGTGCCGACCGCAAGCTCCGCGCAATGAAAATGATCTGATGGAAGCGTTTCAAGGCAGGCCGCGACCTTCTCGGGCGAAATCTCCCAGGCATCGGCCAGCGGTCGCCCCTCGGATAGCAGGGCCATCATGTTGCAGCATGCGTTGGTATGGATGCATCCATCCAGTTGATAGCGGAAGATAGTGATCCGCCCGTCGCGGATCTCCAGAAATATCTCGATGCTGTCTCCGCAGTCTCCTGTTTTTTTCCCGTATCCGTCGGGATGTTCGATCACGCCCTGCCTGTCGGTGCGGAAGGCCATTTCCAGGAAGGTGAGGGAGTGGGCCTCCAGCTCAGGGTGCTGTTCGTTGCTCATATGGCTTCACCGCGCATGCAATAGGGTATCTCAATCCGCGCCGGACACTGCCGGCAGCGTCAAATCCTTATAATAGCAAGCCCCATGATGCAAGCCAATAATTGAGGGAGCGGCGGACGGGCAGCGCATTTCGAGACGCCCATGGCCGCCAAAAAGGAAACGGCTAATGAACTGGTTAGGTTCAATTAGCCGTTAAGGAGGAGAACAGATGAAAAAATTATTAGGTTGACTTAGCTTATTGCAACAGGCTTGCCAAAAACCACGCTGCTAAAAATATTTTTATTTTTTACTATTAAGTCAAATCGTTATATATTTTTATCGCGGCTGCCAAGGATTTTTCAGCACCCGGAAGCGGCATCCATCGGCTGGTTGTTGTTCATCCTGATGAACCGGGCATTGCCCAGATTTTTCTTTTTTCATTTATTTTAAATGTGTTATAAATTATCCAGAAGAGTTCAAAATTTTAAATCAATTTACAGAATTTTTAGCTATAACAAATTAACTAATTGTTTTATATTGATATTGTATCGTACCTATTGTTGAACTCAGCACATTGTCCTACCCTGGCCGATCACGGTGGCGAGGAAACAACGAAGGGATTTTCAGCGGCTGCGGATTGGGCGGTTTGATGCAAAAAATGAAACGGCTAATGAACTGGTTGGGTTCAATTAGCCGTTAAGGAGGAGAACAGATGAAAAAATTATTAGGTTGACTCGTGAATATGCAATCCGCCTGCCAAAATGCAAAAAAACTGCTTATATATTTTTTTATAAATTTTTCCAAATAGTTAAATACGCATTCCATGCATCACCGCGGAACTGAGATCGGCCTGGGGCCGACGGAATGGTTCAGTTTTTTTGACCCGTCCATCCCCTTTCGCCGCCAGATTGACAAGATTATGTATATTTATTAGGATGTTAAATACCGTTCCAGTTGGATTCAAATTCATGAACCTATTTTCGGGAATTTCAGATATAAATAGGTATCTATTCTGATTATAACGATATATGGACATGTCGACATGTAAACCGCCGTCGGGGCGCCGCACCATGACCCGCTTCCCACCGAGCCGGGACGAAAATATTTTTCCTTTGGCGATCGGCATTCAAGTGCTATAGGGAGGATGTTCATCCGCATAGAATCGTTGCAAAAAGGGCCCTTCACCCGAGACCATACGAGAAGAACATGAAAAGATATCAGACCTCCCGGCCGGTGACGGAGCGGTCCCTGTTTTCGTGGGTGCTTTCCAGCAGCATCAACCTCCAGCTTGTTCTGCTGGTGATCATCGTCATCACGGTGTTCGCCAGGGTCGTTCCCCTGGAGATGCAGAAAAAAATCATCAATGAAGCGATATTCCTCAAGAAACACGAACTGCTGATGATCTACTGCGGCATTTACCTCATCGCCGTGCTGACATCGACCGTCTTCAAATACCTGACCAGCGTCATCCAGACGATCCTGGGCCAGCGCGCCCTGGCCGGGATGCGCCGGGCCGTTTACCACCACATCCTCACCCTGCCCATCCATTTTTACCGGAAGACCCAGCCGGGGATGGTGGTCTCCGCCCTGGTCACGGAACTGGCCACCGCAGGCGATTTCGTGGGGATGGCCGTCGCCATTCCCGTCACCAATATATTGACCCTCCTGGCCTTCGGCGCATACCTCTTCTGGCTCCACCCGCTTCTGGCGGCGGTGTCGCTGTCCATCTATCCCGTCGTTTTCATCCTCATCCCCTTGCTGCAGGCCCGGGCCAACACGGCCAACAAGAAGCGGGTGGACATCACGCGGGACCTCTCGGACAAGATCGGCGAATCCATCTCAGGCATCCATGAAATCCACACCAACGGCGCCTATGCCATCGAAAACCGCAAGTTCGACGCCATCGTGGAGCGGCTGATGAAGGTTCGCATCGTCTGGAACCTCTATCGCTTCGGCGTCAAGACCACCAACAACTTTCTCAACAGCCTGAGCCCCTTTCTGATCTTCATCATCGGCGGCTATCTCGCCATCAACGGCCAGTTGGCCCTGGGGTCGCTTGTCGCCTTCCTGTCGGCCCAGGAAAAACTCTATGATCCCTGGAGGGAACTACTGGATTTCTACCAGTCCTATCAGGACGCGACCGTGAGCTACAGGCGCGTCATGGAATATTTCGACGCCGCCCCCGAGCACCTCCTGGAACCGCAGGGCAGGCCCCCCTTTGACCTGGACGGCGGCATCGAGGTGAAAGACCTCTCCTTCTACACGGAAAACGGCATTCGGCTGCTCGACCGCGTCAGCTTCTCCCTGGAACCGGGGAAACACATGGCGGTCGTGGGCTTCTCGGGCAGCGGCAAAAGCACCCTGGCCCTCTGCCTCAACCAGCTCTACAAATACCAGGGCGGGCAGGTGCGGATCGGGGGCCGCGAGGTCTCGGAACTTACCAAGAAGGACATCACCCGGAACATGGGAACCGTATCCCAGTCGCCGTTCATCTTCGAAGGCACCATCGAGGAGAACCTCCTCTACTCCTGCAGGGCGCTTCAGGAATCCTCAGACGACGAATATCCAGTCGCCCTGCCGTCCCTGGATGACAGGATCGCCGCCCTCCAGCAGGCCGGCATCTTCGTGGACGTTCTCCGTTTCGGCCTCAATATGCACCTGAACCAAACGGACCATGCCGACCTCGTCGGTCGGATCATCCGCATCCGGGAGGCATTCCGGGATGAATTCGGCGATAAGATCCATGACCTGATCGAATTTTTCGACGAGAAGACCTATCTCTATCATTCCTCGGTGATGGACAACATCGTCTTCGGCGCCACGGATCAGCCCGCCCTCTCCGGTGTGAACCTCAGCCGGAACAATTATTTTCTCGCGTATCTCGACGCTGCCGGCCTCACCGCCCCCCTGTCGAACCTGGGAGCGGAGGTTGTAACGCAGACCGTCGATATCCTGGGCGATCTTCCCCCCGAAGCGATCTTTTTCGAGCAGAGCCCTCTGGAGCCCCATGAGATGGAAACCTACACCCCTCTTGCTGAGCGCCTAAAAAAAATGCACCGCCGGCAGCTCGCCGACGAAGACCGGCAGATGCTTCTTGACGCGGCCCTCCGCTTCTCGCCGGGCAGGCACAAAATGGTCTCCCTTCCGCCCGGCCTGGAATCCCTGATTTTATCTGGCCGGGCGCAATTCCGGGAGACGGTCTCCCGGGATTATCCCGAAATCTTCGCTTTCTATGACGCCGCGCGCTACATCCCCTCCGAAACGATTTTAAACAATATCCTCTTTGGAAAATTAAAATCCCAACACCCCAAGGCACAGGAAAAAATCAACCAGAGCGCCATTCAACTGCTGATTCAGGACGACCTCCTGGAGACCATCCTGAAGATCGGGATGCAGTTTCAGGTGGGGTCCAAGGGCGACCGGCTCTCCGGGGGCCAGCGACAGAAGCTCGCGATCGCCAGGATATTCCTCAAGGCCCCGAAGATATTGATCATGGACGAGGCGACCTCCGCCCTGGACAACAAGTCCCAGGCCCGGATCCAGAACCTCCTCGAAAACCACTGGAAGGGGAAAAGCACGGTCATATCCATTGCCCATCGGCTGGATATCATCAAAAACTATGATTACATTGCCGTCATGAAATCGGGAAAAATCGCCGAGCTCGGCGGCTACGACGAACTCATCCGCAAAAAAGGACTCCTCCATGAACTCGTCCACGGAAAATCATGAGCCGGTTCACTCCTGCGAATACAAGGAGAACCTGAATATCCTGAGACAGACCTATCTCTTCTCGAAACTGCCCATGGAGCCCCTCAAGGTCTTCGCCTATCTTTGCACGAAAGAAGTGTACGGGGCCGGCGACTTCCTGTTCCGGCAGGGCGACGAGGACGGGCAGGCGCTGATTCTCCTCTCGGGAGCAGCCCGGCTCATCCGCGAAAACCATCATGGGGAATGCGTCTTCAGGGACTACGCCCCGCAGGATTTCATCGGCGCCATGTCGCTCCTGGGAAAAACAAACCGGCTTTACTCCCTCAGGGCACTAACCGACACCACCTGCCTGGTGCTGGAGCGGGAACGGTTTGCAAGAACCCTGCGGCAGTTTCCGACCATCGCGCCGGTCGTCATACAGGCCATCGCGGAGCAGGTCCATGCATGGGAGGAGAAGCTGCTCGTGCAGCATGCGGATCATTGTGAAGCGTGCAAGTCGATCGTCGGGATCAGCCTGGTATAGCGGGAAGGCGACGCGGAAAGGTGGGTATGGGACGACACGAGATCGGTTTCAGGCTGCGAAACGACCTCTCCGAGCTGGAAACGCTTCGGACAAAGCTGGATCAGTTCAAAGCCGAGGCCGACATCCCCGACAAAACGCTTTTCGAGCTCAACCTGATCTTGGATGAGCTCTTCACCAACGTTGTTTCCTGCGGATATCGGGATATGGATGAACATTGGGTGGAAATCGCCATTTCCCGGGAGGGAAAGCTGCTGACCCTGTGCGTCATGGACGACGGTGTGCCGTTCAACCCTTCGACTGTCAGGGCGCTCGACACGAGTTGTCCGGTGAATGAACGGCGCATCGGCGGTGTCGGCATCCACCTCGTCAAACGCCTGACCGACGACATGGCCTATCGCCGAGCGAACGACCGCAACATCGTCACCCTCAGCAAAAAACTGCCGTAACCCATCGCACACGCGAAGAACGGCATCAGAGGCTTTTATGAAAATTCATGAACAACGGCAAGAAGATGCATGGATATTCCGCATTGACGGACGGCTGGACTCGAACACCGCCCCGGAACTCGAAAGCACGGTGTTTCTGGCCATCGAGAAGGGTGCCCGCCGCATGGTCATCGATTTCGAGGCCCTGGCCTATATCTCCAGCGCGGGGCTCCGGGTCATCCTGAAAACAGCCAAGGACCTCAAGCGGCTGGACGGCAGGCTGGTCCTCTGCGCCATGCAGGATTACGTTCGCGAGGTCTTCGAGATATCCGGTTTCGACACCTTTCTGGCCATCGTCCCCACCACCGGCGAAGCGCTGCGCCAGGTTTCCCGTCCGCCCGGATAACGCGCGCCCCCTGAACCTCGGCAACACACACAGTGTCAGGGGGCGCAGACAGGTTCGGCAGGCGTCCCCGCCGCGGCCGGCAGGTTCCGGCGGCATCCCGATCAATCCGACACGTTGGAGAAACCCATATGGACACCCCTCAGGCAAACTATCTGAAAGACTATCGCCCGCCGGCCTTTCTCGTGGATACCGTCGACCTCGTCTTCGAACTCAAGGAGACCGACACTACAGTCACATCGACCCTGGCCCTCCGCCGCAACCCGCCGGACGCGGCATCTCCGGATGCGCCGGAAAAGGCTCCCCTCGTCCTCGACGGGCGGGACATGGAACTCGTCTCTGTGCGGATGGACGGCAACGCCCTGCCCCCCGGAGGGTATCAACTCGATGCAGACACCCTCACCGTTCCGCACGCGCCGGACGCCTTCACCCTTGAGATCACCACGAAGATCCAGCCCCAGGACAACGCCTCCCTTGAAGGGCTTTACCGGTCCGGCGGCATGTTCTGCACCCAGTGCGAGGCCGAGGGCTTCCGGAGGATCACCTATTTCCCCGACCGGCCCGACGTCATGGCCGCATACACCGTCACCCTCATCGCCGACCGGTCCCGCTGCCCGGTCCTCCTCTCCAACGGCAACCGCGTCGACGGCGGCCTGCTGGAGGACGGCAGCCACTGGGTGAAATGGGAGGACCCGTTCAAAAAACCCTGCTATCTCTTCGCCCTGGTGGCAGGCGACCTCTTCTGCCTGGAGGACGCCTTCCGCACCCGGTCGGGGCGTACGGTCGCCCTCCGGATCTACGTGGAGCACGAAAACCGCGACAAGTGCGGATACGCCATGGAGGCCCTCAAAAAGGCCATGACATGGGACGAGGAGGCCTTCGGCCTGGAATACGACCTGGACGACTACATGATCGTGGCCGTAAACGACTTCAACATGGGCGCCATGGAGAACAAGGGCCTCAACATCTTCAACTCCAAATTCGTCCTGGCCCGCCAGGATACGGCGACGGACGTCGATTTCTGGAACATCGACCGGGTCATCGCCCACGAGTATTTCCACAACTGGACCGGCAACCGGGTCACCCTCCGGAACTGGTTTCAGCTCAGCCTGAAGGAAGGGCTCACCGTGTTCCGGGACCAGGAGTTCTCCTCGGACATGACCTCCCGGCCGGTCAAGCGCATCTCGGACGTCCGGACCCTCCGGGCCTTCCAGTTCCCCGAGGATGCGGGCCCCATGGCCCACCCGGTCCGTCCGGCATCCTACATCAAGATGGACAATTTCTACACGGTGACGGTCTATGAAAAAGGCGCGGAGGTCATCCGGATGATCCACACAATCCTGGGGCCCGAGGATTTCCGGAAGGGCATGGACCTCTATTTCACCCGCCACGACGGTCAGGCCGTCACCATCGAGGACTTTGTCGGCGCCATGGCCGACGCCTCCGGCCGGGACCTTGCCCAGTTCATGCGCTGGTATTCCCAGGCAGGAACACCCGTTATCACGGCGGGCTGCCGCTACGACCCCGTCCGGAAGGAATACACCCTGACCTTTTCCCAGTCCTGTCCGCCGACCCCCGACATGGGCGGGAAGGCCCCCATGCACATCCCCGTGGCCGTGGGCCTCATCGCCCCGGACGGGAAGGACCTCCCCCTCCAGCTCGCAGGCGAAAAGACGCCGGGGGAAACCACCCGGGTCCTCAACCTGCGTGCGGCCGATGAATCCTTCACCTTTGTCAACGTCCCGGCGCCGCCCGTCCCCTCGATCCTGCGGGGCTTTTCCGCGCCGGTCAAGCTCCGGGCGGGAACCAGCGACGCCGAGGCCCTCTTCCGCTTTGCCCACGACAGCGATCCCTTCAACCGGTGGGATGCCGGCCAGACCCTCTTCGCCAAGGTCATGATCAGCCTTGCCGGGGATTTCCAGCAGCAGCGACCCCTGAAGCTCGACGACGCCCTGGTCGCGGCGTTCCGGCGGACCCTCCTGGACGAGACCCAGGACCGGGCCTTCCTCTCCCACGCCCTGACCCTTCCCGGCGAGTCCGAGCTGGCGACCCTCATGAGCGAATCCGCCCCCATCGATCCGGAGGCCCTCCACCAGGCCCGGCGGTTCGTGACCCGGAGCCTTGCGGGCGCCCTCCAGGAGGAATTCCTGACGGTGCTGGTCCGGAACCAGGACGAGGGGCCCTATGCCGTCGATCCGGCCTCCGTGGGGCGCAGGAGCCTCAAAAACACAACCATGGCCTATATCGGGCTGATCGAGACGCCCGAGGCGGTCCGGCGCGTCTACCATCAGTTCGAGAGCGCACGGAACATGACCGACGAGATGGCCGCCCTGGCGATCCTCTCCCACATCCCCTGCGGTGAGCGGGTCCAAGCGATGGAACGCTTTTACGAGCGGTGGCGGCAGGATGTCCTGGTGCTCGACAAATGGTTCACCATCCAGGCCGGGGCCCAGCTCCCCGACACCCCGGAGACCGTGAGGAGGCTCCTCGCCCATCCAGACTTTTCCATCAAGAACCCCAACAAGGTGCGGGCCCTCATCGGGGCCTTCTGCAGCCTCAACCCCTGGTGCTTTCACAGCCCATCGGGCGAGGGATACGCCCTTCTGGCCGAGCAGGTGATCGCCCTGGACGCCTTCAACCCCATGATCGCGGCCCGGATGGTGGGGATGTTGAATCACTGGAAGAAATACGAACCCGTCCGCCGGGACCTGATGAAGGCCCAGTTGGAGCGTCTCATGGCGCTGCCCAGCCTCTCGGGCAACGTCTACGAGATCGTCTCCAAGGCCCTGGCCTGAGCCGTGGCTTCCGACCCGAACGGGCGCCCGCCCCTGCTCCTGGGCGCCCACTTCTCCATCGCCGGGGGGCTTCACAACGCCCTTTACAGCGCGGCCGAATACGGGTGCGGCGCCCTGCAGATCTTTACCCGGAACTCCCGGACCTGGAAGGAAACGCCCCTCATCGAGGCGGCCGTGGCGCGCTTCGACCAGGCCCGGCGGGAGACGGGCATCACCGAGATCGCCGCCCACACCTCGTACCTCATCAACATCGCGACCCCGGACGAAAAAAACCGGACCCGAAGCCGCGACGCCCTCGCCGCCGAACTGGAGCGCTGCGCACGCCTCGGCATCCCCTACGTGGTGCATCACCCCGGCGCCCATTTAGGCGCGGGGACCGGGCAGGGCATCGCCACTGCCGCCCGCGAGATCCGCGGCATCCTCGAAGCGCTTCCCGGCACAGCCTGCCGTCTGTTGATCGAGACCACCGCCGGCCAGGGGACCGGCATCGGCCGCACCTTCGAGGAGATCGCCTTGATCCTGGCCGCCGTGGACGCCCCGGAACGGACGGGGGTCTGCCTCGACACCTGCCACATCTTTGCCGCCGGCTATGACATCCGAACCCGGGAGGCCTACGACCGGACCCTGGCCCATTTCGAACGGACCATCGGCCTGGACAGCCTCTTCGTCCTCCATCTCAACGACGCCAAGACCGATCTTGGCTCCCGGGTCGACCGACACGCCCACATCGGGGAGGGCGCCATCGGCCTTGACGCCTTCGGCTTTTTCATGCAGGACCCCCGCCTCGCCCGGTGCCCCAAGATCATCGAGACCCCCAAAATGCGGGGAAAGACCGACATGGACCGGGTCAACCTGGACCGGCTGCGGGGTCTTGCGGAGGGGCGCACGGCCATGTAGGGGCGCACGGCCATGTAGGGGCGCACGGCCATGTAGGGGCGCACGGCCATGTAGGGGCGCACGGCCATGTAGGGGCGCACGGCCATGTAGGGGCGCACGGCCATGTAGGGGCGC
>NZ_JBGSQX010000056.1:0-32333 GCF_041737845.1 Desulfococcus sp.
CTGCGCTGGGAGATCTGCTTGGACAGAGCCCTGCTTTGCAAGCTGTCGCGCGTCAAATAGAACTGGTTGCTCCTACGGATTCCGCCGTGTTGATTCTTGGCGAGAGTGGTACCGGCAAAGAAGTCGTTGCCCGTGAGATTCATCGCCATAGCCGACGATCCGATCGTCCCTTGATCAAAGTCAATTGTGCAGCCATACCACGCGAACTTTATGAAAGCGAGTTCTTTGGGCATTCCAAAGGTTCTTTTACAGGCGCATTGCGAGACCGCGTAGGACGATTTGAACTCGCCGATAAAGGGACCCTGTTTCTGGATGAGATCGGGGAGCTGCCCGCCGAGGCCCAGGTGAGGCTCCTCCGGGTGCTCCAGGAAAAGGAGATCGATCGGATCGGGGGAAGCGGCCCGGTCAAGGTGGATATCCGGATCATCGCGGCGACCCACCGGGACCTGGAGGAGATGCTGGAGCTGCGGAAATTCCGACACGATCTCTATTTCCGGCTCCGGGTGTTTCCCATCGTCCTCCCGCCCCTGAGGGAACGGAAAACGGATATTCCCGCCCTGGTGCAGCATTTCATCCTGAAGAAATCGCGGGAGATGAAGCGGCTGGTGGTGCCGTCGCCCACCCCGGAGGCCATCGAGCGCCTCATGGCCTACCACTGGCCGGGCAACGTCCGGGAGCTGGAGAACGCGGTCGAGCGCTCCCTGATCCTGAACCCGGGCGACCGGCTCTTTTTCAACGAGATCGGCACCCGGCTCGTGCAAAAACCCCCGGAGGGCCGTGTTGAAACGTCTGCGGGGCCGGATGAGGCCCTGGCCCTGGACGAGGCCATGGCCCGCCACATCCGGCGGGTCCTGGGCATGTGCGGCGGCCGCGTGGAAGGGGAGCGGGGGGCTGCCCGGCTGCTCGAGATCAAGCCCTCCACCCTCAGGAAGCGGATGGAGAAGCTGGGGGTGGCCTTCGGGCGAAGGGCGAAGGCCCGGCCGGGGGGGTAGGCGCCCAACCGGCTTGCTGCCGGGATGGGCGTTCCCGCTTCAGATATCGAGGGCGAACCGGATGGCCCGAACGACATCGACCAGTTTTGCTTTGTTTCATTCGTCGCCCCAAACCTGCTCCGCTTCCCAAACAGAAAATTCATCGGCGGCGACCGGTTTCCTTTCGTACCCCTGGCGGTGCTGGTGCTCCTGTTCTTCTTCGTAGACAGCTTGCCTTGTTTCCTCAAGTAATTTCTCTCGATTCATCATGATTCCCTCATATTCCAATTCAGGAATTTTCTTGAGCAGCTTCAGCATGCAGCTTCAGGCCGAGAGCGCCGATAACCTTGAGGATCGTATCAAATCCCGGAATTCTTTCTCCCGAGAGGGCTTTATACAGGCTTTCGCGGGACAAACCCGCCTCGCGCGCCACTTGAGACATGCCTTTGGCCCGAGCAATATTCCCAAGCGCTTTGGCAATGAATGCAGCGTCCCCATTCGCTTCCTCAAGGCAGGCTTCAAGGTAGGCAGCCATTTCCTCCGTCGTGCGAAGGTGCTCAGCGACATCGTATCTGGATGTTTTGGTTTTTGCCATGATGTATTCCTATAAGTTACGTGATAGGCGTAAGGCGGTTCTGATGTCCTTGGACTGGGTACTTTTGTCGCCGCCGGCCAACAAGATGACCACCTTTTGACCGATCTTTTTGAAATAGACGCGATAGCCGGGTCCAGACTCAATCCGCATTTCTGATACACCCTCACCAACTGGTTTGACATCGCCCGGGTTTCCGGCCGCTAATCGTTCAATTCGGACAAGGATGCGAGCACGAGCGCGGAGGTCTTGCAACCCATCGATCCATTTTGCAAAGGTTTCGGTTTTGCGGACTTCGATCATGGCAATGTTGTAGTCATTAGGCTACACTTGTCAAGGAATTTGTGGTTTATGGATGCCGCCCGACGGGAGCGTAGAGGCACGGGTGTCAAAGAACTCAAGAAGCAGGGTAGTTATCACCTCCACGCCCTCTTGACAGGCTGTTCCCGCAAAGGAGCGTGGCGAATGAACAAAGTCAAGTGGGTCGTGATCGCAATGCCAAACGCCTACTCTGAGCAGTTTGGCTTGTTTCTTCCATGGCCGCTTTCTGCCTGATCAGCCGGGGATATGTGCAACATTCGTTCGGTGGCGTGGGAGGGGTAGCCGTGAGGCTACTCGTTATCTCGATAGGCCCTACTTGTTATCATAAGGAGTCTCTCGAACTGTCCATGGCATAACCAACAGCCTTGATGACCAAGCCGCCCCCAGGGACGGTCGCATCAGCGAGGCCGATGAATTGTGTTGATAGGCGCGCTCGGCGGCTCGTTTTTCTTAGAAGATTCATGAGAACTGGGTCGACTAAACTCTGATGTGAGTTTTTCAAGTCCTTCAAGCTTTAGATCATGTTCGATAGAACGTGAGTTCAGTTCGTCGGTCCGAGCCTTCAGAGACTTGACTTCTTCCTGAACAACTTCAACTCTGGAGTCCATTCGGGAAGCGAACCAAACTAGAGGAACGCCGACCGTAAGAAAGAGTCCGCATATGATTGCGGTGACTTTGTATGCGAGACCGAACTCCTGCCGGCTTATGAACCGGTGACCGCCCTCGCCAATGAAGGGAGGTTCGACATCCTCTTCACGTTTGTAAGCCTTGACTTCATCGGTCGCACGGAGCGGTGCCTCGGCTGTTGAAGCCACGTCAGGTACGTGAACCAAATCTGTGTAGGACGACTTTTTGGGCGGCGCTGGTCTGAATGCCCCGGTTCTCCTGCTACGACTCACCAGCGTTGACCCCCTTATTAGAGATCGCCTGAATAAAGAGTTCTCGCTCTTTGTTGAATATCTTCCCCAGCTTTCTAACCTCTGCAATAATGTTGCCGGAAATGGGAGGTGCATAGTATCTCTGCACGTCGATATTAGCGTTGGCAGAGCCCTTCTCAGGATGTTCCGTATCAAGTTCCGCGTCATAGTAATCTCTTATGACGTTCACGAAGTCGCTCTTCTTGATATCTGGTGCGAGGCCTTCAGCGGTGGCCCGCCTTTCTTCGTATCTCATCATAAACTTAGCCGGATAGACAGGCGGAGAAATGATAGTCAGTGCCTTCATGAGGGTTGCACTAACATGGGGGTCGTTTTCTTTGAAGCGATGCTCAGCTATGATGCCAATCCGTCTTACGTCTTTTATTCTCAGAACATCGTCTATTGCGCTCCATATTGTCGCAAATTCAGCGATTGCCGTTTCAACAACCACCCCTGTGTTGGCCCCATAATGGTGTTTCGTGAATACCACGTTCTCCCGATCTATTTTTAATTCATTTCCGATTTTTTCATTGCTAAGGCGGAAGGCACCCAATTCCATGTTTGTGGCGACCTGTGAGTAGTAATCATCTGAGAGCGGTTTAGTTCCCCTTCTATCCAGAACGGAGTCAACGGCTTCTCCCCCTAAGGAGGAGACTCGAAACATCTTTGTAACTGGGCGAATGCCGATCACGATTTTACGAATCCTCAACATATGGATGCCTCCGATATCTTCGTCTGTCTCGCTCTGATCTAATACCTACCAGTATCAATAGATAGAAAATATTCAATAGATAGAAAATATTCCACCTATTCTGATATTGAGCGTATAAAACAAAAAAATAGCACTGATTTTTCAATGTTTTCTCAACAATATCAGACAGCATGGAAGCAGAAAACAATTCCCAATGGAGACCGAATCGCTCGCGAAAGCTAACGGCCCAGTTTCGCAAGATCCATCGATATTCTCATTATCCCTATCGGAAGAAACAAACCTTATCTAATCCAAATGAAAACAATAGACAATAAAATTTATGCATATTTGCTCAATTTATATGAGAAAAATGCCTATTCCGTCATGGTGCTTACCCCCATACAGTGACTTCCAAAAAATTACCACGCAGCCGCGATGGGATTGATGAAGGATTTTCAGTTTTCTGTTTTAATGTGAAAAAATAACAGGTAAAATTTTGGCTGAAGGTAATACCGGGCTATTCAGACGTCAGCCTGAAAAGAGCCTCCGGAAGGCGGGAGAGGGCCGCCTCGGCCACGTCGCTCAACCCCTCCCCGTGGCCGAAATCAACGCCCGGGACCGTGGCGATCCAGGCGGGCGACGCTTTGTGATAGAGGAGGCGGGCGCAGGCCATGACCGCCGCCGGGTCGAGGTGGTGGCCCAGGACGGGGGTGCGTGGGTCGGCCAAAAGCGGGCGCACGAGAATTTCCGGAGGCGGGCCGCCGGCTTCGGCGGAGGCGTCCCGGGCGTCCGCAAAAACGACCGTGGAGACGTCGTCCCGTGCGATCTCCAGGGCCAGCTCCGGCGTCAACTGGTGGACCGTGATGCGGCGGACGGGCCGTTTCCGTTCCCGCCAGAGCTCCTCCAGTAGCTCCCCCAGCCGCAGGCCTGCGGCGTCGTCGCTGCGAAGGGGGTTGCCCCAGGCGATGATCAGCATCATTGGCTTCAGCCCCGGATCTTTTCCTCGATCAAGCGCCCCCGGGCGTCCAGAATCTTCACGATCATGGGCATCCGGCCCACCGCGTGGGTGGAGCAGCTCAGGCACGGGTCGTAGAGGCGGATGCCGTGCTCGATCCGGTTGAGGGCTCCTTCGGTCACGGGCTTTCCCGTGATGTAAGCCCGCGCGATCTGGGCGATGGTTTTGTTCATGGCGAGGTTGTTGTTGCCGGTGGCCACCAGCAGGTCGACCTCCTGCAGGATGCCGTCTTCGTTGACGCGGTATTCGTGGAAGAGGGTGCCGCGGGGCGCCTCCGTGACGCCCGTGCCCGTGAACTGGTTCACGCCCGCCTGGCTGCGGATGTGGGGGTCATGGACCAGCGGGTCTTCGATGATCTCGGCGATCCGTTCCAGCGCGAAGAGGATCTCGATGAGGCGGGCATAGTGGGCGTGGAAGCTGCCGCAGACCGGCTTGCCCGGCTCTCCCAGTCGCCGGAACCGCCGAAGCTCCCGGTCGGCCCGGGGCGTTCCCGCGAAATCGCAGAGATTGAGGCGCGCGATGGGGCCGACCCGGTAGAGGCCCGGCACGTCGCCTGCGCCGTCTCCGTATCCCAGGGGGCGGTAGTAGGGGAACTTGAGGTAGCTCCAGGGGTGGACGGCCTCGGCGATGATCTCCCGCCAGCGGTCGTCGGCCAGCCCGTTTTCGAGGATCCTGCCGTCGGCATCCATGACCCGGAGCAGGCCGCTGTAGTGCTCCAGGCCGCCTTCGGGGGTAACCAGGCCGAGGAAGAGGCTGGGAAAATTGCCGTAGGTGTCGATCTCGCGCCGGAACGCGTCGTATCGGTCCAGGAGCAGGTCGATGGCCGTATCGGCAGTCTCGAAGGCTTCCGGCAGGGCCTGGCCGACAGCGTCGACATCCTCGGCCGTCAGGCCGTTTCGAACGCCCCCTGGCACGGCCCATGGGGGATGGACGCTCTGGCCGCCCATCCTCCGGATGATCTCCTGGCCGAACTGGCGCAGGCGGATCCCTTTCCGGGCCAGCTCCGGGTGTTCCGTGATCAGCCCTGCCACGTTGCGCCGGGCCGGATCGCTCTCCATGCCCAGGATCAGGTCCGGGCCGCTCAGGAAGAAGAAGCTGAGGGCGTGGCTCTGGACATACTGGGCATGATTGATGAGCCGCCGCAGCTTCTCCGCGGCCGGGGGGATCCGGACGCCCAGGATGGCGTCGCAGGCCTTGGCCGAAGCAAGCATGTGGCTCACGGGGCAGATGCCGCAGACCCGCATGGTGATGCCCGGCATCTCCGGGTAGGTGCGGCCCACGCAGAATTTTTCGAAGCCGCGGAATTCGGTCACATGGAACCGGGCATCGGCCGCCCGGCCGGCGTCGTCCAACTGGATGGTGATCCGGGCATGCCCCTCGATGCGCGTGACGGGTTCGATGGTGAGTTGCTGTGTCATGGTCGCCTTCCTCTGTTTTTATCCAAAGGTGCGCATCGCTTCCGGCAGCGCGATCGTCTCTCCCCGGAGCAGGGCGCCTATGGCCGTCCAGATGCGCTCCCGGTCCGGGGGGCAGCCCGGAAGATAGCCGTCCACCGGGATCACCCGGTGCAGGGGGAGCACCCGAAGCAGCAGGGTCGGCACGTCTCCCGGGTCGCCCTGGCCCGGCGGCGCCTCCCCCGGCCCTTGGGAATAGACCTCGGAGACGAGGCGGGGCGCATCCAGGCGGTTGCGCATGGCGGGGACATTCCCCGTCACGGCGCAGTCGCCGAAGCTCACGACCGTCCGGCTGTTTTCGCGGATTTTGCGCGCGTCTCTCAGGTGGTCCGTGTTGACGACGGCGCCTTCCACCAGGGTGACATCCACCTCGGGCGGGAATGTCTTGATATCGACGAGGGGGCTGTAGACCAGATCGACCTGCGCGAAGATCTCGATCAATCGCTCGCCCATATCGAGGAAGCTCATGTGGCAGCCGGCGCATCCGCCCAGCCAGACGGTGGCCAGCCGTATCCGCGGGGTTCGGCTCGTGGTCATCTCAATTCCCCCAATCCCATATGTTTTTGTCGCGGCCGCTCAGGATCCAGGTGAGAAAATCCTGCCGTTTCTCCATTTCAGCGACGCTTGCGCCCTTTTTGAAGATGGCGCCCGTGGGGCACACCTGCACGCACTTGCCGCATGCGGTGCAGCTCTGGGTTTTTCCCCAGGGGATGTTCATGCCGGTGATGACATTCGTCTGGATGCCCCGGCCCATCATGTCCAGGGTGTGGGCCCCTTCCACCTCGTCGCAGACCCGGACGCACCGGGCGCAGAGGATGCAGCGGTTGGGGTCCCGGACATTGCGCTCATGGCTGGCGTCCATGGCGAGATCGGGGCAGAGATAGTCATATCGGACGTGATCGACGCCCAATTTCGCGGCCATGCGCTGGAGTTCGCAATGGCCGTTCATGACGCAGACGGCGCAGACATGGTTGCGCTCCGCCAGGAGGAGCTCGATGATCATCTTGCGGTAGCGCGTCAGGGTCTCGGTTTCGGTTCGGATTACCATGCCCTCCTGGGTCTGTGTGATGCAGGCGGCCGACAGTCGGGGACTCCCTTCCACCTCGACCAGGCACAGCCGGCAGCCGCCCCTGGGACTCAGGCCTTTGAGATGGCAGAGGGTTGGAATGAAGATTCCGGCGTCTTCTGCGGCATCCAGGATGGTGCTGCCCGCCTGGGTGCTGATGAGCCTGTCGTTGATGGTGAGGGTGACAACCGCCATGATCAAATCCTCCATGGAAGCGTTAAAACGGCATACAGGGAAAACGAAACGACGCGGGCTACACCGCTCGGGAAAGGGCTTTGTCAAACCCGCACACCCCGGCCCGGCAGTGGTGATCCCGGATATGGGCCTCGTACTCGTCCCGGAAATATCGCAGCGTGCTCAGGGTCGGATTGGGCGCCGTCTGACCCAGGCCGCAGAGGCTCGTGTCCCTCACCATCCGGCAGAGGTCCTCGAGATTTTTCAGGTCGTCCATGGTGGCGGTGCCCTCGGTGATATGGGTCAGGATGCGGTGCATCTGCACGGTTCCCCCCCGGCAGGGGCCGCACTTGCCGCAGCTTTCATCCATGCAGAACTCCATGAAGAACCGGGCCACGTCGGGCATGCAGCTCGCGTCGTCCATGACGATCAGCCCCCCCGACCCCATGATGGAGCCCAGGGCAGCCAGGCTCTCATAGTCCATGGGGGTGTCGAGGCAGTCCGCCGGGATGCAGCCGCCGCTGGGGCCGCCGGTCTGGGCCGCCTTGAAGTCCCGTCCGTCCAGGATCCCCCCGCCGATCTCAAAGACGATCTCCCGAAGGCTGATGCCGATGGGCACCTCGATGAGCCCGGTGTTGACGGTTTTGCCCGCCAGGGCGAAGATCTTGGTGCCCTTGCTCTTTTCCGTGCCCAGCCCCGCGTACCAGTCGGCCCCCCGGTGAATGATCGTGGCGATGTTGCCGAAGGTCTCCACATTGTTGATCAGGGTCGGGGCGCCCCAGAGCCCCTGCTGCGCGGGGTAGGGCGGGCGGGGGACGGGCTGGCCCCGCCGGCCCATGATGGACTGCATCAGGGCGGTCTCCTCACCGCAGACAAAGGCCCCGGCGCCCATGCGGATATCGACGCGGAAATTGAAGGGGCTGTCCATGACGCGGTTGCCCAGAAGCCCGCCGCGCTCGGCCTGCTTGATGGCCGTTTCGAGCCGTTTGGCCGCCAGCGGGTATTCCCTGCGGACATAGATATACCCCCGGTCGGCGCCGACGGCGTAGCCTGCGATGGCCATGCCTTCCAGGACCCGGTGGGGGTCGGATTCCATCAGGGTCCGGTCCATGTAGGCCCCCGGGTCGCCTTCGTCGCCGTTGGCGACAACATATTTCCGGTCGCCCGCCGCCTTCTGGACCCGCTGCCACTTGAATCCCGTCGGGTAGCCCGCCCCGCCCCGGCCCCGAAGGCCGCTTTTCAGGATCTCCGCGCACACCTCCGAGGGCGTCATTTCCCGCAGGGCCTGGCCCAGTGCCGTGTAGCCGCCGCTTGCGACATAGCTTTCGAGCCGTTCGGGGTCGATCCTGCCGCTTTCAGCGAGCACCACCTTCTCCTGCTTGGCAAAGAACGGGATGTCGCGGGGCAGGATCCTGCCGTCGAGGGAGGGGGTGGTTCCCTGATGGAGGTGCCGGTCCAGAATGGGGCCCACCATCTCCGGGGCCACCCTTTCATAGATCACGTCGTCCCCGCCGCGGGTCTGGATCGTGACCAGCGGCCCCCGGCTGCACGGCCCCATGCACCCGGTCGCGACCTCCCCGACCTCGGCCGTGAGGTCGCGGGCCTTGACGGCATCCACAAACGCCGCATGAATCGCGGCCGCACCGGAGGAGATGCACGGCGTGCTCATGCAGCAGAGAATCCGGCAGCGGAATTTCTCCTGCTGCGCCAGTTCATCCTGGGCCATGGCCGTGAGTTCGCGTCGGTTCATGGTGCCGGTGTCTCCTTGACGGTTGGGGAGGTCATGGGGTCAGGCTCGGAGCAGGCGCCGGGGTCTGGCCCCTCGGCGAGGCCGGTCACCTGCCGTCGCACCCTGTCCACGGTGGTGGCGGGCGTTTCCTTCCCCAGGACGGCGTCGTCCAGAACCACCACGGGGGCCAGGCCGCAGCATCCCAGGCAGCGCGCCGTGGAGAGGGTGAGCTTCCCGTCGGCGGTGGTGTTGCCCGCCTTGATGTCAAACCCCTTTTCCAGGGCCGCGACAATATCATATGATTTCCCTACATAGCAGGCGGTCCCCAGGCACACGATGCAGGAATGCTCCCCCCGGGGCTTGAGCGAGAAGAAATGGTAGAAGGTGGCGACCCCGTATACCCAGCTCGACGGGAGCTTGAGCATCCGGGCGACATACATGAGGACATCCTCGGGGAGGTAGCCGAAGGCCTCCTGGGCGGCCGTCAGGACCTCGATGAGGGCATCCTGTTTGAACTGCTGCCGCTTGATGACGCGGTCGATGAGTTTGTACCGCGGATCCCCCATGGGGTGCGCCTGCTGGGCGTCCGCTTTGTTCAGGGCGGCTTCCGGCATGGTGATTTCCTCCGTGTGATGATACGACCATGATGTGCCGTAAGCGGGAAGGCGACATTGGAATGAATGGTACCCTAAAATTTGAACGAAAAAAAGTCAAAAATTCTGCCCGTGATTCCCCGCTGGTTTTTTGAGCCCTTCCCAGGCATGGGTCGCCAGTTGCTGGGTCTGGTTCCAGGCCCTGTCTTTCATGGCGAAGAGGATCCCGAAGATCAGCACCAGGCCATAGAGCGTCACCGGCGAATGCCGCAGCACCTGGATCCAGGGGGCGGCGAGGTCCGGCAGGAACTTCATGGCCATCCTCAGCAACGGGTCGAGGGGGCCGTTCGCGGAAGGGCATCCGGAGTCGCCCAGGCAGCCGAAAAAGACGGGCGAGGCCAGGTACCCCAAGGTGGTGAAGAGCAGGGCGAAATAGAGGAGCCGGCGCTGGACGACGACACGGCGCACCGGGGCCATGGCCTTCATTCGCCGGTCCATTTCCTCCGGGGTCTCGTAGACCGGGGCCGGACCCCGGGTCGCCGCCACCTCGTACCGGGTCGGCAGGCCCGTTGGGGCATAAGGCACCGCGTTTCCGGCGATCCGCTCCAGGACGCTGCGGTGGATTTTGGGGAGATGGATGCGGACGCCGTTTTTGGCATCGTCGCACAGGGCCGCGATATCGCGGGGCCTGTACCGGTAGTAGGCCCCGGCCAGGGCCCGGGAGTCATGCTGGGGGCCGCGCCAGTCGCAGCGCTTTTCGAACTCCTCCCGCCGCCGCTGCAGCAGGTGAAGCCCCGGGCTTCCGGCTTCGTCTGTCTTGGCCCCGGCCCTTTCGATCATCCAGTCGAGGGCGACCAGGGAGAGGGTATCCATGGGATAGCCGCCGCCCACATCCGAGTGTACGCCGGGAAACCAGACCTGCTCGATGCGCTCGGGGTCGGTTTCGCCGCTCTCGTCCCAGAGGACGGGGTGGAAGGTGTGGCGCTCGTCGTCCACGGATACGGCATGGCAGGCTTTCCTGACCTTGTCCGACAGTTTCTGGTCGGGAAAATGGATGGGGTAGATCAAGGCGTCCCAGAGCACGGCCATCTCGTCGATGGGGAAGCCGTAGGCGTCGACCGTGTCCCAGACGCCGATGAACTCAATCTCCGGAAGGTGGCGGGGCGTCACCGGGTCCGTCCGGCCCATGAAGGCTCGGATGCCGCGGGTCAGGAGCCCGGTCTTGAAGCGGGAGCGGTAGGCGTTGTAGTTGTGCCGCGCGGCCTTGTTCAGATCCTTTTCATCCTTGTAGTCGGTGTATACGCCGCAATAGGCGATCATGCCCGCGAGCATGCGAACGCCGAAGGCGCCCCGGCTGAAGCCGAACAGGTAGATCCTGTCCCCGGATCTGTAGTTGCGGCAAAGGAACTTGTAGAGTTCGCGGATGTTTCTCTTCAGACCCCATCCAAAGGCGCCGCCCAGAAGCTTGAACAGCAAAAATTCCTGGGACCCGACGCCGTCATGGTAGAAGGCCACCTGGTCGTCGCGGTGGAGATCCAGGGCGTCGTAGAGCCGCCAGACGTTGGTTTTGTTGCGCTTGGCGGCGCCGTTGCCGGTGCCGTCCGAGAGCAGGATGATGTTTTTGCTCATGGTCTTCCTCCTTGTGGTTGGTGTGAACCGGGGGCCTGGGCAGCGGTCCGCGGCCGGGAAAACGCCATAGGATCGCCGCCGCAGGCGATTTCATTCCGGAGAGCCGGTTTCGCCGGTGCGGGAATCCGAGGGGCGGGATGCGGCGCTGCATTTCGCAGAGTCTAATGGCGACATCAATTCTGTCGCGGCCGGAGTCGCTTGGGAAAAGAGGAATAAGGGATTCAGCGCCCGAGGAGCGCAGCTCAACTTTATGGGTAAGATAATGATAACAAGAAAAAAAGCAACAATCCGCGGATAGGGCTGCCAAACAGCGATGGACGGCGGCGCTGATCCGGGCCTTGGCCCTATCCAAACGGCCCCGAGCGCAGCATGTTGCCCTGGATGGGATCACGGGGCTTTTGTTTTTTGGGGATACCGTGTACAAATGGATCGATAAAGGTGGATTTAAAAACGTTCCCAGGCGTTGCGGCAAAGGAGGATTGACGATGACCACCCTGAATTTCAATACGACAAACGCAACCTTTCGGCATTTGATGGGGAACGGTTTGAGCTATCATGTGCCGCCTTTCCAACGGGATTATTCCTGGACCGAGGATGAGTGGGATGATCTCTGGCAGGATATTCTGGGGCTGTTCGAAGCAGACGGCGAGTCTTCCCACTACATGGGGTATCTGGTGCTTCAGTCCTCTGACAGCAAACGGTTCGACATCATCGACGGTCAACAGCGGATGACCACCATCAGTGTGATGATTCTTGCCGGGTTGGGGCATCTTCTGGACCTGGTGGCCGCCGGACAGGATCCGGAAGATAACGCCAAGCGAAAGGAGCAGCTCCAGAACAGTTACATCGGCTATCTGGATCCGGTGAGTCTGGTGGCGCGTTCGAAGCTGGTGTTGAATCGCCACAACAACCGCTTTTATAAAAACTATCTGGTTCCGCTGGAAAAGCTGCCTCAAAGAGGATTGAACGCCTCCGAGCATCAACTGCGAAAAGCCTTCCTTTGGTTCAAGGAGAGAGTGAAAGCGCGCTGCGGCATGACACCCGAAAGCGGGAGGGCAGTGGCCGCCTTTTTGGACACACTGGTGGACAAGCTGTTCTTCACGGTCATCACCGTGACCGATGAGCTCAATGCTTTCAAGGTGTTCGAAACCCTCAACGCCCGGGGGGTGAGGCTCTCGGCAACGGACCTCCTGAAGAATTATCTGTTTTCGATGATCAGCACCCAGGATACCCATGAGGCGGAAGTAAAGAGTGTGGAGGACCTTTGGGAGCGCATTGTCGGACTGTTGGGGAGCGAGAGCTTTCCCGAGTTCCTCCGGGTGTTTTGGAACAGCCGCAACAAACTGGTGAGAAAGTCGGACCTGTTCAAAACCATCCGCAGGCGGATCAGCACCCGGGACGCGGCTTTCAAGCTGCTTCGCGACCTGGATCACTCGGCGGCCGTCTATGCAGCGCTGCGGGACCCCCTGGATGCCTCATGGAGCAAAGAAGAGAAAGAGGCGCTTGGACAGCTTCAGATGTTCAATGTGCGCCAGCCCCTGGCTATGCTGATGGCCTGCCATGATAACTTCCAGGAACCGGATAGATCCGCCTTTATCCGAATCGTCAAGGCCGTGGCCGTCGTGTCGTTCCGCTACAATGTCATCTGCAATCAGCAGACACATGAGCAGGAGCGCCTGTATAACGACATTGCCTGCAAGGTTTCCGCCGGGACGCATGCAAAGCCTTCCGAGGTGATTGCCGCTCTGCGGGAGGTGTACCCGGATGACACTCAATTCAAGGCGGCCTTTTCAGAGAAGGAACTGCGGACGACCAACAGCCGAAACAAAAAAGTGGTGAGATACATACTTTTTGAGATCGAACGGCAGCGCTCCGCGCAGGATTTTGATCTTGAGAGCGCCAAGTACAGCCTGGAGCACATTCTGCCGGAGAGTCCCTCAGAGGCATGGGCTCAGATCGAGGATGCCAAACAGGATCGCCTGATCTATCGGATCGGCAATATCACCCCTCTCGAAACCAGCCGAAACCGGGATATCGGGAATGGGGATTATGCCTCCAAGCGATTTGTCTACCAGCAGAGTTCCTTTCAGATCACCCGGGAGGTTGCGGAACACTATGATGCTTGGGATGAACAGAAGATCGAAGCCAGGCAGACACAGCTTGCGAAATTGGCTACGGGCATATGGAGAATTGACTTTGGAAAGGAGCGAACATGCTGAAAATCGTGGAGGTCGGTCCCAGGGACGGGCTGCAGAATGAAACCGCGGTCGTTCCCCCGGAGGTCAAGGTCGATTTCGTGAACGCGCTCTCCCTGTCGGGGGTCGGCGAGATCGAGGTCTCCGCTTTTGTTTCTCCCCGCTGGGTGCCCCAGCTCGCCGACGCCGAGGAGGTGTTCCGAAAAATTGTGCGTAAAGAGGGCGTTGTTTATTCGGCGCTGGTGCCCAATGAAAAGGGCCTGGAACGCGCCGTCGCGGCGAAGGTCGATAAGGTTTCCCTGTTTACGGCGGCCAGCGAGAGCTTCAACCTAAAGAACATCAACACCTCGATAGCGGGCTCCATTGAGCGCTTTCTGCCGGTGGCGAAAGGCGCGCACGAAGCGGGGCTCGCGCTGCGCGGATATGTCTCGACCGCATTCTGGTGTCCCTTCGAGGGCAGGATCCCGCCTGCGGCCGTCATCGGGGTGGTGGAGCGGCTCGTCGATGTCGGCGTGGATGAAGTCTCCATCTCCGACACCATCGGAAAGGCGTCGCCGGACGAGGTCGGGATGCTGCTCGACCGCCTGTTGCCCAGTATACCCGCGGATCGGATCGCCGTTCATTTTCACGACACCTACGGCAGGGGCGTGGCGAACGTGCTGGCGTCATGGTCTTACGGCATCCGGATCTTCGACGCGAGCGCGGGCGGGCTCGGGGGCTGTCCCTACGCGCCGGGGGCGACGGGCAACGTGGCCACCGAGGCCGTGGTGAGAGCCCTGGAAAGCAAAGGGGAGGCGGTGGGCGTCGACCTCGAACAACTGGCCCGGGCCCGGCGCCTCCTGGACCCCTTTCTGGCGGACGACCGCCGCAGGCTGCCTCGGGACGGGTCGCTTGCCTGTGCCACGTGCGAATTTTCCCAAGGGGATGTCTGCTGCCGCCGGCGGAGCGTTTAAGAGCCTGCCGGGCGAAGATCCCCAGGAAGAAAGGAGTCTATCGAACGGCTGATGTTCACATGCGCTGAGCTGTTTGACGCGCCAGGGTGATCTGGCGTTGATTCAGCATGCCGGCGTTGGCGATCCTTGGATTGCGGCTGCCGTACATCAGATTGCTCGGGACATTGCCCGAAAGGGCGTGATTCGGGTCGTCGATCAGCACATGGCCAAGTTCGTGAGCCAGCAGGTTGCCGGCAAATCCCGGCAAGCCGGACCTGGCTTTCTGCCCGGAGATCGCAACGACGCGCCCGCCTCCCCAGCCGCCTTCATGGGAAGGAAGATCATAGACAAAACAAGCCCCGATCCCCCGATGTTGCGGCGTCAAATGGTTGATGAAGTGCGCCCACATCCCGTTCTCATCGGCAGGCACCATTTCAGAGCGTTCGGAAATGTTGACGGGGGAAAACTCGATCTCCGCCTCACGAATCCAGATGCGGTTTGCTTCCGCAAAGGCCTGGCTGATTTCATGACGGGTCCAGAAAGAGGGCACCGCCAGGCCGTTGGCCAGGGCCTGCAGCTGCTGTCCGGTTCGATGCGTTCGGGCGGCTCCCCGCGGTCCGCCGACGGATTGCGGCAGCAATCCAAGGATGTACGCCTGGACGGGGACATGGATTCTGGTCATATGGGCTCCTTCCTACAGAAAAGCGCCACCCACCGGCACGGCGTTTCATCCTTCCAGGATGGCTTCCATCCGGGCAATCGTCGCCGGCGCGCAGCCCTCGTAATGATTGTTGACGTTGAGGTAGACCTCCGTCCCGCCTTCCGCCAGGTCCTTTGCGATATCCGCGATCTTCCGGAGGTCGTCGTCTTTCGGTTCCACGATCCTGTTCCAGCGGTTTCCGGTGATTTTTTCCATGGCCTCCCGATCCTTTCCCATCAGCCGAAGGACGACCCGTGGATGTTTTCGAATCGCGTCGCCCCATTGTTGAAAAACTTCGGCGATGGAAGGCATCCAATATCCCTCGATCAACACCGGTGTCAGCCTCTTTTCCATCAGGAAATCGAAATACCCCGTATTGAAGTAATTTTTGTTCCGGATCTCCAGGGCATAGGCATAACCGGCGGGAATCCGGTCGAGGAACGCACCGAACCGGTCTCTGAAGACCTTGGGGCCGGGCATCTTCATTTTATTCAGGTATTCGAACTGAAACATCACCGGCCCCAGGAGGCCTTTCAATGGGTCGATCAGCGACAGGAATTTCAGGAACAGGTCAGGGGAGAGGAAGGCGGGATTGGGCACGGGATTGCCGGATGTGTCCTTCTGGTAGTAATGGGTGAGGGTGATGCTGTTGGGGGCCTTGATGGAAAATCGGAAGCGTTCGGGGACCGCGTCGCGGTATTGGAGCACATCGGCCGGTTTTGGCAGGCTGGCTCCGGCCTCCGGCGTAAACAGGGACCAGAACCATTGGTCGATCTCGACCGTGGCGTATTTCCGACTGTATTCCGCAAGATAGTCGATGTCCTTGTGGGCGCTGTAGACCAAGCCGTGCCACTCGGGGTATTTCCAACTGCAGGTCCCGATCCGGATTTTTCCATGGGTGTTGTACATTTGAGAACCTCCGGGTGTTGGGGTTGCTCGAATGTGGGGAGCGTTGCCGGCGATAAGAAAAATATTACTGCGGCACCGGCAATGTTTCTTCAGGAGCCGGGACTTTGGGGCACCAGGCACAAATGGGTTGGAAAACGAAAGAAGGGCTCACAGCCTAAGCCGTAAACCCTTGATTTTATTGGTAGGCACGATTGGATTTGAACCAACGACCCCTACCGTGTCAAGGTAGTGCTCTCCCCCTGAGCTACGTGCCTGTAAAAAGGTGATCGCTTTGCTACCAAGGATGCCTCCGTTTGTCAAGAAAAGTTTATCCGGCCGGGGATTTTATTTCGGCACCAGGGCGATGTCCAGCCGCTTGTTCGACAGGGACAGCACTTCGATCGCAAACAATTCGAAGGTGTTGGCAAGCAGGCGCTCCTTCAGGTCCTGGGAATTTCCCTCAAAGCGGACGGCGATGATGGCGGCATCGGCATTCATTTCGCGGACCTGCAGATCCATGACGCCATCCAGATCCCGCAGGGTCTGGCGGAATCGGACGAAATTGCCCAGGTTCCCGGTGCCGGAAACCGTCAGGGTGATGGATTCACTGGGGCGGACGGCGTTTTCCCAGGCCGCCCCGATGCTGGGGATCAGGTGTCCGGCCGCCTGGATGCCCGCAGCGGTCAGGGCCTCCCTGCCGCCTTCAGTGTCGTTGCGCCCTTGCCGCACCGCCGTTTCAAAGCCTGATGTGATCTCTTGACCGTTTTGGACCAGAACGGCCTTCATCGTGATGGTGGCGTTGTAGGCCGGATCCCCGCCGGCGCCCGTATCCCCGATGGCATAGGCGATGGCCTTGCCGACGATGGCCACGTCCGCCCCCAGGAGGCGCCCGATGTCTGCGGCGTCCCGGTTGTTCAGTTCGGGCTGGAAGATGATGGCGGCCTTGACGGGGACGTCCGGGGTGCCGGTGCCGTGCTCGATGACGACAAATCCGGCGGCTTCAGCCTTCCGGGCGATGGCGGCCTCGGCGTGGGCCGCGAGGGTGCCCGGATTTTCTCCCCACCAGAATCTGGGGGAGACATCGTTGAGGTTCTGTTCAGAGAGCAGGAGGAGCAGCCTGGGGCGGTCGACCGCCTGCACCGAACCGGCAGCCGCCTGATCCACATCTGCTATCGCCGGTTCCGCACCTCCCGTCGCCGGTTCCGTGTCGGCGGCCGTCGGGGCCGAATCGTCGGGCGGGGCTGTCGGTCGGAAGCCCGACAGGCCTGCTTTGAGCTGGCCTGTCGACACCACGGCCTGGAGCATGACCCGGTAGGTTCCGCCCGATGAGGCCTCTCCCAGGATCTTGTAGCTGTCGATATATTTTTCGGCTTTGCCTGCGACCGCCGCGCTGTAGGACTGGAATGCCCTGGCGATTGCTTCGGATGATAAAAGGGTCAGCGCCGCCTGGTCCACGGCGGCCGAAAGCGCGGCTTCAACAGCCTCCTGCTTGGCCAGGGCGATGTTTCCGCCCTGGATTTTCCGGGTGGCGACGACGGTGATGGCATTGTCGGGGCCGGGCTGGGCGCCGGGAGGCCCCTCGGCACTCGACGGAACCGAGGCGAGAAACACTATCGCCATGGCCAGGAACAGGGCACGGCCGGGGTGGATGACAGAAACGCGCATGGGTGTCCTAACCTCCATTGGATGATGATGGGATGGGAATCGTCCGGCTCGCTTCCGGCTCAATGCTTCCGGCTCAGGGCATAATCGGCGATGTCCTTGAGCGTGTCCCGGTATGGGGAATCGGCGAAGGCCGACAGCTCGGCCTTCGCCGCGTTCACGTGGCCTTCGGCCGCGGCCCGGGCGGCGTCGATGCCGCCGCAGGAGACCAGAAGACCGACGAGGGTGTTGAAATCGTCGACGGAAAAGTCTCCATCGGTGATGATCCGTTCCATGGTCTTCCGGTCGTCATCTCCGGCGGCAGAAAGGGCACGGATGACCGGAAGGGTGAGTTTGCCCTCCCTGAGGTCGGCCCCGACGGTCTTGCCCAGAATGGCGGTGTCCGCGGTGTAGTCGAGGAGGTCGTCCGCCATCTGGAAGGCCATGCCCAGGTGATGGCCGTAGGCGGTCAGAGCCGCCGTCCGCCGTTCGTCCGCCCCGGAAATCAGGGCGCCGACCCGGCAGGCCCCCTCCATGAGCACCGCGGTCTTCCGCCGGATGATCTCCAGATACTCGGTTTCAGCGAGGTCCAGGTGCTTCTTCCGGGTGAGCTGGTGGATCTCCCCCTGGGACATGCTTTCGGTGATGCCCGCGATCACCTTGATGACATCGGTCATTCCGGTATCCGAGGCGATGGTCAGGGACCGGGCCAGCAGGAAATCCCCGACCAGGACGGCCACCTCGTTGCCCCACACCGCATGGGCGGCCTTCCGCCCCCGCCGGAGGACGGCGCCGTCCACCAGGTCGTCGTGGAGGAGGGTGGCCGTGTGGAGGTATTCGAACACCGTCGAGAAAAAGATCTCCCTCCCGCCGCCGTACCCGCACAGCCGTGCGGACAGCACCATGAGCAGGGGCCGGAGTCGTTTGCCGCCGCTGAAGAGGAGATGGCCGGCCACGTCCGAAACGATGGGGAGATGGGCCCCCAGATTTTCCCGGAGGGCGGCCTCGACGGCGACCAGGTCCGCCTGGACCCGGGACAGGATGCGGTGCTTCAAATCGGCGCTCATGGGGCTTCTCCCACCAGGTCGTATTCAAGGGTGTCGGTGATGGTAACGGGCGCGAACCGCCCGATGGGCAGGTCCGGGGCGCGGATATAGACCAGCCCGTCCACCTCGGGGGCCTGAAACGCTGTTCGCCCGAGAAAGAGGCCCGCCTCCGGAGATTCCTCGACCAGCACATCGAGGGTCCGGCCGAGATACCGGGCGTTCTTCTCGGTGGAGATGTCGCGCTGGCGCGCCATGAGCCGGTCGTGGCGCTTCCGGGCCACGGCGGCGGAAACATGCCCGTCCAGGCGATGGGACGGCAGGTCCTCGGCGTCGGAATAGGGGAAGACGCCGAGATGGTCGAACCGGACCGCTTCCACGAAGGAGAGGAGGGTCTTGAAGTCCCGGTCGGTTTCGCCGGGGAACCCGACGATGGCCGTGGTGCGGAGCGACGCCCCCGGCGCGATCTCCCGGATGCGGTCAAAGAGCCGGAAGAGGTCCGATTGGGTGTGGCGGCGGCCCATCCTGCGGAGCACCCGGTCGCTCGCGTGCTGGATCGGCAGGTCGAAATAGGGGCAGATGTTGGGCCGGAGGGCCATGGTGCGGAGGATGTCGTCGCTGATGCTCTCCGGATGGCCGTACAGGACGCGGATCCAGATGCCGCCGTCGATCTCCGACAGGCGGCCCAGGAGGTCCGCAAGTCCCGGTCCGCCCTCCAGCTCCCGGCCGTATGCCGTGGAATCCTGGGCCACCAGGATGAGCTCCCGGGTGCCGGCGGCGATGAGGCGCCGGGCCTCGGTCACGATCTCGCCGGCCGGCCGGCTTTTCTGGCGGCCCCGGAGCCTGGGGATAATGCAGTAGGTGCAGGTGCGGCTGCATCCCTCGGCGATCTTGAGGTAAGCCGAGTGGGGCAGGGTCTGCACCCGGGGGGCGTTGGGGTCGGAGAGGACGATGGCATCCGGGTCCGGCAGGATGCAGCGCTCCTTCGCCAAAGCCCCCGAAGCCGCCGCCACGATGCGGTCGAAGGCCCCGGTGCCCAGGAACAGGTCGACCTCGGGCAGCTCCCGGCCGATGGCCTCGCCGTAGCGCTCGGGAAGGCAGCCGGCGACGATGAGTGCCCTGCAGACCCCTTCCGTCTTGTACCGGGCCAGGGCGAGGATGGTGTCGATGGATTCATCCGCGGCCGACTCGATGAAGCTGCAGGTGTTGACGACGATGACGTCGGCGTCGTCGGGCGCCTCGGAGATGCGCCAGCCGGCCTGCGTGAGCCGGCCCAGCATGCCCTCGCTGTCGACCTGGTTCCGGGCGCACCCGAGGCTGACCAGGTGGATGTTCATGCCTGGGCTTTCCGTTTCTTGACGGCCTCGGTGATGGCCGGGACCACCTCGAAGATGTCGCCGACGATGCCGTAATCCGCCTTGGCGAAGATGGGGGCATCCGCGTCCTTGTTGACGGCCACGATCACCTTGGACGAGGACATGCCGGCCAGGTGCTGGATGGCGCCGGAGATGCCGCAGGCGATATAGAGGTTGGGCGATACGACCTTGCCGGTCTGTCCGACCTGGTCGGCATGGGGGCGCCAGCCCTCGTCCACGGCCGACCGGGAAGCCCCCACGGCGCCGCCCAGGGCCTCTGCCAGGGCTTCCAGGACGGTGAAATCGCCGCTCCCCATGCCCCGGCCCCCGGAGACGATGACATCGGCCTCGGTCAGTTCGACCTTTTCGGTCTCCAACTGTTTTTCGATGAACCGGATGGCGGATGCGCCCACGTTCACGGCGATCTTCTCGACCTTCCCGGCGCCCTCGGTTTTTCGGATGGCCATGGCGTTGGGCCGGACCGCGATGATTTTCGGGGAGCCGGCGAGGGCCAGGTCCACGAGGACCTTCCCGCCGTACATGGGCCGCGTGGCCGTCACATCGCCGCCCTCGACCCGCAGGGCGACGCAGTCCATGGCCAGGGGCGCCGACAGCCTTGCCGACAGGCGCGCGGCGAGCTCTTTGCCCTGGGCCGTGGCGCCGATGAGGATCACGCCGGGGGCGATCTTCTGAATCAAGTCGCCTGCCACGTTGGCATAGGCGTCCAGAGTATATTCCTTGAGAGCCGGATCGTCGGCCGTCCATACCGTGTCGGCCCCGTAGGCGCCGAGCAGGCCGGCCGCGGCAGTGACGCCGTCGCCCATGACGAGGGCGTCGATCCCGCAGCCCAGGGCCGCCGCCGTCTGCTTTCCCTCACTCAGCGCCTCGTATGTCACCTTGCGGAAAGCGCCTTCGATCTGCTCTGTGATGACCAGTACTCCTGTTGTCATTCTTTTTTCTCCTGATATCCGTAGCGGGAATCATCCCGTTGTTGGTTGTCTGCCGACGGGTGCTCTGCCCCCCGTCAGATCACCCTGGCGGCTTCCTGCAGCAGATTGACCAGCTTTTCCGCCTTTTCCGCGGCGGACGCGCCGTCGATGATCTGGCCGCCGGTGCGCTCCGGGGGGGTTCTCATGGAAAGGATTCGGACCGCCGGAGCGATGTCGGCCGGGGTCAGGCCGAGGTCGGCGAGGGTTTTGGTCTCGATCTGCTTCTTTTTGGCCTTCATGATGCCCGGCAGGGAGGCATACCGGGGCTCGTTCAGTCCGCGCTGGGTGGTGAAGAGCACCGGAAGCGGGGCTTCAAAGACCACGGTGCCCCCCTCAACGGTCCGTCGGCAGCGGATCGTGCCGCCTTCGACCGATGCCTCGATCACCATGGAGATGTGGGGGATGCCCAGGAATTCGGCCACGGCCGCCCCGACCAGGTAGTTGTCGTCGTCCATGGCCCGCTGCCCGGCGATGATGAGATCGCAGGGCAGCGTTTTCACCGCCGCGGCCAGGGTTCGGGCGGTACCCAGGCCGTCGCAGTCCGCCGCGGCCGGATCATGGATGAGGATCCCCGTGTCGGCGCCCATGGCCAGAGCGGTCCGGATGGCCTCCACCGACTTCTCCGTCCCCATGGAGAGGATCGTCACCGTGCCCCCGTGCTTCTGTTTCATCTGGAGGGCCTCCTCCACGGCGAACTCGTCGTAGGGATTCATGACCCACTTGACGCCGTCCGTGTTGATGCGCTTTCCGTCGAGGGCGATGCTGACGTTCGTCTCCGTGGCCGGTACCTGCTTGAGCAATACGATAATATCCACTGTTTCAACGCTCCCTTGTATCATTCTATTGAAAAATGCCTTCATCGGAATTGCCCGGACGGTCGGGGCCGCTTCCGGGTTTCACTAGCCGATCCTGCGGAAAGGCAAGTCAAATGAAGGATAACTTATTAGAAATATTATATTACAAAACCGACAGGAAGTAAACGTAAAGAAATTGTCCCGGGTTGTCAACAACTTCTTCATGGGCCGAAGCACGGAGGCGCTGCTCAGGGTTCGGGCCGGAACCCCCGGGACGGGTGCTCCACAAACGTTCCGCCGCCGTCCTCGACAATGATCAGGCATTCCACGTCCGGAAGCCGGTTGACCAGGGCCAGGCCTTTTTCCGGACCCATGACCACCAGGGCCGTGGCCAGACCGTCGGCGAAGGTGCAGGTCGGCGCGATGACGCTGGCGCTGACCACGCCGTTTTCAACGGCCCGCCCGGTTCGGGGATCCAGGATGTGGGCGTACTGCCGGCCGCCGGACATGAAAAAAATGCGGTAGTCGCCGCTGGTGGCCAGCGCCCGGTCGGAGAGGGCCACCACTTTGTAGACCTCGGTCGCGCCCGCCATGGGCTTCGGGGTGTTGATGCCGATGCGCCAGGGCTTCCCGTCGGGCCGCAGTCCTTTGGCATAAACCTCCCCGCCGATCTCCACAATAAAATGGTCGATGCCCGAGGCCGAGATCACGGCCGCCGCCTGGTCCACCCCGTACCCCTTGGCGATGGAGGCCAGGTCGACGGAGACCCTGCCGAGGTCCTTGCTCAGGGTGGCGTCCTTGGATACCGTGATGTGCCGGAAGCCGACGTCGGGCAGGAGGGCGTCGATCTCCTTCGGGTCGGGAACCCGGGGCGCGACCTTCCTGCTCCCGAAGCCCCAGAGGTTGACCAGGGGGTTGACCGTTCCGTCCCAGGCGCCGTCGGTGAGGGCATGAAGCTTGGCGGCCACGGTCATGACTTGCAGGAAATCCGCCGATACGGGAAAGGGGCGGCCGGCATCGGTCTGGTTGAAGCGGCTGATTTCGCTCTCGGGATCGTAGGTCGACATGCTCCTGTTGATCTGGGCCAGCCGCTCGTTGATCCTGCGTTCGAGATCAACCGTGTCGGCTTTTGTCACGACCGTGATATGGAAGGTGGTGCCCATGGTCTTTCCCTCGATCATCGCCGCTTTTTGTTCGGCGCCGACGCAGGCGGGTAAGGGCATCATCAACAGCGTCAGCAATGCAAGCCACACGTGCCGTAATCTCATGGTGGTATCCTCGTTGGGTTTGGTGGTTGACATCCCCAAAAAAACCCGCGGCGCATGGGCTTCGGGCCTGGGGGGGCCGAAAATGTTGTGCGGCCGGCCCCCCGGCGGGGACGTTCAAGCGGCGTAGGCCGCCTCGATCTTTTTCATGTAAGCGTCGAGGACCGCCCGTCGCTTGAGTTTCATGGTCTGGGTCAGCATGCCGTTGTCCAGGGTAAAGTCCTCGGAAAGGAGGATGAATTTTTTTGGGATCTCGTAGCCGCCGAATTTTCCCTTGAGGAAATCGGCCACCGTGCGGCCGATGGATTCCATCGTTGGTTCCGGCGTGCCGCCGGCCGGGTCCTGCTTCCGGACCCACTCCCGATAGGTCTCCGCGTCATAGGCCAGGAGGCAGACGTTCCAGGCCCGCCCTTCGCCATAGACCATGGCATTCAGGACCCACGGCAGCAGCTTGATCTCTTCTTCGAGGGCCGCCGGGAAGACGTACTTGCCGTTTTCGAGCTTGTACTGCTCCTTGATCCGGCCGGTGATGAAGAGGTAGCCGTCCGGGTCGATCCGCCCCCGGTCCCCGGTCCGGAATCCGCCGTCCTGGGTGAAAACGGCCGCCGTGGCCTCGGGGAGATTGTGGTAGCCTTTCATGACGTTGGGGCCGTAAACGACAATTTCCCCGTCGTCGAAGTCTTCAGAACCGTACGTCCGGTCGATGACGACTTTGACCTTGTCGATGGGCCGCCCGACGCTGCCGGGGCGGTTGGCCGCCGGGCAGTTCATGGTGACGGCCGGGGCCGTTTCGGTCAGGCCGTAGCAATCGTAAACCGGGATGCCGATATCCGCGAAGAAATGGCCGATCTCCACGTTCATGGTGGCGCTGCCGGTGATGGCTCCATGAAGCCTTCCGCCGAATTTTTCGCGGATTTTCCGGAAGACCAGAAGGTCCGCGATCATGAACCTGAGCCGTGTGACGAGGTCCGGCGTCTCTCCCTCGGCCGCCAGCCGCCTTCGGGTTTCGGCCGCATCAAGCCCCATGGTGAAGAGGCGTTTGGCCAGGCCGCCCTTTAGGGTGATCTGCTGCCACAGGGCGTTGTAGATCCGGTTGAACACCCTGGGGACGGCGATGAGAAAGGTGGGTCGGACCTTGGCCATGTCCTCCACGATGGTGGCGGCGCTTTCGATGAAGCCGATGGCGCCCCCGATCATGGAAAAGAGATAGAGCTCGCCGGTCTGACCGAAGGAGTGGGCCCAGGGCAGGATGGAGAGGCTCCGGTCGGATGCGTTCAGGTGCGGGTAGAGCCTGGCGCCGGCCAGGACGTTGCTCGTGAAGTTGCCGTGGGTGAGCAGGACGCCCTTGGGGCTTCCGGTGGTCCCCGAGGTGTAGATCAGGACGGCTGTGTCCTGAGGGCCTGGATGGATGGAGGGCGTCGGACGGTCCTCGCCGCTCCTTTCCAGGGCGGCCGTGCTCTTCTCGCCGACGGCCGGTCCCTCCGGGTCGGCGATGACGAAAACATGCGCAAGCGACGGGGTTTCGCTCCTGAAGCGCTCGACATCCCCATGGATGTGATCGTTGGCAACGAAAAGCACCTTGATGCCGCTGTCCTGGATGATGTAGCGCCAGACCTTGACCAGCTCGTTCTCGTACATGGGGATGAACCGCGCCCCCAATCCGTAGACGGCAAAGGCGGTGATGGCCCACTCGGCCCGGTTGTTGGCGATGATTCCCACGGCGTCGCCCCTGCCCACGCCCAGGAGGGCAAGCCCCGCCCGGAGATTGTCGATTCGCAGGCCGGCCTCCCTGTAGGTCATCCATTCATATTCACCCGAACGGGTCTTTGTCCCGAAAAAAGGATTGTCCGGGTACCGGGTGACGCTGGTTTCGATCAGTTCCACCAGATTGTCCGGTTTTTCGTATGGATACATCCCCCCTGCCTCCTTTCCCTTCATGGTTCATGGTTGACATGTCGATGCGCGGCCCTGCCTCGAGCCGCGGATGTTACGGTCTCATCTCGTAGGCGTCTTTCTCCGCCAGGACGCGTTCGGTCCAGATCTTCTGGAAGCGGCGGTCATCGGGCACCGGCTTCCGGATCATCCCGAGGCAGATGGCCATCTGCTCCGGCGTGCTGCTGGTCTTGCTGTAGATCTGGAGGGCAACCCTGGAGAAATCCCGGATCATGACGTCGAAGATCTGGTCGAGGAGATCCGGGTCCAGGCCTTCCATGCCGGCCTTCTCGATGATCAACTGGCCGTAGACGGTGAGGGTGAACACTTCCCCCAGGTTCAGGAGGAAGTCGATGTCCTCGGTCTGGGCCTTGCCGGGCGGGGCCTCGAGGAGAAGCCGCCGGAACTGGTCGATCTGCTCCCTGAAGCGCGCCACGTTGGGCAGGTCCACGCTGCCGTAGGCGATCTCGGGGTCGTGGAACCGGATGCCGCCCAGGCCGCGGGTGGGTCCCTGGCGGAAGAGGAAGGCGTCGTCGGCGGGGTCGTCCCGCCGGGGGATTTTCGGGAAGCCCGCAGGATTGAAGAAATAATTGGCCATGAACTTGACGATGAGGGCCATGTTGACGTGGACCGTCCCCTCGAGCTTGGGCAGGGCGCGGATCTCCTTGGCCGCCATCTCGAAGTAGGTGTCCTTCTCGAACCCGCGGGCGGCGATGACGTCCCAGAGGAGGTTGATGACCTCCTCCCCCTGG
Organism: Desulfococcus sp.; assembly: GCF_041737845.1. Classification (GTDB taxonomy): domain Bacteria; phylum Desulfobacterota; class Desulfobacteria; order Desulfobacterales; family Desulfococcaceae; genus Desulfococcus. The sequence continues at coordinate 25,639 of NZ_JBGSQX010000056.1, forward strand.
GTGGTCACCTTCATCTTGACCATGGGGTTGTAGAGCAGGTAGCGCCGGTCTTCGGGGGAGGCCGAGCGCAGGTAGTCGACGGCCCTCGAGGCGAAGAGCTTCATGGAGACGAGCCGGAGGTAGGCATCGGTGAAGAGCCGGCGGATATGGGGGAAATCCGTCACCCAGCGGCCGTAGAGGTTCCTCCGGGAGGCGTGGTTGAGGGCTTCGAAGAAGGCGTGGGTGCAGATGCCGATGGCGGCCCACCCCAGGTTGAACTTGCCCACGTTGACCGTGTTGAGGGCGGCGTCCCAGGCTTCCCGGCCGGTGGAGAGGATGTCTTCGTCGGCAAGGGGGTAGCCGTTCAGGGCGTATTCGGAGACGTAGCCCTGCCAGGCGACCACGTTCTGGATGCAGGCGTAGTTCTCATGCCGGGAATCCGCGGCAAAGAATACGTATTCATCCGTCTCCGAGTTCTTGGCGAAGGTGGAGACCATGGCCGCCTGGTTGCCGTTGCCGATGTAGTATTTGCCGCCGTCGGCGACATACCGGCCGCCCCCCAGGGGGGTTACGCTCATCTCCGAAGAATAGAGGTCCGCGCCGTGGGCCTTTTCGGACAGGCCGAAGGCGAAGATGTGCCCGCTCCTGAGGAGCCGGGCCGCCTTTTTCTTGGCGGTCTCGTTGGGGCTCATCCAGATAGGGCCCAGGCCCAGGATGCTCACCTGCCAGGCATACCAGTAGGGCAGACCGTAAAAGCCCAGGATCTCGTTGAAGTCGCAGATCCGGGCGGTGTCCCACCGGGCGTCGGGATCCCCTTCGGCATAGGGGGCCGGGGTGAGGAGGGTGGCGAAGATCCGGTTCTCCCGGATGAAGTCCAGAAAATCATCGTACCACACCATGTGGTGATAATCGTGCTTGAGCCGCTGCTTTCCCTTGGTTTCGAAGAAGGCAATGGTCTTGCGCATGATCTCTCCGGACCGCTCGTCCAGATGGTCGAAGGTCGCTTTGCTGGGGTTGAAAAGCATGTCGGGAACACCTCCTGTCGGTTGTGAATGGGATGCCGGCCTCAAGAGCGGCGGATGTCACGGGCGGCCATTGTCGGTCCCCCGCGCCGGCGCCGGATGGAGGACGGGCCGGTCACCTGTCGCGGTCCCGCGGTTCCGGGGCCGGGCTCTCGGCGCTTTCGGGGCCGGGCGCCTCCGGGCGGACCCACGTCCCCTCGTGACGATAGTCCTGGCTGATCTGTTTGAGTTCGTTCTTGTGGGCCATGAACCGCGCCTTCATGCCCACCAGCCACTCCCGGTGCGCGACGGCGTCCTCGCGGGTCAAAAACAGCTCGTGACCGGCCCGCTTGGTGTCCAGCACGGCCGCGCCCTCGGAAAGGCGGATGGTGCCGGCGTTGCTGCAGAGCATGCAGCGGACCCGGTTTTCCCCGAGAAAGCGGAAGGTGTCGCCCCCGCAGAGGGGGCAGCGGGGGCCGGACTTCGGGGCCGGTGGCGCGAAAAGGGCATGGGCGATTTCCTTTGCCGCGGCCCGGTTCGCTCCGTCCATGAAGACCTCGCCGGGCAGAGCACCGTAGAAGAGGCGACAGGTTTTGACATCCGCCAGCATCAGCTTCAGAAAGCTCTCGATGCCGAGCAGGGTGTATCCCTCCCGGCCTGGAATGCCCGCAATGCCGATCCCGACGGCGGGCTTGCCCCAGAGCTTTTCCGAATGGGGATAGAGGGCGATCCCCCGGTCCAGGAAGCGCTTGAGCCCGGCGTTGGGGCCGAGGAAATAGGTGGGGGCCGAGACGATCAGGGCGTCCGCGGCGAGGACGGCGTCCACGGCCGTCTGGAAGTCGTCCTGGATGACGCAGCCCCCTTTCTGGAACAGGCAGGCATAGCAGCCCGTGCAGGGGCGAATGTCGAAATCCGTGAGCCGGAGCAGCCGGAGATCGTGGGGTTCAGCGATGTTGCGGCTGATCTCCTTGACCATGATTTCGCAGTTTCCCAGCTTTCGGGGCGATCCGATGATGCCCAGTATGGTTTTCATCGCGTTCTCCTTTGATGAAGATAATGTCAGGGTTCAGACAAAAAACGATTGAATGTCCCCTGCGCTGCTGTAAACGAACTAATTTGGCCGGTTCCAAATGTCAATTGAAATGACCGCTTCCTTGCAGTTGATGCCCGGATGAACGAGGGCGGCGGCGAAGGCTGTTTTACAAAAAACCGCGGCTCGCCATAGGCAAGGCGGGGCAGGATGGTTATTCTAAGGGGCCTGATATGTGTTGAATCGTCATCACGCCGCCTCGATTTGCGGTGGCAGGGGAGAAGCGCATATGGAGATCTGGATCGTCAGCGCCATTCTGCTGGCCACCTTCATTCTTCTCGTGACGGAAAAAATCTCCGTCGACATCACGGCCATCGGCGTTGTTACCGTCCTGGCGCTGACGGGGATTCTCACGCCCATCGAGGCGGTGGCGGGGTTTGCCAATCCCGCCGTCGTCACCGTGGCCGCCATGTTCGTCGTCAGCAAGGGCATGACGCGGACGGGGGCCGTCGAACTTCTCAGCGACAAGGTCATGGCGGCGGCCCGGGGAGACGGGGGCAGGGCCATGCTGCTGATGCTCCTCATGACCGTCGTTTCCTCCGCGTTCATCAACAACACCCCCATTGTCGTTCTCTTCATTCCCGTTATCATGGGCATGGGCTGCCAGTTCGGCCTCAGCCCGTCAAAATTTCTCATCCCCCTGTCTTACGCTTCCATTCTGGGGGGAACCTGCACCCTGATCGGCACGTCGACCAATATCATCGTGAGCGATCTGAGCGCCAGATTCGGGTACGGCGCCTTTGCGATGTTCGAACTCGCGAAGGTCGGCGTTCCCCTGGCGGTGCTGGGGTTTGTTTTTCTGCTGGCTGCAGGCCCCCGGCTGCTGCCGGACAATATGAACCCGACCTGCGAACTGGAGCGCTCTGACCGCAAGAAATACCTGACGGAGATCCGGATCGGGAAGGGCAGCCGGCTCATCGGGAAGGATCCTCCGGAATTTTTTCAGGCCTTTTATCCGACCATCGACGCCATCGAGCTGATCCGGCAGACCCGCACCACCCAGGTGTCCCGGAATCGCCTCTCCATCTCCCATGGCGATCACCTCCTGGTCAAGGGAGACGCCAATGATCTGGTTCTCCTGCTTCAGGAAGCCGGCGTGGAACTGCCCCATGCGGAAAACGGGGCGGACCTGGCCGGGATCGGAACGGAAAACGTCACGGTCGAAACCATCATCGCGCCCCAATCCGACATGATCGGCCAGCGGCTGCGGGAAATTTACCTTTTCAATGATCCGGGTATCCATGTCATTGCCGTCGAGAGAAGCGGGCTGCACTACACGGAGGCCAAACTGCTCGACATCCGGCTGAAGATGGGGGATGTGCTGCTGGTGAGCGTTCCCTGGCGAAGGATCGAGGAGCTTCGCGCCCAGCCCGATGTCATCGTGGTAGAGGATGTCTACCACAAAATCCTTCACCGGAACAAGGCGCGTCGGGCCGTACTCATTTTCGGCGGTATGGTCTTCCTTGCATCGACAGGCATCCTGGACATTCTGGTCGCGTCCCTGACCGCCGTTTGCCTGATGCTTCTGACGCGATGCCTCCAGGTTCGGGAGATCTACCGGGCGCTCCAGGGGAATGTGCTCGTGCTCATCGCGGGCGCCATCGCCCTGGGCGCCGCCATGGAGAAGACCGGTGCCAGCCGGTATTACGCCGAGCTGTTTCTGGGGCTGGTTTCCGATTTTTCTCCCCGGGGGATTCTCGCGTTTTTTATTCTGATGACCAGCATCAGCACGCAACTGCTGAGCAACAACGCAACAGCCGTACTTCTGCTGCCCATCGCTATCTCCACCGCGCTCCAGTTGGGCGTGGATCCCAAACCTTTTATCGTGGGGGTCTGTTTTGGCGCGAGCGCCTGCTTTGCGACGCCCATCGGCTACCAGACCAATCTCCTGGTATACGGACCCGGCGGCTACCGGTTTACCGACTACCTGAAGCTGGGCGTTCCCCTCAGCATCATGGTCGTCATGGCCGGCGCGTGGATGATCCCGGTATTCTGGCCTCTCTGACCAAAGAGTGCGGGACGACCCTGATGTCAACAAGACGGGGAGCATGGGAAAGCGCATGAAAGAACCCCATGAAAAAGAAGGCCTTCCATCGGGTATCCACACCGATTCATTCGGGTGCGGCATGGAGATGTCCCGGATGATTCTGAGCAGCGCCGTCCCGACCTTTGCGGTCGACCGGCGCCACCGGGTGACCCATTTCAACCGGGCGTGCGAGAACCTCACCGGGATACGGGCTTCGGACATCATCGGGACGCGGCGCCAGTGGCAGCCGTTTTACGCCCATGAGCGGCCCATCATGGCGGACTTGATCATCGACCGCATGCCCAGGGAAAAATTCGACGAATATTACAGGGGAAAGTACCGCCCGTCGAGGGTCATTCCCGGCGCTTATGAGGCGGAGGACTTTTTCCCGGATCTGGGAGAAGAGGGCAAGTGGTTGTTTTTTACGGCGGCCCCCCTCAAGAGCCCGGACGGGAAGGTCGAAGGGGCCATTGTCACCCTCCAGGACATCACGCGGGAAAGGCAGGCCGCCGCCCAGAACCAGGCCATGCTCCGCATCAGCCTGGCGCTTCCCGAGCACCGGGACCTGGGGGATCTCCTGGATTACATCAGCAGCGAGGTCCGGGCGCTGATGGACACCGAGGGCGCCCTGGTCATCCTCCTCGACGAACACACGAAAGAATACTATTTTGGCGGATCCTCCTACGGTGACGCCGATATTCAGAAACGGGTCAAGGGGCTTCGGTTCGATTTTGACCAGATCGCCGCCGTCCAGGTCATCCGGACAGGCAAGCCGATCATCATCAATAACATCGAACATTCGAGCGCCTACCCGGAACGCGACCGGAAGCTCGGATATCGAACGCGAAATCTGATCGAGATCCCGATTCAAATCGGCGGACGGACCATGGGCGTTCTGGCGGCGACCAACAGGATCGAGGGAAAATTCACCCTCAAGGATGTCGACCTGCTGAACACCATCGCCGGAACCGTGGCGATCTCCATCGAAAACGCCAGGATATCGGATGAATTGAAGCGGGCCTACGAAGAGGTGTCGGCCCTGAACCAGGCCAAGGACAGGGCCATCAACCACCTGTCCCATGAATTGAAAACGCCGGTGTCGATCCTGGGCGGGGCCCTCGGCCTCCTGGAGGACGCTCTTGCGGGGGTGTCCCTGGAGGAGTGGCAGACGCCCATGGGGATGATCCGGCGGAACCTTCGGCGGATCGCCGACATCCAGGCCGAGGTGGACGATATCATGAAGGACCGTCACGGGGATGGGCGACGGGAGATGGCGGCAATTTTAGAGCAGTATGCGGACCAGTTGGCGCTGATTGCCGCGGAAGAGGCCGGGAAAGAAGGTTTTATGGAGAGGGTCAGGGGCCGGCTCCGCGAGGCCATGGGGTTGAACGCCGTAAGCCCTGAAACCATCCATATCGTACCGTTCGTGAAGGATCGCGTCGCATCCCTGACGCCGCTGTTTTCCCACCGTGAGGTCCGTATCCGGATTGATGAGGATGCGGAGGGGGGGATCTGCATGCCCAAAGCCCATCTTGAAAAGATTGTGGACGGGCTCATACGAAATGCGGTGGAAAACACCCCCGATGAAGGCGAGATCGTCATTTCGATTACGGAAAAGGCGACGGGCATCCTGCTCGCGGTGCATGATTTCGGGGTGGGCATCCCGGAGGCCTTCCAGCCGAGGATTTTTGAGGGCCTCTTTCCGGTCCAGGATCCGAAGGCCTACAGCACCGGAAAGCCTTTCGATTTCAACGCCGGCGGAAAAGGGCTTGATCTGCTGAGGATCAGGATCTTTTCTGAACGCTACGGGTTCGGCATCCACATGAACTCGCGATGCTGCCCCCTCGCTCGGGCGGGGGGCTGCCCGGGACGCATTTCCCGGTGTGGGCACTGCACCAGCCCCGAGTCGTGCACAAAGAGCGGTGAAACCCGGGTGGAGCTGTTTTTTCCGACACCGCGGGAATGCATCTAAACCGGGAATCATTACATTTTATTACAGATTTTCCGCAGAAAAACTCGATGACATAAAAAAAAGGCTGCAGCCTGAGGCCACAGCCTTGTGTGTTCTGTAAGTGGCAGGCCAGGTAGGATTTGAACCCACGATCTACGGATTTGGAGTCCGTCGCATTGACCAGCTATGCTACTGGCCTGCATATGAGTTGTCCTTTTAATACAGTTCAAAGATATTTTCAAGAGCTATTTTAGAGCGATCTTTTGTTTGGCAGAGTGACAATAAAAGCGGCCCGAAGTCGTCCAAAAGTTGAAAATACCCCAAGCCGAGTCATGGGCAACACCCTGATGGATAAATAAAAGATATTGATAACAACTAGTTGCATCATTTAGCGAATCCGTGTTAAAAATTTATTAAAAAAGGCTTGACGCAATACCGGCAGCCGTATATATATGCCGAGCTTTTTGAGTGAACCGGTGGGTATCCGTGACATTAACCCATCGGAATCTTTGATCTTTGAAAACCAGATAGTGACAACAAGTTAGGCTCTTGTCTAAGAGTTTTGAGTGCCAATAAGGCTATTTAGGTTTAATTGGCGAGTTTGATCCTGGCTCAGAATGAACGCTGGCGGCGTGCTTAACACATGCA
>NZ_JBGSQX010000068.1:0-4974 GCF_041737845.1 Desulfococcus sp.
GGGCCGGGGCCGGGGCCGCGAGGACGCCCTTCAGTTTGCGGCGCACGGTTTCATCCGCGTGTCGTTCCGCCAACTCGGCCAGCTCTTCGGGGGCAAGGGTCCGGGAGAGCACAACCGGCGCCGCCGGCTCCTGGAAGCGGCGCCAATGGCACTGGGCCAGGACGTGGTCGTCGATGGTGATGTCGACCGCCGTCTCTGTGACGCCCATCCGGCTGATCTGCCCGACGATGTCCCAGGCGTCGAATGCGGACCCGGCAATGTGGGCGGGAACGTTCAGGCGGATTCCGGCGCCCTTGGAGAAGATGCGGATCATGCGGTCGAAGCCGTCGCCGCGGCCGGCCAGGTCGGGCGGGCACTGGAGGACGGCGCCTCCCGAGGTGCCCATCGACTGGACGTTCAAGACCCGCTGATGATCGGGCGCCGAGGTGACGTCGCAGCCGAACTCGAAATAGAGCCGGGTGATGACGGGCCGCTGTGCCGTGGGCAGGGCCGGCGAATAGAGCACCCGGATGGACAGGTCCGACCAGACCGGCGGCAGGGAGACCTTCTGCTTGATCTGCTCCGCACCGCTGCCCAGCACCAGGTTGAGCATGTCCTCGGCCCCCTTGCTGGGCTCGCTCGCACGGACCTCCCCGGATGCCAGGCAGGTCCAGCTCCACTTGGGGGGCAGATCGCTGTAGACGGCGTAGAGGGCCTCGGCCTTGCGCAGGGTCCCCTTGCGGGCCGGCTGCAGGGACACGACGAGGTTGTGGGTTTCGGGCAGCGCCGGTCCGGCCGGGTCGAACCCGATCTGCTTGAGTGCGACGCGGCTCAGGCGGGCGAGCTGCCGGTCGGGCAGGACCAGGCCGTAGGCGACCGGGTCGACCGCCGCCGCTCCGGAACCGTTCAGGGCAGTGATGACATCCGGCGTCTGCCGCCGGGAGAGGCCCAGCTGGAGGGTGATGGTGCTCTCGTTGAAGCTGAAATCTTCCAGCAGCCGCCTTCGCACCGTGTCGAGGTTCTTCTGATAGATCGGTTCGAGCACGGCGGCCTGCCGGTCCAGCAGGGCGGCATCGAAGCCCTCTTCCGGCTTCAGCAGCTCGTTGATCTTGTCGGCCACCTCCGCCAGCTTCCAGTCGACGGTGATGGGTTTGAGCACGGTCGTCTCGTAGGCCTTCACCATGAGGTAAAGATACCAAAGCAGGGTGAGGCGGGATTGCTGGCCCATCTGCCGCGCGAATCCCGCGGCCGCCGGGTTCAGCCTGCCGAGATCCTTTCCGCGCGCCTGCTGCATGGTGAAAACCGCCGCAGCATTGGATGAAATTCGGGCGTAGCCCCCGCCCAGGGCCTGGAGTGCCTCCACCAGATCGCTGACGAAGGCAGCCTTCCTTTCGTTGAGGTCGCGGATGTCCCTTGCGAGCGTGTTCCATTCTTCACTTTCGGATTCCAGCCGCTGCAGTTCGGCCTCGACCTCCGATTGGGGGACCTGGAGCGCCTTGAGGCCCTGGGACACCTGGGAGAGGGCAGGCCCCAGGCCGTCGCCGACCTGGGCCCACGCCGATGCCCCGGCCTTGGCGCTCTCGGCGTCCTTGGCGGGCCCGCTCCCCTTCTCCTTTTCGGCCTTCCTGGCGGCCGCATCGGCTTTTTTGGCTGCGGCGCGTGCTTTCGTGAACACATCGCCCAGTTTGGAAACCGTATCCGGCGCACCGGTGCCGTCGTCTCCGATGAAATCGCTTGCCACGCCGGCCAGGGACCCGACGGCGCCCAGGGCCGGCTGGCCGACCGGGACGACCTGGCACACGGCCGCCGCCATCTTGATGGCGAACTTGATCTGGGCCTGCTTGTCCAGGTCGTTCTGGGCCTGGCTGAGGAGCCTGTTTCGCAGGATCGCGAGCCGGTTTCCCATGGCGCCGAGCTCCTGTTCGAGGGCATCGATGCGGCTCGTCACCTCGCGGATCGCCGTTTCCGCACGGGTCACCTGGTCCGCGGCCTGGCGGGAGTCATCGTTGAGGCCGGTGACGGCCTCTCCGAGGGCGTCTGCGGCTTCCTTGACCTCCCGCGCCCCGGCATCGATCCAGCCGACCAGCAGGAGGGTTCGGAGCGCCCGCCGCGTCTCCTCCGCGTAGAGCTGGATGGTTCCCTGCAGAGAAAGTAGCGGGGTGTAGCCCGCGGCGTTGCCGAAGTAGTCGAGGTGCCCCCGCAGGCGCTGGAGCATGGCGGCGACCTCGCTCTGGGCCGCCGTCCACTGGGCTGAAACGCTGTCATCCCAGGCACCGCCCTTCGGCGGCGGCAGCGCGAGCGCCGCTTCGTAGGCCTGCAACAGGTCCTGTATCTCGGCCCGGTCCCCGGCCAGGAAAAGGTCGCGGGCGTACTCTATGGTCTTCTGGAGTCCCAACGGATGCAGCCAGGCATGGATTTCAGGGCTGATGACGGGTTTGGGGGTGCTCCCCGCGCCTCGGGGGGCGTCCTGGGCCTTGGCATCGGTGCCCTTTGCGGTCGTGTTGGAAGCGGTCTTCGTCACTTCGTTACTGGCGTTGTCGGTGCCGAAGAGATTCTCCCACAGCTTCACCTTGTACTTGGCGCACGAGGTCGGGGTGCCGGGAGATCCCCCCCGGTAGTCGCGTTCTTTGGTTCCCGCCGGTGCGCCGGCGTTTCGGAGGGTCGGCACCAGGGCCGCCAGATTGGTGGTGAGGGCGCCGCCGTTGCCCCCGTCTCCCGGGATGCCCGGTGCAAGCGCGTTGCCGCCGTTTGCGGGAAACGCGTCTTCACCATACTTGCCGCCGGTCACCCGACTGGCCGCCCACCGCCATTCGTAGTCGATGTAGACGGCGGCGGGGTTGAAGGTGATGGTGGCCTTGCTCGTTGAAATGCCGGAGTCAACGATCGTGAACGGCACCTTCGAGAAGCCGGACATGCTTCTGCCCGGCTTTCCGTCCAGGCCCGCGCCGGGGTCCTGGCCGCGCCCGCCCAGGGCCACGAGCCGGGGCCTTGGGTCGCCCGCAGGCGATACTTCCGACACGAATATCCGGAATGCGCCCGCGTGCCTTCCGGCGGCGCCGTTCTCACCGGGGGTCGACCCAAAGGCGTTCCGGGCCTTGGGCACCGCCCAGGAGAGCGGCGAGGTGTTGACGGCGGCGTCGGCCGTGGCCCACACCAGCCGTCGCGCGAAGACGGCCACCTCCGCTTCGGGCACGGACAGTTCGCCGCGAATCTCGAGGGTATCGCACAGGATGGAGAGCGAGCGCGTCGCGGCCCGGGGGGTTTTCGGGTCGAGGGTCTGGGTGCTTCGGTCGACGTGAAAGGCCTCCCACAGGCCGTTCGGGTGGCCCTCCGCCAGGATGACGTGAATCCCGACCACCGTATGGCTTTGGGACTGGTCGGAATGGGTGGTGGTGAATCGGCTGACGTAGAGCGGATCGGCTGCCGAGGGTTTTTCCGGATGGGATTCCAGGAAGGTCTGCTGCGGGCTCACCGCAGAGAGATCGGCGATGTCGTTTGGGTTCATTTTTTCTCCTCCTCATAAACTATAGCTTCAGGGTCGCGGCTCGTGTCCTGTGCGGCTTGATCAACGATGCGATCCAGAGCGGGCATCGGCCCAGAACGCTCCCGCACTTCACCATCCTCCCGCAGCAATCTTTGCAGCGCCTGGTTCCCAATGGTGCGCTGCAAGTGGAGTCTGCGGCTCACCAGGTCCATTCAATCTGGTAGGCGTAATCCACGCGCGGATTGGATATTTTCCAGTAGAAGCTCAAATGATTGGGACTGGGCACAATACGAGCGTCTCCCATAAATTCGCGCGGCTTGTCTGAACCATGCGGATAGGCGTAAAGCTCATAACTTTTAAACGGCTTGTCCTGAGGGAAAAGAACCAGCAAGGCGATTTCCTGTGTTTGCTTTTCGGCCTTAATCGCCGCCCAGTCTCTATCCTCTCCGCGGAATCCGTTCCAATAGGTTATTTCGTTTATCACAAAGAATTCCTGACCCGCCGACAGGTCCGAAACGTCCACCTCGATTTCCCAGTGTTGTTTCAGTTCCCATTGACCATGGATATCCGGTTCCACGGCTTTTTTCAGTTTGTATGTATGCGTCAGGCATCTGGGATCAAGCGCGGTTCCGGTGGTGGCAAAATGGAAGCTTATGGAATCGGCAGCCTTGCTCTTTCGCGCGAGAGTCCAGCGAATCCAAGTCACCGGACTGTAACGTTGATCCATCTTATCCGGCGGTATTTTGCGCCGAGTACGCAGATCAATGACGCGAACGTCTTTGATAATTTCGAATGGCTCATAATTCGGTTCGAGCAAGCTGGGAACCTCCCTGATGGTTTCCGGCGATGGAGGCGGCACTACAGGGGCAATGCGTTCAGGCTCCTGTCTCAAAGAGGTATAGATCGGAAATCCAATCATCATCGCACCTAAAAAGATCAGCATCAAAACGGGAGACAATGTGAATTCTAACCCCATACCTTTGATGAGCATATTGGCATGGTGCCCCTCCTTCCAACTCATCACGCCGAACACGATCAGAAAAGAGCCCAATAAAAGGAAGATAATCGAAAATCCGATTCGAAGGTTCTTGGGCATGACGGCAGTATCGTTCATGACATTTCCCCCCATGGCTTAACGCTACAGCGCCGGCTTCCCCGCGCCGAACCGCGTGTCGCGGCCGAAGAAGACGTGCTGGCCGAATGACGCGTAGCTGTGGGCATTGTGGAGCTGGTTGGCCGCGGGTTGGGCGGCGTATGCCGCATCGTTTTCGTGGACGTGGTTCGCGGCCATCGAGGCGGCGGGATGGTCGACGACATGAACGGGCTCGTGCAGCACCATGGCGGCCCGGCACATGGGGCCGAAGCCGGTCCTGGTCCTATTGTCCCGCTCCTGGAAACTCGGGGTGAAATTGACCTTTCCGGAGCCGAACGGAACATGGGCCGGCGTCCCCTTGGCGGCTTCCGCCGAGGCGGTGTCATCGACGAAGAACGCCCGGCTGTTGGAAAGGAGG
>NZ_JBGSQX010000089.1:0-15760 GCF_041737845.1 Desulfococcus sp.
CCGCCTGGCCCGGATGGCGCCGCCGGACCGCCGGAGAGCGGGCGGCCCTTCTGCGCCGCTGGTTCGATCTCATCCTGAAACACCAGGAGGACCTGGCCCGCCTCATGACCGCCGAGCAGGGCAAGCCCCTCGCGGAATCCCGGGGCGAGATCGCCTACGGCGCCGCCTTCGTGGAATGGTTCGCGGAGGAGGGCAAGCGCGTCTACGGCGACACCATCCCCACCCATCGGGCCGATGCCCGGATCGTGGTGGTCAAGGAGCCGGTCGGGGTCTGCGCCGCCATCACCCCATGGAACTTCCCCTCGGCCATGATCACCCGCAAGGCCGCCCCGGCCCTGGCCGCTGGCTGCACCATGGTCGTCAAGCCCGCCGGCCAGACCCCCCTGTCGGCCCTGGCCTTGTCCGAGCTGGCCGACCGGGCCGGGATCCCCCCCGGGGTCTTCAACGTCGTCACGGGCAACTCCGCCGTCATCGGCAAGGCCCTGACCGACGACCCCCGCGTGCGCAAGCTCAGCTTCACCGGGTCCACCGAGACCGGCAAGCTTCTCATGCGCGCCTGCGCCGGGACCGTCAAGAAGATCTCCCTCGAGCTGGGCGGCAACGCCCCCTTCATCGTCTTCGACGACGCCGACCTGGACCGGGCCGTGGCAGAGGCCGTCGTCTGCAAGTACCGCAACAGCGGCCAGACCTGCGTCTGCGCAAACCGGATCCTGGTCCAGGACGCGGTCTACGATGCCTTCGCCGGGAAATTCGCCCGGGCCGTCACCGCCCTCAAGGTCGCCGACGGCTTCACCGACGGCGCCGAGCAGGGGCCTCTCATCGATATGAGGGCGGTGGAAAAATCCGAACGCCTCATCCAGGACGCTCTAAGCAAGGGGGCCACGCTCCTGGCCGGCGGGAAGCGTCATGCCCTGGGCGGCACCTTCTTCGAGCCGACGATCCTGGGCGACGCCGTCCCCGCCATGAGGATCGCCGCCGAGGAGGCCTTCGGCCCCGTGGCGCCGCTCTTCCGGTTCAAGACCGAGGCGGAGGCCATAGAACTGGCCAACGACACCCCCTACGGCCTCGCCGCCTATTTCTGCGCCCGCGACATCGGCCGCGTCTGGCGCGTCGCCGAAGGCCTCGAATACGGCATGGTCGGCATCAACACCGGCATCCTCTCCACGGCCGTGGCCCCCTTCGGCGGCGTCAAGGAGTCGGGTATCGGGCGGGAGGGCTCGCGATACGGCATCGACGAATACGTCGAGATCAAGTATTTGTGCATGGGGGATGTGGCGTGAGGTGGGATATGAGTAGAAAGGAGTCCAGGGACACCATGCGCAAAAAAGATATTATCAACACCCTGTCCGACTATAAAAAAGAATTTGCTGAAGAATACGGAATTCTGGAGATTGGCGTTTTTGGATCTGTTGCACGCGAAGAGGCGATAGAATCAAGCGACGTGGACGTTGTGATTCGGATCGCAAAGCCGGACCTTTTCATGCTTGTGGGCATCAAACAAGATCTGGAAAAAAGACTTCATCGGCCGGTGGATATTGTTACCTACAGGGAGACCATGAATCCATTCCTAAAAAAGCGGATCGATGGGGAGGCGGTATATGCGTGACAAGGAACTCGCCGGGGAAGTTCTTCAGCAGATACAATCGGCAGCCGAAAAGATCGTTGATCGTTTTCAACCCATCCGTGAGGCTTCCGATTTCACCAATTGCCCCGCAGGTGTCGAAAAAATGGATGCCATCTGTATGGTGCTGATTGTCATCGGAGAATCGTTGAAAAACCTGGATAAAATTACCAACGGAGCGCTCCTGCAACAATATCCGGATGTGGACTGGAAAAAGGCGAAAGGGATGCGGGATATCCTTACCCACCACTATGCCGATATAAACGCTGAAAATTTACTATACCTGCAGAGACAAAATTCCCCAACTCCTAAAAACAATAATGAAAATAATAAAAGACCTGGGATAATGGCCTTACCACCCCGCAATCGCATGGGGAACAATTAATGGTCCGGGGATCGAAGGTCACCTGCCCCGTTTTGCTCGTTGCGGGCGCTCAGGACCGAATTTCCCCGCCGCCCGTCGTCCGCCAAATAGCGAGAAAGTACAAAAACGTGTCGACCTACAGGGAGTTCGAGAACCACGGCCATTGGATCGTGGGCGAACCCGGTTGGGAAGAGGTTGCAATGGGTGTCCTGGGTTGGCTCAAATCAAGTGTTTAGAAATCCTTCCGGTGGAGCGTTTCCCTGTCGCTGCCGGAGTAGATTCTTTTTATGGAGTTTAATGCGATATGTTTACAATTCCATCTGGAGAAAAAAAGTTGAGAAGCCGGATATCGAGTTATCTATCTGCTCTGAAAAAAGAGAAAAAACAACACGGCTTCATCGATGACGGCGGAGGCAAGCGGTATTCGCTGTTCTGCCTTTATTTCATGTTGAACGATCTGAAAAAGTCGCGGGAATATTTCGAGTGGTACAAAACGGAATTTCCGGATGATGTCGGAGACCCCATCCAGAAGCTGTGCTGGGCGCTGGGCCTCCAACGGATGAAAGATGATGCCGGCGCCAGATACGCGCTGGCAGATTTGATGCTGTCAAATCTTTACATGATTCCCCACTTGATCGGGCTGGATATCCAAAAATATGACATGTGGCATTCCTCGAACCTTGAAGATATCGATTATGTCGAATATATCCCGGAAGAGATACGGGAATGCATCCAGCCATCCGAAATCGAATGGATGAGCGGATTATACCACTCGTTCGAATTCCGGCGCATCAGGGAGCGATATATAGCGATTTTCCAGGCGCTTCAGCACACCAAGGAGATTGAAAAACGAAAGCGTCTGCTGAATGAATCCCGTTCTCTGCTGGATTCGCTGGCGCCGCCCGACGCAGTGCAGAGCGATCCGGAATAGATCGGACATTGAGGAGATGAACGATTTCCTGAAGAAGGCGTGCCCGGAATGGGCGAATTTTGGGGTCTAACGAGAAAGGCGCGTTCCATCCGTTGACAAACGCCAACGCCGCCAGAATCTTTAACCGCAAGTCCAACGCCAACCGTTTTTTTGAGAGGGAATACCATGCCGGATCAAAACGAATCGCCCTATGTCACGCATGTGTTTGTCTGCACCAATGATCGCGGCGGAGCCAGGAAATCGTGCGCGGACAACAACAGCCCGTCCGTGAAATCGAAATTGAAGGAGGCCGTCAACGGGAGGGGCTGGAAAGGGAAGGTCAGGATCTCCACGTCAGGGTGCATGGGGCTTTGCGCCAAGGGCTCCAACGTGATGATTTACCCCCAGAAGATATGGTTTTCCGGGGTGTTGCCCGATGATGTGGAGGAGATCGTGTCCGCCATAGAGCCGCTCGTGGCAGAAGATTGATGCGTGGGAGGGGCGGCGTGCTGCTGCGGTCCGCGGATGAAACGATACCAGAATGGGGTGAACTTCATGGGAGAGCATGAATTGCGCTGGGAGATCGAGAGCGGATACCTCCCCGGCGCGATTGGCCGGGTTTCCGAACTTCATGGGGTGTATTACCACGCGCACTGGGGGTTTGGCCTCTATTTCGAGGCGAAAGTCGCCACGGAGCTTTCCGCGTTCCTCAGCCGATACGACGAAGACCGGGACGGCGCCTGGATCGCTGTCGCCGGGAGCCGGGTGGAAGGCGCTATTTTCATCGACGGCATTCATGCCGCGGATGAAGGCGCCCATCTGCGTTGGTTCATCCTGTCCGATGCCCTGAGAGGGAAGGGGCTGGGCCGGGAACTGGTGAAGCGGGCCGTCGATTTTTGCAGGCGCAGGAGCTACCCCAAAATATACCTCTGGACATTCGAGGGCCTGGATGCCGCCAGACACCTGTATGAGGATGCCGGTTTCAGGCTTGTCCGGCAGCACCGCGGCGTTCAGTGGGGCACCGAGGTAACCGAGCAGTGTTACGAATGTTGCTTTTGATGGTGGAAGGAGTTTGCGGTTGTATTTTCGATTCGCATAACGCTATGATAGTGGAAATGTGTTATAAGGGTTTATCGGCCATTCCCCGAAGCTAAACAATTGGAGACCATCAAATGAATATATTGAGAAATAGATTTATAACGACCTGGCTGTTCTGTGCATTGCTGGCGGGCTATTATTTTTTCGGCACCGCGCGTTGGCAGTCTCAATTCCCCGTTCTTGAAGAGACCCTGTTTTTCTTCGGGGTAATCCTCGTCGCGATCGGCGTGATCGGCCGCGCCTGGTGCTTCTCCTACATTGCGGGAAACAAGGATGAACGGCTGATCCAGGAAGGCCCTTATTCGATCTGCAGAAACCCATTGTACCTGTTCAGTCTGATTGGTGCGGTGGGCATCGGTTTTGGTACGGAGACATTTGTTGTTCCGGGAATCATCGCGGTTGCGTTCATGGCGTACTATCCGTTTACCATCCGAAGGGAGGAGGTCAAACTCAAGGAAATATTCGGCGCCGAGTATGAAGACTATACGGAAAAGGTGCCGCGGCGCTTGATCCCGTCTTTGCGCAATTATATCGAATTGGAAACATTGCAAATATCACCTAAAGCCTTTCGAAGGGGCGTATTTGACCTGGTATTTTTTATCCTTCCCCTGGGCCTGTTTGAAATCGTTGAAATCAGCCATGTGATGGGACGGATACCAATTTATTTTCAGCTATTTTGATGTTTATTTCCTCGCCATCCGGCGGCGCGACCTTGGCCATGCGGATGAGAGCGGTGATGCCGCTCTCCAACGGGATCGACTTTTTGCGAACATATCAGACCCAAACGGCTTTATTGATGAACTTAACCCACCATCAACGCGGCCTTTTATCGGAAAAGCTCAAGCAGGAGCCCCGCGTCATCGCAGCGTACCTGATGGGTTCCGTACTGAAATCCCACTTCCGAAAAGACAGCGATATCGACATCGCGATTTTGCCGGCCCCGGGCAGCGACATCAGCCTCATGACGCGCCTCGAGATGGCGGCGGCGCTTTCGACAATTCTCCATCATCCTGTCGATATCGGCCTGCTCGGCACGCAGGACCTGATCTATGCCAAAGAGACGATCGTCAAGGGGGAATGCATCTTCTGCCGCGATAAATATGCAAGGGATCTTTTCGCCGCGACAGCCTTGTCGCTTTACCTTCAATTAAAGCAGCAGCGGGTCGAGGTGGAACATGCCTACACCGCCTGACGACGTCGCTTTGAACAAAGCGGGCATTATCGAGCGGTGCATCCGACGGATCCAGGAAGAATATGCCGCGGATCCGACCCTGAGCAACGTAACCCATACAGACGCCCTGACGCTGAACATTGAACGCGCCTGCCAGGCCGCCATAGACCTTGCCATGCATCTTGTTGCCGAAGGACGCCTCGGTATGCCGAAAAACAGCGCCGAAGCCTTTACCCTGATGCGGAAAGCCGGCATCATTCCACAGGAACTCGAAACGCATCTCCGGGCCATGACCGGTTTCCGAAATGTCGCGATTCACGAGTACCGTGATCTGGATAAATCCATTCTTCACGTCATCGCGCGGGATGGATGGAAAGACCTCATCCAATTCTGCAAGCATCTCGGCCTCAAAATCGAACCTTGACGCAAGGAAGCCCTCCTTTTCAGACCAAAACCTTGCAGTAGACGGCCTTGCCGTCGCCGGGGCTGTAAAAGTCCTGGAGCACGGTTTCCAGCCGGTATCCGCAGCTTTCATAAAACGACCGGGTGCCGGCATACTGGGCCCGCCGGGAGGTGTCCACGTAAACGCGGCGGCCGCCGGCCGATTTGATCAATCGCTCGGATTCCCGCAGCAGGCGCCGCCCCAGGCCCCGACCCTGGAATTCCGGATGGACCGCGATCCAGTACAGGTCGAAGCTGGCCGTGGTGCAGGGGATGGGACCAAAACAGGCATAGCCGGTCAGAAGGCCCTCATGGTCGGCCATGACGAAATCGTAGCCGCTCGCAGGGCCTTTGTCCAGGCGCTCCTCGACCAGTTCGCCGGCGACCCCTGCCTCCTCTTCTGAAAAGAACCCGGTGATCGCGACCAGTTCCCGGACCCGGGCCACATCTAGGGATTCGGGGGTGAAGCGGAAACCGACCCCGTGAACCGGCACCTCGGGCTCGCGGCTGGTTTCCGCCCGCGGGAGATCAACTCCGGGATGCGTGTCCGCCAGGATGCGCTGGATGGCTTCGGTGTAGGCGATCCCGGCCGTTTCCAGGGCCGCCGCGAATCCGGCGTCCGGGGAGAGGCAGGGGTTGGCGTTGATCTCCAGGATCCAGGGCCGCCCGGCATCATCCACCCGGAAGTCCACCCGGGCATACCCGGAGAGGCCGAAGGCGGCCCAGCAATCGAGGGCCAGGCCCCGGAGCCGGTCCAGGAGCCCGGCGTCCCGGTCTTCAAAATCAAAGGTGCGCCTGGTATGGCGGTACTCAAAGGAAGACTCGTCCCACTTGGCACGGTAATCCACGATGCGCGGCCTTCCGGCGCCGTATCCCGAAAATCGGATCTCCGCCGGCGGCAGGACCTGGGGGCCGTCTTCGCAGGCCAGCAGGGACAGGTTGAATTCCCGGCCCTCGATGTAGCGCTCGGCGAAGCAGAGCCCGCCCAGTTTCAGGGCGCGCGCCGCCAGCAGGGGCCACAGCGCGCCCGCCTCCGAAACCCTGACGACGGCGCCCTCGTCCAGGCCGATGGAGGCGTGCTCCCATACGGACTTGATGATCCAGTCATCGGCGCGCGTTTCGGGCCGGGCTGGTGGCCCGGGGCAGGGGCCGACCCATTCGGCCGTGGGAAGACCTGCGTGCTTCAGGCGCTCCTTGGCCATGACCTTGTGGGAGGTGAGGAACATGGGCCCCGTTTTCGCGCCGGTGTAAGGGATGCAAAGGGCGTCCAGGCAGGCCGGCACCAGATGGATCAGGCGCCCGTGCCCGGCGAGGGACTCCACCAGGTTGAACACTCGCTCGGCCTGAAAGGCCAGGAGCGCCTCCCGCATCGCTTCCAGGTTCAGGGTGCAGGGGAGGGTGCGGACCGGATGGCCCAGCTCCTCCAAGGCCCCGGCCACGGCCCGGGCCTGGACCCGCACATCCCGCGCATCGGGGCCGTCCGTATCCGAGACGCTGTCATGGACGATGGCGACCCGCATCAGGCCGTCTTCCGGATTCGGGAGGCGGCAGAGTCCACGATCGTCTGGATGAGGCTCAGGTAGGGAAAGCCCAGATGCTTGCAGATGATGGGCAGATCCGAGTGGTGGGGGTGGATGCCCGCCAGGGGGTTGACCTCCATGAACAGGGGGCGGCCGTCGGCATCGCAGCGGATGTCGATCCGGCCGGCATCCCGGCATCCCAGGACCTTCCAGGCCGAAAGGGAGACGGCCTCGGCCCGGTCGACCACGGGGTCCTCCCCGGGCCGGAACAGCCGGTAAAAGACCCGCTCCTCGAACTGCGCCTTGTTGACGTAGGAATAGACCCCCGGCTCGGCCGTCTCCCGAAGGTGGACCTCGATGGTCCCGAGCGCCCGGGCGCTCGCCCCGGTCCCCAGGATCCCCACGGTGAACTCCCGGCCCGGCAGGTAGGGCTCGATGATGACGGCCTGGCGGTGAATCCGGATCATCCGGTCGCAGGCCGGGGCCAGTTCCGCCCGGTCCCGGAGGATGGAGGCGGGGCTGATTCCCTTGCCCGTGCCTTCGGCCACGGGTTTGATGAAGTAGGGCGGGCCGAAGCCGACCCCCTCCGCATCCGCCCCGGTTTCCGCCACGTGGAAATCGCTGGTGGGCACGCCGGCATCCCGGACTATGCGTTTGGTCATGCCCTTGTGGAGGGTCAGGCTCATGACCAGGGGGTCGGAAAAGGTGTAGGGGATCTCGTACAGGTCCAGCAGGGCAGGGACCTGGGCCTCGCGGCCGATGCCGTGAAGCCCTTCGGCGATGTTGAACACCAGGTCCCAGCGGCGGCCCGCCACCAGGGCCGCAGCGAGCTGCCGGCCGTTGCCGATGCGCTCGGCCCGGTGGCCCAGCTCCCCCAGGGCACCTTCAATGGCCGTGATGGTGTCGTCCCGGTCGAATTCCGCGGTCTCCAGTTCTGTGTAGCCCAGGGCCAGGTACTCGGACCGCAGGTCGTAGGTCAGGCCGATGGTCAGGGTCATGTGTGTCAACTCCTTGTGCCATAAAAAAAGGAAGCCCGGAAAACGCCGGGCCTCCCCATATCATTCCGATCCCGGAAATCAGACCGGGCTGCAAAAGGCGTCGGGATAACGATACCTTCCGCCCTCATAATTGCGCAGGATCAGGTCCCCGCCTTCCCGGCCCTCGATATAATCGGGCATGAGGGGGATTTTCCCGCCGCCGGCCGGCGCATCCACCACGTAGGTGGGGACGGCATAGCCGGTGGTGAACCCCCTGAGCCCCCGGATGATCTCCATGCCGGCCTCCACCGTCGTCCTGAAGTGGGCGGATCCGGAGATGGGGTCGCATTGGTAGAGATAGTAGGGCCGCACCCGCATCTTCATCAGGTGCTGCACCAGGGTTTTCATGGTCTCCACCGTGTCGTTGACGCCCTTGAGCAGCACCGTCTGGGAGCCCAGGGGGATGCCCGCATCCGCCAGCAGGCTGCATGCCCGCTGGGATTCCAGGGTGCATTCGTCCGGATGGGTGAAATGGAGGCTCATCCACAGGGGGTGGTAGCGCCTCAGCATTTTGACCAGTTGGGGGGTGATCCGGTGTGGCAGCACCGCCGGCACCTTGGTGCCGATCCGGATGATCTCCACATGGGGGATCCGGCGGAGGCGGGAGAGGATCCACTCCAGGCGGTCGTCTCCCAGCATCAGCGGGTCGCCGCCCGAGATCAGCACATCCCGGATCGCCGGTTTGGATTCGATGTAGGCCAGGGCCTTCTCGAACCGGGACCGGTTGGGGTGCAGGGTGCCGTGGCCCACCACCCGCGACCGCGTGCAGTAGCGGCAATAGGTCGAGCAAAAATCCAGGGCCAGGAGCAGCACGCGGTCGGGATAGCGGTGAACCAGCCCCGGCACCGGGCTCTGGGCCTCTTCCCCGAGGGGGTCGTCGGCCTCTCCGGGGGTCTGGATCAATTCCTGATGGACCGGAATCACCGTGCGGCGCAGGGGCTGCTCCGGATCATCGGGCGAGATCAGGCTCAGGTAATACGGGGTGATGCCCAACGGCAGGCGGATGTCCGTGTGATACAGGGCCTTTTTCTCCTCAAGGGAGAGGTCGGGGATGTACCGGACCAGCTCCGCCGTCGTGCGGATCCTGTGGCCGGCCTGCCAGTGCCAGTCATTCCAGACTTTTCCCGGCACCTTCGGAAAAAAGCGTTTCCGAAACGTGCGGGTCATGGGGTTGCTTGCAGTGGTTCGATGGACGGGAAAACGTACGATCAAACCGCTTTTGAGGCGCAATTCAAGGGAAGGGGGCGAAGGTGCGTGATGCAGTCCTATGGCTTCCCCCGGGTCGGGAGGCTCGTCGTCGGCCTCATCGGCGATCAGGGGGCTGCGGCAGTCGGTTTGGCCATCCGGGATGACCGGGACATGCTCCATGAAATTCTCCTTGTCCTGTTCTGAAGTGAGTTCAGAGATTGCCTGGGTTCAGGCAGGTAAGGCGTTGACGGCGCCGTATTGCGCGGAAATATAACGATATTCATATAAAAAGCAAGTCTTTTTATTCGAGGAGAAAAAATATTTCAACCTATCGATATAATATAGGATATATAAATTTGGTCCATAGGGGGCGGACGTTTTTCGGCACGATGAGATAAACCTGCGGGAAACGATCATCCTAATACGGGTCTAACAATCTTCCCCTACGGTATCGTGATGTTCCGAATCGACGGTTTCAGGCGTTGCGCCGTCAGATTCGGAGGGATGAATCCAACACAAAAGATGCATCGATCGGCATCGGAGGGGACCATGAAAAGAAAGATCACCGTTCTGT
The DNA here is from genome assembly GCF_041737845.1 of Desulfococcus sp. Taxonomy (GTDB): domain Bacteria; phylum Desulfobacterota; class Desulfobacteria; order Desulfobacterales; family Desulfococcaceae; genus Desulfococcus. Next base: position 9,925 of record NZ_JBGSQX010000089.1, read on the forward strand.
TTATCTGTCAGCACAACAGCGGCCGCAGTCAGATGGCGGAGGCATTTCTAAGGGAATTCCACGGAGAGCATTTCGAGGTCGAAAGCGCGGGGCTGGCGCCGGCGGAGGCCGTCAACCCCCTGGTCGTCCAGGTCATGGCAGAAGCCGGAATCGATCTGTCGAAAAAGAAACCCCGAAGCGTCCTGGAGCTGTTCAAACAGGGAAAACTCTTCCAGCATGTCATCACGGTGTGCCATGACACGGAATCCAGATGCCCTATTTTTCCCGGCGTCACGAAACGCTGGCACTGGCCGTTTCCAGATCCGGCGGCTGCTGCGGGCACCGAGACGGAGAAGCTCGAGGCGGTCCGCCGGATTCGGGACATGATCCGGGACTGGGTGCTGCATCCGCCTGAAAATGCGATTAATTTCAAAGAACTGAGTGAACGGGCGACCGGGCGCTGACGGCTTTGGCGCCCGCACGGGCGCCGCCGGCTCTCTTCCGGCCGCGATGGCGTCCGGGGGCAGCGCTGATGGTCCACAACGGAGAGCATTCCGAATTTCTCCTTGCAATCCTTCCATCTCAGATATTATAGACTGTCCCTGACAGGCGCTTTCGCGGTCGGGACACCGGAAGATCGCGGAAAGCCCATGACCGCGCAGAAAGATCATCCGGTTGAATCCAGATCCATGATCATCAAAAAAAATATTTCTCTGAAACCCCTCACGACCTTCCAGGTCGAGGCTGCGGCCCGGGACTACGTCCGGTTTGACGAGGACGGCGAGATCATCGACTTTCTGAGGGGAGACCGGCTGAAGGGCCTTCGTCACCTGGTGCTGGGCGGGGGCAGCAATCTCCTTTTCGTGGATGATTTCGACGGGGTGGTCCTCCACCCGGCCATGAAGGGGATTTCGGTGGCGGCGCGCGGGCCGGACCACGTCCGGGTGAGGGCCATGGCCGGAGAGTCCTGGGACGATCTCGTGGCCTTTGCCGTGGCCCATGGCTGGGGCGGCATCGAAAACCTCTCCCGCATTCCGGGAAACGTCGGCGCCAGCGTGGTCCAGAACATCGGCGCCTACGGGGTTGAAGTGGGGGATTTTGTCGACACCGTGGAGGCCGTCTCCCTCATGGACGGGCGGCGAGTGGTTTTTTCGGGGGCCTCGTGCGGCCTCGGCTACCGGCACAGCCGATTCAAGGATGACGGGGCAGGCCGGTTCATCATCACCGCGGTGGTGTTCAGGCTGACCCGACAGCCCGAGTATGTGGTCCGGTATCCCGGCGTCAAGACCGCGGTCGACCGAATCGGGGCCTTGACCCTGGCCAATCTTCGAAGGGCGGTGATCGGGATCCGGGAGAGCAAGCTCCCCGACCCGGCCGTCGTCCCCAATGCGGGCAGCTTCTTCAAGAACCCGGTGGTTTCGGGCGAAAGGGTGGCGGGGCTCCGCCGCGCCTTTCCCGATCTGCCGTACTACCCTGCGGGCGATGATCGCTTCAAGCTCCCCGCGGGGTGGCTCATCGAACGCTGCGGCTGGAAGGGGCGGTCCCTGGGCAATGCCGCCGTGCATCGGGACCATGCCCTGGTGCTGGTGAACCCGGGCGGGGCAACCGGCAGGGAGATCTACGACCTGTCGGAGCGGATCCGGCAATCGGTCCTGGACAGGTTCGGCGTGGCCCTCCATCGGGAGGTCGTCGTCGTCCCCTGAGGGTTTCAACACCCCCCGCTCGCAGTCGCCCTTGAAATGCGGGGAGATGCGTTGTTATTATAAAGTATCCAGGCGGCATTCCGGGAGGAGCAGGCAGCCCCGCGCCCTGCCTGGAGAGCCGCGGGGCTGCGGCCGAAAACAAAAACAGGAAACATGGCAAATCCAATTCGAAAAATGGCGATAGAAGGGCTCTCGGAAGGGGACACCTTCAGCTGCGAGCGCGTGTTCACGAAGGCGGAGACCTTGGCGTTCGGCGACATGACCCATGACTACAACCCGGTTCACTACGACGAGCGCTGGATAGAGGCCAAGGGCTTCACGGGTCTGATCTGCCACGGCCTCCTGGTGGGCTCCATGGTCTGCGAGTTCGGCGGCCAGGTGGGCTGGCTCGCCAGCGGCATGAACTTCAAGTTCATCAAGCCCGTCTACTTCGGCGAGAGGGTCCGCTGCGACGTCACGATCACCCGGATCGCCGAAAGCGGCCGGGCCGAGGCCGAAGCCCTGCTCACGAACCAGCAGGGAGAGCAGGTCGGATTTGTTCACCTGACCGGGCGCCTGCCCCGGGCGTCGGAGCGGGCGCTCCTTGCCCGCATGGTCGACGAAGGCGATCCGGACAACGGGCTGGCCGGAGAAGGGTACGGCGGATAACCGATCCGCCCGGCCGCCCCGGGCGCAATGATTTCATCGCAAAAGAGGCGAACCCCCATGGCATCTTCCGATCCTCCCCGACTGAGAGTGACCGTTGAAGGCGGAGCGGTCCCGGCCGCGGAATTCCTGTTTGAAAACTGGTTCCGCATCGGGCGGCATACAAACTGCCAGATACAGCTCGTCGGCCGCGAGGTGAGCCGCAACCATGCCGATGTGTTCATCGACGGCGGAAGATGGTGGCTTCAGGATCTCGGCAGCGCCAACGGGGTGTTCGTCGAGGGCCGGAAGATCGACCGGATGGAGATCACCGGCACCACCCGTATCCGCCTGGGGCGGTCGGGTCCGGTGCTGACCCTGGCCTTTGAAACGGCGGAAGCCGGGGCCGGGGCTCCCGAACCTCCCGGGGTCGATTCCCGGACCCTCAGCGACTACCAGCGGCACTACTTCGGCAGCGCGGAAGACACCACCGCCGCCGGCGAACATACCATGATGGTGCGGAAGGCCTATGCTAAGGTCAAGAAAAAGGAGCGGCGGCTTTACGGCGCCGTCATCGCCGGCATCACGGTGCTGTGCCTCGCGACCGGGGCCTACGCGATCTACAAGCACCGGCAGGTCCAACTCCAGCGAAGGCTTGCCGTCGATATCTTCTATAACATGAAATCCCTGGAGCTGGAGCTGGCCAAGGTGGTGAAGGCCGCCGAGGCTCAGAAGACCGATGCGTCCGCCGCCCAGATCGCGGCGTTCCGGGACCGGCAGCGGACCCTTGAGGAGAGCTACAACCGGTTTGTCGATACCCTGGATGTCTACGGCAAGGGGCAGCGCCCCCAGGAGCGGATCATTCTGCATATGGCCCGCCGGTTCGGGGAGTGCGAGGTCAACATGCCCGAAGGCTTTGTCCGGGAGGTCATGCGGTATATCGAAAAATGGAAATCGACGCCCCGGCTGGAACAGGCGATCCGACGCGCGACCTCCCGGGGCTACGTCTCCAACATCGTCCGGACCCTTCGCCGGCACGGCCTGCCGACCCAGTTTTTTTATCTCGCCCTCCAGGAGAGCAATTTCAACCCCGATGCCTGCGGCCCGGAGACCCGGTTCGGCATTGCCAAGGGAATGTGGCAGTTCATTCCCTCCACCGCCGAAATGTATTACCTGCGAACCGGCCCCCTGGTCCAAAGGCCGGTGCCCGATCCCAACGACGAGCGCCACAATTTCGGGAAGTCGACCCTGGCGGCCGCCCAGTATCTGAGGGATATCTATACGACGGACGCCCAGGCCTCCGGGCTGCTGGTCATGGCTTCCTACAACTGGGGCGAGAACCGGGTGCTGAACCTGATCCGGTCCATGCCCAAAAATACCCGCGAGAGAAACTTCTGGGAGTTGATCTCAAGATACCGCAATAAAATTCCCGAAGAAACTTATAACTATGTTTTTTATATCTTTTCCGCTGCGGTCATCGGCGAGGATCCGCGCCTGTTCGGGTATGATTTCGACAACCCCATCGCCGAGGTCGACGGGGTCACGGAGGGCTGAGCCGACCTCCGGTTACCCGAAATCGGACGGGGAGGGCAGGGTTCTCTTGATCTCCGGCTTCAGGTCCAACGGGATCGCCGATCGCGGCGTGCTCGAAGAGGGGGTCCATTTTGTTCAGAAACCGTTCAGCATGAACGATCCCGCAGCGAAGGCGCGGGATGCGATCCGGGGCCGGAAATGATCCACCGCCTCCTTGCCGACGCCGTCGTGGCGCTGCATTTCGCCTTCATCCTCTTCGTTGCGGCCGGCGGGCTTCTGGTCCTGAAATGGCCGCGGCTGATGTGGCTGCATCTCCCGGCGGCCGGATGGGGGGCCCTCATCGAATTCACCGGGTGGATCTGCCCCCTCACGCCCCTGGAAAACCGCCTGAGGGTGATGGGCGGCGAGGCAGGATACCCGGGCGGCTTTATCGAAACCTACCTTACGCCGGTCATTTACCCCGATGGCCTCACCCACCGCCACCAGCTCCTTCTCGGGATCGGCGTCGTGGCCGTCAACAGCCTTTTTTACGGGATTCTGGTCCGGCGCCGACTGAAAAGGGACCCCCGGCCCCGGATTTGACAAGCTCCCCCGGCATTGTTAATCATTATATGAATGAATCCGGGGTTCATGATCCCGGGAGTCATGCGTTCGGCGCAGCAATGACCCGCCGCGGGCGGCGTCCGTTACCCAACTTTCCCACCGAAACCCAACTTTCGAGATCCGGGGCATCATCGAACCCGAGCCGCTGCGGGGATTTTCCGGCCCTATGGCAGGGACTGCCGTAAATCCGCGTCGGTGCTGTTTATCCGGAGGCGCCCCGTCGGCACCCCCCTGAGACCGCCTGGCGGGCGGCAGCGGCGCCTCCGAGTGCCCGAAAAAGGAGAAAAAAGATGAAGACGACATTCCTTGTGAACGGAGAACGATTCACGGTGGATGTGGCGCCGGATATGCCGCTTCTCTGGGTCTTGAGGGACATCCTCGGCCTGACCGGAACAAAATTCGGATGCGGAAAAGGCCTTTGCGGGGGGTGCACCGTGCTCCTGGCCGGAAAGGCCCGGCCGTCCTGCATCGTCACGGCCGAGGCCGCGGCGGGCAAAGAGATCTTCACCATCGAGGGAATCCCCTGGGACCATCCCGTCAAGCAGGCCTGGGTCGACGCCCAGGTGCCACAGTGCGGCTGGTGCCAGCCCGGCCAGATCCTCCAGGCCGCAGCCCTGCTTCGGGAAACACCCGACCCGAACGATGCGGCCGTCGCCCGGGCCATGCGGAAAAACCTCTGCCGGTGCGCCACCTACGCCCGGGTTCGGACCGCGATCCGGGAGGCCGCCCAAAGGATGGTATCGAATCCCGGCACGGACGCGAAGAATCCGGCCATCCTGAAAGACCATCCTTCGGATGCCGCAGGCTCGGGCGACGGCCAATCCTTCGCCCTCAACCCCTTTGTCCGCGTCAGCGAAACCGGCGTAGTGACGGTCATCGCCAAGCACCTGGAAACCGGCCAGGGGATCTACACCGGTCTCGCCACCCTCCTGGCGGAGGAGCTGGACGCCGACTGGCGGAGGGTCCGCGTCGCGTCGGCGCCCGCCGATGAGACACGTTACAACAACCTTCTCTTCGGGGCGATCCAGGCCACCGGAGGCAGCACCAGCATCGCCAATTCCTATGAGCAGTACCGGAGGGCGGGCGCGGCGGCCCGGGCCATGTTTGTTGCCGCGGCCGCCGCCGCGTGGCGGTTGCCGGCAGGGGAGATCACCGTGAAAAACGGCATCGTCTCCCATCCCGGTAGCGGTCGGCAGGCCACCTTCGGCGCGCTTGCCCGGAGGGCCGCCGCCGCGAAGCCCCCCGCGGAGGTGAGGCTCAAGGACCCCGAAGCGTTCACACGGATCGGGCGCCAGGATGTCCGGCTCGATATCGTGTCCAAGGTCCAGGGCACGGCCCGGTTCGCCATGGACGTCCGGCTTCCGGGGATGCTGAGGGCCGTGGTGGCCCGGCCG
>NZ_JBGSQX010000134.1:0-34492 GCF_041737845.1 Desulfococcus sp.
GAGGCTCATCTGGTTCGATTCAGCCTGTGCTGCAGCCGGGAAGGGTGCCGGCGCCGGACCTTGCCGCCCTCAGCCCGTTTCGATGGAAGACGGGTTTATTGGGGCTGTGTCATCCTTGTTGTGATGGCCCTCCGGCAGAACCGGCCTGAAGGCAAGAGTATCCGCAGGCTTCAACGGATGTTTTCGATTTCCCGCCAGACGATCACCCGCTGGATTCGGTATTTCAGCGAGGAGTTTCCCGTGGGCGAGCAGTGGAAGCGTCTCCGGGGCAGGCTCGACGCCGGCGTGGGGAACAGCCGTCTGCCGGGGGACCTGCTGAGCCGGTTTATGGAAAGGTTTCACCCGCCGGAAACAGCCCTGGTCAAATGCCTGCAATTTATGGCGGACGGAGCAGGATCCATCACGTAACACGACGGCCCCCCCGCGTCCCGCAAAAGATGGGAAATAGTCAACAGGCCGGAAGTCGTCTATGCATAGGCTCCATCCACAAATTCAGGAAAGGAGCCGCCATGACGGAAAAAGACAACCCTACGTTGAGTGCATGGGCCCATTTTCGGTTTTCAGTGGTCGGTCCGCTGCTCAGCGCCCCGCCGGAGAAAGGCCAGTTGCGCAGGGAGATCGAGCGATTGGCGAAAAAACGCTATCGCCATCCCATCGAGGATAGGGATGTGTGCTTCGGCGCCTCGACGATTGAACGCTGGTATTACAAGGCATTGCGATCTCAGGACCCGGTCCGGGAGCTGAGGCGCAAGCCCCGCAGCGACATCGGCTGTGCAGCGGCCATGACCCCGCGGCTGATGGAGGTCCTCGAGCGCCAGTACAGGGACAACCCGGCCTGGAGCTGCCGGCTGCATGTGGACAACCTGGCGGCGCTGGTATCCCAAAACCCCGATCTCGGGCAGATGCCTTCTTATGCCACCGTTCTCAGGCGCATGAAGGAGCGGGGCTGGCTGAAGAGGCCGAATACAAGAACGCCGGGGCAGAAGCAGGCCGCCGAAAGGCTTTCGGCCTGCGAGGTGCGCAGCTATGAGTCCGGATATGTTCACGCCCTGTGGCACCTCGACTTTCACGAAGGCAGCCGCGTGGTCGATGTCAACGGCAGCTGGCACAAGGCAAGGGCCCTGTGCATTCTCGACGACCGGTCCCGGCTCTGCTGCCATATCCAGTGGTATCTTTCCGAAACGGCGGAGGTGCTGATTCACGGACTGCTCCAGGCGTTTCACAAGCGGGGCCTTCCCAGGGCGCTGATGACCGACAACGGCTCGGCCATGATCGCCGAAGAGACCCGCCAGGGGCTGATGCGGCTGGCCATCGAGCACCGTCCCACCCTGGCCTACAGTCCGTATCATTATGTGGCGCCCGAAAATATGTGGCGTCAGGTTTCCAGGCATTGATGGCCAGCCGCCGGGAGCAAATTGGACACCACATAACATTTCGGCTACAGCCCGAGTAGAAACTCCATCAGGTCGGGTTGGCGTCTCCAGGACTTCATCTTGGTACCCTCTCTGACGGGTGTACAAGTGGCCAGGGCACGCGCTTTGGTTTCGAGGTCGGTCTCTGCGTAGATGTTGGTCGTGTTGAGCGAGACGTGACCCAGCCAGGCGCGGATGGTATTGATGTCGACGCCTGCACGCAAAAGATGGGTTGCGGTGGTGTGCCGGATCATATGCGGACTGACCCGCTTTGTACCGAGCGAGGGCGCTTGCACTGCGGCTCTCAAGGCGTGGCGCTCGACCAGGGTGTGGATGCCGAAACGAGTAATGGGCTGACCATTGCGGTTGAGAAACACGCGTTGTTCCGGCCCGCGCTGGGCGGCGATCCAACGCAGTTGTTCCACCGTAGTGGGCCACAACGGGCAAGTGCGCGGTTTTTTGCCTTTGCCGATGATCCTGACACATTGGGTATGCCAGTCAATATCCGCAATTCTGAGTTCGGCCGCTTCGCTCGCCCGCGCCCCCGAGTTATAGAGAAAGAGCAGCAAGGTATAGTCGCGTTGCCCCAGAGGCGTGCAGCGATCGGGTGTGGCCAAGAGTGCATCCATTTCCGGCTTGTCCAGGTAGGTTATGCCCGGTTGAGAGGTCTTCTTGAACGGGATGAGCCGGACTTGCGCGCACCACGCGACGTGCTCAGGGCTGTTCTCACCGATGAATCGCGCCAACGCATGCAGGCCACTCAGGCGTTGATTGCGGGTAGCGACGCAACAACGACGGTTTTGTTCCAAATGGGTGAGGAATTTACGAATCAATTCAGGCGACAGGTCGACGACCACCAGACGGTCGACAGGCTTTTTGAGTTGCCCGGCTACGTATGGCAGAACCAGCACCAGTATGTCCCGATAGCTGGTGCGGGTATTGATCGAGAGGTTGCGCTCTTTCACCAGATATTCGAGCAAAAAACGCCGCACCCAGGGGCCAAGCAAAGTCCTGTCAATCATGATTTTTCTCCTATAGCGTAGTGTTCGAAACGCAGGCTTGCCTGCCGCAGCAGTTCCGGCGTCATCGTCAAATAGCGTTGCGTCGAAGACAGATCTGAGTGACCCAGATAGGTTGCCAGCTTGGGTAGCAGTTCCTGCAAGTCTGCTCCGCTGCGATACCACGCAATGATACGATGAACGGCAGCCGTATGGCGCAGATCGTGAAGCCGTGGCTGACGACGGGCTTCGCCATCGCGCAGCACACCCGCATGTGAGCGCAGACGTCGAAAGGCGCTGCGTGCAGCGGTCTGGCTTAGGGGCGACCCGTCGTGGAAGCAGAAGAGGGGTGCCTCCGTTGACGCGGTGTGACGTCCATGACGCCTGACTACGTACTCAGTCAGGAGCTTAGTTAAATCCTTGCCCAGTGGGACCAGACGGCTCTTAAAGAACTTTGTCTCACGGACTCGAAGGCACGCTTGGCGTAGATCCACTTCCCCCGGGGTAAGTGTCAGAGCTTCACCGATACGCAGCCCTGCGCCGTAAAGCAGCAAAAGCAAGGTCCTGAAGACCTCCTCCTCAATGGGTACGCGGCCCGCACAGGCGGCTGGGACAGCATCGGTCAGGCGTTTGAGCTCTTCATGGGAGTAGATGTATGGCACGAACTCAGGGACGGTTGGTTTTGGAATATCGCGAGGCAGCGGTGAAACCGTTGCCAACCCCCGTGCCAGAGCGTATCGGTATAGGCCGGAGAGCACGCGATACTTCTTCACCCAGTACTCGGTGACCGGCCCATTGCCGTTGAGGAAAGCCAGTACGGCCCCCGCCTCAATGGTCGCGATGGGTCCATTGCCTACCGCCTTGCAGAAAGATCGCAGAATAGCCTCTTCGGTTCGAAACCGTTGTCCCAAGGCGCGGTTGTGAGAGACGTACAGGGAAACGACTTCCGAGAGCGTCATAGCAGCCCCCCCAGATCGAGTTCGGCCACCTGCCGTAGTCCGGCAAGGTCGATTTTGGTGTAGTTTAGCGTGGAATTGGCGGAGCGATGACCGAGATGATCTCCGATTTGTTTCAGTGAAAAGCCTGAAGCGAGGAGGTGACTGGCGCAGGCGTGACGCAGACAATGGGCACCACGACGGGGCAAGGCCACCCCCAGAGCGCTCAGGCGTGCACGTACGATGGGGGTGATGCTCGGGGCTGAGAGCGGGCGAATGGGAGCGGCCAACGACAGAAACAGGGTCCGATGCGCGCAGTGTGGCCGCACTTCACGCAGATAGCGCAGGATGGCCTCCCCGACCGCGGACACCAAGGGGTAACATTGGATGCGATACTGCTTGGGGCGTGACACCACGATCCGCTCGCCGGCCCAGTCAAGGTCGTCCAACTGCAGCCGAGCGACCTCGCCTCGACGAAGCCCATAAACGGCTAGCAGCATCAATATGGCATGATCCCGGACATCGGCGGGACGATCCCCGCGGGTGCTGGCAAGCAGGCGCTGGACGTCTTCCCAGCTCGGCCCCTCAGGGAGTCCTTCTCGGGCATAGAGCCGAGGTGACTCGATGGCGGCAGCCGTGCCCGGGTTACACCAGCCCTGGCCTTCAGCGTAACGAAAGAAGCTGCGCAAACTGCTGGCCAAGCTGGCCAATGACGAACGACTCCAACCTTTGTTGCCCTTCGCCTCGATGAAGGCGTCCACATCGGCAATCGAGATCGTATGCAACGACTTTTGATTTGGATGCAGGCTCTCGAAAAACCAGGCCATACGCTCACAACGAGTCGAAATGGTTACTGGCGACAACCCTCGTTCCTCGCGTAAATACATGGAAAAACATGTGATATGGGCTGTAAAGGGGCTCTCCGCCTCACGGGGCGGTTCAAAGCAGCCGAGGCTACGAACCCATGCGGTCGCGATGTGGATAAACAGTTGACGAGATCCCTGGGAGTTCTGCGTACGCTCGGGCGAGTGCTTAAAGCCTTCGCGACCCTCTACGGCCAGTTCAATGTCGCGCGTTGTCACTTTACCGTGGTCAATGTCGATGCGCTGCGCTATCGACAACAGTACCCAGGCGATTTTTTGCAACATAGCGCGAGAATAGCCGTGCATTGCACATTGCTCGAGAAATCGTTCTCGGGCTTCCGAGAGTGGTCCCTCACGGTAGCGGGCCAAAACAGTGGGGCGCTTGAACAAGGTCTCAAACATGATCGGCCTCCTTTTTAGGGTTAGATGGAGGCTCATCATCGAACAAAATATTATGTGGCGCAATCCTGTTTGCCGTCGGCTGACCAAGGCAATCCTGCGATTTGACGCCACATATTTTCGGGCGCCACATAATGATACTTATGGGGTTGACCCCATAAGTATCAAAACGGCAAGCAGGAGTCCTTCTGGGGCCGTCTCGAGGGTCGGCTGCTGGCCATGGTGCATCGGGTCGAGCCACTGAAACTGCGCTTCCTCAATGACGCCACCCAGGCATGGGTGGAGCGGGAGTACAACCGCAATCTTCACCATGAGATCGCCACATCGCCCGTGGAACGGATGCTCGAAGGCCCGGATGTCTCGCGCCGGGCGCCCGACAGCGAGCAGATGAACCTGGCATTCACCGCCCGTGAGTCCAGGGTCCAGCGAAAAAGCGACGGGACGATCCAGCTCAAGGGGGTGCGTTTTGAGCTGCCCTCGCAGATGCGCCACTTCGGCCGCGTCCATGTGCGCTATCAGTCCTGGGACCTGAGCCGGGCGTGGATCGTCGATCCGCGCACCGATGAAGCCATCAGCGCCATCTATCCGCTGGACAAAATCAAAAACAGCGACGGCAAAAGGCGCAGCCTCCAGGGCCATACCGGCCCGCCGCCTGACAGCGGTTCGGATCCGATCCCCCCGCTGCTTCAGAACATCCTGGCCGAGTATGCGGCAACGGGTCTGCCCCCCGCCTACATCCCGAAAGAGGAGGTGGAAAATGATCAGCCCTAAGGACCACCTCGCGCTGTTCGGCCTGAAATGGAATCCGTTTGCCCCCGACATCCCCACCGAGGCCCTGTGGCAGCCGCCGGGCTTCGATCGCTTCCTGTTCCGCGTGCGCCATCTGGCCATGGAAGGCGGCTTCACCCTGATCTGCGGCGATCCCGGCCTGGGCAAGTCCAAGTGCCTGCAGCTGCTGCAAAGCCATCTGGCAAAGCTGCCCGATGTCGTGGTCGGCGTCATGGAACGCCCCCAGAGTTCCGTGGCGGATTTCTACCGCGAAATGGGAACGATCTTCGGCGTGAACCTGTCGCCGGCAAAACGATACGGCGGGTTCAAGGCCCTTCGCCGGCGATGGCACGATCATATCCGCGCCACCCTGTACCGGCCGGTTCTGCTGGTCGATGAAGCCCAGGAGATGGGCACCGACTGCCTGAAGGAGATCCGCCTGCTCGGCTCCGAGCGCTTTGACTCCCAATGCCTGCTGACCACGGTGCTTGCCGGCGACATGCAGCTGCTCAACCGCTTCCGCCTGCCGGAGCTGCTCTCCCTCGGCTCCCGCATCCGGGCGCGGTTGAACATCGAAGCCTATGGCCGCGATGCGCTGATGGACTACCTGGAGCACGGCCTCCAAATGGCCGGCGCCACCCAGCTGATGACCGCGGGGTTGAAGACGACGCTTGTCGAGCATGCCGCAGGCAATCTGCGCATGCTCAACATGATGGCCGCGGAGCTGCTGGATCTGGCGGCGCAGGCTCAGGTCAGCCAGATCGATGAACAACTGTTCCTGAAGGCATTTTCTCCCACCAGGCCCCAAAGACAGGCGCCCAAACGCGCCGCCGGCGCCAATGAATCCGGCATATGACTTCAGGCGACTCAAGTCCCGGATCTCTTTGGCGCACATCCTTTGCGCCTACGGCCTGACAGCCAGGCTCAGGCGCAGGGATCACCGGCTCTTCGGCCCGTGCCCCCTCCACAACGGGGACAATCCCACGGCTTTCCGGGCCGATCTGGACCGGGGAATCTGGCATTGCTTCACCTCTTGCGGCGGCGGAGACGGGTGGCGTTGATCCGGAAAATCGAAAACTGCTCCTGCCGCGATGCCGCACGTCTCCTCAAACGGCTGGGTGACGGCATGGAACCGCTATCACCTCCGATCCCTCCCTCAGCCCCTGACAGCCGCTTTCGCCCCTTCTCTCTCCGGATATCGCTCAACCCCGTCGCCTCTTTCCTTCAGAAAAACAAGGCGATCACCATCGACACGGCTCTGCGGTTTGAAACCGGCGTGGCCGAGCGCAGTGCTTTCTTGAAACGCACCATCGCCGTGCGCCTGCATGATATCCACGGCAATCCCCTTGGCTATTGCGGCCGCCGTCTCGATCCGGTTGAAATCGAAAAATGGGGAAAGTGGCGCTTCCCCAAGTGCCTTCCTAAATCCGAAATATTGTTCAATGCACACAGAGCCGCTTGCTTCCGCCATCAGGGCATCATTGTGGTCGAATGCCCCCGGGGGGTCATGCGCCTCTGGCAGGCGGGTTTTCCCAATACCGTTGCGCTTCTGGGTACATCACTTTCATCTGCTCAGCGGGAATGGCTCGAAAAGACGCCTGCCATACTCTTGATGCTCGATGGCGATGCCGCCGGCCGGAAAGCGGCAGAAAAAATTGCCGCTAGCTTTGCTGGGAAAACGCAGGTTGTCACCCATCATTTGCCTGACGGCTTCGACCCGGATGACCTCTCTGATAGGCAGTTGAGAGCTGGTGTTGATCGATATCGATTCTTTTCTCTTTGAACCCGTACCGATTCTCGACAGAGGGCCGATTCACGCGATGGCTTCATGAACCTCCTTCAAATAGCGTGAATGACCGTCCATCATTTATAAAGAATCGACTCAGTAATGTAGCGGGATTCGCCCACCGAGTGATCCGGGTCATCAAATGCTGCCGACAGAGGATCATAGAACACGTCGACTCAGTAATGTAGCGGGATTCGCCCACCGAGTGATCCGGGTCATCAAATGTTGCCGACAGAGGATCATAGAACACGGTTACGGCTTCCTCAAACGACACGCCGTGTTTTTCGAGGTTTCTCTTTGCTTTTTCCGGATCCCATTCAAAACGCACGTTTTAATCCTCGTATTATAAATAATTTTGGAGCGTAGCGACTGAGCTCAACTGCCGCTATGGAGCGCTGCGGAATCCCCGTCCAGTGCAGCGCCGTGTTCGACTTTCTACCCCAGTTTCTTTGCGACATACACCCCGTAGCTGACGTGAGCCTTGTACGTCTCGTAAAGACCGATTTCCCGTTGCTCCGCTGCAACGATAGCGCGTGCCTCTTCACTGTTTCCGTTCCGATTCAGGAAGTCCTCAAACCTGGCCTGCAAGGGCCGGTAATACTGATCCAGCCAGCAACGTTCCGGTAACACAAAATACCCAACTGGCGAATAGCCGTGTTTTTCCAGAACCATGATCTTGGCCGAGGCCACATCGATTTCCGGATATTCGCTGTCCCAATGGTTCTGGAGTTCCGTTGGACGGGAGTCCGTGATCCATGTAATCTCGGAAGCAACCAACAGGCCACCCGCTTTCAGGTAACGTCGCCAGTCCGCTACACCCTTTTCAAATCCGATGTTATAGATTGCGCCCTCGGACCAGATGACATCCAATTCCTTATCCGCGAATGGCAGGTTGTCCATGGAGCATGCAAGCGTCGAGATCCTATCGGCCACCCCCATGTTTTCAGCTGTCTCCTTGAGCACGTCCAGAAAGTCCTGAAGGAAGTCCATCGCCGTGATTCGGGCAGCATTCAAGAGCCGGGCGAGCAGGAGGGTGGATGCCCCCGTACCACAGCCAATGTCTGCAATCTTCAGCGGCGCTGTCCGGTCGGCCATGGCCAGATTGAGCGCTTGTTCCGTCTCGGCATCCCCGCCCGGTCCTTGCCGATGGCCTTGCTTGTGTAGGTCGACTAATAGTTTGTAATCATTCATAATGTCATCTCTTCTTTACTGTAGGCGAAAGGTGCTGCGGATAACCCGCTTGGCCCGGCTTGCTCACGCGAAGCTTGAGTGCAGATCGCTCGCTAATCAGCCGCATTGCTTTTTGCGTCCGCTGAATTTGATGGTTGGGCCGAATGCTCTGACCACGGTTTGATATTTTTTATCAAGGGACCAATGTTGCGCTCCGCGACTTCGGTATCAAAAGCAGCCTGTGCACGCAGCCAATAGCCGTTGGATAGACCAAAAAATCGACATAACCTCAAATCGGTATCCGCTGTGACCGATCGTTTACCTGCAACAATTTCACTGATACGTTGTGCAGGAACGCCAATTTCCTTGGCCAAACGATACTGGCTGAGGCCCAGGGGTTTAAGGAATTCTGCAAACAGGATTTCACCTGGGGTTAAGGGGTCAAGTTTTTTCATGCTGGAAACTCCTTAATGGTAATCAACAATTTCGACGTCTTCTGCAAATCCATCCGACCAGCGAAAGCAGACTCGCCACTGATCATTGATGCGAATACTGTATTGACCGGAACGATTGCCCTTAAGCGCTTCAAGGTAATTGTCGGGTGGAACTCTCAACTCCTCAAGGCGATTAGCGATTTCGAGCTGCCTCAGTTTCCGCCGGGCAACCTTGGCAATATTGACATATTGTTTTACATTCAGGCCTTTAGAAAGCGCCTCGGTGTATTCGCATTTAAAGGATCTGATCATATTCTTTTATAATAACGCATCTCGTGAATAACGTCAAACGTGATTAAGTCTGCCTAAGAAACCGCGTTTTATCCATCGTCCCGGCAGTGACATGCTGAACGACGGCATGCTCATGAATTGAATTCCAAGTGGTGGTACCAAACAACGATTAGAATTTTACCTGGTGCTTTCTCACGCTAAGACGGTCAAGGCTTCTAATAGAACATTTCGGAATAGACCCTGCTGCCGGGGAAGCGATCGTCGATCAGGAGGGTGGCCTCCCGGATCATCTCCCCTCTGCCGCACAGGTAGAAGTCGTATTCCCCGGAAAGGAGTCGGTCTTCCATATAGGCCGTCACCCGGCCGTGAAAGGCTTCAGGGCAGGCGTCCACCGTTCCGCCGCCGGAGAGGCAGGGGACGTACCGGCAGGGGTGGTTGCGAAACAGTGACTCGTAATAGAGGTCGGATGCAGCCCGGACGCCGTGGAGAAGCAGAAATCCGGTGACGCCCGAACGGGCCATGGAGACAAAGGGGGCAAGGCCCGTCCCGGTGGCCACGAAGACCGCCGGCCGCCCGGTTTCCCGATAGGTGAAATACCCGTGTGGGCCGGTGAATTGGAGGAGGGTGCCCGGTTCCGCCGCCCCGAGAAAGGAGGAGAAGCGGCCGGTGCCGGTATCCCGGATCAGCAGGCCGATCTCCGGGTCCGAGGGAATGGAGATCAGGGAATAATCCCTTTCCTGGACAACCCCCGCCTCCCCCGCGGCGATCAACCGGATGAACTGCCCGGGGGTGAAGGAAAAATCCGGGGGACGGTTCAGGCGGAGTTCAAAGGTGTCTCGCGACAGGCTGCGCCGCCCGGCAATCGCGGCGGCGAAGGGTCTGGGGACAAGCTCCGGCATCCCCTCAGCTGTTCCAGAGAATATCCTCCACGCCGGCGGCCGCGTTGCAATGCCGGGCCAGCATGAAGAGATAATCGGAAAGACGGTTGATATAGACAAGAAGGTTCTGCCGCTTCGCTGCGGGGGATTCCGCGTCACCGGAAGCCTCCAGGCGGATGATCCGCCGCTCGGCACGCCGGCAGACCGTTCTGGCGACATGGGCCCAGGCGGCCTGCATGCTGCCTCCGGGGAGGATGAAGCTTTTGAGCGGCGGGAGCTGCGCGTCCATGCGGTCCATGGCCGTTTCCAGGGCCTCGATTCTTTCCGTTCCGATCCGGGCAAGGGTTGAAAAATGGGGGGCGTCGGGCAGGGTCGCCAGAAGGGCGCCGACGGTCAGGAGGTCCTTCTGGATCTGGCTGAGTTCATCCCGGACGGCCTGCTGTTCCGGCAGAAGCGATGCCCCAAGGGCCCCGAGGATCGCATTCAATTCGTCCACCTCTCCATAGGCCTCGACCCGCGCATCGCTTTTGGCCACCCGTTCCCCGCTGAAAAGGCTTGTTTTGCCCCGATCACCCCCGCCTGTATAAATTTTCACCACCGGACTCCTTTATATCCCTTCTGACAACCTCGATTTATTCCACGTCGGCGCGAAGGCCGCCGGGCCTTCGGGCGCTGCTGGCGAACCGGATTATTTCATCAGCCCCGCTTCCCTGTAATACCGCATCGCCCCGGGGTGGATCGGCGCCGACTGCCCTTCCAGCATCCCGTCCCGGGTCAGGGTCTGGAAGGCCGGATGCAGCTTTCTGAAGGCCTCCAGGTTTTCGAAGACGATCCTGGTGATGGTATAAACGACATCCTCCGGGACCTCGGCCGAGGTCATGAAGGTGGCTTTCATGCCGAAGGTGTCGACCTGTTCGGCCGGGTATGCGACGCCGGGATAGAGATCGACGGGGACAACACATTTGGCGTAGTAGGATTTTTCTGCGACAAGCCTGTCGATCCCGGGGCCGGTGACGGGCACGAAACGGACTTTGGCGGCCCCGGCCGCGGCATCGAAAAAGGCCTGGCTCGGATGGCCCACCGTATAAAAAAAAGCGTCGATCCGGCCCTCCTGGAGGAGAACCGGGGCTTCGTCGGCCTTGATCCCTTCCGCTTTCATGTCCTTTTCATAATCGAGGCCGGCCGCCTCCAGGGCATCAATGGCATTCTGACGCTGCCCGGAACCGGGGTTCCCGATATTGACGCGCTTGTTCTTCAAGTCCGCAAGGGTCCTGATGCCGGAATCGACCGACGCCATCAGGGTGACCGACTCGGGATGGAGGCTGAACACCGCGCGGAGGCGCTCTTGGGGTCCTTTGGCTGCCCATTCCTCAAGCCCGTTGCAGGCCTGGTACTGGCGATCCGACTGGACGATCCCGAACTCAAGATCCCCTGCCAGAATCGCGTTCACGTTGAACACCGAGCCGGCGGTCGACTCCACCGTGCATCGGACCCCATGGTCCCCCCATCCCGGGTTCACGATTCTGGCGATCGCATTGCCCGCCGGGTAATAGACACCCGTTGTGCCGCCGGTGCCGATCGTCACGAAAGCAGACCGATCCCGGGTTTCCGGAAGCACCTCCCCCATCGGCAGCACCGTACCGATGAAAACCGCCAGGCCGATGATCCATGATTTCTTCATTCCTGCCATCCGCTTCGGCTCCAGTATGGGCACCGCCCATACATTCCGGCGACTCGACGCCCGCCCGAGCGGTCGGGATGCCGCAACCCCTGCGGCGCCCCTGCACATAGGCCTCGGACGCAACCGATTGGTTGATATCAAATCGACACTGCAAAGGCAATTAATTTATAACCTTAGAATTTTGTACCCCTTTCTTTCACCAACGCTTCCCGCTGCGCCGAATGCCGATGAAAGAGCCGCCGCCCGCAATTCGCCCGCACCCGAATTTCCTTGTCCGGTGATGTCGATGGCGCTATGGTGGCGGTCATGAGCGGCCGCCCTGAATCTGCCTTCGTGAGCGTCATTATTCCGACCCATAACCGGGCATGGAGCCTCGGGGCGGCCGTTGATTCCGTGCTGGTCCAGAAGGACTGCGCCTTCGAGCTGATCGTCGTGGACGACGGCTCGACAGACGGCACGACGGACCTGCTCCGGTCCTACGGGGACCGCATCTCCGTCCTGCGCCAGGACAACCGGGGCGTCAGCGCCGCCCGGAACACGGGCCTCGCGCATGCCTCCGGAAATCTCATCGCCTTTCTCGACTCCGACGACCGCTGGCTCCCCGAAAAGCTCTGCAGGCAGACCGCCTTTTTCGAGCGCCGGCCGGAGGCTTTGATCTGCCAGACCCAGGAGCTCTGGATCCGAAACGGGGTCCGGGTCAACCCCGGGAAGCGGCACCAGAAACCGTCGGGAATGATCTTCGAGCCGTCCCTGCATCTCTGCCTGGTCAGCCCGTCGGCCGTGATGATGCGAAGGGCGCTCTTTGAGGTCGTCGGCCCCTTCGATGAAACCCTTCCGGCGTGTGAGGATTATGACTTGTGGCTTCGGGTAAGCTGCCGCTTCCCGGTTTTTCTGGTGGACGAATCCCTTGTCGTCAGGCACGGCGGCCATCCGGATCAGCTCTCAAAGGCACCGGGGCTGGACCGGTTCCGGATCGCAGCCCTTGTCAAATGCATCGAGGCCGAGCCCCTCACCCCCCGCCAGCGGAGCGCCGCCATGGCGGTCCTGTCGGACAAATGCCGCATCTACGCCGAAGGATGCCGGAAACGGGGCCGGCGCGACGAGGCATCCTTCTACCTTGCCCTTCCCCATCGGTTCCATTTTGATAACCCGTCCAGTCAAGGGTAGACGGCGGGTCCGCCTGTCCATCAGAATCAGCACCCAGGCCCCGCATGACAGGCCGTTTCATCGCCCGTTCGAGACCACGGACGGCCCATCCCGGAAGAGTATCCGCAGCCGATATCAGACGCGCCGAGGAAGCGTCAAATCATGGCGGCATGTGCAATATGGGGTTGATATTTCGGAGCGTTTATATTAAATGCCAATAACATATTTTATCTCAGGACCGCGCTTTCCCGGGGAAAGCCGTGATGACGACCACCCGATGCCGGCGCCGCCGGCATCATCAGACATAAAGGACCCCCTATGGAAGAAATGGATGCTTCAGCCCCTCACGGCGGCGAACTCGTCAATCTCGTGGCAGACGACGAACGCACCGGACTGCTCAAGGATATCGCCCGCAAACTGACGGACATCACCCTGACGGATCGCCAGATGTGCGATCTTGAACTGCTCGCCACGGGCGCCTTATCCCCGCTCCGGGGCTTCATGGTCCAGTCCGAATACGCATCGGTCCTGGACCGGATGCGGCTCCAGAACGGCCTTCTGTGGCCCCTGCCCGTCTGTCTGGATGTGAACGGTCTTGCCGCCAGAGGCCTTGAAGCGGGCCAGTCCGTCGCCCTCCGGGACGCCGAAGGGTTCCTCCTCGCCGTGATGCATATCGAAGACATCTTCATGGCGGAAAAGGAAAAAGAGGCGGAGATGGTGTACGGCACCCGCGATCCATCCCATCCGGGCGTGGACCATCTCATGAACGCCTGCGGGGACACCTATATCGGCGGCCGTATCGAGGTGGTTCATCTCCCGCCGCATTTCGATTTTCAGCAGTTGCGGCGGTCACCGGCCGAGATCCGGCAGACCAGCAAAAAGCTGGGATGGGAGCGGCTCATCGGATTTCACACCCGGAACCCCATCCATCGCCCCCAGTTCGAGATGACCCTGAAGGCCATGCGGAAAGCCGCGGCCAACCTGCTGATCCTGCCGACGGTCGGCATCACCATGCCCGGGGATTTCGATCATTACACCCGCATCCGGTGCTACCGGGAGATCGAACGGCGCTATCCCCCCGACGCCCATCTCCTGAATCTGCTGCCCCTGGCCAACCGGATGGCTGGCCCCCGGGAGGCGCTCCTTCACGCCATTATCGCCAAGAATTACGGGTGCACCCACTTCATCGTCGGGCAGAATCACGGGTCGCCGGACAGGGGCCCGAACGGACGGCCGTTCTATCCCGGCGAAGCCGCCCGGGAGATCGCCGAGACCTGCGAGGAGGATCTGGGCGTCCGGATTCTGGGATTTCCCGAGATGCTGTACCTGCCCTTCGAGGATGAATACCGTTTCGCCGACCAGGTGCCCGAGGGCACCCAGACGCTCTCCTTTTCCGGGTTCGACATCCGGACCCGGATCCGGACCGGGCGCAAGATCCCGCCCTGGGCCAGCTTTCCCGAGGTCATCGCGACGCTCCGAAAATCCTATCCGCCTCCCCGGAAACAGGGGCTCACGGTCTTTTTCACCGGTCTTTCGGGCGCCGGAAAATCGACCCTCGCCAAGATCCTCTATGCCCGGTTCCTGGAGCTGGGGGATCGGCCCGTGACCCTCCTGGACGGCGACATCGTCCGGCAGAACCTTTCCCGGGAACTGAATTTTTCAAAGGAGCATCGGGACATCAACGTGCGCCGCATCGGGTTCGTGGCCAGCGAGATCACCAAGAACCGGGGCATCGCCATCTGCGCCCCCATCGCGCCCTACACAACGACCCGCACGGAAATACGGAAGCTGATCGAGGGATACGGCGGATTTGCCGAGGTCCATGTGGCGACGCCCATCGAAGAATGCGAAAAAAGGGACCGAAAAGGGATGTACGCCAAGGCCAGAGCGGGGCTCATCAAGGGATTTACCGGCGTGGACGACCCGTATGAGGCCCCCGAAGCCCCTGAGATCCGCATCGACACGACCCACATGACCCCCAACGAGGCGGTGAAAGATATCCTTCTATTTCTGAACGAAAAAGGCTATATTTGATAGATTCGTAAAAAGCCCAATATCTGCGTTACGCGTCATCCTTCGTCACTGCGGCGTACGCCAAGTACGCCTCATTCCTCAAGATTCGCAAGTATTGATCTTGGGCTTCATACGAATCCGTGGGAGGCGCGACTTTTTGCGAGCCCATCTCATATTTGTTTTTTTCGGGAAGTCGATACCGCACAAGAGAGGTGGATACATGATATATCCGGTGATTCTCGCCGGCGGATCGGGCACACGGCTGTGGCCCCTTTCGCGGGAACTCCATCCCAAACAGCTCCTCGGGCTGGTGACGGACAACACCATGCTCCAGGATACCCTCATCCGTCTTTCCGGTGTCGAAGACATGGCTGCCCCCATCGTCATCTGCAACGAAAACCATCGATTCATGGTCGCCGAGCAGCTCCGGGCCATGGGCATGGGCCATGCCGACATCATACTGGAACCGGTCGGCAGGAACACGGCCCCCGCCGTCGCCGTCGCCGCCCTGAGGGCGCTCGCTTCGGGGGATGATCCGCTGCTTCTGATCCTGCCCGCGGACCACTTCATCCGGGACACGCAGGCATTCCAAAAAGCGGTTTCAGCCGGCGTCCGGCTTGCCGGGCAGGACCGCCTCATCACCTTCGGCATCGTCCCCGATGCGCCGGAGACCGGATACGGGTATATCAAAAAGGGCCGCCTGCTTTCGGAAGAGGCTCCAGAGGGCGGTCCGTCCGCCGTGGCCATCGAGCGCTTCGTGGAAAAGCCCGATTACGACACCGCCGTCGCCTATGTTGACTCCGGGGATTTCTGCTGGAACAGCGGGATGTTTCTCTTCAGGGCGGCCACCCTGATCGCGGAGATGGAAACCTGGGCTCCCGAGATGGTCGCAGCCTGCAGGCAGGCCCTTGAGAACGGCAGGGAGGATCTCGACTTTTTCAGGCTCGACCGGCCTTCCTTCGAGGCCTGTCCGAGCGATTCCATCGACTACGCCGTCATGGAAAAAACGGCCCGGGGGGCCATGATTCCCCTCCAGGCCGGATGGAGCGACCTGGGGTCATGGGAAGCGCTCTGGCAGGCGGGAAAAAAAGACGCCGACGACAACGTGGTCCATGGCGACGTCCTGCTTCACAATGTCAGCAATTCCTATCTCCGGGCCGGCACCCGCCTCATCGCCGCCGTGGGCCTGAAGGATCACATTGTGGTGGAGACCGCGGATGCGGTGCTCATTTCCCCCCGGAGCGGGGTCCAGGACGTCAAGATCCTCGTCAACAAACTGAAGGACGCCCGGCGCGGCGAAACCGTCACCCACAAGACCGCCTTCAAACCCTGGGGCAACTCCGAAAACCTTGTAAAATCCGAAGGGTTTCAGGTCAACCTGCTCACGGTGAAGCCCGGCGCAGCCCTCGCCCTCCAGAAGCATTTCAACCGGGCCGAACACTGGATCGTCGTGCGGGGCACCGCAATGGTCGTCCGGGGGGATGAGGAGATCATTCTCAACGAAAACAGCGCCACCTTTATTCCGCAGGGCCTGCCTCACCGCCTGAGCAACCCCGGGAAAATCCCCCTGGAGATCGTCGAGGTCCAGTCGGGCGACTATTTCGGGGAGAATGACATCATCCGCCTCGAGGACCCTTATGGGGAGATGCGTCAACCAGAGTGACCCATTCATCGAACAGCTCGTCGAACATCCGCTCCGCGGCCCGCAACGCTTCTTCGGATGCAAAGCGAGATTCCAGCTCCCGAAACAGCGCATCATGGGGCTGCCCCGATTCGCCGCCCCCTGCCGGACCATAATCCACGGGCGACTTGAGGTACCTTCGGTCCTCGAAAAAGTAATTGCACAGCTTCTCCGGGCGTGACCGGAACGGCCAGTCGCGGCGGAGTCCGATGAAACGGCGGATCAGCGCTTCCCGCCCTTCATGACCAACGATGTCCCCGGCGTCGAGCGCACGCCCCAGAAGGCTTTCCAGCTCCTTGAAAAACGAATCCACCAGAACGGCTTCCGTAACGATCAGCCCGTATGCGTGCCAGTCATCGGCCACGCTCCGGATCACCCGCTTGTAAACCGGGTTCATGGATTTGCAGGTCGGGCAGAAATAGGTGCGGCAGGCCATGCCGCCGTAATAGCTCAGCCCGCGGAAATCGACCCCGCCGTTGCCGTCGGCCAGGGGATGAAGGAGGCAGCCCACCCGGGCTTTTTTATCACCGACCATGCCGATGTAGGGGCAATGATGGAATTCGGGATACGGCATCAGGGCGGGCTCATGCCCGTGGATCTCCTCCGCGAAACCCAATATGGCATCCATCGTCCTCGGGGTCCCTGAAAATCGGCGGGTGCGATATTCCAGCATGGCCGCAAGAGCATGCCTGTCGGCGCGTTCGACATTGTAGAGGCCGCAGCAGGCGCCGCACGAAACGTTATCATTCACCTGGCAGAGGTAAACCCCGCCCGGAACCCCCGCGTCGATTTCCTTCTGAGACGGCATCCCACCCCCTTCAGCGATTCACCCAATCGATCTCTCCGCCAGCCGACCCCGAAGGGTTGCATTCGCGTCGGGATGTCGGCCATCCACAGCCGCACCGCCTCCGCCGATTCCCCGGCACCCAGATGCGGCCATACCGCCGGAAGCCCTCCGGGAGGAATCCCGGAGGGCGATACGGTTGATTCAGATGGAGGTAAGGTAGGCATTACCGAATCAAACCAAAATTATAGTAACCTCTATTCGGGCGGACACAACAGCACCCTCTAAAAAAAATCGATGAAAATAGGTATTTGTACCTATAGACAGAAGCAGGATTCTTCTATAATCTCGTTCATATCGTTACCATGACACGCCCGCATCATCGGCCCATGGCATTTCATACGCCATATCATAAAATAACAACGTGTTGAAGTCGAATCCGAAGGGTCTCATTTGGGTGGAACCCATTGCTGTCAGCCATGAATCGCATCGCCATACCTTCATATAAAGGACCCACGCCTTCATGTCCGATAGACTGACCTGTGAAGCGGCAACGGAAAATATGCCTTTCCTCGCCGTGCTCGATGCCATCGACGTCCATGTCTGCGTCACGGATTTCGAAACCCACGATATTCTGTTCATGAACCGGAAGATGCGGATGGATTTCAGGGCCGATGCCGCAGGCCGGAAATGCTATGCCGTCATCCGGCGGCAAAAGGCGCCCTGCCCGGACTGCAACAACCGGGCGCTGATGGCAAAAAGCCTGCTTTCGCCCGACGACCCCATCGAGTGGGAGTCGGTAAACCCCGTCACGGGAAAACATTACATCCATTTCGGCCGTGCCATCCGCTGGCGCCACGGACAGATGGCGCGGCTCCACGTTTCGACCAATATCACCCGCCTGAAGGAACATGAGCGGGAATGGCGGACCATCCAGAACCAGCTTCTGCACTCCCGGAAAATGGAGGCCGTCGGCACCCTGGCCGGCGGCATCGCCCACGAATTCAACAACCTGATGATGGTGATCCAGGGCCGAACGTCCCTCATGATGATGAATGTCGATGCATCCCATCCGCATTTTGAACACCTGAAAGGGATCGAAAGCTGCCTCGACGCCGCAAAAGACCTGACGAACCAGCTTCTCGGGGTTTACAGCGGCAGAAAAGCCAAGGTGGCGTCCACCTGCCTGAACGACATCGTCGATGAGTGCGCTCAAATCTTCGGGGGCACCCGGAAAAAAATCCACATCCGAAAAAAATATGAGAGAAACCTCTGGAAAACGCGGGTTGACAGAAAGATGATCCGCCAGGTCATTCTGAATCTCTATATCAACGCGTGGCAGGCCATGTTCGATGGCGGAGAACTCACCATCACCACGGAAAACCTTTCTCCGGATGAAACATTCTGCCTCTCCCATGATATCCGGAAGGGGCCGTTCGTCATGTGCTCCGTGGGCGACAACGGGATCGGAATGGATCCGCCGACCCTGGCCAGGATATTCGACCCTTTTTTCACCACCAAAGGGGTGGGCCGCGGCACCGGGCTTGGCCTCGCCGCCGTTCACGGCATCATCAGAAGCCATCACGGCACCATCACCGTCAAGAGCGGCTGCGGCTGCGGCACCCGCTTCAGCATTTACCTGCCGGCCGACCTCCCAGCGGCGCATCTTTCCGATTAATTTCTCAGCCGGCGCCGGGCGGCGCGCTTTTCCTCCACTGCGGTCTCGGGCAGGATATCGACCACTGCCTTCCGCGCCAGAGCGCGCCCCTCTCCATCGGCGGCACGGCCCCGGCCCCTCTCGTGCCCCCGGAGATCCTCGAGGATCAGGTACAGCACCGGCACCAGAATCAGGGTGACCCCTGTGGCGAACAGGACCCCGAACCCGAGGGAGACGGCCATGGGAATCAGGAATCGCGCCTGCCGAGACGTCTCGAAGATCATGGGCGTCAGGCCGAAAAAGGTCGTGAGGGTCGTCAGGATGATCGGACGGAAGCGGTGGATGCCGGCCCCGAGGATGGCATCGCGGGCGGACAGGCCGTCCAGCCGCTTCCGGTTGGCGAAGTCGATGAGCACGAGGGCGTCGTTGACCACGACGCCGGAAAGGGCCACAATCCCGAACATGCTGAGGATGCTGAGGCTGTATCCCATGATCAGGTGGCCCGCGACCGCCCCGACGATGCCGAAGGGGATGGCTGTCATGATCACCGCCGGCTGGATATAGCTGTTGAGCGGGACGGCCAGCATGGCGAAAATCACCAGAAAGGCCGTGAGCAGACCCTTCACGAGGCTCCGCATGCTCTCCCGCTGATCGGCCTGGCTGCCCTCGAAGCTGAAGCGCAGGCCGGAATATTTCTTCTGCAGTTCTGGAAGGATCTCCGACTGGAGGGATTGGGTCACCTGGCCCGCTGCGCTTCGGGGACTCGCGTCGGCCGTTGCCGTGATGATCCGCCTGCCGTCCCGCCGGTTGATGTCGGTATAGGCGCGGCCCCTGGAGAGGGTGACCGCGGCCTGTAGGGGAATCTCCCCGCCGGCGGGCGTCCGCAGGATCATCTGTTCGAGGCTGCTTTCGAATTCCCGCTCGGACCGGGGAAGCCGCACCATCACCTTGATCTCGTTCCGGCCCCGCTGCTGCCGGAGCGCCTCGGCGCCGTAATAGGCGTGCCGGACCTGCCTGGCCACCTCCTCCGAACGAAGGTTCAGGCTCCGGGCCTCGGGCCGGATCTGGAAATCAATCTGCCGCTTGCCGGGGGAAAAGCCGTCATCGATGTCGATGACGCTGGGGTAAAAGCGCAGGGATTCGGCCAGTTCGGCGCTCGCCTGCTCAAGGACGTCCATCCGGGGGTGGCTCAGCTCCACCGACACCGAGGCCCCCCGCCCCGGCCCCCCGGCATCCGATTCGAATTTTAGGGATTCCAGGCCCGCCAGGTCGCCAACCCGATCCCGCCAGAGAGCCGTCACCTCCGACGTGGAAATCGGGCGCTGCTCCGGCGGCGTCAGGTAGAAGCTCACGGTGGTCGTGCTGCCCTTGATTTCGGCATAAATCCCTTTCAGCAGCCGGCCGCCCCCGTTTTCCGCCGCCACCGCCTGAGCTGCGGAAACCAGGGTTTGCCGGACCGAGGCGGTCTGGTCATACGCAGTGCCGAAAGGGAGGGTGGCGGTCGCCATGGCGTAATCAGATTCGACCTTGGGGAAAAGCTCGAACCCCATGCGGCCGCTCCCCACATACCCCAGGGTCAGGGCCAAAATGCCGACCCCCAGGGCAATGGCGGCGTAGCGCCACCTGAGCGAAAACTCGAGGAGCGGACCGTACCAGCGGCCGACGGACCTGAGGAACACGCCGCTGAAACGCTGCTGCCTGACCACCATCCACCCCAAGACCCCTTTGGGTTGCCAGTCTTTCTGGCGGCCGACGTGGGCGGGGAGGATGAAGAGGCTTTCCACCAGCGAGATGGTGAACACGCTGATCACCACGATGGGGACCTGCCGGAAGACCTTGCCCATGAAACCGGGAATGAACAGCATGGGCATGAAAGCGACGACATTGGTCAGGATGCTGAAATTGACGGGCAGGGCGATCTCCCGCGCCCCCCTGACGGCAGCCTCGTACCAGCCGGCGCCCCGCTGCTGGTGGTGATAAATGTTTTCCCCCACCACAATGGCGTCATCCACCACGATGCCCAGGGCGATAATGAAGGCGAACATGGACACCATGTTGATGCTCGCGTCCGCCGGAGGGAGGATAAACATGGCCCCCATGAAGGATACGGGGATGCCCAGGCTCACCCAGAACGCCAGCCGGATCTCCAGAAACAGGGTCAGAAGGATGAAGACCAGCCCCAGGCCCAGATAGCCGTTTTTCAGCAGCAGCCCGAGGCGCTGCCGATAGACGTCGGAGCGGTCGTCCTGAAGGTCCACGGAAAGGCCCGGCGGGAAGGTCTGCCTGACCTCCGCCACCACCGCTTTCACGGCATCGGAGACGGAGATCGGGGTCTGGTCGCCGACCCGAAAGACATCGAGCATCACCGCCGGTTTTCCGTTGTAGGAGGCGGACCAGTCCACCTCTTCGAAGCCGTCCCGGATCACCGCGATATCCTCCAGGAGGAGCTGCGTGCCGTCGTTGGACGCGATGATGGGGATCCGGCCGAACTCGCGGCCGTAATCCCGCCGTTCCTTCATGCGCACCAGGATGTCGCCTGCGGCGGTCTTGATGGCGCCCGCGGGCAGCTCCACCGAGGCCCGACGGATGCGCGCCGCCACCTCCTCCAGGGTCAGGCCGTAGGTTCGCAGCGTGTCCTGAGAAATTTCGACGCTGATCTCGTAGTTCCGCACCCCCGAGAGGTCGACCTGGGTCACGTCCGCCTCCTGAATCAGGCGGTCCCGAAGATACTCGGCGTATTCCCGCAGCACCGGTTCGCTCTGATCGCCGTAGAGGGCCAGTGAGACCACGTATCGCTTTCGGGAGGCGATGGCCACCGTCGGCTCCTCGGCGTCATCGGGAAAGGAGGTGACCCGGTCCACCTCATTCCGGATCTCCTGGACGAGCTTCTGGATATCCTCGCCCTCGATCATCTCCACCGTCACCTTGCCGCTGCCCTCGCCGGCAACGGAACGGACCTCTTCAACCCCCTCCAGTCCCTGAACCGCCTCCTCCACCGCCAGGATGATCCCCCGCTCCACCTCTTCGGGGCTGGCGCCCGGATAGGCGACGGTGATCTCCACGAGATCCAGATCGTAATCGGGAAAGACCTCCTGGGTGATGCCCCGACTCATCAGGAAACCGCCGACGAGAAGGACCAGCATGAACAGATTGGCCGCCACCGAGTGGCCCGCCATCCATGCAATGGGTCCTTTTCGTTCATTTTTTGTCATTTTCATGGCATCCCTCTTCCACGGGCGGATGGATTTCACCGGAGCCGCTTTCCCCGCCTTCCGGAATCCTGGCCGGTTTCCGGCAGATCAGTCGCTTCGGGACGTTCCGGAGCGCCACGGCGCGGGCTTCTTTTCATCGGAGACAAGGCGGACCGGCATCCCCTCCACCGGCGCGGCAAGCGCGGAAACGATCAGTCTTTCCCCCTCGGCCAGGCCGTGTGAGATGAAAACCGTTTCGCTCCCCCGCCACACCGGCGTCACCCTGCGGACGGCCAGAATGCCGTCCGGTTTGGCGATCCAGACATGGTCGTCGTCCCGGAGCGCCTGCCGGGGAATGGGAAACACGTCCGCCACCTCGGCCCCCCGGATATCCATCAGCACGTATTCCCCGATAAGGAGCGGCGGACGTCCGCCCCGGGCGGCGGCGGCATCCGACGCCAGGTCCAGGGGGTCTTGGATCTCGATGAGGATCCGGGCCATCCGGCCCCCGGGTTCAAGGTCGCTCAACAGCTTGATGACCCGGCCTTCCCGGGTCCACTGCCCGCCGCCGTACCGGATCAAGACCGGGGCGCCGGCCTCGCCGGTTCGCCGGGGAACATCGATCCAGCTCAGGCGGTCCACCGGGACCGATGCCTGGATCCAGTATGCATCGGTCCCCACGAGCTGCCCCAAAGTGTCCTGGGGCATGATTTGTGAGCCGATGGCCACCGCGCGGGACCGCACCACCGCGTTGAAGGGCGAATGGATCCGGGTGCGGGCCAGGTTCAGGCGGGCCTGGGTCAACTCCGCCTCCGCTGCGCGCAGGTCGGCGCGGGCCTTCCTGAGATGCGGTTTTCTGAGGGCGAGTTCCGCATCCGATGCTTTGGCCTCCCCGCCCCCGCCCAGGAGGTCCCATTCCCGCCTCGCCACCTCCTGGTAGCCCTCCTCCAGCTTCAGGCCGTAGACGGCATTGGCGACCTGGCTCTGCTTCTGCCGGACCGCCAGTTCATAGTCCTCGGGATCGATCCGCATCACCTCATCCCCCGTTTTCAAAAGCCCGCCCTCCGAAAACTCCGCATGATGGCGGATGACCTCGCCGGCGACCCGCGACTTGAGGGTCATCTCCCGGGCGGGCAGGACGGTCCCCATGGCCTGAACCACGACCTGCTCCGCAGCTCGCTTCAGGGTCATGGTTTCCACCAGTGCCACAATGGGATCGGGCGCTCTCTTCTGCGGTTTGGGGCCGGTCCGGTTCAGATAGACTGCCCCGGCGGCACCGGCAATCAGGATCGCCAGGGGGATCACGAGCCTGAGCCCCCGCCGGCCGGGACGGCCGCCGGCAGATTCTGCGCGGTTCTGCTCATGTTCGGTCGTTTTCATCCCCCATGCCTCCTTCCGGATCCCGACATTTCAGGGGCCTCCGCCGCCACCGAGTCTGTCCACCCCCCGCCCAGCGCCCGGTACAGACCGATCCGATCGATCAGCAGCCGGGTCCGCTGCAGCAGGACGTCCCGCTCCAGCCCTTGGGCGGCCAGGATCTGGGTCAGCACGGGAAGGTAGTCCGAAAGCCCCCGGCGGTAGCGCTCAACGGCCTGGGTCAAGGCCCGGTTCGCGGTCCCGAGGCGGGTCTCCAGAATGCGGATATGCTCCCGCCGCTTTCCCTCGCTGACCAGGGCATCCTCCACCTCCTTGACCGCGCCGACTACGGTCCTCCGATACGCCCAGAGCGTCTCGTCGGCCAGTGCCCTCTGGAAGTCCACCTCGGCTTTCCGCCGGTCTCCGTCAAATATAGGCGCCGTCAGGTCGGCCGCAAGCTGCAGAAACCAGTTGTCGAAGATCAGTTCCAGGTCACCCGCGCCGTAGGAGGCCGCACCGGTCAGCCGGATGGCGGGCAGCCGGTTGGCCCGGGCGGCTGCGACCCGCCAGTCCGCGGCTTCGAGCCGAAGCCCGGCGGCCCGGATATCGGGTCTTGCGGCCAGCAGATCCGCCGGCACCCCCGTGGGCGGCAGGGTTTCGGGAATGGGAATCTCCGTTCGGGTGATCTCCATCCGGGCGGTGGGGAACCTTCCCGTCAGCACCGCCAGTTCATGATGCAGCAACTGCTCTTCGGCTTCCACCAGGGGAATCTGGGATCGGATTTCCTGGACGACCTGCTGCTGCTGGAGGACATCCAGAGCGCCGACCATGCCCTTGCGGAAGCGCAGCTCCACCAGCTCGAGGTAGATCCGGCTGTTCTCCATCTGGCTTTCCAGAAGCTGTTTCTGCATCCGGCTGGAGATGATGCCGGCCCATCGCTCCGCCACACCCGCCGTTACCGTCACGGCGGCGGCGTCCACATCCTCTCGGGTGGCGGCCGAGTCCAGGCGCGCCGCTTCACGCTCCGATCGGATCCGGCCCCAGAGGTCCATCTCGTAGCGGCTTGAGACCCCCAGGGCGTAGTCCTCCAGGGTGCGGGCGCCGTCGTTCTCCGCCTGCCGCTGCCGGATCAGGCTGCCGCCGGCCTCCAGATCCACCTCCGGGAGAAGCCCGGACCCGGCCTGAACCGCCAGGGCCTGCGCCTGCCGAAGCCTGGTCCAGGCCGACAGGATGCCGAAATCGCCCGCCAGGGCCGCTTCGACGAGGCGGTCCAGCTCGGAGTCCCCAAACCCGCGCCACCATGAATCCGTAGAGGATTTTCCGGCAGCCTGAAGGGAATAGACTTCCGGCATGCCGCCCGGGAGCGCCGGCCGGCCTTCGGGGTCGAAAAGTGCGCACGAGGCCAACCCGCCAAACGCGCCTGCAGCCAGCAGCAGCGCGGCGGTTGCCGAACGCCTGCCGATGTTCTTCAGTGCAGTCACAAAAGCACCTCCTTCCCGCCCTTCCGTTCCAAAACGCCGCACCAGTGGGGCCTCCCCGCACGCACTTTCCGGGCAGGACCATGCCGTCTTCAGCAATCTGCCGGAGTTCTTCGGGCTGCGGCGCCAACAGGCCGCCCCTCCGAGCCGAATGGTTCAAAGATAGGATGCATTCATCGATTTCTCAAGACAGGGGCGGCGGGTTCCGGTTCAAAATCGCTTCCCAACCGGATCTGACCTCTTGAAGCACTGGGGAAAATGGCGGGGCCGGGGTCGAAGGAAAGCAGCGACCCCGGCGGAAATGAAGGCCCCGGGCAGCCCGCCGGCTGCCCGGGGATCATGCTACATCTGGGTTGAGAAAAAACCGGCCTTGAGGAATTCCCGGTTCGCGCGGGCGATGTTGACGATGGAGATCTCCTTTGGGCACTCCGCTTCGCACTCCCGCTCGTTGCTGCAGTTGCCGAACCCCAGGGCGTCCATCTCCCGGATCATGCTGAGCGCCCGTTTGGCCGCTTCGGGGCGACCCTGGGGCAGGAGCGCCAGATGGGAGATCTTGGCGCTTGCGAAGAGCATCGCCGAGGCGTTGGGACATGCGGCGACGCAGGCGCCGCAGCCGATGCACTGAGCCGCATCCATCGCCTTTTCCGCGATCTCCTCGGAAATGGGCAGGGCGTTGGCATCGGGCGCACCGCCGGCATTGACCGAAATGAACCCGCCCGCCTGGATGATGCCGTCGAGGGCGCCCCGATCGATCATGAGGTCTTTCAGTACCTTGAACGCCCGGGCCCGGAAGGGCTCGATGACCACCGTGTCCCCGTCTTCGAAATGGCGCATGTGGAGCTGGCAGAGGGTGGTGCCCTTCTCGCGCCCGTGGGGATGTCCGCCGACCACGCAGCCGCACTGCCCGCAGATGCCCTCCCGGCAGTCGCTGTCAAAGGCGATGGGGTCCCTGCCCGCAAGGGTCAACTCCTCGTTGACGACATCCAGCATCTCCAGGAAGGACATATCCGTCGAAATGGCATTGGCTGTATAGTCTTCAAACCGGCCTTTATCCTTTGGACCGTTCTGACGCCAGACCTTCAGCGTTAGATTGATGGCTTTCGATGTCACTTGTAGCTCCTTTGCGTTAATTTGACGTGTTCAAAATTCAGCGGCTCTTTGTGGAGCACAGGGTCTTCACCCACCCCCCGATCTTCCCAGGCAGCGACATAACAGAAATTCTCATCGTCGCGAAGGGCCTCCCCCTCCGCGGTTTGGAAGCCCTCGTTGAAGTGACCGCCGCAGGATTCCTGGCGGTTCCGGGCATCGATGACCATCAATTCCGCGAACTCGAGAAAGTCGGCCACGCGGCCGGCTTTTTCAAGGCTCTGATTGATATTGCCGGTCTCGCCGGGGACCTTTGCGTTTTTCCAGAATTCCTCCCGAAGCTCCTGAATCATGACCCTGGCTTTCTCGAGGCCGTCATTGTTACGGGCCATGCCGCAGTATTCCCACATGATATGTCCCAACTGCTTGTGGAAATCGTCCACCGTCCGCTTTCCGTTGATGGACATGAGCTTTTCGATCCGGCCGCCAACCTGGCCGACGGAATCCTTGAACGCCGGATGGTCCGTGGTGACGGACTCGTGGGCTTCACCGGCCAGGTAGCCGCCGATGGTATAGGGGATGACGAAATAGCCGTCGGCCAGCCCCTGCATCAGGGCGCTGGCGCCCAGACGGTTGGCGCCGTGGTCTGAAAAATTGCACTCGCCCGTGGCAAACAGGCCGGGGACCGTGGTCATGAGGTTATAGTCGACCCAGAGGCCGCCCATGGTGTAGTGGACCGCCGGATAGATCATCATCGGCATCCTGTAGGGGTCCTGCGCGGTGATCTTCTCGTACATCTGGAAGAGGTTGCCGTATTTTTTGGCGATGACGTCCCTGCCGTCCCGATCGATGGCGTCGCGGAAGTCGAGATAAACGGCCAGCCCGGTCTCTCCGACGCCCCGGCCCTGGTCGCACTGCTCCTTGGCGTTCCGGGAGGCCACGTCCCTGGGGACCAGGTTCCCGAAGCTTGGATATTTCTCTTCGAGGTAATAGAACCGCTCGGATTCGGGGATATCCCCGGGCGTCCGCTTGTCTCCGGGGTTTTTCGGGACCCATACCCGGCCGTCGTTCCGGAGGCTTTCGCTCATGAGGGTGA
The DNA here is from genome assembly GCF_041737845.1 of Desulfococcus sp. Taxonomy (GTDB): domain Bacteria; phylum Desulfobacterota; class Desulfobacteria; order Desulfobacterales; family Desulfococcaceae; genus Desulfococcus. The sequence continues at coordinate 27,104 of NZ_JBGSQX010000134.1, forward strand.
GCTTGGACTGGTAGTCGCCGTGGACGGGGATACAGGTGGGGTGAATCTGGGTGTAGCAGGGGTTTCCGAAGAATGCACCCTTGCGGTAACAGCGGTAGGCCGCGTTGACGTTGCAGTTCATGGCGTTGGTGGAGAGGAAAAAGACGTTGCCGTACCCGCCGGTGGCCATTACCACCGCGTGGGCCGCGTATTTTTCGATTTCGCCGGTGACGAGGTTCCGGGTCACGATGCCCCGGGCCTTGCCGCCGACGATCACCAGGTCAAGCATCTCCCGCCTGGGGTACATCTTCACCTTTCCGGCCGCGATCTGCCGCGACAGGGAGGCGTAGGCGCCCAGGAGAAGCTGCTGCCCCGTCTGGCCCCGGGCATAGAAGGTCCGGGATACCTGGGCACCGCCGAAGGACCGGTTGGCCAGTTGCCCGCCGTATTCCCGGGCAAAGGGGATGCCCTGGGCCACGCCCTGGTCGATGATGTTCCGGCTGACCTGCGCCAGACGGTAGACGTTGGCCTCACGGGCCCTGAAATCGCCGCCCTTCACCGTGTCGTAGAAGAGCCGCCAGATGGAATCGCCGTCATTCTGGTAGTTCTTGGCGGCATTGATGCCGCCCTGGGCCGCAATGCTGTGGGCCCTTCTCGGGCTGTCCTGAACGCAGAAATTTTTGACGTTGTATCCCAGTTCGGCCAGCGTCGCGGCTGCAGCGCCTCCGGCCAGGCCGGTGCCGACGACGATGATGTCGTATTTTCGCTTGTTGGCGGGGTTGACGAGCTTGAGTTCGAAACGATGTCTGTCCCATTTGTCCTGTATGGGACCACTCGGGATCTTTGCATCTAACTGCATGGACGAATCCTCCTTAGGCAAGAATGGAAATATAAATCGGAATAAAGCCGAAACCGACGCCGACAAGAATGCTGAAGAGAATGCCCGCCACCTGGATGATCGGCATGTACTTGGGGTGGTTGGCGCCCAGGGTCTGGAACGCGCTCCAGAAACCGTGGCTGACGTGGACGGCGACGATGATCATGGCGGCGACATAGGTGATCACGTACAGCGGATTGGAAAAGGCGTTGGAGACGATCTCAAAGATGGTCGTGTGGGTTTTATCGACAAAATGAAAGTTCAACAGGTGGAAAACGATGAACAGGAGCATCAGAATGCCGGTGTAGGGCATGGTCTGGGAACCGATGGTGCGGCCCCCGCCGCATTTCTTGACGGCGTACCGGGTCGGCCGGGCCTTGTAGTTCTGGTAGAAGAGCAGCAATCCCAAGGCGATGTGGATGACGGCGAATGTCAGCAGCCCCAGTTCCGCCACGGTCAGGAGCGGCCCCAGGGCATGGAGGTGCTCCGCATAGCTGTTGAACGCATCCTTTCCGCCGTAAATGGTCAGGTTGCCCGCAAGATGCCCCGCCAGGAAACCGATAAAGCCCAGACCGGTGAGGGCCATGAAGAGCTTCTTCCCGATGGAAGTTCCTACAGTGTTTGAAATCCAATTCATTTTTTTCCTCCGGTGTAAAAAATTGAAATGTTGTTATATATTAAATCTTCAAGCAATTAAGGAAATTAAAAAATGCATACCCAAAATAATTCATCCCCCGTGAACAATAGTTACTATTGGTTTCATGCCGGTCTGTCAACATAATTTTTCAGCCACCACTCATCCCACTCCGTTTCCATGATCTTTCGGGCCATCAATTTTCCCGTGTCTGTCTTGAGGCGCTGCAGCACCGTCGGCAACCACTTTTGCGGGGGCGAATGCCCGATGTCCGAAAGGGCCTTGAGGTCGAGGATAAAGGCGATCTGGTCCGCATCCCGCGCCAGAAGCGATTCACGGCTCTCCCCCATCCTGAACTCATCGATGAGCTGCGCCATGGTCGGGCCGAAAGGAAGGTCCTGAATGGTGTCCCGAACCGCCTTGGCCTCGTCGGACGCCACGTAATTTTTCTGGACGTAATTCAGGTCGCCGGTCCTGGCCTCCGGGAGATCGTGGACAAGACACATGGAGATCAGCTTCAGGGCATCGACAGCCGGGTCCATCTGGGCCATGGCATACGCAATGAAGGTGATCATGAAGGAATGCTCGGCCACCGACTCTTCGCCGGCACCCAGAAAATGGTATCCGGACCGGGGAATTTCCTTCAACATTTTTGCCTCGAATAACAAATTTACGATGCTTCTCATGGTTTTCTCAATGTTTTAAATAGGTTGCTTTTTCAGAAAAATAAATGGCACATATACGGAAAAACATCAGGGTGGGGATTTAACCTTCCGTAATATAAATATTCTTGAACCGGATGCCATGTTCTCCAAACCGCTTGACACTTTCATGATGCTGTAATACTCTATCCAATTTGAAATAAACAGTAAATTCAGGTTAACGATCGGAGTCATTCATGGCCAACAGTCTAGATATCCTTCATATAGTGGCGGGAGCCGGTTACATGGTCCAACTGGTGCTCCTCCTGCTGCTGTTCTTCTCGCTGACATCATGGACCATCATCCTCATCAAATTCCTCTATATGCGGCGAGCTTTCCGGCAATCCGAAGCCTTCACGAACATTTTCTGGGAGAGCCGCGATCTCTCCCTGGCCTATAAAGAGGCCAGTCTGCTTGACGGAAGCCCGATAGCGCGCCTGTTCAGCATCGGTTACTCCGAGCTGAAAAAACTGCGGCAGTCCGGCGGCAAATCCCTGCCCGATGACGATGATTCGCTCAACGAAAAATTTACGGGCCTGGACAACGTCAAACGCTCCCTGAGGCGCGCCATCACCACCGAGACCACGCGCATGACCCAGATGATCCCCTTTCTGGCGACAGCCGGAAACACCACCCCGTTCATCGGACTTTTCGGAACGGTGTGGGGCATCATGGAATCCTTCCGCAGCATCGGGCTGAGCGGTACGGCCAGCCTCGCGGTCGTCGCCCCCGGCATCTCCGAGGCCCTGGTGGCCACGGCGGCGGGCCTGGCCGTAGCCATTCCGGCGGTCATCGCATTCAACTATTTCGTTCAGCGCGTCCGGGTGATGGAATCGGAGCTTCAGATTTTCGCCGCCGATTTTCTGAATATCATCGAGATGGATATTCTACCGGCGAAGGGGAAACGTTAATGGCCATTGAAACCAACAGCGATCGGTTGATGTCCGACATCAACGTCACGCCTTTCGTGGATGTGATGCTGGTGCTTCTGATCATCTTCATGGTATCGGCCCCCATGATGACCCAGGGGGTGGATGTTGCCCTGCCCCAGGCGGTTTCCAAAGCGCTTCCCGCCGATCAGGAGCAGCTTATGGTGACGGTCGATGCCAAAAACATGGTGTACATCAACGACCAGGAGGTCTCCCTGGACTCCCTTCAGGATAAGCTGGCCAAAATCCTGGACAACAACCGCGAACGCCAGGTCTATTTTCGCGCCGACAAAGATATCGCATACGGAATGGCTGTCCGCGTCATGTCCGAGATCAAGGGGGCCGGCGTGGAAAAACTTGGGATGGTCACCGAGCCCTTGAATGCCGGCAGAGACGCCGCCGGAAAAACAACCGGCGGGAATCAATTGGATGCGGGCAAGACATCCGGTTCAGAGAAAAAGTAAAGACCCATCCACAGAAAAAGCCTAATGAAAGACATCCCCCGAGAGAACTGGTCCCCCCTGAACGGGGAGACCACCGAAAAGCGCATCCTTACGATCTCCTTTGTCGGGTCCGTCCTGATTCATGCGATCCTGCTGGGGCTGATGTTTGTCGGGTTTGACCATACCCCGCGGATTTCGATGGCGCCGTCCGCCATCAACGTCACCATGATATCCACGGGGGACCTTCCCGAGCCGCCGCCGCCCGCCATGAAGACCAAAACGGCGAACCTTGCGCCCAAATCGTCGGAGGAGGCCGAGGCGCCCATGATCACCGAAGAGGATCTTTCCGAAGGGGAACCCGAGGGCCAGGAGCAGGAAGCCCCCGCCGAGGCCGAACCGGAATCCGCGGTTCCCGAGCCCCCTGCCGAGGAGCCGGAGACAGCGGCCCCCGAACCGACGCCCCGGGAGCCGGAAGTGAAAAAAGCCGCATTGAAAAAACCGGCGGAACTCCCCGAACCCATCCCTCCGGTTGCCAAAGAGCAGGTGGTTATCAAAGAAAAGGTGGTTATCAAGGACGCGCCAAAGGTGGAGGAAAAACCGGATCCGAAGCCCGAAAAAGCGGAGGAAAAGCCCAAACCGACGGAAGAAGCGCCCAAAACGGCGCAGGCCGCCTCCCCGGATGCGGAGGCTAAGCCCCAGGCGAAGGAGGCGGAACCCAAGGTGATCAAGTCCGGCGCCAAGAACCGGAAGGCCGCCAACGATCAGAAATCGGTCATCACCCCCTCGGCCGCGCGGGCGGATTCGATCAAGGATGCGATCAACAAAGTCAAGGCCAAGGCCAAACAGGGATCCGGGGGTCAGTCCGGGGGGTCGGCCGTTGCCGCCAACCGCACCGGATCGGCAACGGGAGAAACCGGCCAGACCGGTGAAACCGGGCAGTCCGGCGGCGTGGTCGGCGCGACCGGCAAGATCGGGGGCGTGATCGGCGGAGCCGGAAAGGCCGGCGGAATGGCCGGATCCATCAGCGATATCTACAAGGCCCAGATTTCCTATCAGATCGAGCGGAACTGGGCGTTTTCCGACAACCTCGCCGGTGGCCGGAAAGACCTGCGGACAATTCTCGTGATCACGATTCTCCCGACAGGACAAATAGAGAATCTCTGGTACGAGCAGCGGTCGGGCAATAACTTCCTGGACCAGTCCGCCTACAACGCGGTGATGAAGTCAAACCCACTGCCGCCTCTTCCGAGAGGGCTGTCGGAATATACCATTGCCCTGGTATTCACCCCTACAGGCCTGAACTAACGCCATCCAATGCATCCGAACACAGGGACCGAGGACAATTGATGAAACAAGGTTTATGGAAGACAGTATTGTTGGGTTTGGCAGCTTTCCTTGCATCCGCAGCGGGGGCTGCCGCCCAGTATGATTATATCGACATCCGGAATCCGTCGCTGAAGAAGATCCCGATCGCCATCCCGAACTTCCGGGTATCTCCCCAGGATTCGCTCCTCTCCGTTCAGAGTTCGGACCAGACGGCGGAATATCTCGATTTCACCGGCTATTTCAAAATCCTGGACCGGGGAATGTTCCTGATGGACCCCAACCAGCCCGAAACCGAACGGGCCTCCATAAAATTCCAGAACTGGACGACCATCGGCGCGGAGCTGCTGATTACCGGAAATATCCAGGCCCAGGGTGATCTCATCGACATGGAGCTCCGGCTTTTCGATCCCTTCAAGGGGGAAATGCTCCTCGGCAAGCGCTACAAGGGGTGGAAAAAGGATATGCCTCGGATGATCCGGCGATTCTGCGGCGAGATCATCTTTCTTCTGACGGGAAACTGGGGCGTATTTGACAGCAAGATCGCCTTTGTTTCGACGGGAACGGGCAACAAAGAAATCTTCACCTGCGAGTTTGACGGCAGCCGGCCCCAGCAGATCACCCGTTTCAAATCCATCACCCTCTCGCCGGCCTGGGGCATGAACGGAAGGTGGATCGCCTACACCTCTTACGCCAAAGGTCAGCCCGATCTGTATATTCGCGACCTGTCCGGAAACCGGGGAACCATCCTTTCCAAAAAAGGTTTAAACACAACGCCCGCATGGGTTCCAGGCCAGTTCAAGCTGGCGGCGACACTCTCGTTTACCGGAGATCAGGAAATTTATCTGTTGACCGGAGATGGGAAAATTATTAATCAACTGACGAAGAGTTGGGGCATCGATACTTCGCCGACCTGGTCGCCCGACGGCCGGAGAATGGCTTTTGTCTCGGACCGTTCCGGAAACCCCCAGATCTACGTCACGGACATCGGCTCCGGCAAGGCTCAGCGCCTCACCTTTGAGGGTAAGTACAATACCCAGCCCAACTGGTCGCCGAGAGGAGATAAAATCTGTTATTCAAGCATTGAAGGCGGCGAAATCAATATCCATGTGATGGACGTGAACACCCGGCAGTCGGCCAGGCTGACCTATGGCGCGGGGAAGAACGAATCCCCGGTATGGGCCCCCGACGGCAGCATGATCGCCTTCAGTTCAACTCGTGAAAAAGGGATATCCCGGATATATGTGATGACGGCCTATGGAACCGATCAGCGGCGTTTGGTTTTAATGGACGGTGCGCAGTCCATGCCAAGCTGGTCGCCCAGCAGCACCGGAAACTGATCCTGTACCGGATGATATCACTTTGGCCAATAACGGTAGTTCAACTAATATCCAACAACTTTTTATTAGGGAGGAAGCTATGCGCGGTAAAAAATGGATAATTGCAGCTCTCATTCTCATCATTCCCGGACTGTTCATGACAACGTCCTGCTCCAAGAAGATGGTCAAAAGCGACGGCATGACCATGGCGGGAGACGGCGGACAGGGCACGGGAGCCGGAGGAGACGGCCAGGGCGCCATTGGTGAGGATGGATTGACGCCCGAACAGCGGGCTGCCAAGGAGCAGTTCCTGAACGAACACATCTATTTCGCCTTTGACCGGTCCGACCTGTCAGCCGAAGCCCAGGCCACCCTGGGGAGAAAAGCCGAGTACCTTCAGGAGAACACCGGCCTGAACGTCACCATCGAAGGCCACTGCGATGAGAGAGGCACCAACGAGTACAACCTGGCGCTGGGAGACCGTCGTGCCCTGAGCGTCAAGGCTTACCTCGAAAATCTGGGAGTCTCCGGCTCCCGGATGTCGCCCGTCAGCTATGGCGAGGAGCGCCCCCTCGATCCGGGTCACACCGAAGAAGCGTGGTCCCAGAACCGCCGCGCCCAGTTCATCTTCGAATAGGCCGCAGTCTCCACAACGGCAACCCGTACGCCATGTCGCCGGTATCCTCCGGGTGCCGGCGACAGCACGTTCAAGACACTTTTATTTGATGAGACAGCAGGATGGCAGGAATGAAAAGGATCCGGTTGACATGCCTTTCGGCAATTCTGGGTTTGGGGATGATCGGCTGCGCGAGCCAGAGCGATATCAGAATTATTGAAGATCGCGTGATCGCCCTTGAGCGGCGGAACCTGGAACTCGAACAGCAGACCTCGGAAAGCATCGATGCCAAGGCTGCGGCATTGAGAAATCAGTCCGCCAGCCTCTCCGCGGCGACGGACCAGGTCAGAAACGACATCCAGGACCTCAACGGGAAAATCGAAGAAGTCGGTTTCCAGGTGTCGTCCCAGACCCAGTCTTCCGAATTGCTGACCCGGCGTGTGGAGAGGATCGAGCAGATGCTCCAGCTCCCGGCCATCGGGGACGGCCGGGGCTCCTACGTTCCCGGTGCCCAGAGTTCGCCCGGCGCGCCGCCCGCACCCGTGCCCATGCCCGGCGGCCTCCAGCC
>NZ_JBGSQX010000135.1:0-19785 GCF_041737845.1 Desulfococcus sp.
CCGGTCCCGCGGGGGGCGGCGGCTTTCCCGGAGGACCCATGGGCGGCGGGCCGCCTGGCGCCGCGGATGAAGGATATCCCGATGACGGCGGGTTCAGGAGAAATCCTCAGACGGACCCGGGACCGGATGACGACGACATCCCCTTCTGATCCGTCCGGCCGGTCCCTCAGGCCGTTCAGGGACCGTCCCCTGATGAGGCGCCCCCCCGCCGTCGATGACGGCGGGCAGGCGCATCTCCCCTTCGGGCCTTCCCCCGCCGGGTTGGAAGGAGGCCCGAACTGCACTGAAACGCCTGGATGCCCCAAGCCACAAAATCCCTCCTTGAGGTGTGCAAGAAGCCCCCATCGTTTTTTTGTAAACCATTTCCGGCAAGCGACGTCAAATGCTTCCAAACACACCCACAAGGAGGCTCTCGAATGAAAATCAAAAAGCGCGTTCTGACAGCGGTCACGGTCATCATGGGCATCTTGTTCACCACCCCGTCCGCCTGGGCGGGATCCAAACAGCGCCATCGATGGGAAGGGGTCGCCATCGGGGTCGGCGCCGCCGTGCTGGGCGGTGCGATCCTGAGCAGTTGCGTCGGTGTTCCCTATGCCGCGCCGCCGGTTGCGGTCTCCCTCAACTACGTTGAATACGAGGAACCGCCTCGTCATTACTACCGGCCCCATAAACCGTACCGCTCCGGTGGGCGCGATTACCGGCCTTGCTGCGGGAAGCACCACCGCCACCACCACAAACAATACCACAGAGGACACGGGCGCCATTGGCGCGACTGAATTCACCCGTCCCGTGACAAGGGGCGGTCATCGCCCCTTGCAAAACAGTTCAACTTGCCTTATCATGTTTAAAAGTATTCGTCGCACGCACACAGCCCCGGATGTGCGAATCACCGTCCCCCCGGACGATGGCCGTCGTACCCGGGGCTTGCTGCAGCGATGAATGTTCATCGCGGAAACCGCCGCCGGTCCCGATGGCTCAAGATCAAAAAATATCCCTTGCGAAAGGCCCTCCCAGTAAGATGAAAATCCTTTTCGTCACAGATCTCCACGGCGCTGAGTGGAAATATGACCGGCTCTACGACATCGCCCGGGCCGACAGACCCGACGCGGTGATCAACAGCGGGGACATGCTGCCCAAGGGCGACAATCTCTATCGCCAGAACGATTTCATCACCGGCAAGCTGAGCAGCCATTTTGCTCAGTTCGATGACATGGGCATCCCCTATTTCTGCTATCTCGGGAACGACGACCTCAGGATCTGGGACGATCTTTTCGAGGAAACGTGCCGCCGGTATGCGTGCGTTCACAACATTGCCCAGCGCAAGGTCGCATTTCAGGGGATCGAATTCATCGGGATGAACTGGGTGGTGGATTACCCCTTCCGCCTCAAAGACCGCTGCCGCATGGACAGCGGCGATTACGCCTTTCAGCCCCAGTTCGGAGCCGGACTTCTGTCCACCCCGTCGGGATGGGAAACCCTGCCCGACTGGCATGGATACGCCAGAAAGCTCCCCACCATCGCCGATGAACTGAAGTCTCTCGATCTCCCCGACCGAATGGACAACAGCGTATATGTTTTCCACATGCCGCCCAACGACCTGGGCCTGGACGTCTGCATCAACGGCCAGGCGGTGGGATCGAAGGCTATTTATGATTTTCTGGCGGTCAATCAGCCGAGGCTCTCGTTTCACGGGCACATCCACGAGTCGCCGGAGATGAGCGGGGCCTGGAAGGCGCCCCTGGGAAACACCCTCTGCGTCCAGCCCGGACAGCTTGAAGACGAATTCGCCTATGTGACCGCCGACCTCGAATCCATGGCCCTCGAAAGAAAGGTGGAACTGGATTTCTTCTCCATGGGCTGGTAACCGCCCCCTCCCCGTTTACACCCGCGCGCCAAACCTGTTCCTGACGGGAGCGTCCGCCGCCCCACCCGCTTTCCGAAGTCGCCGTTTCTTCTGGCGTTCGAGCGCCCCGGCCACCACGGCCATGGACAGGTGCATCGAAGACCGGCAAAACCGGACAAACTCATGGAGCTGTTCGTTTTCGGGGAGGAGGCAGGCGCCGTCGTCCAACTCTCCATGGGCCATTTTGTAGGCGGAAAGCAGATGGATGTACTCGTCCCGATGATTTCGCTGGATCAGGATCGGCGGGAAGCCGGCTCCCAGGACGGGAAGGTTGGAGACCAGCCTCGCCATCCGCCCGTTGCCGTCGCAGAACGGATGGATGAGCACCAGTGCCATGTGCAGGGTCGCATAGGCGGAAGCCGCCGCGGAGAGCGAATGGGTGGATTCCCACAGGCGGTTCAGCAACGAGATCCATTGCCCCATGAGGCAGGGGACATCTTCGGGCGCGGCGAATTCATAATAGGTCATTTCATCGCCATGGTGGACATAGGTGCCGTTGGGTTCACGCTTCCAGGCGCCTGCGGGGCCTTCTCCGCCGTCCGTGCCTGCGGACACCAGTGCCCGATGGAGCCGGAAAAGATCCATTTCTTCTATCGGCCGGGCGCTTCGCACGAGGTCGAACACCATGTCTATGGCCCGCACGTGCCCCGCGATCTCCTGATATTCCTCAAGGGGCCGGCTCGATTCGGTCATCCCGATCTCCACAAAAAAGGCGGTTTCGCCAAGGGTCAGCGTATTCCCGCCGACGCCCGCGGTCCCGTGCACCCACAGGTTCCGAAGTTCGCGGACCACGTCTTCGGCGATGTCCCTGTCCATCATCTTCAAAAAGCCTGGCATGACCACCTCCCGTTGCTGGGATGATTGGGGTGGGATCGGATTGACGGGGGAAATCAGGAGCGGATGTCGGTTTCTGCAGGGCCTGCACCAGGATGCGGTTCGACCCGCGGCGCCGGTGCCGGAGGCAGGGGAACGGCGATTCAAGTATCGGTGTCTGCGCGTTACGTATATTTCCAATCTAACACGCGCCGGCCAAAAGTCAATTCACCGGCCGGATTCTGCTTCGCCGGGGTCCATGCCCGGTCCCGGGGCGCTTCTCTTCCGGGCTGCGGCATAGGCCCGTTTCCATGTATCGGAAAATTTCGCCCGCCGCGTCGGCCACGAAAAGCCGAAGTGCCCGCACAGGGGACAGAAGACCGCAAGCAGATCCAGCATCCGGTCGCCTTCGGCGGGAAGGGCTTTCCGCCCCAGGCCGAACCCGAAAACACGGTCGATGCCGCCGGCGACAGCACAGGGATAATAGCCTGACGGCGTGAAACCGATGCCGCAGTCCGCCAGGATCCTGCATCCGCTGGTGTAGTCGGAGAAGCGGAACCAGGGGCTGTCGGCCGGGGCAAGGTTGAACGGGCGGAACAGCCGCTGCCGGTCGGTTTTAAAAGTGTTTTTCACCGCGACGCCCGCGGGAAGGCGGTCGAGCACGGCGTTGACCCGACGGCTATGGCCGTTGGTGCAGACGACGATGCGCAGGCCGGGATGATACCGTCGCCGATAATCCAGCAGCAGCTCCAGGATCGGGAAAAAATCCCGGTGCAGGGTCGGCTCTCCGCCCAGGAGACGGATTCGGCGCCAGGAGACCCCCGTGCCGACGCTTTCCCGGATGAAGTCCTCAATCCGCTCCGGCGGCATCTCGATTCCGCTGGGCGCCTGGGTGCATGAGCGGTTGCAGTTGGTGCATCTCATATTGCAGCGGTAGGTGATATCGATCTCCACGAATGTTCGACTCACAGCAAATGCCGGCCCCAGCCGGCGGGTGATGACCCGCTGGGACCGGATGAACTGGAGGAAGTCGAGCCCCATCCGCCCGAGGGTTACATTCCGGTGGATCTTATCCTTCATGGCCAGCTTCCGAATGAACCTTCATGAACGCCTCAATCCCTTCGGGAAGGGTCTGCCGGTTTTTTTCGCAATAGTCGGCGAGACGGCGATTGAGCCCGTATTCATCCCCCGATCGGCGCAGCATCCGGCGGTAGGCCTCGCCCGAGAGCACATCATAAAGCTGCCGGGTCGTCATCCGGGCGAACCGGACGCCCGTGGTCCCGTAGGATGGGCTCCGGCCGATCCGGGGGGTCATGAACCCGTCGTAGGCCCTGAGCCCCGGGGGAATCCTCAGGAACACCGGCGGGCCGTCGACCTGGACGGTGCGGATGCTGAGGGCCCGGTTGCAGTTGAAGGCGGCATACCAGGGCAGCGGAAGCCGGCCCTGGAGCATCTCGAAATTTCGGCACCCCTTGGTCTCCAGGATGATCCGCCGTCCCGCTCCCAGGGCGTCCATCTCGTCGATGAGGGCCTCGCTCACGGTCCTCGGGTCGATGCACCCTCCGCAGGGCCCGTTCCGGCTCACCGCGATCCGCCCTTCCCTTTCGAGCGCGCTGAAGCGGGCAAACGGGGCTTCCGCGAGGATGGCGGGGATGTCCTGAATCGCCAGATCGTTCCCATACCGGCCGTTGCGGGGGATGAACAGAAGCGCCAGGCGCGGGTTCCGGTCGAGCATGGCCTCGAACCGCTTCATGTCGACGAGGGATTCCAGGTAATCATCGCAGAAAAAGACCAGCAGGGTCGGCACATCGGCGTCCACCACCTCCCGGTGGTAGTCATCTAGGGAATCCAGGGCAAACCGGCCCCGGTCTTCGGACGCGAGATCGATCAGCCCGCGGGCGACCCCGGAAAGCGCCTCCACCGGGACCGACCCCGCTGCCGCCATGCTCCCGATCCATGCGGGGTCGATGGACATCAGTTCCCGGTTGAGGAGGTCGGATGCGGCCGAGGCCGAACTCTTCAGGTTGATGCCCACATACCCGGAAAGCACCGCCGCCTGGATCGCCCGGGGGATATCGGCGTCCGGCCCGCCCAGGATGCCCGCGCCGGCCATGGCCTCGATGAGGACGAGGCCCAGGCGGTGGCAGAGGGCGTTGAATTCAGCATAGGGATGGGTGTCGCGGACGGGGACGGGACGGCCGGGCAGGACGGACAGCAGGCGGACGAACGCATCCTCGTACAACTGCTGGGGAATCGCCCCGTGCAGGGGAACGCCGCAGTCGGTTTCGAACTCCAAAACCTCTCCGGCCATTCGGACGATCTCCCGGAGGTCGGCCGGATCAGCCTCGGCCCCGCGGCCCGAAACGCGCCTTCCGCCCGTCAAATCCGCAATGGTCTTCCCCAGAACCCGGTCCAGCCAGTCGTCATAGGTTTCGAATCTCGAATCCAGCGTATCCTGAAAAATCTCGGGGGATGTCTTGCGGTCCCCGACAGCCATGGTCCCCGGACGCCGGAAGGGCCCGAACCAGCGGGCGATCCTTTCCGCCGGCGCGGGGGAGACCTCCGGACAGAGGACATAGCGCGTCAGGGCAAGGCGCCGCTCCAGGGCCGTCACGCCCAATCTGACCTCATCCGGTTCACGCTGCTGCATAGAAAAGACGCCATGGAAGAGAGCCTAACACAACCCTCCCGGACCCCTCAAGGAGTTTCATTGCCGGGCCGGTGCGCTCGAATGGCGGGGCGACATTTTATGATTGATCTGGATGGCGGGTTGGGATAGATTACGAGGCCAAACCGCCCGACCGACCTGCACCGGTTCGGGCATCCACCGATCCAGACCAATCCGGCCCGGGAGGAAAGCGCGTGTTGGAAGCCTTTGTGTTCGCAACGATCTTGTGCGGATTTTTCGGCGTCATCCTGAAAAAGAACCTCGTCATGAAGATCCTCTCCATGGACGTGATGAGCACCGGGGTGATCTCCTACTACGTCGTGGTGGCGGCCCGGGAGGGCCTCCTCACCCCCATTGCCGACGATCTTCAGAAGGGTGCCTTTTCCGATCCCGTCCCCCAGGCGGTGATCCTCACGGCGATCGTCATCGGGTTTTCCATCCAGGCCCTTCTTCTGGTGGGGGTGATGAAGCTCTCGCGGAACCATCCCACCCTGGAAAGCCGCGAGATCGAAGAGAGCCACATGCCGTGACCGCCTTCACCCTGACCTGGATGGCATTTCCGTTTGGGGCGGGGTTCGCCGTTTCGCTCCTCCCCCGTATGGGGCGGCACCTAGCCCTTTTCGGGGGACTGTTTTCGGCCCTCTTTGCCGTGCGGCTCTTTGCCGAGCCCGCGCCCACGACCTTGAGTTTGATAGGCCGTTTCGGGGTCACCCTGATGCTGGACCCTTTGGCCGGCTTCTTTATCCTGACCAATGCGCTGGTGACGGCGGCAGTGGTCCTTTTCTGCTGGCGGGGCGGCAGAACATCCTTCTTTTTCGCACAGGTCCTCATGCTGCACGGCAGCGTCAACGCCGCCTTTTCCTGTTCGGATTTCATCAGCCTCTACGTTGCCCTGGAGGTCCTGGGCATCCCTGCGTTCCTCCTGATCGCCCACCCCCGGACCGACCGTGCTGTCTGGGTCGCCCTGCGCTACCTGCTGGTGGGCAATGTCGCGATGCTGTTCTACCTGGTGGGGGCGGTGCTCGTCTACAGCGCAACCCATTCCTTTCGCTTTGAGGGGATGGGCGCGGCCCCCCCGGAGGCGGTGGCCCTCATCCTGACGGGACTGCTGGTCAAAGGCGGCGTTTTCGCATGGGGATGGTGGTTACCGCTGACCCACGCCGAATCGGAGTCCCCCGTCTCCGCACTCATGTCGGGCATCGTCGTCAAGGCCGGTCTCTTTTCGCTGGTGCGACTCGCCACGCTGGTGCCCTCGATCGACCCCATCATCCGCATTTTGGGCGTGGGGACCGCGCTCCTGGGGGCGGGGTGTGCGGTGCTGGAGAAGGATGCCAAGCGCCTCCTGGCATACAGCACGATTTCCCAGATGGGCTTCATCCTTGCCGCGCCCGAGGTGGGCGGCTTTTACGCCCTGACCCACGGGCTCGTCAAATCGGCCCTCTTCCTCATCGTGGGGACCCTTCCCAGTCGCGACCTCGGTGCGCTGCGGCACCAACCCCTCCCCTCCCCGGTCTGGGCCGCCCTGGTGACGGCCAGCTTCTCGATTTCCGGGTTTCCGCTGCTTTCGGGTTTCGGCGCCAAGGTGCTGACCATGAAAAACCTCCTCCCCTGGCAGGTTATGGCCATGAACCTGGCGGCCCTGGGAACCGCCACATCCTTCGCCAAATTCATCTTCCTGCCGCACCGGAAACCGGCCGGAAGGGAAGGTTCGGCAGGGGGATCCGGCTTCTGGACGGCCATGGGCCTCCTCCTGGGCGGACTCCTGGCCGCAAACACCGTCTATTACGACGCCTACACCCTGGAGAATGTGGCCAAACCCCTCCTCACCATCGCCATGGCCTGGGCCCTTCACGGCCTCGCGTTCCGCCATGCGGCGGTAAAGGTCCCCCGGGGGCCGGAGCGGCTCGAACATCTGACGGGCATGATGAGCCTGAGCCTGATCCTCCTGTTCTGGATGGCGCTGGCATGATGGGCCATCTCCTTCTGCGGCTGGTCATCTGGCTCCTCCTCACCGCCAGCCTGAGCCCGGCCAATCTCCTCATCGGCCTTGCCGCGGCGTGGCTCCTCCCCTGGGGCGTCGGGGCAAGGACCCCCCTGAAGGAGGTCGCCAAAGCGATGGGAAGCATCCTGCTGGCGATTCCCCAAGCTTACGGTGAGGCGTTCTCGATCATCCTTCGGCCCCACCCCCGGGAAGCGGTGGTCAGGCAGGAGGGGGCGCCAGACCGGCCGCCGGGGCTCGTCTTTCTGGACATCTTCCGGATAACCTTCACCCCCAGGACGCTCGTCCTGAAATCCCGAAGCAACGGAGGATACCTCGTCCACAGGCTATGCCCTCGGAGGGGGCCATGTTCCTGAAGCTTGCCCTTGCGGCCATGATTCCGGCCCTGCTGCTGCCTCTGTATGCTGCATGGAGGAACGAGGGGATCTGGGAGGCCATGATGGCCTTTTCGAGCTTTTCCGCCAAAACGGGGGCCATCATTCTCATGGTATCCGTTGTTCGCGATGACTGGATGATCGGGGTCGTCGGCGTCATCGTGCTGAGCGTGGGGAACGCCGGTCTGATGCTCCTGGCCCACATCCTCAAGCGGATGGGGGAGCAATGACGGACCTGTTCAGCTATGCCTTGATCGGTATGGGAATCCTTTTCTGGTACTGGGGAACTGCCGCCTTTCTCCGGCGGCGGTCGGTGCTCTTCAAGCTGCACCATCTTTCGGTGGCGGACACCCTGGGGTCCGTCAGCATCATTGCGGGTCTTCTGCTGCAGCGGCCCCGAGAATGGCCGCTGCTTCTGCTCGCCATTCTCTCCCTGGCGCTGTGGAACACCATGCTGGGTTATATTCTGGCCTACTGCGCCACCGGCGGAGACGAAAAAAGGGGGGGCGATGACGGATAGCTACCTCTATGCGATCACTGCCCTCCTGCCGCTTTCGGCGGTCCTTCTGGTCGTTCAGGTCAATCCCTACCGCGCCCTGATCCTCCGGGGGATGCTGGGGGCCGCCGCGACGCTGCTCTATACCGTCCTGGGGGCGGCCGATGTGGCCCTGACCGAGGCGCTGGTGGGAACCCTGCTGGCGATCCTGCTCTATGCCGTGGCGGTGCGGTCTTCCATGGTGGTGCGGGTGGGGATCCTGAAGGCCGATGCCGGGCGGCGCGAGGCGACCCCTGCGGAACCGGGCGCCGGAATCTCCCGGCCGCATCCCCTGGATCCACTGCTGGATGACCTGACCCTCCTGTTCCGAAAAAGACATATGCGCGTGGAACTGGTCTCCTACCCGGATGCGGAGGCCCTGAGGCGTGCCCTGGCGGACAAAAAGGTCCACGCGATTTGCGACCCCATGCCCTCGGCTGCGGCCCAAGGGCCTGACTCCCCGCCCTATCGCCTGGCCGTCCGGATCCGCAGCCTTTATGACATCATCCATATCGAGCCCGCCTCGGCGGGAATGAATCTGGAATATACCACGCATTTTGATGCCGGAAAGGCTCATTCATGAGATGGATCTATATCGCAGCCGGGATCGCTTTCTATATCAAGATGCTCCTCCCCGCTCCTTCGACCCCGATACTTCCCTTTTCCATCGTCGAGACCGTCGTGACGGAAAGCGGGGTGATCAACGCGGTTTCGGGGATCATGTTTCACAGCCGGCTCTACGACACGGTCTTCGAGGTCATGGTCTTCACCATCGCCATCATGGGCGCCCATTTTCTGCTGGAAGACGAACGCCCCTACCCCAAGGTCCGTCGGTTCACCGACGCGCCCTCCATCATCATGGCGCGCCTGGGCGCCACCATCGCGGCGCTGGTGGGCATTGAACTGGCGATCCGGGGCCATCTCAGCCCCGGCGGGGGGTTTGCAGCCGGGGTTGCCGGCGGGACGGCCATCGGCCTCGTTGCCGTCACCTCGCCCCCGGAGGAGATGCAGGCGATTTATCGGCGATGGCATGTCGCGGCGTGGGAAAAGGTCGCCGTACTCCTCTTCATCCTGCTGGCCTTCCTGACCCTGGCCGGCGTTGCGCTGCCCCACGGCGAGACGGGCGAACTCTTCAGCGGCGGGATGATCCCTCTATTCAACCTCCTGGTGGCCGTTAAGGTCGCCCTGGGATCGTGGGCCGTCGTTCTGCTCTTCATCCGGTATCGAGGACTGCTATAGCAGACCCTATTCCCGTCTGCGGCAGGATTCTCCCCGCTTCATCAGGTAATAGCCGACGGTCAGGGCAATGATGATGGCGGCGATCCCGATCAGGTTCATTGCTTGCAAATCTTTCGGATCCAGAATGATGACCTTGCGGGCAATGGCGATGATGGCCACCGAAAGAACCACCTCGTAGTGGGGCTGACCCTGGGTGATGTAGGTTCTCATGAGGGTTTCCAGGAGTTCGATCCCGATCACGACCAGCATGAAGAGCCCGAAGATTTCGAGGAGCTGGTCGATGCTGAGAATCAACACCGGCGGCTCCAGGATGTCCCGGATGATGAGCCATCCGAGATCGATGGTGGCAAGCCCCAGCACAATCGCCATCATCACCATCAGGGCCTGAATCATGAACCTTTCGTACCGCTTCAGCATGTCGAACATGATTTGACCGCTCCTCACCTTAAAACGACGTCCAACCATCGCTCCGGGCGATATTCCCCCGGCGTCTCCCGCTAATACGAATAGTACAAGGCCTGAATTTCCGCCGGGCTTCTTTTCTTCAACAGCGCCAGCATGAGCAGAATGCGGGCCTTGGCCGGATTGAGTTCATCGGATGCGATGAACCCCAGCCGGTCGTCGTCCACCTCGATATTCCGGCTCACCGTTCCGCTGGGAACCCGCGAACTCCGGACAATGACGATGCCCTGTGCGGCCATTCCGGCGGCGGCTTCGATCGTCGCCGCGTTCATGTTGCCGTTGCCGTCCCCGGCAATGACGATGCCTCTGGCGCCCCGCGCGACCGAGCATTCGACCAGGTCCGCCGGCATGTCGGCGCAGGCGTAGATGACGTCCACCCGGGGCAGGGAGCTCACGCCCTCCACGGAGAACTCGCTCAGGTGGGTATGCTTCCTGAACGGCCCCCTGAAATAGGCGGTTTTCCCGTAGATGACGGTCCCGATCAGCCCGTTCACCGGCGACAGGAAGGTTTCCACCGAGGTGGTGTTGTTTTTCGTGAGGGAATGGGCCCCGTGGATCCGGTCGTTCATCACCACCAGGACCCCCCGCCCTTCGGCCTTCGGGTCGGCCGCGACCGCGACCGCGTTGTAGAGGTTGAGGGGGCCGTCCGCGCTGATGGCGGTGGACGGCCGCATGGCCCCGGTCATGACCGCGGGCTTTTGGCTTTTCACGGTCAGGTTGAGGAAGTGGGCCGTCTCCTCCATGGTGTCCGTGCCGTGGGTCACGACGATGCCGTCTGCCTCACCGGCGGCGAAAAGCTCGTTGATGCGGCCCGCCAGCCGGATCATGATCGCAAAGGAGATGTCCTGGGAGCCGACGCTGGCGACCTGCTCCCCGCGGACATCGGCCAGCGCGGTCAATCCCGGCACGGCGTCGATCATGGCGTCGACGCCCATCTTCCCGGAGGTGTATCCGGCCTCCGTCCCCGACTCGGCGGCGCCGGCGATGGTTCCGCCGGTCGCCAGGATGACGACCCGGGGCAGCGTCTTTTGTTCTTCCGGATGGTTGTTTTCCGCTGGTTCCATGTCAGTATCCCCCATGCAGTGGCCTGCCTTTCCTAAAACGGTTGCCCGTAAGTGTTTTTCAGGCCTTTTCGGCCTCGTCGTCCAGCATCCTGTTCACAATGACCGCACAGGATGCGTCACCCAGGACGTTGGTGGAGGTGCGCATCATGTCGAACAGCCTGTCGACGCCGAAGATGAGCGGCAGGCCGGCCAGGGGAATGTTCGCCGCCACCAGGACGGCGACCACCAGGAGCGCGGGACCCGGGACCCCCGCGGTGCCGATGGCGCCCAGGACGGAGGTGAACACGATGGCGACGTATTGGGGCATGCCCAGTTCGATCCCGAACATCTGGGCGAAGAAGACCGCAGTGAGGGCGTAGAGCATGGCATTGCCGTTCATGTTGATGGTCGCCCCCAGGGGCAGGACGAAGGCGGTCACCTCCGGCCGGACACCCAGGTTTTCACAGTCCTTTTTGTTGACCGGCAGGGTGGCCATGGAGGACGCGCTGGCGAAGGCCAGGATCTGGGTCTCCTTCATGCCGCCCAGGAACCGGAGCGGGTTCATTTTTCCGAGGAACATCGCCAGGAGCGGAATCATGCCGAAATGGATCACCGCCAGGGTTCCGGTGAAGACCGCCAGCAGCTTGAGCACGAGCTGCATGATGTCCATGCCGAAGAGCGCGATGGAGTTGACCATGAGTCCGAACACGCCGATGGGGGCGACGACGAGAATCTTCTGGATCATCCAGATCATCCCGTCGTTCACCGTATCGAGGATGTCCAGGACGGGGCGCTGCTTCTCCCGGGGCATGATCGAAAGGGCGATGCCGAAAAAGAGGGCGAAGAAGAGGATCTGAAGGATGTTCCCCGATGACAGCGAGTTGAACGGATTATCGGGGATGATGCCCTGGATGGTTTCCCAGAACCCCGCGATCCTGGCGTTTTCCGCATAGGTGGAGGGATCCGTCATCAGGGACGGCGGGATCTTCACCCCCAGGCCCGGCTTGAAGATGGTGCCGGCCAGAAGCCCCAGGATAACGGAGACGGCGGAGGTCGCCAGGTAATAGCCGACGGTGAAAATCCCCACTTTGCCCGCCGATTTGGTTTCCCCCAGGGCGGCCGCGCCGGAGATGATGCTGAAGAAGACGAGGGGAATGATCACCATTTTGATCAGCAAGATGAAAACATCCCCCAGGGGCGCGAAAACAACGCCTTTTTCCCCTAGGAAGAACCCCGCGACGATGCCTGCGATCATTGCAATCAATATCTGGGTACTGCCGCTGATTTTTTTCATGGGATACGCTCCTAATGATGTTGACGAAAGGGGTCGGATTTCTCAGAGAACAGCCGTCAGCAAGAAACGCATGACAGGGCCAGGCCGCCCTGGGAGGTTTCCTTGTATCTTTTGCACATATCCGCACCGGTCTCCCGCATGGCTTCGACGACCTCGTCGAAGGTGACCTTCTGCCTTGCCGGGTCCCCGGCCGCCGACAGGATATAGGCGTTGACCGCCGTGACCGCGCCGACGGCGTTGCGTTCGATGCAGGGGATCTGCACATACCCCAAAACCGGGTCGCAGGTCATCCCCAGGTGGTGCTCCAGGGCGATCTCCGCGGCGTTTTCTACCTGGCGAATGGGAAGCCCCTCGGCACAGGAGATGAACGCCGCGGCCATGGCCGACGCCACGCCGACCTCCCCCTGGCACCCGACCTCCGCTCCCGAAATACTGGCATTGTGCTTGGCGATAAAGGCGATGGCGGCGGCGGCCAGCATGCCGTCGCGGAACTGCGCCGCGGAAAGGTCGAAGTGTTTCTTGAGGAGATAGATGACCCCGGGAAGAACGCCCGCGGCGCCCGAGGTGGGCGCCGTCACGACCTTGCGCCCGGCGGCGTTCTCCTCGGAGGCGGCCTGGGCGTAAGCGTTCAGGCAGGCCAGGAAACGGCCGGTCTCGTGCTTCATCTTGACGGAATTGGTCTTCAGGACCTGCGCTTTTCGCATCAGGCCGATGGGCCCCGGAAGCAGGCCGTCGGATTTCAGCCCCGTTTCGACGGCGGCGCACATCGTATCGATCAAGCGATCGATCCTGGCCTCGATCTCGTCCCGGGACAGTCCCGAAACGGCCGACTCGTTCTGGAGCATGATCTCCCTCAGGGACAGCCCCGTCCGGCGCACCGCCTGCCGCAATTCCCGCATGCTGGCGTAAGGGTGGGGGAGCGCGGGCTTGGCCGGCGCCGCCTCGCCCTTGCACTGGATGAATCCTCCGCCGACGGAATAGTATTCCTTTTCGAGCAGGACCGCCCCCCCGGCGGTCAGTCGGAAGCGGAGGGTGTTCGGGTGCGGCAGTGAATCATCCGGCCCTTCAAAATGGATATTGGCCGCGGTAAAGGGGATGTCGGCCCATCCGGCATGAATGCCGTACACCGTCTCCGGAGGATCCAGAAGGGCCAGGAGCTGATCGCAGTCGCAGGTGTCCGGCGCCCAGCCCATCAGTCCGCCGAGGACGGCCTTGTGGGTTCCGTGCCCCTCGCCGGTCAGACTCAGGGACCCGTAGAGATACACGTCCACGGCCGCGGGCAGGGAGACGGCCTCCGCCGGGAGGGCCCGGGTGGACTTCAGAAAATCCAGGGCGGCCTTCATTGGGCCGATGGTGTGGGAGCTTGACGGCCCGGGTCCGATCTTGAAAATGTCAAATATGGATGTGGTGATGGGTTCACGCATAAGTCACCTCTCCTGCGGCGAACGGTTTCAGTCATAGTCGGGCGCAACGCCAGTGAGCGCCTTCCGCCTGGCCTCGATCATCGCTTGCTTCCGGGCGATGAATTCGTTTTTCAGCATCTCCGCGCGGGTCGGCCTGCTTTTGGTCGGCGCCTTCTTTCCGGCCCAGGCCATCTCTTCGAAATACTCCTGGTTCAAGAGGTCGAGGGTGCCGTCGATCTTGACCTGATCGATGAAGAGGTTCAGCCAGCCCAGGAATACGGGATCTCCCGGACGGATCGCGAAGGCATAATATTCCTTGGTGACGGGGGCCAGGAGGGGGCCAATCCTCAAATAGTGCTCCGGGTTGGTGGCATGCCATATCTTTACGAAGGGCGAATCCGCCGCCATGGCGTTCACCTCGCCCTTGAGCAGGGCGTCCACGGCCGCAGCCGTCGTGGGGAAAAGATGGATGGCGCTGTCCGGGAAGAGTTCCCGCGAGAATTTCTCATGGGTGGTGCCGGCCTGGACCCCGAGTTTGAGACCTTTCACCTTGAGGAGATCAAAAAAGGAATCGGACATGGGCGGAACCGTTCCCCGCCGGACCATGGCCGCCTGGCTCACCTCGAAATAGGGGTCGGTGAAGCTGACGAGAAGCCCCCTTTCAACGGTCCGCGTCATGGCGGCGATAATGATGTCCGACTCTCCCGAAAGGAGCTTCGGGATCTGCTGGCCGTAGGTCTCAGGCTGGATAAACCGGACCTTCACGCCGAGATACTCGGCCAACAGCTTTGCCAGGTCCACATCCAGGCCGCTGAGTTGGCCGTCCACCATCATGGCAAAGGGCGGGAATTCCTGGATCAGCGACACCACGATCTCGCCCTTTGCCCGGATCGCATCGATCTCCCCTGCCATGAGACCGGGAGACCGGGCCCCCGGACAAAGGATCAAGCAAGGGAGTAAAATGATCAGCCACCGGATTGATTTCATTTTCATCTCCTTTTGTTTTCATTGGGGGCCAAAGGTCTTGGCCCCGTCGTCATGTGGGGGAAAAGCGGTGATGGGCGTCAAGGTGTTTTCATGCGAAAGTTATGAATTAATATACACCAGTTTCATTTTGAGCGCAAACATATGGAATAAATTCTTCGGATGCGCCGCTCCCGGGTTCGACTGATTTTTTCTCACTGTTTCCGCATGACGGACTTGCCTCCGTCAGACGCATGCAATATAATTGCTCAAGCGGCAGTGGCTGCGGCCACCTTTGTTCGGCATGAATCAGACCCCGTCAACGGGCTGCAAAAATGATTTTCCATGGCGCTTCCCCGCTGCCCGTGATAGATACTCTGTTGCGCCGTCAAGGCGTCCCCACGACACCCCAAACCCGGAGGAACAGCAGCCGTGATGAGACGATCCAGACAGCTTTTTTTTATTGTAATTTTCAGTTCATGCTTCATTCAAACCGGGTTTGCCGCCGATCCCGTGCCCGTGTTTGTCAGCATCCTTCCCCAGAAGTATTTTGTGCAACAAATTGGCAAAGACCTGGTGGATGTCCAGGTCATGGTGCAGCCCGGTGCCAGCCCCCACGCCTACGAACCCAAACCCAGGCAGATGGCCGACATAGCAATTGCCCGGGCCTATTTCGCCATCGGCGTTTCGTTCGAGACGGCATGGCTGAACAAGATTTCCGCCGCCAACCCGGGCATGAAGATTGTTCACACGGACGACGGCATCGACAAAATCGCCATGGCGGCCCATCATGGAGAAGGCGAGCACCCCGAAGACCGGCATCCTCCGGAGGACCATCATGACCACGGCGGCGTCGACCCTCATATCTGGCTGTCTCCTCCGCTGGTCAAGCTCCAGGCCCGGGCGATTCTGGCGGGGCTTCGGGAGATCGACCCGTCCCATGGCGGAGTTTACGAGGCCAACTGCCGTCAATTCATGGCCGACATCGATAGCCTGGACGCCCGGCTGAAAAACCTGTTTTCGGATCAGCAGGGACTTCGGTTCATGGTGTTCCATCCGGCCTGGGGGTACTTCGCCCGGGCCTATGGCCTCACGCAGTTGGCCGTCGAGATCGAGGGGAAGGAGCCCAAGCCCGCGCAATTGATGGCCTTGATCAAAAATGCCAAGGAAAACAATATCCGGGTGATCTTTGTCCAGCCGCAGTTTTCCGCCAAAAGCGCCGGCCTTGTGGCCAGGGAGATCGGCGGCCAGGTCGTGCGCGCCGACCCGCTCGCCGAGGACTGGACGGCCAACCTCCTTGACGTCGCCGACAAGTTCAAAGCGGCCCTGAGGTGACGGGATGAATGCCGCCGCACCCATTGTCGAACTTAAAGACGTCTCATTTGCCTATGACGGCGAGACCGTTCTCCAGGATGTGAACCTGGAGATCCGGAGGGGGAATTTCATCGCCATGATCGGCCCCAACGGCGGCGGGAAGACCACCCTGCTGAAGCTGATTTTAGGCCTGCTGAAACCGGGCGAGGGCCTTATCCGCGTCAACGGCGACTCCCCCGCCAGGGCGTCGTCCTGCATCGGCTACGTCCCCCAGGACGTGCACATCAACCGCAACTTTCCCATCACGGCCATGGACGTGGTCCTCATGGGCACCCTCGACCCCAAAAAACGGTGGGCGTCCTGGAAGTCGGCCTCGCACCGCCTCGATGCCATGGACGCGCTCGATCACCTGGACATGGCAGACCTTGCGGGACGAAAAATCGGAGAACTGTCCGGAGGTCAGCGCCAGCGGGTCTTCATCGCTCGGGCCCTCGTGACCCATCCCCAGCTCCTGCTCCTGGACGAACCCACGGCCGGCATCGACACCAAGGGCCAGGCGGACTTTTTCAGGCTGCTGAGGGAACTCAACAAAGAGATCACCATCGTCGTCGTCAGCCACGATCTCCTGGTCATCTCCCGCTATGTCAAATCCGTGGCCTGCGTGAACAAGCGGCTGCACTATCACGGCCAGGCGGAGATCACCGGCGAAATGATGGAAACCATGTACCCGTGCACGGTGGAGGAATTGTGTCCCGTGGAGATCGTCGCCCACGGTCTGCCGCATCGCGTGCTGAAGGATCACAAGAGGTCTTAGCATGATCGAAGCACTTCAACTGGAATTCATGCGCAATGCCCTGGCTGCCGGTCTCCTGGCAAGCGTCATCTGCGGCATCATGGGAACCCTGGTGGTGGTGAACCGCATCGTGTTCCTCTCCGGCGGGATCGCCCATGCCGCCTACGGGGGCATCGGCCTCGCCTTTTACTTCGGATGGCCCTATCTGCCGGGCACCATCGGCTTCTCGTTGTTCGCCGCGATGCTGATGGCATCCGTCAGCATGAAGGCCAAGCACCGGGCCGACACGATCATCGGCGTCATCTGGGCCCTGGGAATGGCATTCGGCATCATCCTGATCGATCTGACCCCGGGATATCATGTGGACCTGATGAGCTACCTCTTCGGCAGCATCCTCACCGTGCCCGCGTCGGATCTTCTCATCATGCTTTCCCTGGGCATTCTGATCGCGCTGGCGGTGGCCTGTTACTACAAGGACCTGCTGGCCCTCAGCTATGACGAAGAGTTTGCGAGGATCCGGGGCGTTCCTGTCCGGGCGCTCTATTTCGCAATGATCGGCATGCTGGCGGTCACCATTGTCATGGTGATTCAGGTCGTGGGCCTGATTCTGGTCATCGCCCTGCTGACCATACCGCCCTTCATCGTCGAAAGGCACGCCAAATCCCTCCTGCAGATGATGGTTGGGTCCAGCCTGCTGGGCGCCCTGTTCACCATTGCGGGCCTGTGGATTTCCTACAGATACAACCTGACATCGGGGGCCGCCATCATCCTGGTTTCAGGAATCGGCTTTTTATTCTCTCTTCTGGTGGACCGGCTGACCGTTTTCTCCAGAAGCAGAGCCCGGCGGGAGGCCCCCGAGCCGCAGAAATCCACTGCCGGTTGACCCCAAAGGACGACCATGTGCCATCAGTGCAATTATTCCGAGATGCTGGCGTCGGCCCGGCTTGAAGCGACCGAAAACCGCCTGCGGGTGCTGGAAGTGATCGGCAACAACAGCTTCCCCCTGTCGGCCGGAGATATCTATCAGACGCTGGAACGCACCAGCGCGATCAACCGGGTGACGGTCTACCGCATCCTCGACCTGCTGGTCGACCACGGGATGATCGAGCGGCTCAGCACGGGCGGCAGGGCCTTCTACTATGGCCTGGCCCCCAACGACCATCATCAACCCCATCCCCATTTCTACTGCAAAAACTGCGGCCAGATGGATTGCCTCAACCCGGAAAGCCTGCAGGTGGAAACAAAACCGTTCCGGAAAACCTTTCCCGGCCGGATCGACAAGGTGGAGATCCGCCTGGACGGAATCTGCAAAAACTGCCTGAAGAACAAACCGCAGGAAGAGGATTGAAGCGGCGGGCATCCGCTCGATGCTGAATTCATTTTACACCCCCTTCCACGCCCGCGAACCTGCATTATCCTGAGATCCCTCCAAATATAAACATGGCGATGGTAATCTTCAGGTTTCGAGCCGAGAAAAAATGTCGAACGTTATCGAGACAGCCTTCCATCGGTGAAACAGAACTCCCTCCGAAGCACCAAAGAGGGACCCGTTGGTCATGGCGATCATGCCGCGGCCGCCCCTGTTCGGATGAAGCGGTTCCAGCATCTGCTCCCCCCGCTATTCGTCTCCGCCCTGGTCCGGTTCGCCGCAGTGGCGCAGGATCTCCCGCCTCGCTTCGTCGCGAAGGGCGAGGGCCGAATCCCAATCCTGCGCCTGCCCCCTCAGGCGGCGGCCGATAAACAGGTGCACCGGCCCCCGGCGCGGAAACCACGACTCGGAGCGCAGCTTGGCCCGTGTGCCCCGAATGGTTATCGGCACCACTTCCATGTTGTTTTCAGCGGCGATCAGAAAAGCCCCCATGTGAAACGGCAATAACCCGGGCATCCGGCGGAAGGTCCC
Source organism: Desulfococcus sp. (assembly GCF_041737845.1). Lineage (GTDB taxonomy): Bacteria > Desulfobacterota > Desulfobacteria > Desulfobacterales > Desulfococcaceae > Desulfococcus. The sequence continues at coordinate 18,704 of NZ_JBGSQX010000135.1, forward strand.
TTCGGCGAAAAACAGGAGCGACCGCCCTCCGGCAGCAAGCTCCTTGAGCCGCCGGGCATCCTGGATGGCCTGTCTGCTGTCGAACCGCTCGACAAAGACGACATCCAGACGGGGCAACGCCCGGCGCAGCGCGGCGTTTTCGGCCAGCTCGGCCTTGGCGACAAAACCGAACCGCACCGGCAGGGCCGCCATGAGTACCAGGCTGTCCAGGTAGCTCTGGTGATTGGAGACCAGGATCAGCGGTCCTTCTGCTTCCAGATGCTCCAGGCCGCGGACCGCGATGGGGGTTCCGGTGAGGCGGGCCAGCAGCCGGGCAACCGTCCGGACCGCCCGCCAGCGGCCGCCTCCCCACGGCAGAAGGAAGGCAAACGGAGTCGCCAGAGCAGCCAGCACGCCGAAGAGCAGCCAGCAATAACCGGCGTAGCAGGCCGAGGCGGCCTGCCGCATCCCCTGGCCGGCCTGCCGCAGCAGTCCGCCTGCCGTCAGACGGACCATCTGCCACCACATCGCCCGGGGCGGCCGTCCGATCCTGCCCTGTTCGTAGAGTTCGCGGCTCGCGGCCCGGCGGATCTTGCCGCTGGAGGTTTTGAGCACCGTGCCGGGCATTGCCAGGATCACTTCGTCCGGCGGCATGCCGAGGACATCGACGGCCACGTTGACGATCCGTTCCCTCAGGCCGGCCAGCACCTCGGGATCCTGGCTGCGGCTCTCCGCCAGCGCCACCAGTTTTTCCGTGGCGGACGCCGGGTCCGCGACGCCGAAGACGGCGACGCAGCCTTTGCGGATGCCGTCGATATCGCCGATGGCCTCTTCCAGTTCATAGGGGGAGATGTTGCGGCCGCCCTTGATAATAATGTCCTTGACCCTGCTGGTGAGATACAGGTCCCGTCCCGCCAGGTAGGCCAGGTCGCCGGTGTCGAGCCACTCCCCATGGAACAGGGCCGCGGTCTGCCCGGGATTCCGGAAATAGCCGCTGGTCGCCGAGGGGCCGCGAAATTGCAGCCGGCCCTCCCGGCGCTCGGGCAGCTCGTGGTCCTTGCCGTCGACCACCCGCACCTGATGCCCGGGCAGGGGGTGCCCGC
>NZ_JBGSQX010000069.1:0-11986 GCF_041737845.1 Desulfococcus sp.
TTCAGCGCTCGTTCCAGTGTAGGTCCGAAGGGCCGCCCCGATTCGAGGGGATTGAGACACAGCTCCCTTCAGTCGGCGGAAACTCCTCTCGAAGTCCGAAGGGCCGCCCCGATTCGAGGGGATTGAGACAAAATACCGCCCGTGCTCCGGGGTCGTTCTTATACGGTCCGAAGGGCCGCCCCGATTCGAGGGGATTGAGACTAGAATTTGCTCAAACTCGGCTGTAATGAAGTTAATGTCCGAAGGGCCGCCCCGATTCGAGGGGATTGAGACTTATCAAATTTTCCTATCGGGGCAAGTATTTTTACGTCCGAAGGGCCGCCCCGATTCGAGGGGATTGAGACTTGACCAGGGCAGGGTAGTCGTCGAGGCACTCGGCCGTCCGAAGGGCCGCCCCGATTCGAGGGGATTGAGACCTTATTGACGACCCTACTATGATGCGTGTAGCACTTGGTCCGAAGGGCCGCCCCGATTCGAGGGGATTGAGACTGTTGCTTCTCATTATTCATGGGCAGGTGAACCACGTGTCCGAAGGGCCGCCCCGATTCGAGGGGATTGAGACTAAAACCCGTATTTGTTTGCTAAGCTGTCGAACTTTGTCCGAAGGGCCGCCCCGATTCGACGGGATTGAGACTTAGCAAAATATTCCGGATCAATAACATCGCCTTTTTGTCCGAAGGGCCGCCCCGATTCGAGGGGATTGAGACTCCGTAAGAGTTCAAGGCGGAAATGGTTATTAGTCTGGGTCCGAAGGGCCGCCCCGATTCGAGGGGATTGAGACTTCTTCTCGCCGTCTTTTGTCTTCCATTGTTCCGGTCCGAAGGGCCGCCCCGATTCGAGGGGATTGAGACTTCATCCGGCAAGATATCCAAACACGCCGAAATCAAGTCCGAAGGGCCGCCCCGATTCGAGGGGATTGAGACCTAGAGCCTCAACTCAACAAAATAATTCTCCCCATGGGTCCGAAGGGCCGCCCCGATTCGAGGGGATTGAGACTTGATTTCACCACCGTCAAAACTTGCACAGAAGCGAGTCCGAAGGGCCGCCCCGATTCGAGGGGATTGAGACAATTTCCGTGGTCGTAGTTGTGGCTTCCCCTCGTTTGTCCGAAGGGCCGCCCCGATTCGAGGGGATTGAGACTCAAACTATCCGCGCCATAAGATGCGCCGAGCTTGTTGTCCGAAGGGCCGCCCCGATTCGAGGGGATTGAGACATCCCAAATTCGCGGCGCAAAACAGGAAGAGGATTCAGTCCGAAGGGCCGCCCCGATTCGAGGGGATTGAGACGTGCGTAAAAGTGTTGGTGCGCACCCTCGCTCTTGCGTCCGAAGGGCCGCCCCGATTCGAGGGGATTGAGACTTCACTCATGCTATTAATGTATTCACCTTGGGATTCAAGTCCGAAGGGCCGCCCCGATTCGAGGGGATTGAGACAGTAATTCTTCATCAGGCTCTGGCATTATAGGAGTTAAAGTCCGAAGGGCCGCCCCGATTCGAGGGGATTGAGACTTAGTTAACGAAAGATGGTTACATACCCTATCATGCAGTCCGAAGGGCCGCCCCGATTCGAGGGGATTGAGACGGATCGACATCTTACCGACGCCACCTAATCGGCTTTCCGTCCGAAGGGCCGCCCCGATTCGAGGGGATTGATACTCATCTGGTTGCCTTCATCGTCTTTTACTGCGTACTTGGTCCGAAGCGCCGCCCCGATTCGAGGGGATTGAGACATTGAAACTGAACACGTTTAAACTGGTCATGAAAGTTGTCCGAAGGGCCGCCCCGATTCGAGGGGATTGAGACTTCTTCAGCGCGGCAAAGGGCACCATCTTCAGCTTGGTCCGAAGGGCCGCCCCGATTCGAGGGGATTGAGACTTGTGGTATTCGATGTGAAATCTAATCATTAAGCCTGTCCGAAAGGCCGCCCCGATTCGAGGGGATTGAGACGTAGGGGCACGGCGCGCCGTGCCCCTACGGTGGATCAGTCCGAAGGGCCGCCCTGCCAAAAACGACCGCACGGCCACTCGGATTCGAGGGTCTTGAACTCAAATACCTTCCCGCAGAAACCCATCTGCAGCCACGAACGTGGCGTCGAATGTCCCCTCCAATATTTTTTCCGGATTTTTTTGAAAAAGCCTGCCGCCATGCCGTTAGTATTGTTAGAAGCATCACCCATACCGACATGACCAACGGAGGTTTTCAATGAGCATATCCAGTGAGAAACATGAAGAACCCAATGCCGCCGGCGGCCATGACGGAAAGGCCGGCATTCTGGAAGATGAGTTCCTGCAGCTGGCTGATCTGGTGACGGTAAAAAAGGATGCGGCCAAAAAGGCGGCCAAGGGCGCACTGGCGGAACTCGATGTCATGATTCGGGATAAGCGGTGGGAGGATGCGGTAGAGCTTTTCCACCCCCTCGAAGACAAAATTCCGGAAGCAGCCGGCAGCGGATTGGAAGGATCGGTTCGCCAGAAGATCGCTTTTGCGCTCGGGCAGATCAAGCGGTTTGACGATGCCATCCAGGAGCTGGAAATCTGCATTCAAAAGGATGCGGAAAATTTTTACCTGCACAATTCTCTCGCCTACACCGCCTATAATTCTCTGTATGCGGCAAAGAACCGGGAAATATTTCTCAGCGGGAAAAATCGGCAGGAGCGAATCGACCTGGCCCACCGCCATTTTACGGCGGCCCAGGCGATCCGGCCGGACGGGGTGACCAATTTCTACCGTCAGGGCATGTTGTACCGACAGATTCAGAACAAGGACAGAGATGCCCTGCCGCTGTTCCTCAAGGCGATCGCAAACTGGGAAGGCCTTGCGCCGGAAGAACGGGAAGCCAGGCACCAGGAGCGAAAAAACTATGTTAAATCCCTTTACCAGGGGGCTTCGGCCGTGCTGGAAAGCGGGAGACCCCAGAAGGCCCTGGACCTGCTCAAGCGGTGTCTGGCTGAAGACAACGGCAGCGAATATATCTCCATGACGTTCAAATATTTCGCCCTGGGCAAGGTCCACTTCAACATGTGCCGGTTTATCGAGGCCAGGGACGCGCTCCTGTTTTCCCTGAAATGCAACTCTTCGGGGCCAGTGGATTTTGTTCGGGAGCTTCTCGGTCGAACCTATCTCGCCCTGGGCAATCCGGCCAAAGGCCTCCAGGAAATCGAAAGAATTCCTGAAAAAATCCGGCGCCCTTACGTCCGTTGGACCGAATCCGACCTGCGGATCAGCCTGGAGGATTTTGCCGGCGCCAGAACAGCCCTGATCAACTGCACCGAACGCGACAATCGTTCCCGTCACAAGACCCTGGTCCGGCTGGCCAGGCTTGAATACCTGCTCGGCAGTTACCGCGAGGTCATGGGATACGGGAAAAAAGCCTGTGAATTCTTCGCGGAAAAATGGGGGCTGGTTTATGCCGAAGGTCTTTACTGGCAGGCATTGGGGGCCTATCGCCTCGGTTTGACGGATGATGCCCGGTCCCTTGTGAACCAACTGGAGACGGAGCACCCGAACTATCCGGAACTGAACAAGCTGAAAAAACATTTGTCATGAATATCAGAACAAAGGGGGCGATCTTGAACCTTCCCGGTCAGAAAAAACAACCTGCGGATACCACCGATTATCGGCTGATGCTGGCATCGGTTGAAAAACGGCTGCTTGCCGGGGACTTGACGGAAAGCGACCGGTCTCTTCTCGTCAGGCCGGATATCCCCCAAAACATGAGTCCGGACCAGAAGGTCCAATGGGCCGGCCTTGCCCAGATGGCCGGCGAGGTCGAGGCGGCATTGTCGATTCTGGAGACCGTAAACCGGTCTGCGCCGGATCATACGGACGCATGGCAGGCGCGCCTGGAACTGCTCATGGTCCTGGGCCGCAGACAGGAATTCGCGGCCGTGATGGCGCAGGCCAAGCATTTCATCAAGGGCGATATCTCGAATGTTTATTCAGACGGAACCGATACGGGAAAGGCCGAGCAACCGGATCAGGAAGACACGGATCTTTCGGCCGGGCCCTTTGAACGCCTTCATCTCCGCCAGCATCGGCTGGACCGCTATATTTCGATCTTTTCAGGGCGACGCGACGTTTTCGCGCGCCAGTGGGTGGACAGAAATACCGGCAAACAGGGGTATGTTCCCGTACGCCGGGAGTTTACACGCCAGGACGCCGAAGATCACCTGAGTGGAAGAAAAACCTACGGGATGTATCTCCTCAAGGAAGACAGCACGGTTTCCGTCGGCGCCGTCGATGCCGATCTGAAAAGCGATTTCAGAAAAACCCCGGTGACGGCCGATATCCGTCGACAGGTCCACCGGGAGAAGGCTTACATGATATCGCGGATCAAAGAGCTGGCGAGGGATGCCGGGACGGAGACCCTGGTGGAGTTCAGCGGAGGGAAAGGTTTCCATTTCTGGTTCTTTTTCAAACCACCGGCGCCCGCCGATGCGGTAAGGAGCTTTTTAACGGGCATCATGGATGCGGTGGCCGGGGACCTTTCCGTCTTTTCACTGGAGGTTTTTCCAAAGCAGGACCGCTTGGGCGGGAAAGGCCTGGGAAATCTGATCAAGCTGCCGCTGGGGGTTCACCGGCTTACGGGAAAACCATCCTGTTTTATGGATTGCGCTGATCGCTCGATGGACGCCCAGCTTGATTTTCTCTCGGGAGTCGCCTTCCTTTCGCCGGAAGAATTGGAACCAGGCGAGTCTCCGATGAAAAAGGATCCCCTCCTCATTCACCCGAGATGGAAGGCCTGGGCGGAGGCATATCCGGACCTTTTCCTTCTGGAGAAAAAATGTCCGCCGTTGGGCCAGATTATCTCTCTATGCCGGAACGGCGAGGTGCCTGCGCAGCGGGAGGAGCGCGTGATGCTGCAGACCATCGGATTTCTTCCCCGGGCCAGGCATCTTATCCATTATCTGCTGGGGGCCTCGCCCGAATACAATCCCCACCTTGTGGATTTCAAGCTCAGCCGGCTGAGGGGCACGCCCCTGGGGTGTCAAAGAATTCATTCCCTGTTGTCCTTTCAGGGGGATTTTTGTGAATTTGGGAACATTTTCAAATACCGGCATCCTCTCCTTCATATCGAGGGGTGGAAGGATGCGTTTTCAGGAGCAAAAGCGGAGAAAGCGGAGAACCTTTCCGGCGCCCTCGAGAATCTCAGGACGGCGATCCATCAGGTCCTGATCTTCATGGCCTGAACGGCATATCGCAGCGGCGTCGACGTTTCTGCATCAGTGAAAACGGACGGAAGAGGGGGCATTCCATGGAGTCCTTGTATGTGATTGAGCCCGGATGTTATCTGCGCCGGGAGGGCGCCGCCTTACATGTCTGCAAGGGCAAGCAGGTGGTGGATCGGATTCCGGCCGACGGATTGAAGAAGCTGACGCTGGTGGGATATGTATCTTTAACCGGAGGCGTTCTCGATTTTTTGATCAGCCGGCAGGTGGAAACGGTTTTTTTGACGACAACCGGGCGTTTCCGGGCAAGACTGGGGGGTGACGTGCATCGGCACGTGGAACTGCGGCGCGCGCAATATCTGAAATTGGGCGGCGCCGGCGCTGCGGCCGTCGCAGCCGGGATCGTATCCGGAAAATTGGAAAACATGGCCCGGTTCCTGATCGCCAGGGGCCGAAAGTACGGCGACGACGCACTGCGTGTCGCGGCGGCCCGAATCCGCTCGATCCGGCGGATCTGTGATGCCGATACGCCGGACCTTGACCGCTTGAGAGGCCTGGAAGGCGCCGGTACGCGGTTTTATTACGGTACGTTCGGAGGTCTCCTGAAAAATCCGGATTTTCGTTTCAACGGCAGGAACAGGCGACCGCCGCTGGACCCCGTCAACGCCCTCATGTCGTTTGTTTACACGCTCTTGACCAACGAGGTGCTCTCCGCCGTCAAGGCGGTCGGTCTGGACCCCTATATGGGCGCGCTGCACGAGATCAGTTATGGCCGGCCCTCCCTGGCCTGCGACCTGGTCGAGGAGTACAGGTGCCGGCTGGGAGATCGGATGGTTCTTGGTTTGATCAACCGGAAGATGCTCTCACCGGAAGATTTCACCTATCGAAAAGATCCCCCGGAAAATTTTGTGGATGAAAAAGAGATGAAGGAAAAGCGCCCTGTCGAGATGAAACCGCATCTTATGAAAACATTCATCGCAAGCTATGAAGAGATGATGGGAAGAGAAACCCACTACCCGCCGGATGATTGTCAGACATCCTACAGGCAGGTGATTCACAGGCAGGCGGCCAAGTTTGCGGGCCATCTTCTCGATGACGGGAAGGTTTACAAACCGTTCATATGGGAACATTGAATGTTTTACCTGGTGTGCTTCGATATTGTCGATGACAGGGACAGAAGGAGAGCTGTGAAAATCATCGGCGAATACGGCTACCGGGTCCAGAAGTCCGTCTTCGAGTGTCCGGGGCTGAACGAGAAGCGTTTCCTCAAGATGCGGAATCGTCTTGAAGAGACGATCGACAGCCTGTGGGACACCGTCCGATTTTACAGGCTCTGCAAAGGCTGCGTGCAGGAAACGGAATTCGTGGGGGTCGGAGAGCCCCCGAAAACCGCTCTGGCGAGAATTTTTTGAGATGCACGAAGGCTGCGCTGTCTGATCTCAACCCACCCGCCCCGCCCGTCACGCCGGCTTCCGGGTGAAGACCCACTGGTCCCGGGAGGAGAGCGCCGGATTGAACGCGTAGCCCCCTTCCGTGAACGCCTTGAGCCCCCGGGCGTCCGATATGCGCTGCTGAATCGCGAACCGGCTCATCATGCCCCGGGCCTTTTTGGCGTAGAAGCTGATGACCTTGTAAGTCCCGTTTTTGTAATCCTTGAAGACCGGCGTCACGACGCCCGCGGCCAGCCGCTTCACGTTGACGGCCTTGAAATATTCGTTGGAGGCCAGGTTGACGAGGGTTTTCCCGCTGCAGGCCTCCAGGGCCGCGTTCAGGGCCTCCGTGATCCGGTCGCCCCAGAAGCGGTAGAGGGTCGCCCCCCGCTCGGTGGCGAGCGGCGTGCCCATCTCGAGCCGGTAGGGCCGGATGAGGTCCAGGGGCCGGAGAAGCCCGTAAAGCCCGGACAGGATCCGGAGGCGGGCCTGGGCGGTCTGGAAATCCGCGGCGGAAAAGGTGTCGGCCGCAAGCCCCTCGTAGACGTCGCCCTTGAAGGCCAGGACCGCCGGCCTTGCGGTTTCGGGCGAAAAGGGGAGGGTCCATTCGGCGAACCGCCGGTGGTTCAGGAGGGCCAGCTTGGAACTGATGCCCATCAGGCCGGACAACTCCTCCGGCGACAGGGTCTGGAGGGCCTGCACCAGGCGTTCGGACTCGTCCAGAAATCCCGGAAGGGAATAGTCCGCCGTTGCGGGGGGTGTTTCAAAATCGAGCGTCTTGGCGGGCGATATCACCACGAGCATCTTCAGCTCTCCTCGGTCGGTGCGTTCGCGTTGATCCTGCAGCCGGCAAGTTCGCCGCGGGCCGCCCCGGTCATGCCAGGGTGACCGTGTACTTTCGGACGAAGTCCACCGGGTGATAGGATTTTTTGGATTTTCGGAGGCCTTCCTCGCCCATGTCCTGCTCCCGGTTGACCCGTTGAAGGTGGCTGTTTTCTGCGAGAAACATCTGGTTGATGGCCTGGTAGATCCCTTTGAATGCGGTGAGCCCCTTTTCGAAATGGATGAGGACGGTCTCGTCGTTCATCCGTTCGGCCACCGTAAAGGCGGCCATCTCCCCGTCCACCAGGATGGCGCCGCCGAAAATATCGGCAAGATCCTCCCAGTAGGCCAGCACGCGCGCGATCGCCCGGTTTTCGGAGGAGAGGGTCTCTTCGGATTCGCAATCCCGCCAGACGCACCAGTCCTCCTGCATCGCCAGCGCCTTTTCGATCAGGTCCGGCGAGAGCGGCACATAGGCATGATCATATTTCCCCAGAAACTGGTTAAGGAGATTTTTTTTCTTGTGAAACCGGTTTCCCTTGAGTTCAATGAGATCCTTCACGGAATAGAGGTAGTCCCAGTGCTCTTCCGCCGCGGTGACGGTGATGCCTTCGCCCAGGGCCGCCTTCCAGTCATGGATGAGAGGCTCCGGTACCCGGATGATCGTCGTTTTTTCGGGAAAATGGCAACGGATGCGGTGGGGCCAGTCGACCCGGTCCCACGGCCCCACGGGCGCCCAGAGAGCGCTGACCGGCTGCGCTTGCCGGATCCAGACCAGATCGTCGTCCCAGGCCCAGGTGAGCCCGTATTCCCGGCTCCAGCCCCACAGGTTGACAAAGCTGTAGTCCGATGCTTCCCACCGGGTCTCTTTCAGGCGCTCGCGGTAGATGTGCTGCTTGTCCAGAGAGACGGGCTCAAACGCCAGCGTCATGGTTTCCTCCAGGGTGGATGATCATAAGGACCGGTGCGGCATGTTGTCTCGGTCGTTCAACATGCTTAGTTTAATTTGGCTTGCGCATCATGTCAAAACTTTTCAGAGAAATCGCACAACCCCGGGTCTTCAGTGTGAATACACTGTCCGGCCGCGTCGCCGATGTTGCCCTTGCCGCCCCTGGAGAAGGCTTCGCGACCTTGCCGGACTGAATGCGAAGGCGCCTTCCGTTCCGGAGGCAGCCGCGCCTGTGGAGGATTGAAGAATGAATGCAGACCGATTTTTTCAAACGCTTTTCCTGGAAAACATCAACCGCAGGGAGTTTCTCCTGCGGCAGTTCCGGGGCGCCATGCTGGCGGCCGCCGGCATGATCATCCCCGCCCCGCTCATGGGCGCCCCGGAGCCGGATATCGGCATCGCCACCGGAGGCCCCGGGCCGGCCGCCCGGAAGGCGGTGGACCTGATCGGCGGCATGGGCAGGTTTGTGAAGCCGGGCCAGAGGGTGGTCATCAAGCCCAACATGAGCTTCGCCCACGATCCCGAGCGGGGGACCAACACCCACCCGGAGGTGGTCCGGGAACTGGTGGCCATGTGCAAGGAGGCGGGCGCCGCAAAGGTGCGGGTCCTGGACCATCCCCTCCGGAAGCAGGAGCTCTGCATCGAGGGGATCAAAAAGGCCTGCGGGGTCTTTGACGAGGATATGGTCTACGGGCTCACCGACAGCGAATTTTTCGCCCGGGCGGACATCCCCCGCGGGAAGGAGATGACGGAGACCGACGTCATGCGGGACGTGCTGGAGGCGGACGTCCTGATTGCGGCGCCGGTGGCCAAGTCCCACGGCAGCGCCGGCGTCAGCCTTTCCATGAAGGGCATGATGGGGCTCATCTACAACCGCTGGGTCATGCACGTCCGCTACGATCTCCACGAGTCGATCGTCGACCTGGCCAGCCTGCTGACCCCAAGGCTTGCGGTCGTGGACGCCACGCGGGTGCTCTCCACGGAAGGGCCGTCGGGCCCGGGCAAGGTGTTGAAGATGAATACGGTGATCGCATCGCCGGATATGGTTGCCGCCGATGCCCAGACCGTCCGGATGTTCGAGTGGTACGGGCAGCGGTTCGAGCCCCGCCAGGTCAAGCATATCCGCATCGCCCACGAGCGCGGGCTGGGGCGCATGGACGTGGAAAACCTGCAGATCCGGGAGGCCGCCGCATGACCCTCGGGCCGACCCCCCAGCGGATTCTTCAGGGTTTCTGCTTTCTGCTGTTTGTGCTTCTCATCGGCCTGACGTCATTTCCGCTGGTTTCGCCCATGCCGGTGGACGCGTTTCTGCGGATGGACCCCGTGGTCGCCGTTGCGACATGGATCACCTCCCGGACGCTCGTCGCATCCCTCTGGCCCGCCGCCGCGCTGCTGCTCCTGACACTGGTCCTGGGGCGGTTTTTCTGCGGATACGTCTGCCCCCTGGGGTCCGTCATCGATGCGTCGGACGCCGTGGTCCGCAGGGCCATGCCGCGATCCGGCCCAGGCCGCCGGGAACCCCCCGCCTGGCGGCATTTCGGATCCCTCCTGCTGTTTTTCATCGCGGGCGCCGCCCTTCTGGGGGTCTCCTTCGTGTTTCCGGTCTCGCCCATGGTTCTGGTCACGCGCTTTTTCGCGCTGGTCATCCATCCCGCCCTGTCGCTTCTCGGAAAATTCGGGCTGGCCGTCCTTCGCCCCCTGGCCGACGCCCTGGACCTGACCTCGGCGGCCTACCTCCAGATCGACCTCCCGCGCTACGGCCTCCAGTGGTTTACCCTGGGCACCGTGGGCGCCATTCTGGCCGCAGGCCTGATCGCCCCGAGGTTCTGGTGCCGCTGCCTCTGTCCGGCGGGGGCCGCCTTCGCGCTCTTTTCAGCAAGGCCCTTTATCCGCAGAAGGGTTTCCGAGGACTGCGTCCGGTGCGGGGAGTGTCAGAGAGCCTGCCCCATGGCGGCCATCGCCGCAAACCCCGTCGAGACGGACTTCAGGGCCTGCATCACCTGCCACGCCTGCGAACGGATCTGCCCGACCCGGGCCGTTTCCTTCGGGGGCGGCGCCGCCCATGCGCAGGCGCCGCCGCCGGTGTGGCCCGAGCGGCGTCAGGTATTGCTGGCAGGACTAGCGGGGGCCGGAACGGCCATGGTCACCCTGACGGGGCTGGGCGCCCGGGAAAATGCCGTCGTTCCCGGCCAAATCCACCCGGCGGACCTGATCCGGCCGCCCGGGGCGGTTCCCGAGAAGGCTTTTCTGGCCCGGTGCATCCGGTGCGGGGCATGCATGAAGGCCTGCCCTACCAACACCCTGCAGCCCCTGGGGCTTTCGGCCGGGATCGAGGCCTTTTTCAGCCCGAAGGTCACGCCCCGGCGGGGGCCCTGCGAGCCGCTCTGCAATGTCTGCGGCGAGGTCTGCCCCACCGGCGCACTGAGACCGCTGGCTTCCGAGGAAAAAATCTGGGCCAAGATCGGCACGGCCCAGATCCTGCGCCACAAATGCCTGGCATGGGAGTTCGATCGGGGGTGCCTGGTGTGCGATGAGGTCTGCCCCTACGACGCCATCTCCCTCCGGTCGGTTGCCGGGGCTTCGGTCCCGGTGCCTTTCGTCCATGAATCCCGCTGCAGCGGGTGCGGGTTCTGCGAGCACCACTGTCCGGTTCAGGCGCGGGCGGCCATCATCGTCGAGCCCATGGAGGCCCTGCGGCTTGCGGAGGGGTCTTACCGCGAGAAGGGGCGGGCGGCCGGGCTTCGCCTCAGCATCGGCAAACCGGCGGCGAAGGAAGCGGCCCCTTACGATCTGCCTTCGGGCAAGGGGCCGGCGGGCGCCCTGCCTCCCGGATTCACGGAATAGCGGGGCAAGAGGCGAGGGGCAAAGGGCCAGGGGCTAAAGGCCAAGGGTTATGGGTAAAGGGCAGGCGTATCCCGGGGCGGATGGGGGCTGATTCATGGAACCCCAGGGCTATTCCGTTTCGCTGCCGGGGCCGGGCACCGCCACCGTCCGGACATTGATGCCGATCATGCCGCCTTTCAGGGTCATCCGCAACGGCTCCCCGTCCCGAACCACCACCATCTCGACGGTATCCTCCTCGGATTTCTGCTTCACCATGGCAACCAGTTGCTGTGAATTCTCGATGCGCACGCCGTTGTACTCGACGACCAGGTCGCCTCTTTGCAATTGGAGGGCTTCCGCCTGGGTTCCCGCATTGACGTTGATGACCCGGACCGCCTGCTCCTGAAGCTCCTGACCCTCGGGCAATTCGGGGCTCTCTTCCCGGGGGGCCTCGGCCGCGGGCATGTCGAGGGGGGCCTGCGCGACCTTTTTGGACCTGGGCATGACGGAGACCTGGCGCAGCTGCGTCAGGCTGTAGAAGAAGACGTAGTTCGTCTCGTCCAGGTTCCGAAGCAGTCGCTTGACGGCGGTTTCGACGGGCTCATCCTCGGCCGAAAAGGTGATGTTCTCCCGGGACCGGTCTTCCAGCCCCGTCACCGAGACATCGCACTGGCCCGCCACGGCTGCGATCACCTCCGCCAAGGGCTTTTGGGTGACGCTGACGGTGAGCCGCTGTTCCATGGGGGAAAGCGGCGGCCGGGCGGCCGCCCCGTCAAGCTCGGCGGCACGCGCGCGC
>NZ_JBGSQX010000075.1:0-8898 GCF_041737845.1 Desulfococcus sp.
GGGTCGGGCTGCGGCCAGAGTATATGAACCGCTACCCGAACGCCTTCAGCGGGGGGCAGCGCCAGCGGGTCGGCATCGCCCGTGCACTGGCCCTGAACCCGGAGTTCATCGTGGCCGACGAGCCCGTATCCGCCCTGGACGTCTCCATTCGGGCCCAGATCGTCAACCTCATGCACGACCTCCAGCGGCGGCTGGGGCTCACCTATCTCTTCATCGCCCACGACCTGGCGGTGGTCCGGCATATCTCCCGCCGCATCGCCATCATGTACGCCGGGCGCATCCTGGAGATCGCCGACCGCAGGCCCATCTACGAGAGCCCCGTCCACCCCTACACCGAGTCGCTGCTGTCGGCCGTGCCTGTTCCCGACCCCCGGGTGCAGCGGGCCAGGCGCCGGATCGTCTATGACGGCGAGCCGCCCAACCCCCTGGAGCCCCCGATCGGATGCGGGTTCCGGTCCCGGTGCCCGTTCCGGACGGACCGGTGCGATGTGGCGGACCCGCCCCTCACCGAACGGCGGCCGAACCACTGGGCGGCCTGCTGGAACCGGTAGGCATGACGGCCGCGTGCCGGTCTTTGCCGTCCCCGTTGACAGGATGGGCCGGCGATCGTTATTTTCTGACAAGAATTCTGGCATCTTCTTTCCATGTGAGGGCTGGATGCGAACCGAATGGAGGTATGGCCGCATGATCCTGTGTACAGCCGTGGTCGGGGCGGGTCGGATGGGTTCCGTGATCGCCGCCCAGCTTCCCCGGAAAACCCGGAAAATCATCATCGATATCGATCTGCAGCAGGCGGCCAGGGTCGCCCGAATGACCGGCGGCGAGGCTTTCGATGCGCTCGACGCCGCCGCTGCGGCCGATCTGGTCGCGGTGGTGCTTCCGGCGCCCATGGTGGGGGGCATCGTCGAACAGCTCATCGACCTGGCCAAACCCGGGGCCGTTATCCTCAATATGGCCACCACCGCCCGCATCGACCCGGCCGTCTCCGGAAAACGATCCGATGTTTCCGTGGTCGACGCCAAGATTGTCGGCCATGCAAGGTCCATGTCCGAGGGGGAGGCCGCGATGATCGTGGTGGGGTCCGAGGATCCGGGCATCCTGGCCCGCATCCGGAGCCAGCTTCCGGGGTTCCGCCAGGTGGCGGCGGGGGATCCCGACCTGGTGGCGGAGATCAACCGGATCGGTTCGGCCGAGGCCATCCGGGCGGCGGTGCGGATACGCCGGGAACTCTCCCGGCGGGGCATCCCCGAAGACTGGATCGACCTGGCCATCCGGACGGTCTGCGCGGGCACGATGAAAGCCTTTGTGGAGGGTGATCTCGGGGACTTCGCCCGCGTGCTGGTGCGGGAGGTCGAGCGGGAGCTCGATGGCCCGCCCCCCGGTACCAACTTTCCAATCTAGGCGCCGCGGGCGGCGGGGCGGCGGTCGGAGACGGTCCGGCGCAGCGACAGGCGGCGTGGACTCTCCGGGAGAGGAATCATCTATGAACGGATGGAGCAACACCGTGCTGCGGGTGGATCTGACCCGCGGCGCCATCGACAAGGTTTCCCTGGATCCCGACACGGCCCGCAGGTTCCTGGGCGGGCGCGGGTTCAATTCCAAAACGCTCTTTGATGAAATCCCCCCGGGCATCGACCCGCTCTCGCCCGAGAATGTCGTCTGCTTCGGCGCGGGGCCCCTCTCCGGCACCGGCGTGCCCCTGTCGAGCCGGATCGAGGTGAGCACGCTCTCGCCCTATTCCGGCATTCTGGGCGACGGAAACGCCGGCGGCGCCTTCGCCCACCGCCTGAAACGGGCGGGCTGCGACCAGATCGTCATCACCGGCCGGGCCGACCGGCCGAAGTACCTCTGGATCGACGACGACCGCGCCGAGCTGCGGGACGCATCGGGGCTCTGGGGCAAAACCACTTGGGACACCGTCGACGCCCTGGACGCGGTTCACGGCAGGGGCGTTTCCACGGCCTGCATCGGCCCCGCCGGCGAAAACCTGGTCCGGTTCGCCTCCACCATCGTGGACAAATACAACTCCGCGGCCCGCGGCAGCGGGGCGGTGCTGGGGTCGAAGCTTCTCAAGGCGGTGGCGGTCCGGGGGACGAAGCCCGTCCCGGCCGCGGACCCGGAGGCGTTCGGGAAGCTCGTCGACCTGGATCGCCGGTTCTTCGCCACCGACCCGGTCCAGCGGGACAAGATCGCCGTCTACGGCACCCATATCGGCATGGTGGAATGGCATCCCGGCTCCCGGTATTTCAAAAAATACCTCGAGGCCGAAGAAGTGCCGGCCGCACTTCGTCCGGAATCGTGGAAGCGCTTCGAGATCGGGCGGAAAGGCTGCCACGGCTGTCCCGTGGCCTGCAAGAACGTCTTTCGGATCCCTGATGGGCCGAGGTCCGGCGAGACCGGGGCCGCCCTGGAATTCGAGGCCATTAGCTGCATGGGGGTCAACGCCGGCATCGAGGACCCGGTGGCGATCCTGGAATACGAAAACCTGGCGGACCTCTACGGCATGGACGTAATCGGGCTGGGCAACACCGTCGCATTTGCCAAGAAACTCTTCGAACTGGGCATCCTCACGGAAAAAGAGACCGGCATCTCTCTCGCCTGGACGGATGCGTCGGCCCAGGCCGAATTGATCCACCGGACGGCCCTCCGGGAGGGCTTCGGCAGCCTCGTGGCTGAGGGCCTCCTCAACCTGGCCAGGCTTCTGGGCCCCGAGGCCATGAAGTACTGCTATCACGTCAAGGGGCTCTCCCGGGGGATCTACCCTGCGGGGCTCTTTTCCCTGGCCCATGCCACCTCGACCCGCGGGGCCGACCACCTCCGCGGTCGGAGCTGGGCCTATGGCGAGAACGACCCGGAGCTCTATCCCGAGCTGGTCCGCCGGGGGTTCCTCCCGGCGGATGCGGAAAAGGAGCCGGTCACAAGCCTCATTGTCTCGGAAAACGCCACTACCCTGGCCGACGCCCTGGGACGCTGCAAGGGTGCCGTCAACTCGTGGGGCTGCGCCGTTCCCCTCGTGGGCGTCTACCCGCTTTTCGACGGGCTGGCGCGCCTCCTGACGGCCCTGACCGGCGAGCATTTCGATGAAGCCTCCCTGGGCGGCGGGGTTGCGCCGAGAATCTGGGCGGTCGAGCGCTGCTTCAACCTCCGGCGGGGGTGCACCCGGCGGCATGACAGCCTCCCGCAGCCGCCGGAGATCGCCCAAAGTTCCGAGGGGGAGTCCCGGATGAAGGCCCACGAGGCGCTCCTGACCGGGTATTACCGGGCCAGGGGATACGATCCCGACACCGGCGTCCCGACACCGGCGCTCATGGCCCGGCTGGAAATCCCGGAGGTTTTGGACCGGACCCTGCGGGAAGGGCCTTATGTGGAATGGGAGGGACCGGCCCTCCGGCCCCTCGAGGCATATCCCCATGGCGGCACCCGGGCCTGACCGGAGCGGGATCAGGGAATAGGGGAAAGAAAAAATCCCACGAGGCTTTCCACCAGCCGGGCCATGAAATCGACATCAAGGGTCTCCATGGTATCCGAGGGAAGGTGATAGTGGGGGTTCCGGTAGAAGGCCGTGTCCGTCACCATGACCGCCGGGTATCCCTCGCGCCAGAAGGAGGCGTGGTCGCTCAGGCGGACCGTGGGCATGAGCCAGCCGTCGAAGGGGACCGTGAGGCCGATGGAAGGAAGACGCCGGTTCTTCCGGAAGCTGTCGAGAAGGCGCCCGGCAAAGGGCCTGGACCGGAAATTTCCCACGATGCCGATGAAATCGCCCGCTTCGGGATAGCCCAGGAACATCAAAGGGAAGGGATAGCCCTGGCAGCCGGGGGTGCGGCAGGTATAACCGACCATCTCGAGGCAGATCATCCCGTCGATGGGCGTGCCCGCCTTCCGTGCCCGGGAGGCGTATACGCGGCTGCCCATGTACCGGGTGCCGTAGGCCGGCGGCTCCTCGAGGGCGAAGGAGACGAAGGTCACGGCCGCGGCGAGCCGTTTCCGGTTTGACGGGGCGGCCAGCTCCCGGGCGAGTTCGAGCTGGACCGCCACGGCGCTGGCGTTGTCGTCCGCCCCCACCGTTCCCGCCACCGAGTCGTAGTGGGAGCCGACCACGTAGTGGGCGCGGGGGGGGCTGGCCGGCGCGAGGGAGGCGACGACGTTGTGGACCGTCATGCCCTGGAAATCGTAGGGCTCCCACCAGGCGTTCAGGGGGATGCCCCCGTAGGCGGACCGTAGATATTCGGCGGTTTCCCGGAGCTTTTCCGGGCGGCGAACGCTCCGCTCTCCGATGGCGAGGGTCAGGGCCGCCAAATGCCGCTGGAGCCCCGCCCGGGTTTTTCTCAGATCGATCATGGCTGTTTCCTCCCGTGACGACCCGGCAGGGGAGCCTTGCTTCAGGCGCATCCCTCCGGCCGCGTCATCCGTTTCAGCAGGTCCAGATAGATCTCCGCGGCCCGGCAGACCTCGGAAAAAGAAACCGACTCCTCCTCGGTGTGGGCCTGGGAGAGTTCCCCCGGCCCCAGGACGATGGCCTTCACCCCGGAGGCCCAGAGCTGGTTGGCGTCGGAATGGCTCCGGAAGGCGCCCGGCGCCCAGGGGATGGACCGCGCTTCGAAGATCGATCGAAGCGCTGCCACCACCGGCCCTTTTTCCGGGATCTCGTAGCCGGCGTCGATGGTCCGGCAGGTGAATTCCGTCTGGACCGCGGGCGGGCTGTCGCTCTCCCGGTTCAGGGCGTCCTCGATCTCCGAGAGGATCCCCCCCATGGCCAGGTGGGGCGGAACGTGGACATCCAGCCAGGCCTCGCAACGCTCGGGGACGGCAAAACCGGCGCGATTGCTGAACAGGTCCCGGATGTTGTAGGCGAGGTCCGGCCGGCGGGCCTCGAAATAGCGGATCAGGCGGAGCATTTTCCTCAGCAGGGTGGCGACGGGGCTCTGCCGGGGGTCGGCCACCGAGGCGTGGATCCGCCGGCCCAGGGTGGCGACCTCGATTTCCAGGTAGCCGAAGCACCGGAGGCACGGGGTAAGGCCGGTGGGTTCGCCGATGACGGCCCACGGGAAATGAAGCTCCTTCATGAGCTGCCGGGCGCCGTCGCCGGTCTCCTCCTCCCCGACCACGAGGCAGAGGACCGCGCCGGACGGCAGCGCGCCGACGTCGTGCCATGCCGTGAAGGCCTCGATCATGGCGGCACAGCCGCCTTTCATGTCGGCGGCGCCCAGGCCCTGGATCACATCCCCCTTCTCCTCGCATGCGTAGCGGTCGAGATCGTATGCCGGCACCGTGTCCAGATGGCCGACCAGGGCCAGTCGCGGATCGGCTTCGAGGTTTCCCGCGATGAGGTTGCAGCGGCGCTCATCCACCGGCATCACCCGGACGGGAAGCCCCCTGCGCTTCAGGTATCCCTTGAGGAAATCGATGATCTCCTCCTCCTTTCCCGACGGGCTGTAGATATCGATCATCTGTTTCAGAAGCCGTTTCAGCCGCTTGTGCTGGACGGTCATGGGGCCTCCCCCTCGCCCGGGCCTTGGGGCGGCGCACCCGGCCGGCTTTCGTTTTTTCTCTCCGGCTTCGGCCCCTGGGGGTCGGTCGCGCGTCTTTTCAGACGCTGGATTTCAGACTGGAGGTTCAGGGTCAGATAGATGTGCTGCTGCGGGTGCCCGAACCCCTGCTTGCGGAAAAAGTGGAGGGCCGCCAGGTTTTCGGCGGCGGTGTCCACGATGAGCATGCGAATGCCCTGGTCGATCACGAGATCCTTGAATTTCTGGAACAGTTTTTCGGCCACGCCGTGCTGCTGAACGTCGGGGTGGACCCCCAGCCAGATCAGGTACCCGTATTTCCAGGCGGAATGGGACTTGATGATGGTCGTTCCCAGGAGGAACCCCACGAGCCGGTCTTCATGTTCCGCCACCAGGCAGAACTCGGTGTCGCTGTGAAACAGTCCCACCACCTCGTAGGCATCCCAGGTCCGGTACATGTTGGGGGCCTCGTCGGCCTTGAAGAGCATCTCCCCCAAATGAAACACCGGCGCCAGGTCGTCAATTTCCATTTCCCGTATGCGAACCGAAATCCGCTTCTCTTTTCCTTCCGAAGACCCCACAACGCCTCTCTTGCTGATGGTTCCATGGAATGTTATGGTTGCATGCCCTGTGCATGCCATACCCCAGACCATCATAATGTTGCTTCGGAACGGTAAAATCAATATCGATTTGACGCGCCGGGGGTTCGGCATCATTTTTCGGGAGGCATTGTGCCTCGGGGAGAACATCCGACCCGCCGGGGTCGTCTCTGTTTCGCATCAGTATGGGAGGGCGTTCATGACAAGACTCACGGAAGGGCTTTCGGCCGACCTGAAGGCCGATCTGGCCGCCATCCGATCGGCGGTGCGGCGTTTGCATGCCCCGCCCGTGCCGGCCAACCCGGCGGGCGGGACCGATCCCCTGGACGCGGGGGAGAGGATTCTGGCGCTCCTCGATTGCTGGCTGCTGGATGCGGAGCAGCAGCAGATGCTGCGGCAAAATCCGGGGGATATCTTCTTTCTTCAGGCCGCGGCCGCCCTCTGTCCCATCGGTGGAAACAGCCCGGGCCCCGGCAATCCGATTCTGGCACGCTGGCGGGACCTGGGGATCCGGGATGCCGCCACCGCTGAAATCATCACGGGGATCTGCTGCTCC
The DNA here is from genome assembly GCF_041737845.1 of Desulfococcus sp. Taxonomy (GTDB): domain Bacteria; phylum Desulfobacterota; class Desulfobacteria; order Desulfobacterales; family Desulfococcaceae; genus Desulfococcus. The sequence continues at coordinate 6,660 of NZ_JBGSQX010000075.1, forward strand.
GCCGGCGAATCGGCCATGGACAGGGAAGACGGGAGCACCGGCGACGCCCGCATTAATGCGCCCCTGGTCTCGGCGGCCATCCGTCTCGCCCGCGCCCTCGATTTTCAGGACGATGAAACCGCTCGGGAGGTCATCGGGTTCATGTCGGAAGAGATCGCCATGACGTCTGAGCGGGTCAGGGAATCCTTTACGGTTGAAGACGCCGGGCCCCACCCCTATTTCTCCGGCACCATCCGGCTCGTGATCCGCTGCCGGGCCGCCGAGGTGCACCGGGCGCTGAAGCGCCACGAGCGTTCGGTGCAGCGGAGACTCAACGACGCCAACCAGTCTGTCAGCCCCCGGTTCCTCTATTCCGATGTGCTGTATGAAATCGAGCCGGAGGGATACGACCCCGTCGACATCAGGTTCTCCGTCGATTCTTCCGCCGCCCTCCAGCTTTTTACCGGCAGGCGCCTCTACACGGACAACCGCGTCTTCCTGCGCGAGCTGGTCCAGAACGCCCTCGATGCCTGCAACCTCCGGCGGTTGATGGAATCGGACGGCTACCGGCCGGCCATCGCCATCGCCTACAACGAGGACATCAGCCGCATTACCGTGCGCGACAACGGCATCGGCATGGACCGGCAGTGGATCGAGAAGTATTTCCTGAAGATCGGCATCTCCCTCTACCAGTCGACCGAGGTCCGGGAGGGCGCCAAGCGGGCCAGGATCGACGTCGGCTTTATCAGCCAGTTCGGCATCGGCTTTCTCTCCAGCTTTCTGGCGGCGGATAAAATCGTGATCCGGACCCGGAAAGACGGGTTTCCGGGGCTATCCATCACCATCACCAGCCTGCGGGATTATTTCGACGTCCGGCCCCTGGAGGGCGATTTTCCGGTCGGCACCGAGGTGACCCTGCACCTCCGGGCATCGAAAACCAACTACTGCCGGACGCTCGAGTACACCAACTATCTCAAGACCAACCTCCGCTACCTCAAGGTGCCGGTCCTCCTCCACGACGAGCTGGGACGGACCATCGAGATCGGCAACGACAGTATCGTCTACGGCCGGCGCGCCACCGCAGAGATTGATTTCATCGCCCCCCTGGAATTCAGGGAATCCGAAGGATGGCTGCTGTTGAGGGCGTTGAAGCCCGGCGACCACATCTACGCACTGGACAGCGCCAAGGGCGGAATCTCCGTCTTTCAGGACGGGATCTTCGTGACGCAGACGGACAGCCTGCTGCCCGAAGGGGCCAGGGGCAACGTGGTCGGCAGAATCAACCTCCTGGGAGCGGAGCGCTGCGCGCTCAGCATGGACCGGAACCGCATCTTCTGGACCGATGAAGAGTTGAGGAACATCAAGAAGATCATCCGCCGCGGCCTGGTGTCCGCCGCAGGGGGTCTCATGGCGGCCGTGGCGGCCCAGGACGTGCCGGAAAACACCCGGCGCAGCATCACCCATCACCTGGCCATCTTCTTCGAATTCAACGAGGTGGACGATGAGATGCACCGCCGCCTCAACCCGTCGGTCCGGGCGGTGGTGGAGAAGCGGTTTCGGGATTTCGTCCGGATTCACTTCGCCCACACCGTCCGTGCCGGAAACCTCCGGGATACCGCCGGCTACAGCGAAGCATGGCAGCAGGAGATCCTGGCCTCTTTCGGGCGAAAAGAGCCGCGGGCGGCCGAGTGAGGGATGGCCCTTCGATGCGACCATAAGCGCGATGTCGTCGTCATCGGCGCCGGGGTGATCGGCAGCGCCGTCGCCTATTTCCTGGCCCGGAGAAAAATCCGGGTCACGGTGCTCGAGGCGGGCGGGGTCGCCGCCGGCAGCTCGGGGGCCTGCGACGGCCTGGTATTCATGCAGTCCAAGAAGCCCGGCGTGCACCTCCGGCTCGCCCTGGAGAGCCTGGCCCTCTTCGCGGAGCTTCAGGCGGCCCTGCCCGTCCCCATCGAGTTTGTCCAGCGGGGCGGAATGATCGTCATCGAAACCGGGGCCGAAATGGCGGCCATGCGCCGGTTTACGGACCGTCAGCGGGAGATCGGCCTGGACGTCTCCCTGATGGACGGCGAGCGTGCCCGCCGGATGGAGCCCGGCCTGTCGGACCATATCCTGGGGGCGACCCATTCGCCCCTGGACGGCCAGGTCAACCCGATCGCGCTGACCCGGGGGTTCGCCGAGGGCGCAAGGGCCCTGGGCGCCGAGGTCGTCACCCACGCGCCGGTCGAGGGGATGATCCTGTCGGGCGGCCGGGTGGCCG
>NZ_JBGSQX010000136.1:0-35512 GCF_041737845.1 Desulfococcus sp.
GCGGGCCGGGCGGATGAATCCCCTTGGCGCCGGCTGTCTGCAGCGGCCTTGGGCGGCGCGGGCGCGGCATAGTCAAAATCCTTCACGGTGCGCCGCTCGATAGGCGCGCCCAGCACCTTGGTGATGGCCCGGACGATGAGGGCGTCCTCTGCGGTGGTGAGGGTAAAGGCGTCGCCCGTGCATTCCGCCCGGCCGGTTCGCCCGATTCGGTGGATGTATGCGTCGGGGGTGTCGGGGATGTCGTAGTTGATGACATGGGACACCCCGGAGACGTCGATGCCCCGGGCGGCGATGTCGGTGGCCACCAGGATCTGGAATTTGCCCGTGCGAAACCCATCCAATGCAGCCTGCCGCCGTCCCTGGGAGAGGTTCCCCTGGAGGGAGGCCGAGCTGTATCCGGCCTGGAGCAGCTTGTCTCCCAGCTGCCTGGCGCGGTGTTTGGTGCGGGTGAAGACCAGGACGGAGCCGGTGTCGGTACCGCGCAGGATCGCCATGAGAAGCGATGTCTTGAGGTGCTGGGACACCGGATAGAGGGCGTGGCTGACCGTGTCCGCGGGTGCCGTGGCCCCGATCTGGACGGTCGCCGGCCGGTTCAAAACCTCGCCCGCCAATGCCCGGATTTCGTCCGGCATGGTCGCGGAGAAGAGCAGGGTCTGCCTCTTTACGGGGAGACGCTTGAGGATCCGCCGGATATCGGGCAGAAACCCCATGTCGAACATGTGGTCCGCCTCGTCAAGCACCAGGACCTCCAGGTTGGGAAAGGCGACGGTCCCCCGGTTGAGGTGGTCGAGGAGGCGTCCGGGGCAGGCGACGACGATATCGACGCCCTGGCGGAGCCTCTGGATCTGGGGATTGATGTTGACCCCGCCGTAGAGGGTGATGGCGGACAACCGGGTCTCCCGGCCGAAAACCTCGATGGCGTGGTGGATCTGCTCCGCCAGTTCGCGGGTGGGTGCCAGGATCAGTGCCCGGGGGCGGTCGTGATGGTCGCTGCGGCCGGCCGGCTTTCGGCCTCTCTGCATGTTCTGGTTCGGATCGCAGTTGATCAGGCGATGGAGTATGGGAAGCGCGAATGCGGCGGTTTTGCCGGTGCCCGTCTGGGCAAGCCCCATCAGGTCGCCGCCGTCCATGACTCTGGGGATGGCTTGGATCTGAATGGGCGTCGGCCGGGTGTAGCCCGCGGCCGCAACGCCCGCCGACACGGCGGGATGCAGGTTGAATGCTTGAAACGTCATAAATTCCTTTGGGTTGTCGTGATATAATAGAGAAAAAAAGAAGCGGATATTCGGAAAAGACCAAAAAAAAGCCCCGGAAATCTTCCGGGACTTACGATAGATCGTTTTCGTCCAGAAACTTCAACTGGCAGTAATATTATATCTATCCGCATCGGATGTCAAATAAAATAAAATCGATTCGCCTTTCAGGAGCCGGTGATGACAGGGGCCGGCGGCTGTCCGGGCAGTTTGGTTCAAGTGCCGTTGAGGGTTGCTCCGGGCGGCCCGGATGAAACCCGTTGCAAAGTCGCCGCCGCCCCTGTAAAGAATCCCTATCGACCCTCCGCGATCTGAAACCAGGCCATTCGGCAGAAAGGCTTCCTCATGCCCGTTTCCTTCGGCAAGCGTCTCAGGATATTCCTGCCCTTTGCCCTGGGGTACTTCCTCTCCTACCTCTACCGCGCCATCAACGCCGTCCTGGCGCCCAATCTCTCCGGCGACATGGGGCTTTCGCCCGCCGAGCTGGGGCTCCTCACGGCGGTCTATTTTATCTCATTCGGCGCGTTCCAACTGCCGCTGGGCATACTCCTCGACCGGTACGGGCCCCGCAGGATCGAGGCTGCGCTCCTCATCGCCGCGGCCGCTGGAGCCCTCCTCTTCGCCCGAGCCGGAAGCCTGCCGGTCCTGGTCATCGGGCGGGCGCTCATCGGATTCGGGGTGTCGGCCTGCCTGATGGCGGCCTTCAAAGCCTTTGTCGTCTGGTTCCCCCCGGAGCAGCTTCCCCGCATCAACGGCTTCCAGATGGCCGCCGGCGGGATGGGCGCCCTGGCCGCCACCGCACCGGTGGAGGCCGCCATGGCCGTAACCGACTGGCGGGGAATGTTCACGATGCTGTCCCTCCTGACCGCGGGGGTGGCGGCCGTCATCTTTTTCGTCGTCCCCGAACGACGGCCGCCCCGGGAGGCCCCCGGCCGGGACCTCCGGTTCTCGGAACAGGTCCGGGGCATCGGGGCCGTGTTCGGAAGCACGGCCTTCTGGCGGATCGCCCCCTGGGCCGCCCTTTCCCAGGCGACCTTGATGTCGATCCAGGGCCTCTGGGCCGGCCCATGGCTGAGGGATGTGGGGGGCCTGGACCGGGCACGTGCGGCCGGAGTGCTCTTTTGGGTGGCCGTGGCCATGGTGGCCGGGTTCATCCTTCTGGGGGCCGCGGCCGAACGCCTGAACCGGCGGGGCGTTTCCCCCATGACCCTGGCGGGCGCGGGCATGGGGGCGTTCATGACGGTGCTCCTGGCCATCATCCTCTCCGGTTTTCAGGATCCTCCGGGCCGTTCCGGCCTCCTTTTTTCCCCGGGGTCGACCGGGCTGTGGATCCTGTTCGGCTTCTTCGGCACATCGGGGATTCTGCCCTATGCCATCCTCACCCAGAGCTTTCCCGCCCACCTCGCCGGCCGGGTCAACACGGCCCTGAACCTCCTGGTCTTCGTGGCGGCGTTCGCGGCCCAGTGGGGGATCGGCGCGATCATTCAGGGGTGGGAAGGGTGGGCGGGGTCCACGGGCGGCCCCGGCCATGGGGTCCGCGGCTACCCGGCGGCGTTCGGCGTGATGCTGGCCCTTCAGATGGCAGCCCTTCTGTGGTTCGGGATCGCCGGCCGGCGGGGAGGCGGGACGCCCCGGGATCATTTGTGTTGACGATGCGGTCCCGGCTCCCTATAGTCCCGCTTTCGACCCCGGGCCGCCCTGGCGGCCGCAACCCCCGAAACCCATAGGGACGCGCTTTCATGACAAGACACGCCAAGGCAGACATCCGGGTGCTGTTCGCCCTCACCCTGGTGCACTTTACGGGGGATTTCTACAGCTCCTTCACCAGCCCGCTTTTCCCGCTCTTCGTGGAGAAGATGGGGCTCTCCCTCACCCAGGTCGGCCTCATCGCGGGCGTCAACCGTTTCCTGGCCTTCATCGTGCAGCCCATGGCCGGTTATTATTCAGACCGGTATCAGACGCGCCTGTTCATCATGACAGGGCTCCTGATGCCGGTCGTCTTCATCCCGATTTCAGGCATCGCCACGGGGTTCTGGACCCTGCTCCTGTTCGTGGCCCTGGGGTCCGTGGGCTCCTCCATGTTCCACCCGTCGGTGACGGGCATGGTGCCGCTCTATTCGGGCGGCAACGCCGGGTTTTCCATGTCGGTCTTCAACACCGGCGGGACCCTCGCCTTCGGCGTCGGGCCGCTGTTCATCACCTGGTACGCGGTGCGGTACGGACTTTCGGCCCTGCCGGCGACCATGGTCTTCGGGCTTGCGGTCCTCGTCTACCTCTTTTTTGCGGTCCCGCGGCCTCAGAGCGAGGGGATGCGGCACCTGGGGTTTTTCGGCGCCGTCCGGGAAAGCCTGGGAGACGCCTGGAAGAGCATCGCCCTCATCTGGGTCGTCATGTTCCTGAGGGCACTGGTGGGGCAGTCGTTCATGACCTTCATGCCTGTGCTGTATGTCCAGAAGGGCTTCTCCATCGTATCCGCCGGCGTCATCTTCTCCCTTTTCACCATGGCCGGAACGGCCAGCGGCCTGCTCGCCGGCCACATCTCGGACCGGATCGGGTTCAAGCCCGTCTTCTTTTTTTCCCACGCCGCCATGGCCCCGATCCTCTATCTCTTCCTGAAGCTGGAGGGCGGCTGGGTTTACCTGGGCGCGGCCCTGGCCGGTGCCTCTGTGCTGGCGTCCCTGCCCATCGGCGTGGTCATGGCCCAGACCCTTGCCCCCAGAGGGCGGTCCATGGTGGCGAGCCTCATGATGGGTTTCGCCTTCGGCCTGGGCGGGATGCTCTCCCCCCTGGTCGGCAAGCTCGCCGACCTCACCTCCATCCAGACGGTGCTCACGGGGATCACGGTGATACCGCTGGTGACGCTGCCCATTATCGCCTGCTTTCCCGGCATCAAAAGCCGATAACGACCTGCGGAAACAGCGCCCCGGAAAAGGAAACCCGGAAACACGACAAAGGCTACCCATTGCTGGAAAGCCTTGCCGCGGTCATCGGCGTAGGCGGTGAGCCCCCGGGGTGCTGTGAATCCTCAGGTCTCGTCGTGGCAGACGGGGGCGCCCAGCTTTTTCAGGGAGAAGTTGTTGAAGATGTGGTGGCCGTCATAGTCGAGTATCCGAAGGTCGTTTTCCTGCTTCAGATCCTCCAGAATGACATGGTAGTGGTTCCCGTATTTCTCCTTCACGATCTCTTCCGGAACCTGATAGGCGATGAATTTCTTGATGCCCTTCGTTGCCAGCTTTCCGACCAGGCCGGGATCGTTGAGGGAGGCGTAGGTCGTAAGAAGCAGGATAGGCCCCGAACCGGTAAAGAAAATGCCTGCATTCATGGCACCCTCCTTTCTTCATGGGAATGAGGACGATGATGATGATGATATGGATCCGCATCATGCAATCGGCTGCCTCCGGGAAGGAACCTCCCCGCCCGGAGGCGGTTGGCGGGCATTTTGAAGGGCATCCGTGTCATGGGGTGACCTCTCGTGGTTTGGGGAAGAGATCCGCCTGATCTTTACATATCCAGAAAATAATCATCGGGGGATTCGTGTAAACGCCGCATCCTTCAGCGGACTCGGCCGTGAAGGGCCCCCCGGGCCAGGGAAAAATAAATGCCGATGGCGCACAGGACCGAGAAGGCCGCGAAACAGAGGGTGACCGATTTCAGGAGCTGGGGGTAGACCGGCGGGGCGATCTGGGCGTTTCCGATGAAAAAGGAAAAGGCCAGGGTGGCCAGGGTCATGCTCAGCATCTGCCCGATGAGGCGCATGGTGGACACCGTACCCGCCGCGATGCCGTAATGACGCCGGTCGACGCTGCCCATGATGGCGTTCATGTTGGGCGAGGAGAAAAGGGCGAACCCGATCCCCAGCACCACCAGGCTGACGACGATATACGGGATGCCGGTTTCGGGGGTGAGGAAGGCCAGGGCCGCAAGTCCTGCGGCCGTGAGCCCCATGCCGGTGGACGCGATGACGGAGGGTTCGATCCGGTCCGACAGCCTGCCCGCCGCGGGGGAGAAGAGGGCCATGACGGCCGGCTGGCAGATGAGAATCGTGCCGGCGCCCTCGGGGGAGAGGCCCTTGATGTACTGGAGGTACAGGCTCAGCAGGAAGGCCGCGGCAAAGGTGGCCGCGTAGTTGATGAGGGCCGCCAGGCTCGAATAGGCAAAGGTCCGGTTCCGGCTGAAAAGGCGGACCTCGAAGACGGGATACGCCGTCCGCAGCTCGTGGCGGACGAAAAGGGCCATGCCGGCGCCTCCCCCGGCCAGGAGGCCGATCCCCAGGAGGGCCGGCAGGACCGACAGCCCGTACATCAGGCAGATCAGGGAGGCGCCGTAGAGCAGGCTTCCCGCGACATCCAGGCGTTCACCCGCGGCGTCGGCCCACTCCTCCCGGATCTTGAGCGCGGCCAGGATCAGCGCGGCCGCCCCGATGGGCGCGTTGATGAGGAAGATGCTGCGCCATCCGAACGCCCCGGTGAGAAGGCCGCCGGCAAAGGGCCCCAGCGACAGCCCGAGGTAGACGCTGGATACGGTGATGCCGATGGCCTTGCCCCGCTCGCTGGGGGGAAAGACGGCCGAAACGATGGCAAAGGCCGTCGTCATGGTGATGGCCGCGCCCACCCCCTGGAATATCCGGAGCACGATGATCCAGAAAATCGATGGGACAAACGCCGTGGCCACCGTTGAGACGGTAAAGAGGAGAATGCCTTCCACGAGGATTTTCCGCCGGCCTCGGATGTCTGCGAACTTTCCGACCGGCACCAGCGCGACGCCCGAGGCCAGCAGGTAGGCGTTGGCCAGCCACCCCAGCATCACCGCGTCCACGGCGAATTCCGCCTGGATGGCCGGGAGGGCGATATTCACCGCCGAGATCATGAAGGGCGACATGAAGGTCGTGAGGGCCGCGACGGCAAGCACCGCTTTTTTGGACGTCTTTTCGGATGGTGAAGCCATGATCCGCCTCTTGGAAGGGGAAGATTCAGATCCCGTCAGTTTGTGCAGGCCCCGTCGTCATCCTCCGGGATGGCCAGGACCGCATCGGGATCGAGAATCCTGTGGGCCACGCCCAGTCTGCGGACCATGTTCATGAAAAACCTGGGCAGGGGGATGTCCCGGTCGATCATCAGGATGCCCAGCTCGTTGGCCCGGACAAGGACCGATTCGCTGTCGATCCCTTCCCGGCTGTCGCAGAGAAACTGGACGCGGAGGGCGTCGGTCAGGGGAATCCGCAGTTCGCCGAACCGGTGGGGGAGGGCGTGGAGCTCCTCCGTGATCAGGGCCTGGTTCTCCCGCCTGAACCCGGCGAAGGGCTCCATCAGGTTCTCGATGCCGAAAAGGTCGTTCAGGACAGCTCCCGAGAGCCTGCCGGCAAACCCGGGATCCCTGGCCGGGTATGCATCTCCCATGTGCGACTTCAGCTCCTTGAACAAAACCATCCTGACAATGTCCACCCCCTCCCGAAGGATGGGGATCAGCCTGCTCTGAATCTGCGGTGGATTGTCCTTCTCTTTTTCTGGTTCCATGACAACTCCTTTATCGGGCTGAAGGGGGTTAGGCTGAAGGTCAAACGGATGAAAATCGTTTTCAGCCTGCAGTCTTGACCTCTTTCTGGACGTGGATGCCCCGCCGGGACAGCTCCGCCATGAAGGAGTGGTAGGGGATGTCCACGGCCGGGTTGAGGACCCCCGTTGCGGTGATCTCCCCCCTGGCGATCATCTGAGCCGCGATGCTGGCCGGGCACCCGACGCCGATGTTCATGCCCAGCAGGCCGCTTTCCAGGTCTCTTTCGATGACGAGGTTCATGACGATGGATTTGGGCCGTCCGTCCTTGATGCCCGCAAACACGTTGGACATGGCCACGATGTCCTTCTCGTCGTCCTTGTACTGGAGCCGCGGTTCGAGGAGGGCGACCATGAACTGGTGGGGGGTGATCCCTCGGCCCGGTCCCGGGAGGGGGTTGTCGGACAGAAACCCGAGGGCCTTGAGGGGCCGCCAGAATTCGCACCACCCCGGCCATCGCAGGGCGAACCGCCCCGCCTCCCGGACGAAGGGGGTGATGCCCAGGAGGTCTGTATAGAAGACCGCGTCGCCGTTGGGCACGGCTTCGAGCGCCCCCAGGCCGGGAAAGTCGATGCGGCCGGTGAACGCCGGGTCGTGCTGCATGGCGGCCGGCACCTCCACGCGGCGGCCTTCCCGGAGGAAGACCGAATCCCGCTTCTGGGACCGCAGCACCATGTCCCAGTTCCAGCTGATCTTGTAGTTGAGGGGATTGTCGCAGGCCTTCTTTTCCGGAAATCCCCCGCAGTAGGAATTGAAGACATGGACCTCGTCGAATTCGGTGACGGCATGGCCGCACAGCACCAGGTCGATCCCGGGGTCGAGGCCGCATTCCGGCATCAGCGCAACGCCGGCGGCCGCGGCACGGTCGTGGAGCGGCCGCACCGGATACCCGTAATTGGTGCTCACCAGGGGCACCCGGGTTTCCAGGGCGGCCTCGAAGGCGTTCATCATGAAGGGCAGGGGCAGCAGGTCGACGGCGGCGTCCACCCCACGGCCGATGACTTCGCAGACGCCGGAGACCGAGGCGGCGTCCAGCCGCACCGCCGTGAGCTTGCCTGAATCCACCCCCCGGGCGAAGGCCTCCCATCCCGACAGATCGACATCCGCGCAGATCACCTGATCCACCCCCGCGCTCGCGGCCAGATCCCTGATGGCCGCCTTTCCCTGAAGCCCCATGCCGCCCAGCACCGCTATCCGCATTTTTCTTCCTTTCCGTATACCGTTCCATGGGCAAGATGAAAGCGCCTCGCCCGCACCAATCCGCTCCCGCTGACCCGGTCCCCGTCTTTCGGGAATCATGGCGGGGCCAGCCGGAAAAAGCTGGGAGAACATAAAGCACAAAACGCCGAAAGGGTCCACCGGAAAGATGGGCCGGCCGCGGGGGTTGAAGGCGCTCCGCCCCTCGGCCGATTTTCCGGGTTGACTTTGCGTGCGTTTCGATGGAGGGTAGCCCCAGGCGGCGCTTGCTATCCTGAAAAAAACCTGCGGAGGGCGCCCCGCCGGGATGATGCAACAATGGTGTGAATGGATGTGTGACAATCGATGGACTGCGGGCGGATACCCCTGAAAATTCTGATCTGCCTTGGTGCGGCGGTGCTTGCGGGAATCATCATCATGGGCCTCAACCCCAGGCATTCCCTTTTTACGAACAAGGTCGGCCGGCCGGCTGACGGTGCCGGCATCCGGTTCCGGAAGTACGGCATCGCCTTCACCAAGCCCTTCGACCCGGTGGTCCCGGCACGCCCGGCAGAGCGCCCGTCGTTTTCCGTGGAGATCGCCTTCACCTCCGAACACCGGCGGAAAAACGGGTTCGGCCTCCTGTTCATGTTCCATGACGGGGACGACGCATCCCAGTTCCTGATGGGGCAGTGGCACAGCCGCATCGTCTTCATGAACGGGGACGATTACGACCACAGCAGAAAAGCCCCTAGGATCATGGCCGACATCGCGGCGGCGGCATCGAAGGCGATTGTCGTGACCCTGGTCTCGGGCCCCGGGGGGACCCGCCTCTACATGGACGGCGGCCTGGTTCTCGAAAAAAAGGGCCTGAAGCTGACCCTCCCGGGCGGAGACCGTCGTCCCAGGCTCGTCTTGGGGAATTCCGTCTACGGCGACAATCCGTGGGAAGGGGCGGTTTACGGCTTTGCGGCGTATCCCCATGCCCTCACCCCCGCCGACGTGGCGAACCACCATGGCAGGTGGCTGAAAAGCCGCGATTTTTCATTCGCCATGGGGGAGGGGACTTCCCTGCTGTACCTCTTCGATGAGACATCCGGCGGCGAGTCGATAGACCGTTCGGGCCTGGGCCGGCATCTCGAGACACCGGCTGCGGTGACCGTGCTCAAACCGCGTATCCTGGCCTTTCCTCCCGATAAATTTCGATTCAGTTCCAATTTCATCCAGGATATCATCATCAACTTCATCGGGTTCGTGCCCTTCGGGCTGGTTTTCACCGCGATCCTTTTGCGGGTTCGCGGCCTGCGGGTCGGGTACGCCATGGCCGCCTCGGTCCTGCTGGGTTTTGCCGTCAGCCTCGCCATTGAAATCGGGCAGGCCTGGATCCCGTCGCGGAGTTCGAGCCTCCTCGATCTCCTGCTGAACACCGGGGGCGCCGGTTCGGGCGCCGCCGTCTGGGGCATCCTTTGCCGGAAATGATCTGATCGGACAAAAAACCCGCCTGTCTGGGAGGTGCGAGATGAAAATCAACTGTCCGGAATGCCTGACGGAGCATCATGTCGAGGACGCGGAGATACCGGATGCCGGCATGCGGGTGAGGTGCCGGATCTGCGGGACCACGTTCCAGGTGGCGCGGGAAACCCCGGTTGAGGCGGCGTATGATCTCGGGGAAGACGAGATGGTCTGCCCGAAATGCTTCATCACCCAGAAAAAGAGCGACACCTGCATGTGCTGCGGCCTCATCATCTCGAAATATCGGGAGGAGCCGCCCCGGCCAGAAGAGCGGCAGCAGCAGGAGCAACCGCAGCGGGCAGAGGTCTGCGTCCCCATGCCGGAAGCGCCGGCCGCAGGAGGCCGCGGGGCGCATCCGCCCCCCCCTCCCGGCGGCGGACCCGGACCGAACACGCCCGGCGAGCTGGTCCGCGGCCTGTTCGACCTTTCGTTCAACCGCCTGATTACGCCGGGGATGATCAAGGGGATTTACGGATTTCTGCTGATCTTCGGGGGCGCGGTCGCCCTGATCCTCCTCAATTTTTTCGTTTTTTCCGCAAAAAACCACTGGGCCGCCATCGCGACCCTGCTGGCATACCTCTTTGCCGTCGTCGTCGTCCGAATCCAGGCGGAGTTCCTGATTGTCTTCTTCCGGATCGAGAGGAACACCCGGAAGGACGATAAATGACCGCCCCGGGGAATCGGGCGGCGCGCCAGCACCCCAATTCACGCAAAACAAGGAGGCTGCATCATGTTGATCACGGCATCGGAGATTGATGATTTTCGGGAGATCATCCGGGACGCCGGGCGAAATCCGGCGGATTTCGACCTTGTGGAGGAAAAAGCCCACCTGCCCGAACCCGCCCGGCCGTCGGACGCCGTTCAGGCGGTCGTCACCTGCCGGCGGACGGGGAAGCGCCGGAGCTACAACGCCCTCCACTGGGTCGTCGATTTCGCGGACGACATCCGCGACGGCGCCTTTGATTGAGGCCGGCCGGACGATGACGACTTTCGGCGTGTTCGGATGCCCGCGGCGATGAAAACCGTCACCGCTGCCGTCATTGAAAAGAACGGCCGGATCCTGCTCACCCGCAGGTCCCACGGCCAGATCTTCGCAGGGCGGTGGGAGTTTCCGGGCGGCAAGCAGGAGCCGGGCGAAACCCTTGCCGCCTGCCTCGAACGGGAGATCCGGGAGGAGCTTTCGGTCACGGTCCGGGCCGGGGAGATTTATGCCGAGAGCATCTTCTGCTCCGAGCGGGGGGCCATCCGGCTGGTGGCCATGAAAGCAGACCTGGGCGATGAAGAGATCCGGCTCTCCGTCCACGACCGGTACGCATGGGTGGAAAGAGCCCGCCTCGCCGATTACGACCTATCGCCCGCGGACATCCCCATCGCGCGGAAGCTTTCGAAGGAAGCAAGTTGATTCCGGCCAGGCCCGGAAGGCTTGTGGCGGTGCCCCGCCGCCCCGAGATCGGATTGGGCAGCATTTCGAATCCATATGATTTCCTGAAATACCGGCGCGGGGGCATGGTGAACATCCGATGGACAGTTATTCAAGTTTCGCCGAAATGAAACAGCATGAACGGGAAGGCCGCGATTACGCGATCCTGTATCGCGAGGCGGATTCCCCGTTCGCCATCATGGCGCCCCACGGCGGCGGCATCGAGCCGGGCACGGTGGACATCGCAGACGCCGTCGCCGGAAGCGATCATACCTTTTATGCCTTCAAGGGGATGAAAAAGGCGGGAAACAAAATGCTGCACATCAGCAGCAACCGCTATGACGAGCCCATCGGCGCCATGGCGGCGACGCATGCCCGGATCGTGATTTCGGTCCACGGGTGCCGGGACCTGGAGGAGATGGTGTTCATCGGGGGCAGGCACCAGGCCCTGAAGCAGAAGATCCGGGATGCCTTGAGAGGCGCCGGTTTCAGGGCCACGGTCGATGAGGTGCCGGGGCTGCGCGGGATCCACCCGGATAACATCTGCAACCGGTGCAAAGTCGGAAAGGGCGTCCAGTTGGAGATTTCAAGGGGGTTGCGGGAAAAAATGTTCGAAAAGCTGGACCAAAGGTCGTCGAGGCGGAAAACGAAGATGTTTGATGCGTTTGTCGATGCCGTCAAAGGCGCGTTGGCGGCTTATGAAGCGAGGTAGACTTTCCGGGACGATAGAGACATACCTTGTGATTCGCAGCGCAGCACTTTTCAGACGCATCCAACAGGGCATCGACCTTGCCCTGGGGTCTGCCCCAACAAATTGCGTGGGGTGCATTCCTGTGATAATGGATGATTGTACCGTCGCGACCCTGTCGGTCAATGCGCTCGGCAGGGCGGATCGGAAATGATCCATCCCATCCAAAACCAAAGGAGATCCGAATGAAACAAGCCATCCGATTCTTCATGTGCGCCTGCTGCCTCGTCCTGTTCGTCCAGTGCGCGGCAGGCCCGAACCCCCGCGCCATGAAAAAACCAGGTCCGGATGAGGCACTGCAGATGCTGAAGGACGGCAACATGCGATTCCATGCCGGAAAGGCGAAAAACCCCCACGCGAACGCGGCACGCCTTCAGATGGCCGGCAGGGAGGACCAGGGGAATCACGCCATTGCAACGGTCATCTCCTGTTCCGACTCCCGCGTCCCCGTGGAGTTGATTTTCGACGCCGGGGTCATGGATCTCTTTGTCATCCGGGTCGCGGGCAACGTCTGCGACACGGACGAGATCGGGTCCATCGAGTACGGCCTGGCCCATGTCCACACCCCCGTGTTCGTAATGCTGGGCCACACCCAGTGCGGCGCGGTCACGGCCGTCATCCACGCGGCCCACGGCAAGGGGCATGCCCTCGAGCGGAACATCCCCCCGCTGGTGGACAACATCATTCCGGCCGTCCAGCGGGCCATGGAAATCCACAAGGGCGCCCATGGCGACGCCATTATTCCCTTTGCCATCGAGGAGAACGTCTGGCAGGGGATCGAAGACCTCTTCCTGAACAGCCCCGCAACCGTGAACCTCGTCAAGGCGGGCAAGGTCAAGGTGGTCGGCGCGATCTATGATGTCGGGACCGGAATCGTCTCGTGGCTCCCCTCGGAAAAGGTGGATGCGATCCTTGCGGCAGTCGAGGCCAACCCGTTCCGGGAGACGGAGCCGTTTGCCAAGGAATAACCGCTGGGAGCCCGGGGCCGCGCAGGCCAAGGCGGGCGCGAAGGGCGCCTGGTGCGGAATCCTTATTTTGGTGTGCGAATGGAACCGAATGCAATGACGATGAATCGTGACGGCAATGCAAGCTGCCTCAGCGTCCTCATCGTGGACGACGAGGTCAATATCCGCAAGACGCTCGCTTACTGTCTTGCGGCCGAAGGCCATACGGTCATCGCGGTGAGCAACCTCGCCGACGCCGTCGATGAGGCAAGGCGGCGCGCCTTTGACCTGGCCTTCGTGGACCTCAGGCTGGGGGAGGAGAACGGCATGGACCTGATCCCCGTTCTCGCGGCGGAGTCCCCCTGGACCAAGATCGTGGTCATCACGGCCCACGCCTCCATCGAAAGCGTCGTGGAGGCGATGCGGCGCGGCGCCGCCGATTACATCGCCAAACCCTTCACCCCGGACCAGGTCCGGCTGATCACCCGCCGGATCGCCGGCATCCGGGCACTGGAAACCGAGGTCGCCGCCCTCCGGGAGGACATCCAGCGACTTGGCCCGGAGGATCGGCTTCAGACCGCGAACGCCGGAATGCAGCGGGTCATCGAGACCGCGAGAAAGGCCGCGCCATCGGAGGCCGTCATCCTTCTCACGGGAGAGAGCGGTACGGGCAAGTCGGTCTTTGCGAGGGCCATCCACCACTGGAGTGCAAGGGCGGCGAAGCCCATGGCGGTTGTGGCCTGCCCGGCGGTCCCGGCCGATCTTCTCGAGAGCGAACTCTTCGGCCACGCCAAAGGCGCGTTCACGGGGGCGGTGCGGGATGTTCCGGGGCGCATCGCGGCATGCGAGGGCGGCACGCTCTTCCTCGACGAAATCGGGGACATGGCCCCTTCGGTCCAGGCCAAGCTGCTGCGCTTTATCCAGGACAGGGAATACGAGCGTATCGGGGAACCTTCGACAAGGAGAGCGGATGTGCGCATCCTCGTGGCCACCAACGCCGATCTCGAGCAGCGGGTGGCCGAGGGCCGCTTCCGGGAGGACCTCTTCTACCGGATCAACGTCATCCGCCTGACGATCCCCCCGCTTCGGGAGCGCCCGGAGGACGTCCTGCCGCTGGCCAGGGGTTTTCTCGCCCATTTCGGCCGGGCCAACCACAAGGCCATTCTGGGCTTCACGGCGGAGGCCGAAGCCTCGCTGACCCGCCATGCGTGGCCCGGGAATGTCCGGGAGCTTCGCAATGCCGTCGAGCGGGCCGCGATTCTGGGAAGCGGCCAGTGGATCGGCAAGGCGGATCTTCCCGGCGATATCGTCCCCGCCCCGGGCAGCCCCGCCATCGGAGACAGGGTGCCCCTGTCCGCCATCGAGGCCCTCCATATCCGCAGGGTCATGGCCAATACCGCCTCGCTCCAGGAAGCGGCGGACGTTTTGGGAATCGACCAGGCGACGCTCTGGCGCAGAAGGAAGACCTACGGAATCTGATCCCCCTTGCCATGCCGATCCGCCTTGCATTCTGCAAGATCACCTTGGCCCCGACCTTTCAAACTTCAAGGCAACCCCCTCAACTGGTTTTGTAACCAATCGTAATCGTAAATATTTCCGGATGGCATAGCGATTGCTTTACTCATGGGCGACTGTAGCGGCCCAACGGAGGAGAATCCCCCATGACCCTGATCAAGAAAATTCTCATCGGATACGGCGTCGTTTTTGCCCTCATGGGCTTTGTGGTCGCCTGGGCCGTTACGAACCTGGTGTCGCTGGGCAAGGCGACCGACGCCATCCTGAGCGAGAATTACCGGAGCATTCTTGCCGCCGAGAACATGGTGGACGCCATCGAGCGGCAGGACAGCGGCATCCTGCTCATGTATCTGGGCGATGCGCAGAAGGGCATCGCTCAGTTCCGGGAAAACGAGATGGGCTTCCTGGCATGGCTGGCCCGGGCCAAGGACAACATCACCATCGCCGGCGAAGAGGGGCTTGTCCAGTCCATCGAAACGGATTATGCGGCCTACCGGGGCCGGTTTTCCGAATTGACCGACATGAACGCCGCGGCCGGAAGCCCTTTCCAGTCCTCCGATTACCAGGAAACGGTTTATCCCCTTTTCGCCCGGGTGCGTGAGGCGTGCATCGGCCTGCGCAATCTCAATGAGCAAACCATGTACGCGGCCAGCGTAAACGCGGGCCGCGTGGCCCGGCGCGCCATCTGGTCCACGGTCGCGGTGGCCGCTTCGGCGTCCATCGTGGCCCTGATCTTCAGCCTGGTTCTCGCCCGGCGGATCGTCGAGCCGATCCGGCGCTTCATGGAGGCGTCCCGAAAAATCTCCCTGGGGGACTATACCGTTCAGGTGCCCGTGGAAACCGGCGACGAGCTGGGCCGCCTGGCCGGGGAATTCAACCAGATGGCCACCCAGCTTGGCCGGTATCACGAGATGAACATCGACCAGATCATCGCCGAGAGGAACAAGGGGGAGGCGATTCTCGCCAGCATCGAGGACGGCCTGGTGGTTTTCGATACCCGGCTCAAGGTGACCGGCATCAACCCCGCCGCGCGCCGGTTTCTCGATTTGAACGGCCCCGAAAACGCCTTGCGTTGCTGCGAGGACATCCTCCCCGCATCGGATGTTTGCAACCTGATCCGCAAGACGGTCGAAACCGGGATACAACCCAGCATCCCCGATGAACAGCGGATTGTCACCCTGTCGAAGGGGGAGAAGCCCCGTCACTGCCTGTTTTCCGTCACGGCCATCGGCGGGCGGGACCGGAGTCTGTCGGGCATCGTGCTGCTGCTCAAGGACGTCACCCGCCTGAAGGAGGTGGAGCGCCTGAAAAGCGATTTCATCATGGCGGCATCCCACGAGCTGCGGACGCCCCTCACCAGCCTGGGCATGAGCGTGGACCTCCTCTTGGAGCACGCGGCCCAGGGGCTCGCAGAGAAGGACCGGGAGCTGCTTCAGGCGGCCCACGAGGAGGTCCATCGGATGAAGTCCCTGGTCAACGACCTGCTCGATCTGTCCAGGATAGAGGCGGGGAGGGTCGAAATGGAGTTTGAAAACGTTCCGATTCCGACCCTTTTCGACCATGTGCAGGCGGTATTCAAAAGCCAGACGGGCATGAAGGAGGTCGCGCTCACGATGGCGCCCGCAGGAGATCTTCCCAAGGTCCGAGCGGACGCCAACAAGATCGTCTGGGTCCTCACCAACCTGGTTTCCAACGCCCTGCGGTATGTGGGCAAGGGCGGCCATATCCAGCTCACGGCCCTCAGGATCGGACGCCAGGTCCATCTGTCTGTCCGTGATGACGGACCGGGAATTCCCGAGGAATATCAATCCCGGATCTTCCAGAAATTTGTCCAGGTAAAAGGACGGGAGGCGGGCGGAACCGGGCTGGGGCTCGCCATCTGCAAGGAGATCGTGCGCGCCCACGGCGGTGCGATCTGGGTGGAATCCGCCCCGGGCCGGGGCAGCACCTTCACCTTCACCCTGGCGGTGGCCCGATAGGAGGGACCCATGGAGAAAAAAACGATTCTGATTGTTGACGACGAAAAGAACATTCGCCTGACCATGTCTCAATCATTGGAAGCCCTGAATATTCCGGTCCAGACCGCGGTGAACGGCGAGGAGGCGCTGCAGTTGCTTGACGGGGAGGGGCCGTTCGGACTGGTGTTTCTGGACTTGAAGATGCCCGGGATGGACGGCATGGACGTCCTGCGCCGGATTCAGGACAACTGGCCAAAAACCCGGGTGATCATCATCACCGCCCACGGAACCATCGAGACCGCCGTGGAGGCCATGAAGCTGGGCGCAGCGGATTTCATCCAGAAGCCCTTCAGCCCCGGCGACATCCGGGATCTGGCGACGCAGGTGCTGGAACGCGAGGCCCTGGACGAAGCGAGCGCGGTCGATTACTCCTCTCTCATCGAGCTGGCCAAACGTCACATTACGGATCGGAAGTTTTCGCCGGCCCGGGAGACGGTGCGCCGGGCCATCGCCGCCGATCCGGGAAAGGCGGAGGCCTACAACCTTCTCGGGGCCCTGCTTGAGATCAAAAATGACCGCCTGGAAGCGCTGAAGTTCTACCGCGCGGCCCTGGACATCGATCCTACATACAAACCGGCCGCGGCAAACCTGGATCGGGCCACCTCCTGGATCAAAACCGGAAAGATCGATCTGGGTCCGGACAGGAAGGATGCCGGGGCCGGGGACGAGCGCACGAGCGAGGACCGGAATGACGCATAACCGCTATATCGTGATCGTCGGGTGCGGCCGCCTGGGCTCTCACCTGGCCAACCAGCTCAGCCGCGGCGGCGATTCCGTCGTGGTGATCGACCGGGATCACGCCACCTTCGGCAACCTGTCCGCTGATTTCAGCGGCTTTCGCGTCGAGGGGGACGCCACCCAGATGTCGGTGCTCCGGGAGGCCAGGCTGAACCGGGCCGATATCCTGATCGCCACGACACACAAGGATAACATCAACCTGATGGCGGCACAGGTGGCCCGCAGGATATTCGGCGTTTCCCATGTGCTGGCCCGGGTGTTCGATCCCCGGCGGGAGGCGGTCTACACCCGATTGGGAATCGATACCATCTGTCCGACATCCCTCGCCGCCGGGATGTTCCTCGCGGCCGTTTCCGGAGAAAGCAAAGAAGAGGGAGGCGCAAGGCCATGAAGGTGATGATCGTCGGCGGCGGAAGGACCCTCTATTTTCTCTGCCGGACCTTTACCGCCAAAGGATATGAGGTGATCATCGTCAACCGGAACCGGGAGGAGTGCGTCGAGCTGGCAAGGCGGCTCGCCGCAACGGTGGTCTGCGGCGACGGGAGCGACCCCGGAATCCTCATGGAGGCGGGCGCGATGGCGGCCGACGCAGTGCTGGCCATCACCCCGGCCGACCCGGACAATCTGGTGATCTGCCAGCTCGCCTCCCTTCAATTCGGCGTTCCGAGGGTCGTGGCGCTGGCCAACGACCCCGACAATGTCGAGGTGTTCGAAAAGCTGGGCGTTTCGGCCTTTTCAACCACCCGCATCGTCGGGAGCCTGATCGAACAACGGGCATCCCTGGACCAGATCATCAACCTGCTGCCGGTGGGTGAAGGTCGGGTGAATGTGACGGAGATCGTGCTGGACGCCCATTCACCGGTCGCAGGAAAGCTGTTGAAGGAGATCGACCTCCCCGAAAACGCCCTGATCGCGGTCGTGATCCGCGACAATCAACCGATCATTCCCCGGGGGGCCAGCAATCTCCTGGCAGGGGACCGCGTGGTGCTGATCACCCTGCCGGAGAACCACGGCAAGGTGATCAGAGCGTTTACGAGGGAACGGAACTAGAGGGACCGGACCGTGCGAGAAAAGGAATATCTCAGGCAGCACTATGCCGCGATCCTGGCATCCGCCGGAATGATCTTCGTTGTCAGCGGCGGGGTCATGCTGACGCCGCTGACGGTCCTTGCCGTTCATCCGGAAGAGGCCGCGCACGCATGGGCCTTCGGCCTTCCCGCAGGATGTCTCGTCCTGCTGGGGGGTATGCTGTGGCGAGTGTTTCGCTCCGCATCCAGCATCACCCTGTCGATGCAGGAGGGCGGCGTCATCGTCCTTACGAGCTGGATTGTGGTCATTCTCTTTTCGGCATGGCCTTTCGTGCCGGTGGCGGGGCTTTCGTTTTCCCGGGCGGTTTTTGAGTCGGTGAGCGGATGGACCACCACGGGGCTCTCGGTGGTGGACGTGACCCGCGCCGGCCCGATGATTCTGCTGTGGCGAAGCGTAATCCAGCTGGCCGGCGGCGCCGGGTTGGCCATCCTCATGATGTCGGCCGTCGTCGGCCCCACGGGGGTCGGCATTTCGAGCGCAGAGGGGCGGGGCGATCAGCTCGTGCCCCAGGTTCGGCAATCGGCTCGTCTCGTTCTGATGATCTATTTCGGCTATGCCGCAGCAGGGATATTGGCATACGTCCTGGTGGGCATGTCTCTTTTCGACGCGGTCAACCATGCCTTTGCCGCCGTATCCACAGGGGGGTTTTCCACCCGGCCGGAGAGCATCGGGTACTGGGATTCAACAGCCGTCGAAGCGGTGACCCTGGCGCTCATGCTGGTCGGCAACCTGAGTTTCGTGACCGCATGGTTCCTGTGGCGCGGGAGGCTTTCCACCATCATCCGAAACGGCGAGGTCCGACTCATGGCCGTCCTCATTCCCTTTTCCGCGGCCGCCGTCTTCCTTTTCACATGCCGGACGATATACCCCCAGCTTGGAAAATCGATTCGCGTCGCAGTCTTTGAGACCGTATCGGCGTTGACCACCACGGGATTTTCAACCGTCGGTTACGGAAACTGGAACGCCTTCGGGGTATTCCTGTTGATTCTATTGATGCTGGTCGGCGGGGGGACGTGTTCCACGGCCGGCGGCATCAAGCAATTCCGGATCTACCTGCTGTGGAAGCTGCTCTGCTGGGAGATCGGGCGTTCCTTCAAGCCGCAGGCCGCGGTCCTGGAACGTTCCATCTGGGAGGGCAATCGCCGGGTTTTCGTGGATGACGCCAAGGTGCGCCACGTGGCGGTGTTTATCTTCTTCTACCTGGTGACCTATGTGTCCGGGGTCATGCTCCTGTGCGCCTGTGGATACGGCCTTGGCGATTCCCTGTTTGAATTCGCCTCCGCCATCGGGACGGTCGGGATCTCGGTAGGGGTGACCTCCGCCCGGATGCCCGATGCCGCGCTCTGGGCGGAGATCCTTGCCATGTTTTTGGGACGGCTGGAGTTCATGGTGGTGATCATCAGTCTGCTCAAGCTTGCCAGGGACAGCCGACGGATGATGACCCCCACGATGAATGGCGGTACATGAGATGAAAAAACAAGGCAACCCAAATGATCCCGGCGCGACATCCGGTCTCCGGCTGCTGCTGTGCGACGCCACCGGCAAGGCCTGCGGGATGTCATCATTGGATGAGGCTTGGGTATCCAGCCCGATCCAATGCTTCGATAACGCCGTGGACATGAACCCCGAACTCATTGCGGTTCGTTTCGGGCAGATGCCGGTGGGTGATAGCGGCATCCTCGTGGAACTGATCACCGCGCTGAAGCGGAACAGCCATACCCGGAGGCGCCCCGTGCTGGCGCTGCTCCATTCAAAGCACCGGAAGCTCCTTGAGGAGATCCATCTTGCGGGGGCGGACCTTGTCCGATATGTTGGAGAGACCATGCTGGATCCACCCCGCCTGAATCAGATCATTGACGGATTGAACCCGGATGACCGGTTGGCTGCGCATCTGGCGGTGATATGCCGGTTTTTGCATTACAACAGCATGGACTCCCGGCACGAGTTGATCGTATGCGGGGCGTATCTGGACCGAATGGTTTTAGGGGGGGATCGGCTGCATCAGCTCTGCGAGACCGAGGATCACCGTCAATGCGAATACTTCCTGAACCCGAGGTTGAATTCATGACCTTCCGCCATCAGGTGCTCAAGATGCATCCGGCACTGCTCATCCTGGCGAGTTTTCTGTTGCTGATCGCAGCCGGGACGCTTCTGCTGAAACTGCCCGTTTCCACGGCATCCGGCCGTATTCCATGGATCGATGCCGTGTTCACGGCCACCTCCGCCGTGTGCGTCACGGGGCTTGCCGTCGTGGACACCGGGCGTTATTTCACCGTTTTCGGTCAATGTATCATCCTGGCACTGATCCAGATCGGCGGATTGGGCCTCATGACCATATCCGTAACTCTCTTTCAATGGTTGGGCAGAAACATCTCCATCCGTCAACGCATGGCCATGCAGGACCTCTTTTGCCACACCCCCCGGGCGGACATTTTCAGCCTGGTCAGGAGCATCGTCCTGATGACGATAGGGACGGAGCTGGCCGGGGGAATTCTGTTGGCCTTCCACTGGAGCCGTGAGATGCCGCTGCCGCAGGCCGCCTACACCGCGCTTTTTCATTCGGTCTCGGCCTTCTGCAATGCCGGTTTCGGCCTGTTTCCCGACAACATGATGCGGTACAGCGACGACCTGCTGGTCAATGCGGTCATATGCAGCCTGATTGTCGTCGGCGGGATCGGTTTTCCGGTGCTCTACGACCTGCAGAGCTGGATAAGGTCCCACAATGACAGACGACTCAGGCTTTCGGTTCAAACCCGGACCGTACTGACGACGACCCTGGTTCTGATTGTCTCCGGCGCCCTCATGTTCGCGATGTTGGAGCGGCCTCTTCCGGGGGAGGCCCAATCCCTCTGGCATCGGATCCTGACGTCCGTATTCCAGTCCATCACCTGTCGAACCGCCGGGTTCAACACAGTGGATATCGCCTCTCTCGCGGACGCCACCCTCGCCATGATGATCTTTCTCATGTTTTTCGGCGCGTCGCCCGGTTCATGCGGCGGCGGCGTCAAAACCACGACCCTGGCGCTCCTGGCCGCGTTCACCGTAAGCAGGATGCGCCGGCAGCGGCGGGTAAACCTTTTCAAAAAGAGCGTTCCCGAGGAAACCGTGGCCCGCAGTCTGTCCCTGATGTTGGTCTCCATAGGGATCATCTGTACGGTCCTGTTTCTGATCCTGGTGGGAAACACGTTTGGCGGGCATCCGGGGAGCGACCCGGGAAGGTCTTTCCTGGCCCTGCTGTTTGAAACCGTATCGGCGTTCGGAACCGTGGGGCTGTCCATGAACGTCACGCCGACGCTGAACCTCTGGGGCAAGGCCTGGATCATCGTGACGATGATCATCGGGCGGGTGGGGGTGCTTACCTTCTCCTATATTATTGTCGGCACCGGTGTTATGAATGGGATTGAGCACTCCGAGGAAAATATGATGATCGGATAGAAGGGAAGCAACCATGAAGCGATTCGCGGTCATCGGGTTGGGCAACTTTGGGTTTCATGCGGCCAGGGCCCTGTATGAGGACGGGAACGAGGTTATATCGATCGACACCGATAAGGGGCGGGTTCAGGCCATTGATCCCCACTGCACCGAAGCGATCGTTCTCAACGCCACGGACAAGGAGGCCCTGCGAACGCTTGGGCTGGAGAATATGGATGCCGTCATTGTCTCCACGGGGACGAAGATCAGCACCAGTATCCTGATTTGTCTGTATCTCCAGGAAATAGGGGTCAAGAAAATCCTTGCAAAGGCTCTGGACGAAGACCATGAAAAGATCCTGAAGCGTGTGGGTGCCAGTGAAATCATCCACCCGGAGCGGGACATGGCCCTGCGGGTATCAAGAGGGCTGTCCCGGCCGAACGTCCTGGATTACATTCCCATTTCGGAAGAATTCGACCTTATTCAGGTGGGGCCGCCCAGAGAATTCATTGGAAAGAGTCTCAAGGACCTGAATTTACGGGCCAGGTACAATGTGCACATCATCGCCATCAGGGAACTGGTCCCGGAGAATTTCCGCCTGGTCCCGCCCGCGAGCTTTGTGGTCAAGGACAGCGACATCCTGATCATGCTGGGGAAATCCGAGGATATCAAGCGGATCAAGGCGTTGAAATAAGGTGGGTTCGCCAAACAAAAAGCCCAACTAAAGAAGCCGGGGTCTGCCGTAAAAATAGCAGAAAGAGAGAGAGGGATTCGAACCCTCGGTACAGCTTGACACCGTACACTCGCTTAGCAGGCGAGAGATATAACATTCAAATTTGTTGAAAATCAATGAAATTAATAAGTTGTTCTTTAAAAACCCGCATAAAAAGAGTTTTATATAGCTCAATTTCACGTAAAAGTGGTTCACAAGTGGTTCAACAACCCACTGCCCTGAAGACCCCTCGCGGTTCAACATGCTCTCCGCTGATTTAACCATTTGATGTTCGAAGACAGCCCAGTTTACCTCTGGACGGCATGAAGACCATCCATCCATCCAACGGACATCTGGTTCGGCATCGTGCAGCTTCAAGCTCGACTGCATCCAGTCTATCCATCCCCCAACGTAATCGATATTGTGCCCGCTGGAAACCTCGGGGTACCCCTCTCCAGCGCCAGGTTAGCTGCGAACAACGCCCTGAAGCACTTATAGTTCGCTCCGCTGGCCGCGGATAGAGCACCGGCACGTCGTCGCTCTTTTGGATCTCCAGTCGGTAGCGCAGCCAAACCGCCGGGCCGGTCGCCTGGTCGGGAGCATAATCGTCCAGAGACCACAAGGCAGGGCAGCTCGCCCGCAGCGATTGGATGCACCGGGTCCACAATCTCTCTTCATCCGGCCAGAGAATGACCCGGGGGGCGGCCAGTTCATGCCGGTTATAGGCGGTCGCATCACGAAGTGACTGGAGGATGGATGTAAGTACGGTCATGATCGTTTATCCTTCGGTGATCTCCCGACGCTTGGTTTCGAGAAAATGTTCCAGTTCCTCTTTCTTGGGCAGCTCCAGCTGGTACTTTGAAACGAAGAGCCGGTTGTCCATGTTGGCCGTGGCGTATTCGACCAGAACGTGGTCTTTCTGCGTGCAGAGCAGGAGTCCCACGGGCGGATTGTCTCCATCGGTCATCATGTGTTTGCGATACCAGGAGACGTAGGTGTTGAGCTGGCCGAGGTGTTCGTGGGTGAATTTGTCCACCTTGAGCTCGATCAGGACATGGCACTTGAGGATGCGGTGATAGAAAACGAGATCCACAAACCCCCGGGTGTTTCCGATGACGATGCTTTTCTGCCGCGCTTCGAGACAAAAGCCGTGACCCAGCTCCATCAGGAAATCATGCAGGTTCTCAAGAAGCGCGTCTTCGAGATTGGATTCGCTGACGACCTCACTGGATTTGAGACCCAGGAATTCGAAGATGTAGGGATCCCGGATGGCGAGCTTCGGCTCGGCCTTTTCGGCAGCGGCGTGGGCCAAGTCGGCGAGTTTGTCCTTGTTTTTGGAAAGGCCCGAACGTTCGTAATACAGGGTGGCGATCTGCCTTTTGAGAGCCCTCACGGACCAGTTACCTCGGATGCATTCGATCTCGTAGAAGGTGCGCTTGAGGGGATCCTCGATGGCGAGGAGTTCAACCAGGTGCGTGAAGGAAAGCCGCTGCACCAACGTCCACGAATCCGTTTCAAATTCGGAAATCACCGATTTCCGAGTCTCCGGTTGTCCAACGGATGGTTCTAAAATCCCTGGGACGAGCGCGATACCGGATTCGGAAATCACTGATTTCCGAATTGACGGATAGGTATCGAAAAGCTGGCGGCATAACCCAAGATAGCGTCCGGTATAGCATCGGTCCAAGCATCCTTGCAGCGAGTCTGAAAGATTTTCAAGAAGGCGGGACCCGTATTTCGCCCGGTCTGCGCCATTCTGCTCGTAGTCTCGGATGTAGCCGCCAATAAGCCAGTTGCGGAGCGTGAGCGTGGTGTTGACCGTGCGGGTGACTGCGGCGGCGCACTCGTCATGCACCCGGCGCACGGCATCCACCAGGGCGGTGAAGTCCTGGGTGCCGGGTTTGGCGGAAGGTTTGCGGGGTGTGGCGCTCATGGGCGGGCCTCTTTTTTCCGGGCCAATATTCTGTGGACGTTATACCGGCGACTCCTCTTGCGGCTGCCCAGGGCGGCTTTCCGATGGCAATTTATGGCCGGAAGTTGTGTCCACAACAAAAAAGCCGCCCGAAGAGATGATCTTCAGGCGGCTATTGCAAAGGGAATCATGTAATTGTCCAGAATGGCGTCCCCAAGGGGATTCGAACCCCTGTTGCCGGCGTGAAAGGCCGTCCACGCCACCCAATAGGTCCTGAAATTATTGTAGATTGTATGCATGAGGATCGCCCCAGAGCATGCAGGGACACCCCGTTTTGTGTCCACTCAGACCCAAGGTATGTTCATGTTTGTAGCTAAAATCTTATATCTTGACGCTCTGTCTTTTTTAGGTAGGGTCCACCTTGGGGTCTGTTGGATGCGCGTGAAGGCCTTAAGGTCCATATGAGATAAGGACGCATCCCCCTAAAAGTAGATCCACCATAACCATAGCACAGGTGGCCGATCATTACCAGGGCCGACCTCGCCGCTTCCGCCATCATCTCGCTCGCCTCCGGCGCCTCCATGTACCATCACGGCGGGCCATGGGTGGAACGAGGCCGTGCCGATGCAGCCAGGAACTGCCCTGAATCCGGATATCACCTCTCACAAGTCCAATCGGTAAGATCCCCAGGTGAACAACCGGGCGCCCCGCTGCCTCTCGAACTTTTTTCGGCCCGGGCACGCCTGCCGAAGGGACACCGACTATCAATTGGGCCGAACACATCGATATCGCTCCTGCCTTGATTTCAACCAAATTTTCCGATTGTATAACCTATCCAGTTTGTTATATGTTCCACACCCAAGGAGGACGTAGATGAACAAACTGGAGCTGATCGACATGTTGAGACAGAAAGACAAGCTCTCCAAGGCCGAAGCCGCCAAGGTAGTCGAGGTCTTCTTCGAAGGGATGGCCAACGCCCTGGCGGATGGGAAACGGGTGGAAATCCGGGGGCTGTGCTCATTCTATGTCAAGGAATACAAGAGCTATGTCGGGAGGAACCCCAAGACCGGCGAAAAGGTCAAGATAAGGCCCAAGAAGCTGCCGTTCTTCAAATGCGGGAAGGAGCTGAAGGATCGGGTGGATAAAACCTGATTTACAACGCCTTCAAGGGTATATACCGGGCAATCGGCATTCCTGCCGCAACGGGCTACATTAAAAACGGAAGCACACGGAGCATTATGGAACAAAGCCAACTGAATTGGATCACCGGTTACATCTGGGGCATCGCCGATGACGTCCTGCGGGACCTCTACGTCCGCGGCAAATACCGCGATGTCATCCTGCCGATGACCGTCCTGCGCCGTCTCGACGCTGTTCTCGAACGGAGCAAAAAGGACGTGCTCGACATGAAGGACACCCTTGACAAAGCGGGCGTGGTTGAACAGGACCCGGCCCTGCGCCAGGCAGCCGGTCAATCCTTCTACAATACATCGAAGTTCACCATGCGGGACCTCAAGGCCCGGGCCAACCGCCAGCAGCTCAAGGCCGACTTCGAGGCCTACCTGGATGGATTCTCCCCCAACGTGCAGGACATCCTCGACAATTTTGAGTTCCGCAACCAGATTCCGCGGCTTTCCAAGGCCGACGCCCTGGGTACGCTGATTGAAAAGCTCACCTCACCCGAGATCAACCTGAGCCCCGCCCCGGTCCTGAACGGCGACGATACGGTCAAGCACCCCGGGCTCGACAACCATGGCATGGGCTCGATTTTCGAGGAATTGGTGCGCAAATTCAATGAGGAAAACAACGAGGAGGCCGGGGAGCACTGGACGCCGCGCGACGCGGTACGGCTCATGGCCAAGCTCATCTTTCTGCCCATCGCCCATGAGATCGAGTCCGGCACCTACCTGCTCTATGACGGTGCCTGCGGTACCGGCGGCATGTTGACCGTGGCCGAAGAAACCCTGCAGCAGCTCGCTAAAGAGCATGGCAAAGCGGTGGCCACCCACCTGTATGGGCAGGAGATTAACGCGGAAACCTACGCCATCTGCAAGGCCGACCTCCTCCTCAAGGGCGAAGGCGAGGCGGCGGACAACATCGTCGGCGGCCCCGAGCACTCGACCCTCTCCAACGATGCCTTCCCGTCCCGTGAGTTCGATTTCATGCTCTCCAATCCCCCCTATGGCAAGAGCTGGAAGACCGATCTGGAGCGTATGGGCGGCAAGAAGGAGATGCGCGATCCGCGTTTTGTGATCGAGCACGCCGGCGACCCGGAATATTCCCTGATCACCCGCTCCAGCGATGGCCAGATGCTCTTCCTGGCCAACATGCTCTCGAAGATGAAGCGGAACACCCGTTTAGGCAGCCGCATCGCAGAGGTTCACAACGGCAGTTCGCTTTTTACCGGTGATGCCGGCCAGGGCGAAAGCAACATCCGCCGTTGGATCATCGAGAACGACTGGCTCGAAGCCATCGTCGCCCTGCCCCTCAACATGTTCTACAATACCGGCATTGCCACTTATATCTGGGTGCTCACCAACCGAAAGCCCGATCATCGCAGGGGTAAGGTGCAGCTCATCGATGCCACCCGCTGGTATCAAGCCCTGCGCAAGAACCTGGGCAAAAAGAACTGTGAGCTGGGCGGGGCCGACATCCAGCGGGTCTGTGACGCCTTCCTCGCTTTCGAGGAGACCGAGGAAAGCAAGATCTTCGACAACACCACCTTCGGCTACTGGAAGGTGACCGTCGAGCGGCCGCTTCGTATCGAGGGCACCGACCCGAACCGTGTCTACAAGCCGGCGGAAATCAAAAAGCTCAAGGAGACGGGTGTCCGCAGCGAGGACGCCCCGCCGGTCATCCGGAAGATCCACAGGAAGGGGACAGCGCCCGCCCCCTTGTGCGGCCTCTTCAGGGCCACCGTAAACGGCAAGCCCGCCGTGGTCGAGTATGAGCCGGACACCGACCTGCGCGACACCGAGCAGATCCCCCTCAACGAGAACGGCGGCATCGAGGCCTTCCTTCAGCGCGAGGTCCTGCCCCACGCCCCGGATGCCTGGTATGTGCCCGACACCGTCAAGACCGGCTACGAGATCAGCTTCACCCGATACTTCTACAAGCCGCAGCCCATGCGCACCATCGAGGAGATCCGCGCCGACATCCTGGCCCTGGTGAAGGAGACCGGGGGGCTGCTGGGCGAGATTATGGGGGCGGCGATGACATGAGCAATTCAAGGCTGCCTTTTACACAATTCCCGTCTTGGCCCATATTCAAGTTTGCCTTGAATAAACGCCATTTTCCCGTCCATGTTCAAGCCTGTGTTGTTCAATTGTTCGCAGACCTGTGGAAGACGGAGGGCCGAGACAAATGAGTGATGCGATGCCCCAAAGCCCCGCTATCCCAGGTCGGGCAGGCAGATACGTTCAACAGCCGACCGGATATCGGGCATTCAGTCCAAAACCGCTACCGCCTGATCCGCCCGTAGCCATCAGCCCGGAAATGCAGATGCTGTTGTCAAAGGCCGATCGGGCTCTTGGAAGGCTGGACGGCTCGATTCAGACATTGCCTCATCCGGATTTGTTCGTTTTCATGTACGTCCGCAAGGAAGCGGTTCTTTCGAGCCAGATCGAGGGTACACAGAGTTCACTTCAGGATGTGCTGGCTGCCGAGGCGCGGATTTTTGCCCCAGATCGCCCGCAGGATGTGGACGAAGTCGTCAATTATGTTCGAGCGATAAACTATGGGCTGCAACGCCTTTCCGAATTGCCAGTGTCGGTACGGCTGATTCGTGAGATCCACGCCGAGTTGCTAAAGGGGGTTCGTGGCTCACATCTGACGCCAGGTGAGGTGCGCAGAAGCCAAAACTGGATCGGGCCTGCCGGATGCTCTTTGAATGAAGCAACCTTCGTCCCGCCGCCGCCCCAGGAAGTTGTTCAACACTTGAGCGACCTGGAGCGGTTTCTACATTCCGATCCAAAACTGCCGATGCTCATCCGCATCGGTCTGGCCCATGCGCAGTTCGAGACGATTCATCCGTTTCTGGACGGCAACGGACGCGTTGGGCGGTTGTTGATCACCTTCCTGCTGTGCGAGCAGGAGGTGCTGCTCAAGCCGGTCCTGTATCTTTCGCATTACTTCAAACGGTATCGGCAGGAATACTATGACCAGTTACAGTCCGTGCGCGATCGAGGTACATGGGAAGAATGGCTGGCGTTTTTCCTACGCGGTGTGGCCGAGGTCAGCAAACAGGCCACCGAAACGGCGCGACTCATTCTGAGCCTTCGCGAGTCTCACCGGATGGCCATCACCGAACAATTCGGTCGTGCAGCAGGCAACGGACATCGAGTCCTTGAAAACCTCTACGAACATCCGATTGTCTCGGTTGATGACGTGAGAAAAATCATCGGGACCACGTATCAAGCAGCCAACGAATTGGTATCAAAGTTTGTGAGTAACCGGATCCTGGAAGAAATCACCGGCCATACCCGCAACCGCAGATTCATGTATCAGAGCTACATCGACCTCTTCCATGATGAAACCGGGGAGACGAATTCATGATCACCAGCCTCAAGCCGTATCCTGCGATGAAGGACTCCGGTGTCGAGTGGTTGGGGGAGGTACCGGAGCATTGGGACGTTCGCCGGCTCCGAAACGCCGCTGAAATGCGGGTAAGCAATGTGGATAAACACGTCACGGAAGATGAAATCCCAATCAGGCTCTGCAACTACGTTGACGTATACAAGCATGATCACATCGATCAGCGTATCGGTTTCATGCAAGCGACAGCCACTCCTGCCGAGATTGAACGATTCAGGCTGGAAGCAGGCGATGTCCTTATTACAAAGGATTCTGAAACATGGAACGACATTGGCGTTCCTGCGCTTGTCACGGAGCCTGCTGACGACTTGATTTTAGGATACCATTTGGCGTTGCTTCGATCTTTCGCCAACGAATTATCTGGCGGTTATCTGCTTCGTGCTTTACAAAGCAAGGGGTTGGCCTACCAGTTCCATGTGGAGGCGAAAGGGGTGACGCGATACGGGCTTTCGCACGCCAGCATCAAGTCTGTGTGGCTTCCTCTCCCTCCTCTCCCCGAACAAGCCGCCATCGTGCGGTATCTGAATCATGTAGACCGGCGGGTGCGGCGGTTGGTAAGGGCCAAGCGGAAGCTGATCGCGCTGCTCACCGAGCAGAAGCAGGCCATCATCCACCGCGCCGTCACCCGCGGCCTCAACCCCGACGTGCCTATGAAGGACTCCGGTGTCGAGTGGTTGGGGGAGGTACCGGAGCATTGGGAGGTGCGAAGGATCCACCAAGTCACAGATCCAGTAAGACCCGTGATGTACGGGATCGTGTTGCCTGGGCCACATGTCGATGATGGCGTTTGGATAGTAAAGGGCGGGAGCTGTGAGCCCGGACGTCTTCAGCCAGACCGACTTTCTAAGACGACCAGAGAAATCGAATCACGCTATGTACGATCGAGGCTCGTTGGCAATGACATCGTGTTTGCGATTCGGGGTGGAGTTGGGGCTGCTGAAGTCGTCCCTGATTGGCTTGTTGGAGCTAATCTGACGCAGGATGCGGCGCGGATAGCAGCAGGAACCGGAGTTAATCCAAGATGGCTCTTGCACGCAGTGAGAGCACCGATGTTCCAAAGTCAGATCCAATCTATGATTATCGGTGCGACCGTCCGAGGTATCAACATTCGGGACCTAAAGCGAGCGCAGTTAGTTAGACCTCCCCTTCCAGAACAAGCCGCTATTGTCGAGTACCTCGACCAGACCACCGCCGACATCGATACCGCCATCGCCCGTACCAACCGCGAGATCGACCTCCTCAACGAATACCGTACCCGCCTGGTCGCCGATGTGGTCACCGGCAAGGTCGACGTACGCGAGGCTGCCGCCGCCCTGCCGGAGGTCGACCCCCTGGCAACAGAGGTCCAGACTGACGACACCCTCGACACCGACGCCGAAGCGGACATCGACGAGATGGACCTCATCCCCGGGGAGGACGAGCCATGATAACCGACACCTCCGAGCGCGGCCTCGAACGGAAGGTCTGCACGGCGCTGACCGGCCATCCCTGTGACCCGGCCAGGGAAGGCGCCATGGGGGAGGCACCGGCCGGTTATGGCGGCGTAGGATGGATCTGCGGCAACCCGCACGACTATGACCGCGAGTATTGCGTCGATCTTGTTCAGCTCGCCGCCTTCCTCCGGACCACCCAGCCCGTGGCGGCCGAGTCCCTGGCGCTGGATGATGACGGACCCACGCGGCGCAAGTTCCTGGCCCGACTGCAAGGGGAGATCAGCAAGCGCGGCACCATCGACGTGCTGCGGCACGGCATCAAGCACGGTGCTCATGACCTGGACCTCTTTTATGGGTCCCCATCCCCGGGCAACGAAAAGGCCAGGACGCTCTTCCACCAGAACCGCTTCACCGTCACCCGCCAGCTAAAATACAGCCGCGACGAGACCCAGCTTGCCCTCGACATGGCCCTTTTCATCAACGGCCTCCCGGTCTTCACCTTCGAGCTAAAGAACAGCCTCACCAAGCAGACCGTGGACGACGCGGTCTGGCAATACAAGAAAGACCGGAACCCACGGGAGAAGATCTTCGAATTCGGCCGCTGCGTGGCCCACTTCGCCGTGGACGAAAACGAGGTGCGCTTCTGCACCCATCTCAAAGGCAAGGCCTCGTGGTTCCTGCCCTTCAACCGTGGGTGGAACGACGGCGCCGGCAACCCGCCCAACCCGCACGGACTCAAGACCGACTACCTGTGGCGCGAAGTCCTCACCCGCGAGAGCCTGACCAATATCCTGGAGAACTACGCCCAGGTGGTGGCATCGAAGGACGAGCATACGGGCAGGAAGAAGCGGACCCAGATCTGGCCCCGCTATCACCAGATGGACGTTGTCAGAAAGCTGCTGGCCGACGCCGGCAAGCACGGCCCAGGCATGCGCTACCTGATTCAACACTCGGCGGGCAGCGGTAAGTCCAACTCCATCGCCTGGCTGGCCCACCAGTTGATCGGGCTCGAAAAAGACGGCACCCCGGTCTTCGACTCAATCATCGTGGTAACCGACCGCATCCTCCTCGACCGCCAGATCCGCGACACCATCAAGCAATATGCCCAGGTCAGTGCCACGGTGGGACACGCGGAACGCTCGGACGACCTGCGAAGGTTCATCGAGGAGGGAAAGAAGATCATCATCTCGACGGTGCAGAAATTTCCTTGGATCATTGACGAGATCGGGGGTGAGCACCGCGGACGAACCTTCGCCATCATCATCGACGAGGCCCATTCCGGCCAAGGCAGGCGGACCACCGCGGCCATGGGCCAGGCCCTGTCAGAGGCGGGTGAAGCAGACGAGGAGGAGACCGTCGAGGACCAGATCAACCGCCTGATGGAATCCCGCAAACTCTTGCCCAACGCAGGGTATTTCGCCTTCACCGCCACCCCCAAAAACAAGACCCTGGAGATCTTCGGCGCGCCCGATCCACAGGCTGACGGAACCATCAAGCACCACGCCTTCCACACCTACACCATGAAGCAGGCGATCCAGGAGGGCTTCATCCTGGACGTGCTTGCCCACTATACGCCGGTGGAGAGCTACTATAAGCTCGCCCAGACGGTGGAGGACGATCCCGAGTTCGACGTGAAGAAGGCACAGAAGAAGCTGCGTCGCTTCGTGGAGGGACACGATCATGCCATCCGGCTCAAGGCCGAAATCATGGTGGACCACTTCCACGAGCAGGTGTTCGCCCGGGGCAAGATCGGCGGTCAGGCCAGGGCGATGGTCGTGACCAACGGCATCGAGCGGGCAATCCAGTATTTTCATGCCATCCGCGATTACCTGAAGGAGCGCAAGAGCCAGGTCGATGCGCTGGTGGCCTTCTCGGGCGACCACGAGTACGGCGGGGTAAAGGTCAACGAGGCATCGCTGAACGGCTTTCCCCCCTCCCGGATCGCCGACAGGTTCCGGCAGGAGCCATACCGCTTCCTGGTCTGCGCCAACAAATTCCAGACCGGCTACGACGAGCCCCTCCTCCACACGATGTACGTGGACAAGACACTCTCGGGCATCCAGGCGGTGCAGACGCTCTCCCGCCTCAACCGGGCGCACCCCAGGAAGCATGACGCCTTCGTGCTCGACTTCCTGAACGACGCGGATACGATCCGCGTCGCCTTCGCTCCGTTCTACCGGGCCACGATCCTGGCCGACGAAACCGATCCCGACAAGCTCCACGACCTGCAGGCCGACCTGGACGGCGCCCAGGTCTACTCGGCCGACCAGATCGATGACTTCGTGGCACTGTACCTCGGCGGGGCCGAACGCGACCGGCTCGACCCCATCCTCGACGCCTGCGTGGCCGTCTACCTCGGCGACCTCGACGAGGACGGCCAGGTGGACTTCAAGGGCAAGGCAAAGGGCTTCGTGCGAACCTACGCCTTCCTCTCCTCGGTGCTGCCCTACACCAACGCCGCGTGGGAGAAACGCTCGATCTTTCTGAACTTTCTGGTCCCGAAGTTGCCGGCGCCGCAGGAGGAGGACCTCTCCAAGGGGATTCTTGACGCCATCGACATGGACAGCTACCGGGTTGAGAAGCGGGCCATGCAAAAGATCCTCCTGCCCGACGAGGACGCCGAGATCGAGCCGGTTCCGACCACAGCGGGAGGGCACCGGCCGGAACCCGAGCTGGACCGGCTTTCCAACATCATCAAGGTGTTCAACGAACACTTCGGCGACATCCAGTGGCAGGATGCCGACCGGGTGCGCCGGCTCATCACCGAGACCATCCCCGCCCGCGTGGCCGCGGACACCGCCTACAAAAACGCCCAGCAGCACTCGGACAAGCAGAACGCCCGCATCGAGCACGACAAGGCGCTCCTGCGGGTCATGACCGCGGTAATGAAGGACGACACGGAGCTGTTCAAGCAATTTATGGACAACGAGGGCTTCAAACGCTGGATGACGGATACGGTCTTCGGGCTGACGTATGGCGAAAGCGCTTCCTTTCGGGGATAGGGAATTCTTCACGGATAGCCTTTGCGATGCCGCATTCGGTATGGCATGGTGTTCATTGTGGCGGCAAAATTGGCTGGTGAGAAGGTGATCCCCACGGTCTGCGGCATGTTCGGCCCCGGCGGGCCGGGCGGCGGCTGTGGGATCTATGCGTTTGTGAAACTATGGGATTTCCCAATTCGGACCTGCCGGCTTCATGGAAAAGTGCGACCTCTGCGAGGGTCAGCCCGGACGGGAATTCGGCCCGCCCTGCGTGGCGACCTGCCCAGGCGATGCCTTATCTCTGCGGGCGGTGGAAATCAGGGAGAAAGCGGCGCACCAGAAATCGATGCCGGCATTGATGGAATCGGCGGGCGGATGCGTGTGTCGAATCCATGTTCTGCAATCGGAAAAGAAAGGAGAGATCGTGGCAACAGTCAACTATGCTGAGATTTCGGATGCGGTTCGCGAGGCGTCGCGGATGAAGTCATTCCCGCTGGCAGTCAAGTTTTTGAAGAGCGCTGATGCGTTCCCGGAGAAAACGCGCTCTCCGGCAAGGGATCTGGGTAAACGCATCACCATTTGCCAGGCGGTTTCCATGGTGCGCCTCTACGGATGGACGGTGGGGCTGACAAAGGAGGATCTGATCTGTGTGCCGGCCATGATTGCCTTCGGCTTCAGCGGTGCAGAGGATATCGGGGGCACCCTCGGAGAGCTGTTCTGCGCGGTTGGATTCCACCCGGAAGCCGCTCCTGCCGCAGATGAGGCGGAAAACATGTGCACTCTGGAAAACGACGCCTATCCGGCGATTCTGATGGCCCCCCTGTCCAAGGGGTTGTTTGAACCGGACACCGTGGCGTTTTACGGTAACCCGGCCCAGATCATGCGTCTGGCCCAGGCCGCCGTCCATGCATGCGGGAAGCGGATTACCGGAAGTTTCGGCGGCAAAGTCGAGTGCACCGAATACCTGATCGCCCCCCTTCAAACCGCGGCCCCCCGCATCGCCATCCCCGGGCTGGGAGACCGCATTTTTTCAATGACCCAGGATGATGAACTGGTCCTCAGCATCCCGGGCAGTCTACTGCTGCCGTTGTACGAGTCCTTGAACGTGGTGGGGAAAAAGGTGGGCGCCCGGTATCCGGTGCCGAGTTACCTCAACTACCAGCCAGAATTCCCGCCAATGTACGGGGAGATGGCGGATCGGTTGAAATTGTTTTAGCCCGGGTTCACCAGCTGTTTCCGCAGGCGGTGATGGGGCTTTCTTTCGATGAGCTGTCCGTTGAACGGAAGCTGGGCACCGGCTTGGCGGATCCGGTTATCGGCACGGAATTGGACAGCGCCAGGGTCTTGTGCAGTCCGAGACGGTCCGCGGCTGATTTTCTAAAGGCCGTCCGGGACGACTCGGGTCTGCTCACCGGCTGGAGTGGGGATCAATACGGCTTCATGCACCTTGGGTTTCAGGAATATCTGGCAGCCAGGGAGATCCAGCGGATTTTCCTATCGGGGTATGGAAAATCAGATGTCCTGAAGCAGCTGGCGGACAAGTTCGGGCAAGGGTGGTGGCAGGAGGTGACCCTCCTCCTGGTGGCCTTGGCCGACCATTGCCTGTTCGAGCCCTTCATGCGGGAGGTGGTTCAACATGCCGCCTTCGCGGAGCACGGCAGCCTCGGGTTCCAGGAACCGGTCCAGGAGGGCCATGGTGAGGGCGCTGTCGTTGATGGGCGGGTCTCAATGGAGCGGTTTCCACACGTGTGGAAAGAACATTTCGCTGAGTCACAAGGTCTGGCTGCTTTCGGACTCCTTGAAGATATAGCTCATCAACTCCCGGCTTTCCTTGATCAGATTACGGGCGTCACGCCGCCGGGCGATGGCCTCGGCCGCGTAGAATCCATGCTTCTGGGCGTTTTTGTTGCCCATGGGCGCCCCGCTGCCCTGAGCGCCACCGTGGAGCCGACAGCGCCGGCGGCCTTCTTCGGGCGGGTTCAAACAGGGTGATCCCGCCCTGGTTTTTGCGCCGCACACGATCGATGGACGCTCAGGCGGGGTCATGGGCGCCGCTGCGGGTTGTTCCTGTGAATTTATGCTCACCCCCGTTCCTCCATTAGCTCTGGTTGATCTGGCCGACCACCGCCTGGCCGCCTGAATGCACGTGGACATGTTCGACGGTCATACGCTGTTGGCCTTTCTGGCGGTACCTCCGGAGTCCTTCCATCTGTTTCGCGTACGTCCGGGAAAGCTTGGCAGCAAGATCCAAATACTGTTTGCGGCTGTCCTGGAAGGTGCTTTTATTTACGGCCTCTGCGAGAAGGCTCATGCTGTAGATTTTTTCGTTAAATTCCCAGAATTTTCCCGCGGAGATTTACCGAGGAAAAAAGGGCTCGGCGTGAGCCGAGCCCTTTTTGAGAGGCAGACAGCAGTCTACCGCACCGGGCTATCCCTTGGCGCCGGAGTCCCCTCGCAGGCGCCGCTGTTTCACCCGGATATGTCCATCAGATCAGAGCTGAGAATCA
>NZ_JBGSQX010000005.1:0-1743 GCF_041737845.1 Desulfococcus sp.
GAGGCCCCGGCATCGGCCCGGGCGGTGGTCACCCGGGTCCCCCGGGGGATCCCGACGGGCCGATCCTGCGGGCGCGTGAGGGTAAACCGAAGGGTCACGCCGGCCGCCGCAGGCGGCTGAAGCCGCAGCCCGATGAGCCGGAGAAGCTCGATGTAGACCTTTTCCGGAAGCCGGTTGAGGCGATAGAGCAGGATATCGGTGAGATAGGCGAAGGCCTCCACCAGCACCATGCCGGGGTCCCCCGGAGACAGGTCCGTCCACTCGGGGCAGGACCGGGCGATCCGCCGCCGGGCGTCCGCCACCAGGTCCTCGAAGCGTCGGTCATCCAGATTCGGGGTTTTGATCGACATCATCATGCCTCCTCCGCCATGAACACGGGTATGACCAGTTGCTCCCGGTGACCTGTGCGCCGCAGGCGATACGTCAGGTGGATGTCCATGCGGCCGGGGTCCTCCGCGCTCGCCGCGGCATCCAGGAACAGGATCTCGACACGGGGCTCCCAACGGGTGAGGGCCCGCTTCACATAGTGGATCGCCAGGCCGTGGGTGGTCGCGTCATTGGGCGAAAAGACCAGTTGCTGCAGGTCGCACCCGTAATCCGGGCGCATCACCCGCTCCCCCGGCGGGGTGGTGAGGAGCATCAGGACCGACTGGCGAACGGCGGCGTGTCCGGAGACCATGTCGATGCCGCCCGTGCCGGCGATCTGCAGGCCGGCGGACAACCCGCTTTCATCAAAATCCGGATGGAGAAACCGCATGGCGCGGTAAGGCTGCGATCCCATCAGACCTCCTCCACGAGCTCCTGGCCCGGATTCCGGACCGTGTAAGTCACCGCTCCCGGCGGTGTGCCGTCGGTAAGGCCGGTCACCGTGTCCAGGCAGACCCGCCGGCCCTCGATGGCGAGCAATTCCGAATAGCCCTTCCGGACCGTGAGGGTGAGGCCGCATGCCTTGATCCCCGGGCCCACGTTGGGGCAGCCGGAAATGGGCCTCTTCTCCGGATCGGTCTCCACCAGGACCCTCGCGTCCATGATGGTCACGAGGGTCTGGGAGGGTTCAATCTTCACCTTGCCCACGGCATGGTCGCAGGCCAGGGCTGCGTTTTCCGTCAAGAGATGCATCACACCCTCTCGAAACCGATGTTTTGGCCGCCGATCGTCACCTTTTTTCCGGGGGCTGATATCTCCAGGTCGGCCATGGACAGGATCCGGCATTTCTCCGCGGAGAGTTCGATGCGGCTTCCGCGGCTGTCGGTGACGAGGACCGCCTCGGGCGTCAGGGAAATGCGGTCGCCTGCGCCGTTCTCCACCGCCACCGTTCCGGCCCCATCATCCAGCCGCACCCGGAGACCGCCGGGCGTCGCCAGGGTGTAGCGCCGCACGGCACCCTCCTCCACCCCGGAATCCGGCGGCGGCGACTCGCCGTAAAGGCCGCCGATCACGACGCCCCGGGCCGGGTCCCCTTCCAGGAGTACCACCAGCACCCGGTCGTCGATGTCGGGCAGGGCCACGATTCCCTTATTCAGGCCGGCGCCGGGCGTCACCACGGGATACCATCCGGCCTCCACGTCATTGTAATTGGGCAGCACCACCCGGACCCGCCCCATCCCGTCGGGATCGTCGACCCGGCTCACGACGCCCAGGGTGGCCACGGTGCTCCGGGGGCCTTCGCGGCCGGGCGGCGGCGAGGTCTCCAGTTCCGACACAAACCCCTGCCTGCGGTCGATGACGTGGCGCACCGCCGTG
>NZ_JBGSQX010000049.1:0-26429 GCF_041737845.1 Desulfococcus sp.
TGGCCGATGGCTTGGGCCGCCCGGCGCACGCCGCCGGCCAGGAGGCCGCCCAGGCTCTCTCCCGCGGCCATCTGGCGGATGAGGGTTTCCATAACGGCGCCGTTGCCCCAGGAGAGGTCCAGGCCTCCGGAGAGCTTCCGGTCGAGGATGCCCCGGTCGTGGAGGTCCATGGCAAAGGCGATGGCCGTGGCCGCCGAGGTGGAGTCGAGCCCCAGGCGGGTCAGGAGGTTGTCCAGGTGGATGAGGGTGGGGGCGTCGGCCAGGCCGCACTTGGCCCCGAGGTTGATCATGGGCTCGAACTCGGGCCGGAAGAGGTCCCGGTCCTTGTATTTCCCTTCCGTGAACCGGAGAACGGCTTTGCACCGCACCGGGCAGCGCGC
Organism: Desulfococcus sp.; assembly: GCF_041737845.1. Taxonomy (GTDB): domain Bacteria; phylum Desulfobacterota; class Desulfobacteria; order Desulfobacterales; family Desulfococcaceae; genus Desulfococcus. The sequence continues at coordinate 381 of NZ_JBGSQX010000049.1, forward strand.
GCATCCCCGGGTGCGGACCCGGGCCTCCCTCAAGCCCGCGCCGTCCAGGGCGACGGACCCGGAAAACCGCCGCTCCCGGTAGTTGCGGGTGCTCATGAGGGCGTTGTCGTCGGCCCATTTGACGTAGCCTGCGCCGCCCAGCTCCGAGAAAACCTTGAAATCCGGCGAGCCGGTGATCCGGCGGAGGTAGTCCGTGACCGCCGCCCTGACGGCCTCCGACTTCTGCTCCCGCCGGGGCCTTCCGTCCCCCCGGACCACGATGGCCTTGAGCCGTTTTGCGCCCATCACCGCGCCCATGCCCGTCCGCCCGGCGGCATGGTCCCGGTCCGACACGATGCAGGCGAAGGCGGCGCCGGTTTCGCCGCCCGGCCCGATGGCGAGGGACTGGAACGCCTCTCCGGGAAAGAGGTCTTCCAGGGCGGCGTGGGTTTCCTCCGTGTCCAGCCCCCACAGTCCGGCGGCGTCGCGGATGTGCGCGCCGTCGGGGCCGATGTCGAGGAAGACCGGCCGGTCGGCCCGGCCCCGGAGGACGATGCTCCCGTATCCGGCCTCCCGGAGCCGGATCCCGGCATCGCCGCCGACATTGGAGCTCCCCAGGAGCCCGGTGAGGGGGCTCACGGCGTTGATATGGAGGCGCGAAGACGACGGCGCCGGGGTCCCGGTGAGGAGGCCGTTGGAAAACAGCAGCGGGTTCTCCGGCGCGAGGGGGAGGATGCCACGGGCCGTACCCCGGAGATGCCGGTAGAGCATCCCCACATTCAGGGCCCGGCCCCCGAGCCATTTCCGGCACGTCGATTCGGGCAGGGGGCGGGATGCGACGGCACCGTCGGCGAGGTCGACGGATAGGAGATTTCCGAAATGGGACATGGCTTCCCTTGATTGAACTTGCTGGATTCCCATGAAAAAAAATGAAAGCTGGGCGGCCCGCGAGCCGCGGCGCTTCCATTCACCTCCCGGCTTATCGGGTGTTATACGGGAAAGGGAGTTGAATGCAAGCGGATTTTGAACGTCGGCGGGGCGGAATCCGGAACATCGTTACCGGTTTCTCCGCATTGACATCGACGCCTTCAGGGAATATAGTTCCACCCACGATGGAAGCGGACCAGATGAGACGGTTTCCAGGGGTTTGGAGCCGTTTTGTTTTGTTTAATGGGGATTCATCCCTCTCTTTGTGAAACAGGGTCATGAAAAAGAAAATATTTTTCACCATTATTGGCTTGATCGCCCTGGTCGGGGTCATCGGCGGCATCAAGGCCCTCCAGATCGGGCAGATGGTCGCCCAGGGGAAGAACTTTTCCCCCCCGCCCGAGACGGTGACCACGGCCCGGGCCGCCGCCGCGTCATGGGAATCCCTCATCCCCTCCGTCGGGTCCCTGGAGGCGGTTCAGGGCGTCATGGTAACGGCAGAGCTGACCGGAAAGGTCACCCGCATCGCCTTTGCGCCCGGCAAAAAGGTCAAGGCAGGGGATCTCCTGGTGACCCAGGACACCTCATCCGAAGAGGCCCGGCTGCGGGCCGCCGAAGCTGCGATGGCGCTGGCGAAGATCAACTTCGACCGCGCCAGGGGGCTCCTGGCCCAGCAGGCGATTTCGAAATCCGAGTTCGACAACGCCGACGCCCAGCTCAAGTCGGCCGTGGCAGAGGCGGACGGCATCCGCACCCTCATCGAGAAAAAGACCATCCGGGCGCCCTTCTCGGGGAGGCTGGGCATGCGCCTCGTCAACCTGGGACAGCTCCTGAAGGAGGGCACCCCCATCGTGACGCTCCAGGCCCTCGATCCCATCTTCGTCAACTTTCTCCTGCCCCAGCAGGAGATCGCCCGGGTGCGAAGGGGGCTTACGGTCCGGGTCAAGACCGACGCCCTTCCCGGTGAGACCCTCGAAGGCAGGATCACCGCCATCAACCCGGAGGTCGATTCCGCCACCCGCAATATCCGCATCCAGGCTACCCTGGACAACCCCGACGAGCGGCTCCGTCCCGGCATGTTCGCCAATGTGGCCGTGGTGATGCCCGATCCCAAGCCGGTGATCGTCATCCCCGAGACGGCCGTCCTCTTCGCCCCTTACAGCGATTCCGTGTTCATCGTAGAGGAGCAGAAATCTGAAACGGACGGCAAGCCGGCTTTGGTTCTTCGCCAGCAGTTCGTCCGGCTGGGGGAGAAGCAGGGGGACTTCGCCGCCGTAGTGTCTGGGCTCGAAGACGGGCAGACGGTCGTGAGCACCGGGGTCTTCAAGCTCCGCAACGGCCAGTCCGTCGTCGTCGACAACACCCTCTCGCCGGAGTTCAAGACGGCCCCGAAGCCGGAAAACAACTGAATCAGGGGCCTTCGCCGACGCCTTTCGGGACGTCAGGCGCCGGCCTTTGCACACAGGTCATACAGGGTTTCTCACCATGAAAGCGTTTACCGATATCTTCATCCACCGGCCGGTCCTGTCGCTGGTGGTCAGCCTTCTGATCATCATCTCCGGGCTCCAGGCGATCCGCTCCGTCAACGTCCGGCAGTATCCCCGCAGTGAAAACTCGGCGGTCACGATCATGACGGTCTATGTAGGCGCCAGCGCCGAGCTGGTTCGGGGATTCATCACGACACCCCTGGAGCGGGCCATCGCCGCGGCCGACGGCATCGAGTATATCGAGTCCCAGAGCGCCCAGGGGCTCTCGACCATCACCGTCCGCCTCAAGCTCAACTACGATCCCATCAAGGCCCTGTCGGAGATCAGCTCAAAGGTCGACCAGGTCCGCGGAGACCTGCCGCCGGAGGCCGAGGTGCCCATCATCAACGTCGAGTCGGTCGACAGCCAGTTTGCGTCGGCCTACCTCAGCTTCACCTCCGACGTGCTCGAACAGAACGAGATCACCGACTACCTGGTCCGGGTGGTCCAGCCCCGGCTTTCGGCCATCGAGGGCGTCCAGCGCGCCGACATCCTGGGGGCCCGCACCTTTGCCATGCGCATCTGGCTCAAGCCCGAGCGGATGGCGGCCTTCGGCATCAGCCCCCAGCAGGTGCGGCAGGCCCTCGCCGCCAACAATTTCCTGGCGGCGGTGGGCGAGACCAAGGGGTCCCTCGTCCAGGTCAACCTCATCTCCAATACCGACCTCAGCACGGTTCGGGAGTTCAAGCGCCTGGTCATCCGCGAGCAGGACGGGGCCATCGTCCGCCTCGAGGACATCGGCGAGGTCGCGCTGGGGGCGGAGGACTACGACGCCGAGGTCCGGTTTTCGGGCCAGACCGCCGTGTTCATGGGCATATGGCCCCTGCCCAACGCCAACTCCATCGACGTCATCCGGAGGGTAACCCATGAGATGGCCGACATCGAGCGGCAGCTCCCCTCCGGCATGACGGCCCGCGTGGCCTATGATGCCACCAATTACATCACCAACGCCATCCGAGAGGTGACCAAGACCCTGGGGGACACCCTCCTCATCGTCGTGGTCATCATCTTCCTCTTTCTGGGGTCGCTCCGTTCGGTGCTCATCCCGGTGGTGGCCATTCCCCTCTCCCTCATCGGCGCCGTCTTTCTGATGCAGGTGTTCGGGTTCACCATCAACCTGCTGACCCTGCTCGCCATCGTGCTCTCGGTGGGGCTCGTGGTCGACGACGCCATCGTGGTGGTGGAAAACGTGGAGCGGCACCTGAGCAATGGAGAGTCGCCCACGGACGCCGCCATCCTGGGCGCCCGGGAGCTGATCGGTCCGATCATCGCCATGACGATCACCCTGGCGGCGGTCTACGCGCCCATCGGCCTTCAGGGCGGGCTCACCGGCGCGCTCTTTAGGGAGTTCGCCTTCACCCTGGCCGGCGCCGTGACCATCTCGGGCGTCGTAGCCCTCACCCTGTCGCCCATGATGTCGGCGAAACTGCTCAAACCCGGGATCGGAGAGCGCGGGCTCGCCGGAAAGATCTCCCGGGACTTCAACCGATTGCGAGCCCTGTACGGAAAGATTCTCGATGCGACCCTGAACGCACGTCCTGCGGTCTACACGGTCTGGATCATCGTGAGCCTGCTTGCCGTTCCCATGTTCATCATGTCGCCGGTGGAGCTTGCGCCGACCGAGGACCAGGGCGTCATTTTCGGCATCCTCGACGCGGCGGCCAATTCAACCCTCGACCAGAACAGCCCCTATGCCGCGGCCGCCAACGATGCCTTCCTGAGCATCCCGGAAACCAACTTCACCTTTCAGGTCACCTCCCCGACATCCGGGTTCGGAGGCATGGTCCTCAAACCATGGGAGGAGCGCGACCGCACCGTGTTTGAGATCCTTCCCGAGGTCCAGGGAAAGCTCGCCGTCATCCCGGGGATCCGGATGTTCCCCGTGACCCCGCCGGCCCTGCCGGGCGGCGGCCAGTTCCCGGTGGAGTTTCTCCTGACCTCGACGGCGGAGTCGGACCTGATCCTGCAGTTCGCCCGCCAGATCCAGTTCAAGGCCATGAAAAGCGGCATGTTCGCCTTCCCGCCCATCATCGACGTCAAGATCGACCAGCCCCAGTCCGAGATCGTCATCGACCGGGACAAGGTGGCCTCCCTGGGCCTGAACCTTGCACAGGTGGGCCAGGATATCGCGGCCATGCTGGGCGGCAATTACGTCAACCGTTTCAACATCGCCGGAAGGAGCTACAAGGTCATCCCCCAGATCAGCCGGGTCGACCGCCTCAATCCCGAGCAGCTCCTCAATATTTACGTGGCCGGCCCCGACGGCGGGCTCCTGCCTCTGAGCACCATCGCGACCATCCGGAACAGCACGACGGCCCGGTCCCTGAACCGGTTCCAGCAGCTCAACGCGGTCAAGATCAGCGGGGTGGCGGTCCGGCCCCTGGACGAGGCCCTCCGGTTCCTGGAGGACGAGGCCCGGGCCATCCTGCCCCAGGGCTACGTGCTGGACTATACCGGGGAGTCCCGCCAGCTCCGGACCGAGGGGAACAAGTTCATCCAGGCTTTTCTCCTGGCCGTCGTCCTCATCTTCCTGGTGCTGGCGGCCCAGTTCAACAGCTTCCGGGACCCCTTCGTGATTCTCGCGGGATCGGTGCCCCTGGCCATGTTCGGCGCCCTGGTCTTCACCTTCCTCAAGATGCCCGACCCCAACGTGGCTTTCTGGACCCAGGGCTGGACCACCACCCTCAACATCTATTCCCAGGTCGGGCTCGTGACCCTGGTAGGCCTGGTCTCCAAGAACGGCATCCTGGTGGTGGAGTTCGCCAACAAGCTCCAGGAGAAGGGGATGGGCAAGCGGGAGGCGGTGCGCGAGGCGGCCATGACCCGGCTGCGGCCGATCCTCATGACCAGCGGCGCCACCATCGCCGGCCACTTTCCCCTGACCCTCGTCACCGGCGCGGGCGCCGCGGCCCGGAACTCCATCGGCCTGGTCCTGGTGGGCGGCATGGCCATCGGCACGATATTCACCCTCTTCGTGATCCCGTCCATCTACATGCTGGTGGCGCGGGACCACGCCAAGTCGGAAAAGCCGGCGGCCGAGGCGGCCGAAATCACCGCCTGAACGGGGGGCGCTCAGGGCATGGTCCTCCCGGGAAGGATTCCGGGGAGGTCAGCGATATCGGGGAAAACCGAAGCGGTCTTCCCCGTCTCGGTTTCATGGGGCGGTGTCAGCCGGGGTCGGTTGTTGCGGGTTCGGTCTCGAGGATGCTGAGGGCCACGGCCTCCGCCGCTTCGATGCCGTCGACGGCGGAGGAGACGATGCCGCCGGCGTATCCCGCGCCCTCCCCGGCGGGAAAGAGGCCCCGCAGGCCGGTGCTCTGGCCGTCCCCGCCGCGGAGGATCCGGAGGGGGGAGGAGGTGCGGGTCTCGACCCCGGTCAAAATTGCGTCGTCCATGGCAAACCCCCTGAGCTTCCTGTCGAAGGCCGGGATGGCCTCGCGGAGGGCGTCGACGGCATAGTCGGGGAGGCAGGCGGCGAGGTCCGTCAGGTCGACCCCGGGCCGGTAGGAGGGCCGGACCGTACCCAGCCCGGTCGACGGCCGGCCCGCCAGAAAGTCTTCCACGCGCTGGCCCGGGGCGTCGTAATTCTCCCCGCCCAGGAGGAATGCGCGCTGCTCCCACCGGCGCTGAAAGGCGATGCCCGAAAGAGGGCCGCCGGGGTAGTCTTCCGGCGTGACGCCGACGACGATGGCGCTGTTGGCGTTCCGCGCGCTGCGGGCATACTGGCTCATGCCGTTGGTGACGACGCAGCCGACCTCCGAGGTCGCCGCGACCACCGTGCCCCCCGGGCACATGCAGAAGCTGTAGACCGAGCGGCCGTTTTGGCAGTGGTGGACCAGCCTGTAGTCGGCCGCGCCCAGGAGCGGATGGCCGGCCTGCTTTCCGAACCGTGCCCGGTCGATGACGGCCTGGGGGTGCTCGATGCGCAATCCCACGGAAAAGGGCTTCGCCGTCATGGGAATGCCCCGGTCCGCAAGCATCTCGAAGGTGTCCCGGGCGCTGTGGCCGATGGCTGATACCAGGCGGGTGCAGGGGATCTTTTCGCCGCCGTCCAGGACGACGCCCCGGACCTCGCCGCTTCGGATTTCGATGTCCCGGACCCGGGTCCGGAAACGGACCTCGCCGCCCAGGGAGACGATGGTCTTGCGCATGGCCTCCACGACCTTCACCAGCTTGAAGGTGCCGATGTGGGGTTTGCTCACGTAAAGGATCTCCGGCGGGGCGCCGGCCGCAACCAACTCCGTCAGCACCTTGCGGGTCAGGTGCCTCGGGTCCCGGATCTGGGTATAGAGCTTGCCGTCGGAGAAGGTACCGGCCCCGCCCTCGCCGAACTGAACGTTCGATTCCGGGTCGAAGGCGCGTTTTCGCCAGAACCGGAAGGTGTCGGCGGTGCGCTCCCGCACGCTCCGTCCCCGTTCGAGCAGGATCGGCCGGAACCCCGACTGGGCCAGGACCAGGCCGGCGAACAGCCCGCAGGGTCCGGTGCCGATCACCACGGGCCGGTCTTTCAAGGCGGCGGGGGCGTGTGCGACAAAGCGGTAGCGCGTGTCCGGTGCGGGCCTGACCCGGGGGTCACCAGCCATGCGCGCCAAGATCTCGCTCTCCTTCGGGGTCTCGACGTCCAGGGTGTAGATGAAGGTGATGCGGTTTTGTTTCCGGGCGTCGACGCCGCGCCGGAAGACGGTGTAGCCGGACAGCTCATGGGCGGGGATGGACAGCTTTTCGAGAATGGCGTCCCGGAGCATGCCTTCGGGGTGGTCGATGGGGAGCCGCACCTCCGTGATGCGCAGCATGCGGGGCGCTCCTATGCCGGCAGCGTGCCGGCGTCGGCGCGGCGCATGCGGTCCAGGAACAGGGCCGCCTCGGGCGTGCCTTCGGCGGGGGACCACGGGGCGAATTCAGCCGCCGTCCGGGGGGTGTAGGGGCCCTCCTTGACCTCGGCGAACACGGCGGCGTCGGTCATCGGCACCCAGGAATGCCAGACGCCGGGCTGGAGCTCAAACCCGACGGCGCCGGTCCCCGGGCCGACGGGGACGCGCCGAATCACCCGGCCGTCGTCGTCGAACACGAGGACATCGAAGCGCCCCAGGACGACGATGGCGAACTCCGCGACCACGGGATGCCGGTGGGGGCGGAAATAAGAATCCATCCGGGCGGCGATAAGGTAGCGCTGGACGGGGTCGTCGGCCGATTCGTGGATGTTGTAGTTCGTCCGGCGCCGGGGATTTCGCCCGGCCAGGGCGATCATGGCGTTCAACAGGTCGGTGGTGATGATCTTCATGGGGTCGGTGTCCTGCATCATTCCATGTCGAACTCTTTGATGTCAAACCAGTAGCCGGTGCGGCTGATGTAGTCGAGTTCGGCCTGGACGATCTCGATGTGACCGTGTTCGCTCTCCAGGAACCGGGCGAACATGGGGCGGGTGTCATCGGCCATCTCCTCGACCATCTTCTCATAGAACCGGCTGGTTTCGATCTCCACGGCAAGGGCCTTGGCAAGCATCCGCTTCTCGTCCGTCCGGTCTTCCCTGGCCATGGTCTGTCTAAGCGCCGCCATACCGTCGCGGATGGCCTGTGCCGGAGGCACGACGGACTTCACGTCATCTATCCGGATGACGCCCGCCCGATCCCATTCCTCCAGTTTGTGGTGAAGATAATCGAGATGCCGCTGCTCGTCCTCGGCCAGGAGCCCGAAAACGCGCTTCCCCGTGGGGTCCCGGGTCGATGCGGCCGCATCCCGATACAGGTCCCGAATCTTGGTCTCATAGGTGATGGCCGTTCTGATCGCTTCATCCGGTGTCATGGCGTAGCCTCCCCTGTTGGTATGCCCGTAAGGTAACGCATGCTTATCAGAAATGCACGCCCGGGACAAGGCCGCTGAACCGATCCGGCTTTCCGGATAAACCGTGCCTTTCCCGCCAGATTTTCGCTGCAATTTCTATTGACCCGCCATCCGGGTCGATGTTATTAATATAGCCCAATAAGATCAGAGCGTTAATTAAGGCCAAGTGTGGTTACCCCTCGGGGCGCCCCCTTTTTCAGGCCTTGCGGGGCGCGGGAGGATCGAAAATGACGCGTGGAAAGGGGTAATCCAGGCTTGGACATTTCTTGCAAAAAAAAAAATGGGGGGCGGCGGCAGGCGGCGGCATCCTCGGGGGGCACGGCATCGGGACGCGGATTTCGCGCTGATGGGAGATGGATTAGGGCTTTCATTCTGATGATCCTGACGGTCATGGCAGGGCTCTTCGTGCATCCGCCCTGCCTTGCGTCGGAGGATATGGATGCGCTCACGGCGGCCATGGAGGAGCACCTGAAATGCTACCCTTTAGAGCTGCTCAGCCACGAGAGAGAGCAGCTTGCGGTCACCTCCAGGGATCTCTGCCTGGCCGCGGTCTATCATTACACCGGCCTGCTGCCCTTATGGGTCACCCCCGAAGGGCCGAGCCCCAAGGCTTCGGTGGTCCTCGATTTTCTCATCAATGCCGAAACCGAGGGGCTTGACCCGAAAAACTACGAAATCGACCAGATCGCAGCCCTCTTCGCCGAACGCCGGCCCCATTCCCTCGCCAGGCTCGACACCCTGCTGACCTTCAATCTGATCAAATACATCCATGATGTCAGCAAGGGCCAGATCAAGCTGAGGGATGCCCGGCCGGTTCTGTTCTCCGAAGCGGGGGACGATGATTTTGCGCCGCTTTCGAGCATGAAAAAGGTGCTTGCCGCCCCGGATCTTGGCGCCTACCTGGCAAGCCTGCCCCCCGCGCACCGGCATTACAGGATTCTGAAGGGCGCGCTCAAAACCTACCGGGAGCTCGCGGAAGCCGGCGGATGGCCTTCCATCCCCGCCGGCAGGAAGATCCGGCCGGGGGATCAGGATGCTCGCATACCCGTGGTCGCAGAGCGGCTTTCCGTGACGGGCGACCTGGATCCGGGGGTCGCGCAGGCCCCGCGCCATGCGGAATATTATGGTCCCGCACTGACACATTCGGTCGCGAGGTTCCAGAGGCGGCACGGCCTTGAGCCCGACGGCGTCATCGGCCCCAAGACCCTGGCCGCCATGAACGTCTCCGCATCCGACGCCGTCAAACAGATCATCATCAACCTGACGCGCTGGCGATGGCAGGAACACGATCTCGGCCGGAAATACCTTCTCGTCAACATTGCGAATTTCGATCTCACGGCGTTTGACGGCGGGCAAGAGGCGTTCAGTTTCCCCGTGATCGTCGGGAAATTCCAGCATCAGACCCCCAATTTCAGCGACCGCATCATCTATCTTGAATTCAACCCTTACTGGAACGTTCCGCCGAGCATCGCCAAAAACGAGGAGCTGCCGAACCTCAGGCGGGATCGCCATTCCCTCGCCAGAAGGCATATCCGGCTTTTTTCCAGTTGGAGCCCCGATGCTGCGGAGATCCGCTCGACCTCCGTCGACTGGAACAGCATCAGCCCGGCCAGGATGTCGGGGTTCAAGCTGCGGCAGGACCCCGGGCCGTGGAATGCGCTGGGGCGGGTAAAATTTATCTTCCCCAACCACTACGACGTATACCTTCACGACACCCCGACGCAGAATCTTTTTTCGCGGACCCAAAGGGACTTCAGCCACGGCTGCATCCGCGTCAGCGACCCCCTGGGCCTGGCCGCCTTTGTCCTCTCAACTGCGGAAACCACATGGACCCGCGACAGGGTCGATGCCGTCATCCGGGAGGGAAAGAACACCGTGAGACGGCTTCCGGAACCGCTCCCGGTTCATATCACCTACCAGACATCATGGGTTGACAAGAACGGGATAATATACTTTAACAGGGATGTTTACGGGCGGGACCAGAAGCTGCTTCAGGCCCTGTTCCATAAATGAGGGGCGCGGGCGGAGAAGACCCGGCCGCCGGCGGCTCCATCGGAACCACCGGAGCAAAAGGAACTATCGGCACAAACGGAAGTATCGGGCTGATAAGCGTGATCTTGCTGAAACCCAACGAAAACGGAAGAAACACATGATGACCATCAGCCGACGTCGTTTTCTCGTCGCCTCCGCACAGGCAGCGGCCGGAATCCTCATCTGTTCGCCGCTGACCTGCTGGGCCAGGGCACCCAAAAGATATCCACTCTCCTTCTATCACACCCATACCGAAGAATATCTCAAAATTTATCACACCCCGGGGCGCTGTTCACGTTCGGTTCAGAAAAAAATGAAAAGATTCCTGCGGGATTTTCGCACGGGCGATCTCCACCCCATCGATCCCGCCCTTTTGGACATTCTCTGCAAAATTCAGCATACCACCGGAAGCCGGGGGACCATCGAGATCATCTCCGGCTACCGTTCTCCGAAAACCAATGCAGAATTACGGAAGGCAAGCCACGCTGTCGCCAAGAAGAGCCTGCACACGAAAGGGCAAGCCGTCGATATCCGCATCACGGATATGAACACCCGGAAGATCCGAAACTCGGCGATGGCCCTGCGCACCGGCGGGGTGGGATATTATGCCGGTTCCAACTTTGTCCACCTGGACACCGGAGATTTCAGGACCTGGTGACGGGGAGTCGATTCTCAGCGTCGGAATTTCGCCAATACACCAATTTCATTCACTTTAGAAACGGATTTTCACGGTATGCGGCCGTTGCGGACCTGTTGACAGTTAAAAAAATTAGAGATTTGGCTTGCTATTGTGGATAAATATGCCTATTATTGAACATCAATCAAGTTTCGCCGCAGTATGGCGGAAGGGTTTCTTTCTGGGAGGATTATCCGTTATTAAACGCTGTCATCCTTCAGTTTGTAACGTTGAAATTTTTGGAAAGGAGGATGACACAATGGTAAATGGAACTGTAAAGTGGTTTAACGACCAAAAAGGTTTTGGATTCATCGAACAGGAAAACGGGCCGGATGTGTTTGTGCATCACAGCGCAATCAGAGCAACCGGTTTTAAATCCCTCAGTGAAGGCGCTCGCGTGACATTTGACATCGAGCAGGGCCCGAAAGGGCCGTCTGCTGTCAATGTGACCGTAGTCTAAACTGCTTTTTCAAAGCAAATAAAGGCATCTCCCGTGAAACGGGGGGTGCCTTTTTTGATGATTGCGTTCATCGCGCTGCAGCAATTCCGGGTGAGATTGTTTTCCCCGTCCCCCGAAATCTGATCCATCGGCAACCCACCAGAAAGGAAATGCATGGCGAAATCTCATTACCAGTTCAAGAAACGTCAGAAGGAATTGGCCAAGAAAAAAAAGAAAGAGGAAAAGATGCAGAGCAAACTGGAAAACAAAGTGAATGAAGGCGCCGACACTGAAGAAGAGCCGACCCCTTCAGCGGATGACGAGCAGGCATAGGGGCCGACCGTCGCCTGTTTCCAACTGCCTGCTTCCTTTGCCGGTGTCCGCATTCCCCTGAGAATATCAAAACGATACCGCCTTCTGGATGAGCATTTCTTCGTATCCAAACACGGCATTCAGGTGGTGGAGCAATGCATGCTGCCCCTGGTCTCTCCATATCTCCGTAATTCCAGCATCAACCCCGCGGTACTTTTCCATCAGCCCATGAGGGTCGTCACCGTCTCCGGGAAGGCCATTCATACCATCGTCGATCAGTCCGAGCCAAAAAGAGCTTACGCCCATAATAAACGCCGGCCAGTTCTTCCGAAGCGCCGAAGACCAGCGCGGATCACTGGTTTCCCCAATATCGGGTGATTTCGGGTGATCCGGGTCGTCCATCATCACTTTTTCCACAAAGTTCGCGGTCATGGCGCTCCTGAGCACCCTGCTCCGGGCGATTTCCGCAAAGACAGCAGCCGCGATTTCCGGTCTGCTGTAAAACAGGAACGTAAACTGGTGGCCTGCCGTATCGCGAACCGCTCTCCGGTGAAACCGCCAGTAGGGGATATCGGCCGCATGCGCTGCAAGAGCAGGGGAGACGACGGCGTGTGCGAGAAGCAGGTCCCGGGACAGGTCTGCATCCCCCTCCTTGGGCCAGGTATGTTTAAATCTGCACCGCCACCAGTAGGCATCCTCCAGGGTCCTGAAGCCGGGGGGAAGATTGTTTTCCGACGGAATTGGAGGGGTGCTTCTGTGGGCACTGCACCCGCATGCAAAGATCAGGAGGCCCGCAAAGACAGCCAGCAGTGTGATGTTTCTTCCAGGCAGAGGAATCCTCTGAAAACACGTCTTGTTCATGGCATCCCAGGCTCTCGTCTCCTGCGGAAAAAAGCCGCCCTGCCGCGGCAGGGTGCCGTGATCCTCAATTTTTCCCCAAGCCCACCTCTACCGCCAGGCGAAATAGGGCTGCTCATAATGAGCGACGCGTTGATGCCGGCCCAGCATCGCCACCTCCCTGAACTGGTAAATCAGCGCCGCCGTGGGCGAAGCGATCCAGTGATTTCCGACAGGCATCAGCAGGACGGGGTGATCGCTCTCGGGGATGTCCCGCAGTATGGGGGCGTCCCGGCGCATGAATTCAGCCAGAGGAATGCGATGAATGGAGGCCACCTCCTGGGGATTGGCCGTCAGTGTCCTACAGGGGCCGCCCCATGCCACCACGGGCTTGATGGTGAAACCTGACCGGGTGCTGTAGTCATCGAGACGCCCGATGATCTGATCCGCGCCCAGCTTCAAGCCGACCTCCTCCTCGAGTTCCCGCAGCGCCGTCTCTTCCGGGCTTTCCCCTGCTTCCATGCGGCCTCCGGGCAGCGCCCATTGACCCGCGTGATTTCTGAGCTTCAAGGCTCTTTTGGTCAGGATGATGGCGGCATGCCCGGGCCACGCTTCACAAAACCCCATATCACAACGATCGGAGCCGTTTTGTATATCGACCACCGTAATCGCCACCGCAGCTTTTTTCCGGCCGGCGTTGTCCAACGCCCGCGGCGTGAATCGTTTCAGGTTGACGCGGATATGCCGCAGCAGATGGTCGTTACAAATGAAATTATCCATCATTCATCATACCACATCGCATGGCAGCCCGGGAAACAATCCCCCGCACGGCCTGTCGCGGGCTTTTTCGGGGAGCGCCGGTGAGGGGGGAACGGCTTCGGCATGGCTATGCGGAGCTGCTGCCCGTATCGGGGACGAACCATTCCTTTTTTCGATAGACCAGGTCCTGGCTCTTGGCGACAAGCTCCCCGGTCCGGCCATCCGTCACGGTGATATCATACAGCGCTATGGGTCCGGAGGCCGTCTGTTCCACGGCTTCGGCGATGAGCCGGTCGCCTGCCCGGGTGGCCTTCAGGAAATTGATGCCGACGTTCAGCGCCACCGCCGTTTGGCCATGGGAATTGCTGGCGGCGGCGAAGGCCATGTCGCCAAGGGCAAAGATCACGCCGCCGTGGGTGCTGCCGTGAAAATTAACCATGTCGTCCGTAACGGTAAGCGTCACGCGGCTGCAGCCTGGTTTTGGAATCTCAACCCTGGCCCCTAAAAACCGCGCAAACGGGTCCCGCTGGATGTGGTCGTTTATCTTTTGTTTTCTGTCGTCGTTCATCGTCATCTCCATGAAAATTGCGCAGTGGCGGCGGATAGGGCCGCATGTGCGGGGTCCTTCGCCCGGCGCCGATCCGGGGGGGTGTCGAGGATCGCCTCCATCGGCCTATCTGCCGGCACACAGCGTTTTGCGGGCATAATTGGCAAGCCCATAAAGGTTGGCCTCGAATTTTCGGATGAGCAGGACCGGGATGTCCGACACAACGCCCGAAAGCCGCCCTTTGGTTTTGAAAGATGTCAGAAATCCATCCTTTTTCACGAAGGGAAGGATCTTTGAGGCGACGCCGCCGCCGATGTAGACCCCGGCCCTGGCATTGTAGCGCAGGGCCATGTTCCCGGCTTCGGCGCCCAGGATCGAGACGAAAACATCAATCGCCTTGACGGTGATATCCTCAGCCTCTTTCCCGGACAGGGCGTTTTCGGCGATGATTTCGACGGGGTCGCCTGCCGATGCAAGCCGGCTTTTCAGCCACGGCGGCTCCCGGCAGATCCCTTCCGCCTTCAGAAACCGGTAGATGGTATGGATTCCCGGACCCGAACAGACCTGCTCGTAACTGACGTGATCCCGGCTGCTGCGCAGGTGAGCCAGGAGCTTGAGTTCCAGGTCGGTCGCGGGTGCAAAATCCGAATGGCCTCCTTCGGAGGAAAAGACGCGATAGGCATTTTCATGCGGAATGAGAAAGGCTTCTCCCAGGCCCGTCCCGGGGGCGATCAGGGCGGCCGGAAATCCTTCACGGCGGCTGCCTGCATGGATGACATCGAGATCGTCTTTTTGCAGCACCTCAATGGAATGGCCCAGGGCTTCGACGTCATTGATGAGGCTGACCCTTGAAAAACCGAGTGTCTTTTTCAGCCGGGCTTCATCGACAACCCACGGCAGATTGGTCGCCATGGCCGCGCCGTCGACCACCGGCCCCGCTACGCCGATCACGGCGTATTCGCCGCGTCGTCCTGTCGTGCTTCCATAGTCATTGATAATTTCTTCAAGGCCAGAGTAAGCTTTGCTGTTGTATGTTTTCATCTCCACAAGCCTACCCCCCGTGCCTTGAGATTCACAACGCGCCACCCGGGTATTGGTTCCGCCGATATCGATGAGATCAAATTGAATCAGCATGTGTGGGCAGTGGTCCTTGACAATTGAAGTGTTGAAAATCGACCGGAGACGAATCAAAATGCCAGTGATTTAAAATTGTTATTAATCGCCTTCATGTCAAACGCGTCAGGGTCGAATTCCCCGCCAACCCATTCAAGCATGGATTCATGTTCCTCATGTGTCGGATCTTGAATTGCTTTCAGCAGATCATAGTACCCCCAAATGCCCCCGCAGTCCTCCGGAGGACACGCCTGGCTCCCTTTGATGACGATGGGGGACTCAAAAGAATCCAGAGGAAGAATTTTTTCGAGAAGAATTTTGTGCTCCCAGCCGTCACCGAAGTCATATTCATAGATAACATAGTCTTTTGGCTTGGAAATGATGTCGTGCAAATACACCTTGCGCTCATCTTTTACGTCAAAATCAAAATCCGGTTCCGGAATTCCAATACAATCGTTTCCAACCCGGTACTGATGCAGATGATAATCCGACCATCCCATTGCGGTCTGTAAAACGAAATGCAACTGATCCAGCCGGATGTTGTCCTGGACGATCAATCTTCTCCATATCGGCGGTTTGCTGCTGATCAGGGTAACCTTGAGCTGGTAGAGGGAATTTGCCTTTCTGTTCTTTTTTGCCACGGTGACCTCCATTTTAGGTTGGATGAGCTGACGGTTTCAGGGTGAACCGTTTGGGCACCGGGAGCGAAGCGGCCCCCGAAAAGGGAAACAGGATAAATATCGCCGCAATTCAACTGCGGTTAAGGCACGCCGATATAAATCCCATGGGAGACGCTCCTGATTTTTCCCATTTTTTTCAGGCGAAAAACGATGTTGTATATCTTCCGGGGATCAAACCCGGTTTTTTCGATCAGCTCCGGAATCCCGATGCCGCTTTTGCTTTTCCGGATCAGGGCCAGGGTGCGATCAACGGCGGATACCGGAGGTGGCGGGCCGGCGGTTTTCGCCGTCCCTGCCTGCGGCTTTTTGGACGATGCATTCTTCCGGGGTCCGACCGGCGGTGTTTTTGTGGTCCCCTGAACCGATTTTTTCCGCTCAGCCGGCTTTTTCCGGACTGGCGGAGCTGTTCCGGACTTGCCGGCCGTGATGACGTGGGGCGGTTCGGAACCCCCGGTGCTTGCCTTTCCGCGGGTTTTTCCACCTGCCGTTCTTTTCGGCATGACGGCATGGTCGTCATTTTCTGCAGGGTTTGCAAGGTCGATGCCGAAGACATCCGAGAGGTCGGCCGAATCCATCACGCGGGTGCTCTTCTGTTTCGCCTTTTTCAGCAGACTGTCGGTCTGATCCGCAACGGCCTTTGAGATCAGTTCGGTGACGTCGGCCTTCCTCAGGGTGAAGAAGAGGTTCGGGTTTTCGTCCAGCCGCGCGCCGATGCCGTAGAGGACCGCCGCCACATGCTTGCACATGACGGCCCAGTCCGGGCAACTGCACGAGAGCTTGATCTCGGCGGGTGCCGGAAAAAGCCCCTTTCCTTTGGCCATGAAAATCTCCTGGAGGTCTTTGGGGAATTCCCCCGAAAGAAGCGCCTGAAGGGAGGCCATCTTGCCGTCGCAGGCCCGCAGAATCGCCTTCCAGGTTTCGGGCGGGATGGGCTTGATCCCGATGGTCACCTCGTAGGGACTGGACGCGGACCCCTGAACCAGGGCCTCCACCTTGCCGGGCGCAATTTGAAGGTCCAGCACGGCCTGATTCCGGACGTAGCTTCGCCCCCTGCCGATGCGGTTGCCGTAGTCGGCATACCGTTCAAGATTTTCGTTCCAGGATTTCCCCCACCACGTGTTGGCGATGGCACTGCCCTGGAGGATCACCGGGCGCATGCCGGGGTTTTTCTTCAGGAGCTGCTTCAGTTTTTTTTCGGCCTTGGCCCGCTTTTCCGCCACCGATACGTAGCGCGGATACCCCCAGTATCCCATATTCCCTCCGGCGGTTTATAATGTCAGTTTGAACAGGTTCATCAGCTCGTCGTGATCCATTTCAGTGATCCAGTTCTCCCCGCTTGCGGCGATCACCTCATGGGACAGCTTCGATTTGGCCTCGAGCATCTGGTCGATCTTTTCCTCGATGGTGCCTTGGGTCAGGAATTTATGCACCAGGACGTTTTTCTTCTGGCCGATCCGGAAGGCCCGGTCCGTGGCCTGATTTTCGACGGCCGGGTTCCACCACCGGTCAAAATGGATGACGTGGCTGGCCCGGGTCAGGTTCAGGCCGACGCCGCCGACCTTGAGGGACAGCACCAGATACGGGGTATATTCGTCATCTTGAAACGCTTCAATGATTTTTTTTCGTTTCCCCACGGGCACGCCGCCGTGCAGGACCAGGCCGCTTCGGCCGAAGACGCCTTTCAGAAAACCCGAAAGCGGCTCCGTCATCTCCCTGAACTGGGTGAACACCAGGACCCGCTCCCGCTTTTCATGAATGGTTTCGCAGATGTCGCGGAGCCGCTCGAATTTGCCGCTGTCCCCCTCGTCGAAATTCCCGGTGCCGAGGTATTGGTCCGGATGGTTGCAGATCTGCTTGAATTTCATGAGAAACGCCAGGATCATCCCCTTGCGCTCGATCCCATCGGATTTTGCGAGGGCGGTTTCAAGGTCATGGATCAGTTTCCGGTAAAAGACGATCTGTTTTTTGGAGAGGGTCGCGTAGGTTTTCATCTCCACCTTCTCCGGGAGATCGGAGATCACCGATCTGTCGCTCTTGAGCCGTCTTAGGATATACGGGCTGATGACCCGGCGGAGGCGGCCGTAACCTTTCGTGTCCTCCTTCAGGGTCTTGGCGAACCGGGCGAATTCGGTCCGGTTGCCGAGGAGCCCGGGGTTGAGAAAATCGAAGAGCGACCAGAGATCGCCGATCCGGTTTTCGATGGGGGTGCCGGTCATGACGATCCGGTTCCAGGCCTTGAGGGTCTTGACGCTTTTCGTCTGCCGGGTGCCGGGGTTTTTAATGGCCTGGGCCTCGTCGAGGATGACATACCGCCAGTCGTAGGCCCTGAGCCATTCATATTTCCGGGCCAGGGCGTAGGTCGTGATGACCAGATCCAGCTGGTCCAGGGCTTTTTTCGTTTTTTCCGCCACGACCTTGCGGGGCTGGATATCCGGGTGGGCCACATCGTATTTGAGGCTGGGATAAAACCGCTCGATCTCGCTCACCCAGTTGGCGATGAGGGAGGCCGGGATCACCAGGAGGCTCGCCTGTTTCGGGGATTCCGACCGGATGGCGCTCAGGAAACAGAGGAGCTGGACGGTCTTGCCGAGCCCCATGTCGTCCGCCAGGCAGGCCCCCAATCCAAGGGAGTGGAGCAGGTGGAGCCAGTTTACGCCCTTTTTCTGGTATTCCCTGAGGGTGGCCCGGAAGCCTTTGCCGGGTCTGGCCTCGGACGGCAGGTCCGGGTTCCGCATTTTTTGGATGACCGAGGTCATCCACTGGCCGTTGGAGACGGTTACGTCGAGATCCGGGTCGGCGCCGCCGGGAATCCGGTCCGGATGCAGCTGCATCCGCAGGGCATCCCGCATGGACAGCCCCCGGTTCTCGATGAGGTCTCCGGCCTTGTCATAGGCATCCAGGGTTTTCCGGAGCTTATCCGGGTCCACGGCCACCCACTTGTTCTTGATGAACGCCAGCCCTTCGGCGGCGGCGAGCAGCTCCCGGGCCTCCGCTTCGGAGATCGGGGTGTCGCCGATCACGAGCTGCGCGTTGAAGCTGAGCAGGGCATCCATCCCCACGAACGCCGGCTGCGCGTCGCCGATGGTGAGGGTCATCCGCACGCCCGCGGCGGCGCCCTTCCACCAGTTGGGAATCCGGCAGAGGATGCCCGAGGCCTCGTAGAGGGGGATCTCCTTTAAAAAATCAAAGGCCTCCCGGGCGGACCAGGCCAGGGGATGAAAGAGCTCGCCGCTCTCGATGAGATCGGCGACCAGGGCGCTCCGCCGGGCCGCCGCGTGAACTGTTGCCAGGAGTTCCAGCAGCTTGTCGCTCTGGTCGGCATATTCCCGGAGGGCATGCTTCAGGGGCAGATGTTTCGACGCCCCCGCTTCATTGAGGCCCGTGGAATAGGTGGCCAGGAACGCGAACGGCAGCTCGCCTTTTTTGTTCTCCACCAGATGAAAGAAGACCCGCCCCACGAGGTGGATGTCGGGGCTGTAGGTATTGATGAAGGCCGCAACGGTGCCGGGATAGCCTTTGACCGCGTGCCGGAAGACATGGTTCAGCCATTGCCAGGTGCCTTCAAGACGCGCCATGTTCAGGTATTCCGAGCCCGTCATGAGGGGGGCGCTCTCCAGGGCATGGCCCATTTCCTCCGCCGGGATCGGCACCTCGACGTCATGGCGCAGGATTTCCAGGTCCGGGGTGCGGATCAGCTTTTCCGCAAAACACCCGGCAAACCTCCGCCAGTAATCGAGGGAAGGGGAGAGGGGGACATCCCGGTCGCAGAAACAGAGATAGAGCAGGGCGCCGGCCGGATCTTCATGGAAACGGCGGTAGATCTCCCGCTGGAGGATCGCGGTGGCCTTGTCCACGGCGGTTTCGGTGTCGGCCCATTCAAGCTGGATGCCGAGCCCGCGGCCGCCGTCCGGCAGGACCGCGGCGATGACTTCTTTCTTCATTGCGCTGCCCAATCCCCTCGAACAAAAAGGCTGCGCCCGCGGTCTTCGCACAGGCGCCTGTCGTTTGCAACTGCCGCGGCCGGTTTTTCTCCCGCCGCTTTTCGAATCTTCATGGATTTCCCTTCGCCCCGTCAATCCGAAAGGTAATATTCAACCGTGGATACCACCCGTACCTTTTTCATATGCGGGTTGTTTTTGTCCCGGTCTTCGATGGTGAACTGCCCCTGGGAGGCTTTTTTGATCTTGCCCAGGGTGCTCTTGGAATCCGACGCGAATTTGCCGGCCACCTCTCTCGCATTCCTTGTGGCCTCTTCAATCATCTCCGGTTTGACCTCATTCAACCGGGTAAACATATACTCGGGCTGCGTCTGATATTCGCCGCCGGTGAATGCAATCCCTTTTTTCCCGAGTTCAGAAAGCGACCCCATCACCCTACGAACGACCGGGATGTTTTTGGAGTAGACCGTCACGGTCTGGACCGCGGTGTATCGGAATTCCGGCCGTTCGCTATTGCCGTATTGCTGGGCGGATTTGTCGGTGATGGCTGGAGCGGAAAGAGAGGTCTCTTCCGGTTTGATGCCGCTCTGTTCCAGATATTCTTTTATTTTGGCCGCGCTGCTTTCCGTTGCGCCGTATAGCTCGGTCAGGCTGCTGCTCGCCTCCGTGAACTGGATCGGCCATATGACGATATCCGCGTCATACTCGCGCTCGGACAGCCCTTTCACCGTAACGCTGCGTTCATACTCCTTGAACTTGATGGCGGATCCCCCCAGCAGATACCCTGCGGAAAATAAACCCATAAAAATAAAGATACCGAGCAAAAGTGCGCTGATCCTGTTATCCGTCTGCATAGGTTTTTCCTTTCAGGCATAAGGCCTGGAATGAGCCGCCTCGGGTTGGCCCGAAAACGCCGCGGCGGACCCGAAGCCGTGCTTGATTCGGTTCTGGTGAGCTCTTTATTTCCGGTTGCCGCGGGGATCCGCCACTCTCCCCATGAACAGAATGCCGCCGCTGGCGTTGTCGCGAATGACAAAGATGAACGGGTGATCCGCGCGAAAGACCGGATAATATCGGGCGGATGTCAACTGCATTTCAACGGCTGTCGCGGCCGCCGCCTCCGTACCCTCCTCGTTCACCTCGACGAAGGCCTTGTGTTGGATCTGCGAGATCCACAGCTCTCCCTTCGGCCATCCCATGCCTCGAAAGTCGGCCTTTCCGCCGGTGTCAAACGCATCCCGCATGCCCAGCGCCCGGAAGGGGGGCACCAGGTCATATCCGGTTTCCATCTTGAATTTTGGTAAGAACAGCTCCGTTTCCTGCGCGGGCGTCTTGTCCAGCTCCGCCATCCACTGCGTCAGGGTCTCCGCGGTCAACTGCTTTTCCAGCTCCGCCAGGCCGTCCACATCCTCCGGGAGCAGGAGAATCATGGACATTCTCCCGCCTTTGTAGGGCATCGAGATGGCTTGAAAATCCTCTTTCGTGAGGAGTTGGCAGCTTCGTTTCTGGTACATGAGGCGGGCTTCGACCTCTTCTTTCGACGACAGCCTGAAAGGGGCTTCATGGGTCTGGTCGTCCTTGAACCGGTGCTCCCAGGCCCCCTTGAAGTAGACGGCGTTCAGGAGCACACACGCCGAATTGGGGTCTATCGTGTCAAGGATCTTGTCGATTTTGCCTTCGGTCTTCCTCTCGACCCACCCGTTGATCCTGTCGAGCCCGCCGGCGAAAAGCTCGGCGTCGTAGTTTTCCTTCAATACCGCCTTGAATTCCTTGCTGACATCCCCTCCGGTCAGGCATAGCCCGTTGGCAATGTTCACCTTCTGACCGGCTTTGTGCGCATTGGCTGCGAGTTCCTGATTCAGTTGCTTGAACGCGGAATGCAGTTGAGGCTCATCGAGCTGGAACCGGAGGGTTTCCTTCATTTCTTTGGCCGTATTTTCGCGGGCGCCGGCGTAAGCCATGGCCAAGGCCGACGAGACGCTGTAGGGCGAAAAGAAGAGGTTGCCCTCCGAGGCCCCGAGTTCACGATACAGCAGGACGGCAAAGGCGCTGTTTCCCCTGACGAGGGTGTTGACCGTCGCGTCTCCGGGGCGGTCTGCCGTTGCTGAAGCTATAGACACGGCCGCCGCCGCGGCAAGGATGATGGCGGATGCCGTCAGTCGGATTCTGTTCATGAGGTTTCCTTTCTATTATCAATCTTGACGGATGGTTGCACCACCTCCCGCGACGCCCTGGATGACCGGAAAAGTGGCGGTGTCAGGGGGCGAGAAACCGCGCCAGGGCCTTGTCCGTCTCCCGGTCCAGGTCCGGCGGAACGTAGGCCGCGAGGAGGGCGTCGGCCGTGTCGGCGGCCCGGGCGGCCAGATCCCTGCCCTCGGCCGCCCATTTTTCATAGGTGGGCCGCGAGAAGAGCTCGGGATGGTGGAGTTCGGTCCTGAAATTCGCGAAGGTGTGGCGGGCCGTGAGAAAGTTCCCCCGGGGGCCGATCTCCTGGATAAGGTCCGCGGCCAGGGCCTCGTCCGACAGGTCCATGGGGCGCATCCAGCGCCCGGCATAGGCGGCGGCCTCGGCATCCAGAACCATCTTCTCTTTGGAGGCGGCGGCGAAGCTCCCCAAGTGGCCGCACCCCGGCAGGTGGTTGATCCGGTTGGCCATGGCCGTCGTGAAATTGAACATGGACTCGGCCCCCGACTGGAAATCGCAGGTCAGGGCGTCGGTGGCGCCCACGTTGCCGCGGGTCAGCATCCCGTAGAACCTGGCCATCCGGACCGCGGCCGCCTCCATCAGGCGGGCCTCCGGGGACCCGTAGGTGCCGGCCATGGTCCGCATGTCGATGCCGCTGGGGAAGACGCCATAGAAGACCGGAAGGCCCGGCCGGACGAGCTGCGACAGGACCAGGAGCCCCAGCACCTCGCAGTTGTTGAGGAGGACGTTGCCGGCCAGGGTGCACGGGCCGGTGCTGCCGGTGGCCGGGGTCGGCGAGAGGCTCACGGGCATGCCGTATTCGGCCGACAGCATGAGGAAATCCGCCTGCTCCCCGCTCACGGCCAGGGGCGAGATGGGGTTGATGGTGGACTGGGCGTAGGCGATCTGCCTGTCGGCATCCGCCCGCATCCGCTCCCGGGTGATGCCGAAGGCGATGCAGAGCAGGTCGATATCGCCCGGGTCCATGAAGATGTAAGGCTTGTCGGACCAGCGGATCTGGTTGACCATCATGAAGGGATAGACCGCCGCGGGCGGCATGTCGCCGGGGGTCACCAGGTTGCCCATCATGCGGATGGCCGGCAGGGCCTGGGCCAGCTTGAAGAGTTCGATGAAGTCGTTGGCTGCCGCCTTCCGCCGCGTCTGGTTATTCTCGACGATGAACGCCGCCGACCGCCCCATGCCCACGGCGATCTCGTCCGGGTGGAAGGTGATGGTGTGGGCCGGGTTTCTTCCCAGGAGGGTGAACCGCGAGGCGACGGATGCCAGGGCCGCTTCGAGGGCGGCCTCGTGGAAGAAGACGACCGGTCCGTCGGTCTTGAATCCCCGGGACCTGAAGAGGGCGACGGCGGCTTCCGAGCCGAACCACATGCCGGTCCGGGAGAGGATGGCCGCGGTCCGGTCATGAATCCGCGAAAAGTCCTCTCGGCTCAACCGGCCGCCGGGGAGGGGGGTGGCGTCGATGGGGGGAGCAGGGGGCATGGCCGATCTCTCAGTCCGGGGGTGATATGGGTTTCTCCCTGCCGAAGCCGGGAGCATGCTGCAAAATAACCGCTGATATCGCTTCCGATTCCCTCCTGTCAAGGGATTTGTGGCCCGCGGCGGGCGTACCAACGGAGCTCGCCCACGGCGTCCTCCGGGGCCCGGACGACCTCGCCCCCTGCTCGAGCACACTGTTTTTGGGGATCCCCTGGAAAAGGTCCGAAGGTCCATCGAGATGATGCACGGATTTGACGTGGCGGTTTCGAAAGCGTCTCGGGAAGTTCGCGAAAGAACCGTCCCGATCTGCCCGGATTGCGGGGGCGAACTGAGATATCGCCATACAGTGCTGCCCCACCAGATGCCGGGATATCGCGGCTCGGGATAACTGAAACACGCGGCGAAAGAAGATTGTCAAAGAGCATGCCGTAACCGCTAAACAGGCTTGTTGGCGCGCGAACACAGGTTTGATTCTGACCGGGAAGCCGGCTCGGCTTTTCATGGGATATCTCCTGCCGCCCGGTCAGGTCAAACATTATGGGTTGGGCTTTCGTCTATTAAGCCTCAAGATTTCAATATCGCTCCGACAATTGCTCCCGCTGT
This sequence comes from Desulfococcus sp., assembly GCF_041737845.1. Taxonomy (GTDB): domain Bacteria; phylum Desulfobacterota; class Desulfobacteria; order Desulfobacterales; family Desulfococcaceae; genus Desulfococcus. Next base: position 24,270 of record NZ_JBGSQX010000049.1, read on the forward strand.
AATTGCTTCGATCCAGCTTCCAAGGAACCAGCTCCATGCGAGCGTTAGAGGAATGGGCATATAGCTGTAGGAGCCGAAACCCATTGAAATGCCGGTGGCAAGACCGAAGAGCGCTCCGAATCGAATGCCCGACGCCAGTGATTTCTGTCCGACCAGAAGTCCATAGATCAGCACGAAACATACAGTGAATACCAGCGTGACGAAATACATCAGCGGCATGTTCATCTGGTCCATCGGGCGCCACAGGTTGGCCGTGGCTTCATAGGTGGACCGAAGAAGCAATCCGTGCAGTATGAAATCCAGAATCGACCATGCTATAAACACCGCCACAACAGCCCAGATTATCCGTTTTGCCATTTGCCTTTCTCCTTTCTATTGAAGCCCAACGATCCGCATAACCGGCTGGCAATGGAGCGCAGCGGAATTGCCAGCCCGTGTTGTGTTCCGGGCACGGCACGTATTCTGAAGGGCGCGCCGAGGCGCGCGAAGCAGCGCCTATGGCAAGTCCCAAACCCAGCCTGATGGCGGCGAAGGGGATAGCGGCAGGCAACCGGGTCCCGGGCGACGGTACTCGGGGAGGAAGCCGCCCTGCCGAGGCAGGGTGCCGCGAACGCACGGGGTGCTGCCTCCACGCCCTTCTGACGGGATGTTCCCGAAAAGGGGCGTGGCGAATGAGCAAAGTCAAGTGGGTCGTGATCGCAATGCCAAACGCCTATTTTGATCCGCTCGGCTTGTTTCTCCCAGCGCCTCGTTCTGCCTGATCAGCCGAACCGCTCAGTACGTGACTCGTTCGCTGCGTGGTGTGGGAGGGGGTAGCCGTGAGGCTGCTCCCTATCCCGATGGCCATTTCTTTCAAGTTATAAGCTTTGATCTTTCGGTTGAACTCGTAAAGTTCGCTGAGCTTTTTTAGAACCTTATCGATCTTTGTCATCTTCAAGCCTCTCTATATCAGCCTGATCCTGTTTCGAGTCTCTCGACCTCTTAAGCCAGATCAAATCTTTCTTATCCGCAAGCATCACTCTTCCTTCTTCCGATTCCGCTTCGACAGCATTCTGAATTATCCTTCTGACTTCTTCATCTTTCGCAATGAGGATATCGATCATCATTTCGTCTTCTGGGGCTACGATTTTTAAAAATCGGTGGAGCTCGATGGCCACGTTTCTGAATGTCCAAGGGGATGCGGATTCAAAATATCCATCCTTCTCCAGAAGGGCTTTTGCCTTATCAAAATCATCGATGTCCACAAGGATTTCAATGTCCCTGGTAAATCGGGGTTCGGAGTAAAAAGCCATTGCAACCCCTCCAACAAGGGCATACCTAACTTTCTGTTTCTCCAACTCCAATACCATCCGCTTGAATTCTTCGAATACATTCATTGGGTTTTCCTGTCGGCCAACGGGGATCGTTACGGGTGCGGAGCAAGCGCCACTTGCTGAGCGTCCGTGTTGACGCTCTTGTGTGCCGGGCACGGCACGTATTCTAAAGGGTGCGCCGAGGCGTGCAAAGCAGCGCCTACGGCAAGTCCCAAACCCAGCCTGATGGCGGCGAAGGGGATAGCGGCAGGCAACCGGGTCCCGGCGACGGTACTCGGGGAGGAAGCCGCCCTGCCGAGGCAGGGTGCCGCGAACGCACGGGGTGCTGCCTCCACGCCCTCCTGACGGGATGTTCCCGAAAAGGGGCGTGGCGAATGAGCAAAGTCAAGTGGGTCGTGATCGCAATGCCAAACGCCTGCTTTGATCCGCTCGGCTTGTTTCTCCCAGGACCTCGTTCTGCCTGATCAGCCGAACCGCTCAGTACGTGACTCGTTCGCTGCGTGGTGTGGGAGGGGGTAGCCGTGAGGCTGCTCCCTATCCCGATTTGTGCTACCTTACCACTTCAATTTTGACGTCGATTAAACCTGAAGAGGCGCTACCTATACTACGGAAAGCAGATTTTGAGAGATCAATAATTCGACCTTTAACAAATGGTCCGCGATCATTAATTTTAACAATGATACTTTTGCCATTCTTGATATTTTTAACTTTTACAGTTGAACCAAAAGGCAGCTTTTTGTGTGCAGCCGTTTTTAAATTATGTTTGTAAATCTCACCACTAGCTGTTTTTCTGTTTTGATGTTTATCCGCATAGTAAGAAGCTCGACCGGATTCGGTATAACCTTTC
>NZ_JBGSQX010000060.1:0-14089 GCF_041737845.1 Desulfococcus sp.
TGCGGAAGAACGTGAACTGGTAGCCGAAGCGCGGCGTGCTCGCGCCCTCCAGGTAGAGGTGTCCGGTGAAGTACCACCATTCGATGGCGTAGCCCGGGTGGCTGCCATGATCCGCGGGGAACGACCACACCGGATCGGGCCTGGCCATGCGCCAGGCGGCCCGGGCCGGTGCGGCGATCCTCGTCCTCGACCCGAGGCCGGTGGCCCTGCCCATGCCGTTCCGCCACTTCCCGATTCTGCCGCAGGAGATCGGATCTGTGTTCGAGTCGGCCTTGGGTCTTGCGGAGAACGCCCCGGCGACTGGAGCCGAGGCCGCTGCGGAAGTGAAGGGGCGGCTCGCTGAAAGCCGCCGCCCGGTCATCCTCTGCGGAACGGACATCGTTCCGGCGTCGCTGCCGGCAACAGCCGCCATGGGTGCTTCGCACCTCAAGGCCTCGGGAAAGGCGGCGGGCCTCTGTTATCTGCTTCCCGGCCCCAATGCCGTAGGTGCGGCCCTCTTCACCGAGGGCGCACATACCGTCGACGGGATGGTGAAAGAGATCGAAGCCGGCCGGATCCGCGCCCTGGTGGTGGTGGAGATGGACCTCTTCCACGCCTGTCCGGACCGCGCGCGCCTGGAAAAGGCCCTGGACCGGCTGGAACTCCTGGTGGTGGTGGATTACATAGACCAGCCAACGGTCCACCGGGCCAACGTTTTTCTGCCGTCAGGCACCGTCTTCGAGGCCGGGGGCATCTTCGTCAACCAGGAAGGCCGGGCCCAGGAGATCCGGCCGGCCTTCAAGGGGGGCATCCCGCTTTCCCAGATCACCGGCGGCGGGCACCCGCCCCGGGAATTCACGTCGGGTGTTCCCGGCGCCGATCCCGTTCCGGCATGGGCGGTCATCGCAGCCCTGGCCGGCGAGGGTCAGGCGTCCCCAACGCCGCTGGGGGGCCTTTTTCCGACTCTGGCCGCCCTGGACGCCTGCCGGCCCTTTCCGGAGGCCGGCGTGCTGCTGGACAGTGCTCTGGGCCTGACGGTCCGGATCCCTCCGCCGCCGGAGGCCGACGCGGCGGGCATCGATGGTGCGTTCGAACTGATCCTCACGGGCCAGACCTTCGGTACCGAGGAACTCTCTGCCCATTCCCCGTGCCTCCGGGCCGCGGAAGCGCCTCCCCGGGCCGTGATGCATGAAGCGGACGCCGCAGCCCTGGGGCTTTCCGACGGCGATCTCATCGCCATCGAGGGCGTGTCCGGCCGCCTGTCGCTTCCGCTTCGGACCGTCCAAAATATGGCCCCGGGCGTTCTGGTGATCCCGAGACACCGGCGCCTCCGCTGGCAGGTCCTGGGGGAGGGCAGGCGGTGGTTGGAGAAGAAGAGGATCAGGAGGGGCTGAAGGCTTCGGGCGAGAGGCGAGAGGCTATAGGCTGAAGACCGAAGTTTTTTCCTTCAGCATTCAAGCGAATTACTTCACTATGGACCGCTGAACCTATGTCAAACTGGATCGCCGGATTTGTTGTATTGATGGCCAAGATCGGGGTGGTGCTGGCCGTGCTCCTGCTGTCGGCGGCCTATCTCGTGTGGGCCGAGCGCAAGCTCCTGGGCCGGCTGCAGGTCCGTCTGGGGCCCAACCGGGCCGGGAAATTCGGCCTGCTCCAGCCCATCGCGGACGCCCTCAAGATGCTCTGCAAGGAGGACATCGTCCCTTCGGCCGCGGACCGGGTCATTTTTCTGCTGGCCCCGGCGGTGGTGGCCCTGACGGCGCTCCTGATGTTCGCCGTCGTGCCCTTCGGCCCGCCCCTGGTTCTATGGGGCCGGGAGATCCCCCAGGTGGTCGCGGACATCAACGTGGCGCTCCTCTATGTATTCGCCCTGTCGACTTTAGGGGTGTACGGCGTGGCCCTGGGCGGGTGGGCCTCCAATTCCAAGTTCGCCCTCCTGGGCGGCATCCGCGGGGCGGCCCAGATGATCAGTTATGAACTGGCCCTGGGGCTGTCGCTGATCCCCGTGGTCATGATCTCGGGCTCCTTCAGCCTGGTGGAGATTGTCAATGCCCAGGCGGACATGCCCTTCATCGTCTTCCAGCCCATCTCGTTCATGATCTTCGTCATCGCCGCCATGGCCGAGAGCAAGCGGATCCCCTTTGATCTCCCCGAGGCGGAAAACGAGCTGGGCGCCGGGTTCCACACCGAATACAGCGGCATGCGCTTCGGGCTTTTTTTCATCGGCGAGTACGTCCATATCCAGGTCCTGGGGGCGCTCACCGCCGTTTTCTTCCTGGGCGGGTGGCGCGGGCCGTTCCTGCCGGGGCCGGTGTGGCTTTTTGTCAAGATCGTCCTGGTGGCCCTGGTCATGATCTGGATCCGGGGGACCCTGCCGCGGCTCCGGTACGACCAGCTCATGGCCCTGGGGTGGAAGGTGCTGATCCCGGCCTCCCTCGTCAACATCCTGATCACCGGCGCGTTTGTGCTGATATAAAGGAAGCTTATGGCGGATATTTTCGACGGCATCAAGGCGATCGGCACCGGGTTTTCCACGACTCTCAAACACCTGTTCCGGCGGCCCATCACGGAGGAGTACCCGGAATACAAACGGCCCCTGCCGGAGCGGTCCCGGGCCCGGATCGTCCTTACGAGGGACCCCAACGGCGACGAGCGGTGCGTGGCCTGCTACCTCTGCTCCGCCGTCTGCCCGGTGAGCTGCATCTCCATGCAGTCCGCCGAAAAAAGCGACGGCAGGCGATACGCCCGGTGGTTCCGCATCAATTTCGGCCGGTGCATCTACTGCGGCCTTTGCGAGGAGGCCTGCCCGACCGCTGCGATCCAGCTCACGCCCGACTTCGAGAACTGCCGGCGGGACATTCTCACCCTGGTCTACGAAAAGGAAGACCTCCTGGTCGACCACTGCGGCAAGGACCCGGAATACAATTTCTACCGGCACGCGGGCATCGCCACCCGCAGCGGCGGCAAGGGCGAGCACATCGGCGAGGAGAAGCCGGTCAACGTCAAGAGCAATCTACCGTAAAGGGCCGACATGACGATTTTATCAACCCTTTTCTATCTTCTTTCGGCGCTCATCCTGGCCTCCACGGCCGTGGCCGTGACCCGGCGCAACCTGGTCCACGCGGTGATCTACCTTGTGATCTCCTTCTTCGGCAGCGCGCTCCTCTTCTACCTTCTGGGTGCCCCGCTCCTGGCCGCCCTCGAGGTCATCATCTATGCCGGGGCCATCATGATTCTCTTCCTGTTTATCGTCATGATGCTGCGCATGGAGGGGGTCGAGGAGCGGCTCTTCCCCCTGAAGCAGTGGCTGCCCGCCGTGGGTGTCTGCTTCCTCTACGCGGTGGTCCTGGTCATGCTGCTGATCTCCGGAGGCGGTGACGGCGAGCCCATGACCGCGGCCTCGGTGGAGCCGAAGGTCTTCGGCCAGTTCCTCTTCCAGCGCCACTGGCTGGCCATCGAGATCGTCTCCCTGCTGCTCTTGATCGCCCTGGTGGGCGTTCTGCGTCTGGGCAAGGACACCGGAAAGAAGCCCGGCGGGGAAGGGGAGGTGACGCCATGATCGGTTCCTATGCCCACGTCCTGGTTCTGGCCGGGCTCCTCTTTCTCATGGGGATGTTCTGCCTTATCTCCCGGCGCAACCTGATCATGATGGTGCTGGGGCTGGAGATCATGCTCAACGCGTCGGCCGTGGCCTTTGTGGGCGCGGCCCTGCGGTGGCAGCACCTGGACGGCCAGGCCATGGCGATCTTCATCATCGCGGTGGCCGCGGCAGAGGTTTCCATCGGGCTGGGGCTCATTGTCTGGATCTACCGCAGGACCGGCACCGTGGACGCGGGCTGCATCGAAACCGATGCCTGCCGCATTGACTGACCCTCTCGGCTGACTGAAAGAGGACCGGAGCACAGACGATGATACAGATTCTACAGACCGCGGGCCCCCTGCCGACGGCGACCCTCTGGGCCGCGGGGGCGGCCTCGCTTCTCCCCCTGATCGCCTTCGGGCTCATCATGGTATTCTTCCTGAGGCGGCCGAGATGGGCGGCCGGGATATCCATCGGTGCGATTACCGGCGCGCTTTCCGCCGCCGTTTTTCTCCTGGCGCGCCACTGGGGGATGACCGCCCCGGCCGAGTGGTCCGTGTCCTGGGCCGTGTCGGGGGAGGTGATGGTCCCTTTCGGCTTTCTGATCGACCCCCTGAGCCTCCTCATGATGGTCATCGTCACCGTCATCTGCTTTCTGGTCCAGGTCTATTCCCTGGGCTACATGGCGGGCGACCCGGGATTCGGGAGGTATTACGGGTGCATGTCCCTCTTTGCCTGGGCCATGATCACCCTCTCCATCTCCGCCACTCTCCTGCAGCTCTACATCTTCTGGGAACTGGTGGGCCTGGCCTCCTATCTGCTCATCGGCTTCTGGTTTGAAAAGTGGAGTGCCAGCACCGCGGGCAAGAAGGCCTTTGTCATGACCCGCCTGGGGGACGTGGCCTTTTTCATGGGGATCATCCTGGTGCTCCTCCACCTGGGCAACCTGAACATCCTGAAGATCAACGACCCGGAGGTGCGGGCCGCCATGTCGCCCGCCATGATCACCACAGCGGCCCTCCTGATCTTCGGGGGCGTCATCGGCAAGAGCGCCCAGTTCCCGCTCCTCACCTGGCTGCCCGACGCCATGGAGGGGCCGACGCCCGTGAGCGCGCTCCTCCATTCCGCCACCATGGTGGCCGCGGGGGTCTTTCTCTTTGCGCGGGTCCATCCCTTCTTCAGCCTGTCGGCCACGGCCATGACCGTCTGTCTCCTGATCGGCACCGTCAGCATGCTGCTCGCCTCCACCATGGCCATGGTCAGCCGCGACATCAAGCAGGTCTGGGCCTATTCCACCGTGAGCCAGCTGGGCTTCATGATCATGGGCCTGGGGGCCGGCGGGTATTTCGCGGGCGTCTTCCACCTCACCACCCACGCGGGCTTCAAGGCCCTGCTCTTTCTCTGCTCGGGGGTCTTTATCCACGCCTTTCACACCAACGACATGTTCGAGATCGGCCGGTCAGGCGGGAGGGCGCTCAGGGTGCCCATGCTCTGCATGACGGTGGCTGCAGCGGCCCTCTCGGGGCTGCCGCCCTTTTCGGGGTTTTTCAGCAAGGAGGCGATCCTGGGGGTTCTGGCCGGATTGGACAATCCGGTCTGGCTTTGGGCCGCGCTTTTCGGGGCCTTCCTGACCGCCTATTACACCTTCCGCCTCATCTTTGTCATCCTCTTCCCCCGGCATCCGGCGCCCGAAGCCCACGGGGCGGATCACGGCCACGGGGGAGGCCGGACGGAATATTGGATCATGGCCGGACCGCTCCTGGTTCTGGCCGCCGTCACCCTCTTCCTGGGGCCTTTCCAGTTCGAACTGGAGGGCTTCCTCGGATACGGAAAAGCTCATGCCGCTGCCCACCACGGCTGGCTCGTCTACGCGGCCCTTGGGGCCGCCGTCTCGGGACTTGCCCTGGCCTGGATCGAGTTCGGGCGCCGGGGGGCGACCCAGGCGGGGGTGGTGGAGCGCATCCCGAGGCTTCATGACCTCTTTGCCGAGCGGTGGTATATCGACCGGTTCTACCGGCGGTTCCTGGACACGGTCATCTACGCCTGGATCTCCCGGGGCTGCACCGAGAACGACCGGCGGGTGATCGACGGCGGCGTCGACGGCATCGGCCGGGGTGCGGCGGCCGGGGGGCGTATCCTGGCGGGCCTGCACCTGGGGATGATCCAGTACAAGCTGATGGTCATGTTCGCCGTGGTCTTCATGCTGGCAATTTACTTCTTCTTTTAGGATGACGATCTGATGCATACGGAGCTTGCCGATCTTCCATATCTCTCCGCCATTCTCCTGAGCTGCCTCATCGGGCTCCTCGTGATCATGGCGATGCCCGGCCACCGGACCCGCGAGATCAAGTGGGTGAGCGCCGCCTTTTCCGGCCTGACCCTGATCCTCTCCGTCTACCTGTTTGCCGCCTATGATCGCGAGCAGGGCGGCCTCCAGTTCGTGGAGCGGCTGGAGTGGATTCCGCAACTCGGCATCTCCTACCACCACGGCGCCGACGGGTTCAGCCTGCCCATGCTGCTCCTGACTGGCATCGTCTTTTTCACGGGCGTTTTGACCATGTGGGAGCTGGAGCGCCGGGTCAAGGAGTTCTTCGCCCTCATCTTCCTTTTGGTGGCCGGAGTCTTCGGGATGTTCATGGCCCTAGACCTCTTCTTCATCTTCGTCTGGTTTGACGTCTCCCTCTTTCCCATGTACCTCCTGATCGCCATCTGGGGCAGCACCCGCAAGGAGTATGCGGCCATGAAGCTGACCCTCTATCTCCTGGCCGGAAGCGCCCTCATCCTGCCGGCCATCGTCTACCTGGTGGTCCAGTCGGGCATGGGGACCTTCGACCTGGTGGCTTTGAGCGCTCCGGGTACCTTCGGCCCGGGGGTCCAGAAATTCGCGTTTCTGCTGCTCTACATCGGGTTCGGGATCCTGGCGGGCGTATGGCCGTTCCATACCTGGTCGCCGGTGGGCCACGTGGCCGCGCCCACGGCGGTGAGCATGATCCACGCGGGCGTGCTTATGAAGATCGGGGCCTTCGGCGTGCTGCGGGTGGGGATGTTCCTCTGCCCCGAAGGGTGGCAGTTCTGGGCGCCCCTCATGGCCCTGCTCGCCACCGTGGGGATCGTCTACGGCGCCTTCGCGGGCCTGAGCCAGACCGACCTCAAGTACTGCATCGGCTATTCCAGCGTCTCCCACATGGGGATCGTGGGCCTGGGGCTCGCCACCATGACCGTGGACGGGATCAACGGCGCGGTCTTCCAGATGTTTGCCCACGGGGTGATGACGGCCCTCTTCTTCTCGTCGGTGGGCTACATCTACGACCGGACCCACACCAAGATGATCGCGGAGCTGGGGGGCCTGGGACGGACCATGCCCGTGGCAACCACCTATTTCATCATCGCGGCCCTGACAGGCATCGGCGTGCCTTGCCTGGCCAGTTTCTGGGCGGAGCTGCTGGTGTTCATCTCGTCTTTCAAGGTCTACCCCGTCTACGGCATCATCGCCATATCGGGCCTGGTGGTGAGCGCACTCTTCATGCTCCGGGTGGTGCAGCAAACCTGCTACGGCCCCGCGAACGAGAAGTTCGCCCACCTGAAGGACGTGCCCTTCACCCTGGGCATTCCCCGGATGATCCTGGTGTCGGTCATCGTGCTCTTCGGCCTTTTCCCGTCCCTCATGCTCGACGTGATCCGGACGGCGACAATCCCGTTTCTCCATAGGTTGCCATAATGAACTGGATGATCTTCAGCCCCGAACTCTGCTGCTTGGTGACGGCGCTCGTATTTCTTTGTCTTGCCATGGCCCCGGCGGATGCAAGGCGGGATTATGTTGTGGCCCTGGCTCTCACCGGCCTGGCCCTGTGCGTCTCCCTGGCCGGGCTCCACGCCGGGGGCGAGCTGTTCCACGGCACCTACCGCGTCGACCTTTTCTCCCAGGTCTTCAAGTCGATGCTCCTCATGGGGCTCTTTCTGGTGGTTTTCATCAGCTCGGCCCTCAACGGCATCGAGCATCGGTATCATCCGGAATATTACATGCTGCTTTCCGTCTGCACCCTGGCCATGATGATGCTGGTGAGCGCGGTCCACATCCTCACTCTCTACGTGGCCCTGGAGCTGTCGAGCTACAGCCTCTACATCCTCGTTTTTCTGCGGAAGGGGAGGGACCAGGGCATGGCCTCGGGCATGAAGTTCTTTCTCATCGGGGCCTCGGCCTCCGCCACCATGCTCTTCGGCCTGGCTTTGCTCTACGGGGCCACCAACGCCGCCTATTTCCGGGTCATGGTGGAGGTGATCCCCGGCATGATCCACCAGCCGGAGGTCATTCTGGGCCTGGCGCTCACCCTCTGCGGCTTCTTCTTCAAGATGGCGGTCTTTCCGTTCCATTTCTGGGCCCCGGATGTCTACGAAGGGGCGGCCCACCAGGTGGCGGCCTACATCTCCACCGTCTCCAAGGTCGCCGTGATCGCCGTCCTGCTCCGGATGGTTGCCCTGAGCGGCGGGGCCTCGACCCATCTCGTCCATTTTCTGGCCATCCTCGCCATCGTCTCCATGACCGTGGGCAACCTCACGGCCATCGCCCAGAAGGACCTCAAGCGGCTCCTCGCCTTTTCCAGCATCGCCCAGGCCGGCTACGTGATGGTGGGGATCCTCTGCATCAGCCCCGAGGGCAACGCCGCCGCCACGTTCTACGCCCTCACGGTCCTGCTCCTCAAGTTCACCTGCTTCCTGGTGGTGGTCCAGGTGGCCTTTGACGGCGACAACATCGACATCGCCCGCCTGGCCGGTCTCCACCGCCGGTCTCCGGTCATGGCCCTGGCCCTCATGACGGCCCTCTTCGGCCTGGCCGGGATCCCGCCCACCATCGGGTTCACGGGAAAGCTCCTCATCTTCACGGCGGCCATGGAGAAGGGCTATTTCGCCCTGGTTCTCATCGCCATGTTCAACGTGGTGATCTCCCTTTACTACTATCTCCTGGTGGTGCGGGCCGCCTATCTCCTCGATCCCGAGGAGGGGGCGGGCGAGCTTTCCCCCATGCCCGGCGCCGGGATCCTCGCCGGCGTCCTGGCTGCCGCCATCGTCGTCCTGGGGATCTACCCCGCGCCCCTCATGGATCTCATCCAGGCCGCGGCGACGGCGCTGGGGTAGGTTGCATCAGCCATTCAACCGAGAGGATCGTGATCTTTCAGGCCTGTCTAAATACGATCCTCTCTGCTTTCCGAGACGATTTCGCTTGTCGGCTTGCCTTTGGTTTCGATCGCTTCGCCATAAAAATCGGGCCAGTCAATCTCTTTTGTCGGTTCGATGGCGGTGAGTAGGGCTACCGGCTCCCCCCGCCTCGTGATAGTGATCTTTTCCCCGGCCTGGATATTTTTCAACACCTGCCCGAAATTCCGTTGAACCTGGCGGACCGTCATCACGGTTTCCATAGCTATTCTCCTTCAGGTTTCCGTTTCCTATGACCTGAAGTATCCTGATGTCTGGCGGACAGCGTTAAATCGCATCCGCCCCGTTGTGGAGGATCTTGAAGATGGCGTCGACCTGGCGGCAGAGGGCCGCGAACTGCTCCGGATAGAGGGACTGGGCTCCGTCGCTCATGGCCTTTTCCGGCTCGTGGTGGACCTCCACCATGAGGCCGTGGGCCCCCACCGCCACCGCGGCCCGGCTGAGGGGGATGACCTGGTCCCGGCGCCCGGCGGCGTGGCTGGGGTCGATGACGATGGGCAGGTGGCTCTCCTTGCGCACCACGGGAACGGCCGAGACGTCGAGGGTGTTCCGGCTGTGGTTGACGAAGGTGCGAACCCCCCGCTCGCAGAGGATGACTCGGGTGTTTCCCCCTTCAAGGATGTATTCCGCCGCCATGAGCCATTCATCGACGGTGGCGGCAAGGCCGCGCTTGAGGAACACCGGCTTCCGGGATTGGCCGGCCCGCTTGAGGAGGCTGAAGTTCTGCATGTTCCGGGTGCCGATCTGGATGATGTCGGTGTAGGACTCCACCAGGTCGAAGGTCTCGTCGTCCATCACCTCCGTGACGACGGGCATGCCGGTGATCTCGCGCACCTTGGCCAAAATCTTGAGCCCCTCCTCGCCCAGCCCCTGGAAGGAATAGGGGGAGGTGCGCGGCTTGAAGGCCCCGCCCCGGAAAATATGGGCGCCGGCCGCCTTGACCTTTTCCGCAATGGTCAGGGCCTGGATTTCGCTCTCGATAGCGCAGGGGCCGGCCATGATCGTGAGGTGGCCGTTGCCGATGGTGACCCCGCCCACGGTGATGATCGTATCCTCGGGCTGGGTCTCCCGGCTCACCAGCTTGTATGGTCGGGTGATGGGGATGGTGTCTTTCACGCCGGGAATCCCGATGAAGAGCGAGGCGTCCACCGCCCCCTTGTTCCGCAGCACGCCGATGGCCACGCGTTCGCCGCCGGGGATCGGCCTGGGGGTGTATCCTTTTTCCTCGATGATTTTGACGACATTTTCGATCTGTTCTGGGGTTGCGGTTTTCTCCATTACAACCAGCATGACGGTTTCCTCCTTGAGTTGTCAAACAAAAAAAGGGCTGCGGTGGTTTGCTCCCGCAGCCCCTTCTAAACAAAAGAACCGCGAGCCAGGCGGCCCGCGGTTCATGGAATCTTTTTGGTATATCCGGTGTCAGATGCTCGTGAATCGGTCGGCCCACCTTTGGCGCTTGTTGAGCCACCACCACCAGCTATTAGCCTTGCCGATTTCGATCATTGTTTCACCTTATTTGGATTCGATAACTGCGTGACCCATACCGGATCCCGGGGACGGCGTCAAGGAAATTCTTATGCGAGACCTAACATGCTAAATTTCGTTCCTGATTCAAGGAGCTTTTTGGGTCGGAACGGCATCAAGAGTAGTATTGCAGCAAACAACATCTTGTATTTGTTGGTCGTTTTTAGGTCCAGGTCATGTTCGAACTAATGATACTCGATGTTCAAGTTTTTCGAGCTATCATAGGGTTAGCCGGATAGCATTTGATCGTAACTAATCGATTTTAAATGATCAGGGCTGTGAAACTCTTAAAATTTCGATCCAGCAAATTCAATCGGTTATAAAAAACTTGAACATCGAGTGATAGGCTTTAGTTGACTGTTCCCTTTCCGTTACAGACCCCACATTTCACGCTTCCAGATCCATTGCAGTTCTTGCACTGGGTAGATCCCCCAAATGTTCCGCCAAGACGACCAGTTCCTTTGCATTGCGGACACTTAGTACCTCCAGTACCGTTACACTTCTTACAGTTTGTACTCATGAGAAAGCTCCATTTATAGAGTGACGTTTAGTTCCGATTCTTTACTTCCATAACGCGAACGACCTGCATGGCAAGGTCGTCTGGAATACCAAGCTGCTGTTGTAATGTTTCAAGCAAGACTTTTTCTTCCTCTTCGACACTGCCATCAGCGAAAATAAGGTCAGCCGATACAGCAAAAGCAGCCTCACGCAATTCTGAAGGTAGGACCTCCGCTGATTTGGTAAGTAACTCTTTTGCACTTGACCGCTTAAGTATACCGAACAGTTTGTCAATCATTGCAAGATGTTCAGAAGCAGATTGAGTCTGGAAGAGCTTCATTCGACTGATGACGGCATTGAATCCAGCTACCTCCTCGTCCGATATGTGCCCATCTGCAGCGACTGTTGCAAGCATTATCCCTGCAAACGCTTCGGGCTTTGAAAGATTTGAATTGCTACTGCTTGAAAAAATCTTGTCAAACAATCCCATTGCTTCATCCTCCCTTATGCCGCTTTTGAAAAAGAAGTAGCGCCGCAGCGGCGAGTTGGTGCCACCCCAGCGAGGTTTTTACCAAATGTCAAACAACCAGAATATATTTTCAAGAGATCACTTCAAACGCTTCTCTAAAAATATTTTGGACAAGAGTCGTAAGAATAAGAGATAACATACAAATTATATTAATTATTTCTGCTCCATTATCATGCTAATCGCCTCTTCATAATAATATCGGACATCCGGATCTGCCTCGTTATCATATGCCTTGCGGAGTGCCTGTAAGGCTCGCTCGGGTTCATTCGATGCAGTCAGTGCAATGGCTGCGACCGAGCGCTCTGCAGGATCAGCATCCGGTTCGCTGAGATAAGACTCATAACAATCTTGATCAAATACCTCGCCGTGAGTATTCGCCCATTCATACGCCGCATCGCCCGCACCTTCAATCGAAACGATATTCTCTTTGCCAAGCAGCATTATTCCCTCAATGGTTTTGGAGTCTTCTAAATCTTGGAAGGATTCCAAAATCTGGTTGACTTTCTGGGTATCTCCTCTTTGGTCAGCATCTTGTGCCTGGTAAAAAAGCATCATGGGGTGATTGATCTTTTGAAGATCTTCAAGCGCTGCATTTGTAGCTTGGTATTCGATGCTTTCCGCTAACAGTTTTCCGGTTTTTTCGCGATGCGGATTCAGGCGAATCGCTTTTTGAATAGCGTATTGCAAATCTTCCGGCAACTCCCTAAAGGGCAAAGTCGGCACTTCGCCATTAACGATTGATATCAATACTTCGGTTGCACCACTGCTATCCGTACCTGCCAACACCAGGAGCAATCGGTCCTTCAAGTCGGCCTGCTCCAACTCGTGAGCCGCATTGAACAATTCAACCAGCGCAAGTGCTTCCTCTTTGGTTCCAGGCTTGATCCAATTCTGCGCCATCAACACTTTGGAGGCCTCATCATTTGAAGGATCGTAAAGAAAATCCAGAATACCGTCAACGCAATCCGGACATGTTTCCGGTGCTTCCCATTCGCTTACTCTATACAAATCACCTTGAGATGAGGCGCCTGGAGCAGTTTTATTGATCGGGCTGGACCTGTCGTTCATGGTTGGTAGCAACTGGTTGCCTGATGGTTTAGGATTTCTGGAATGTACCATCCCGCTACTGGGCGTTTTTGCGCTATGACGAACAATTGTTATTTCAGAATTCTTGCCCAAAGCTTGCTTTTCTTCTCCCGTGTTCTTCAATTCATTTTTCATGCGCATCTCCTCTGATAGATTTGAAAAATAGCTGAAGAAGAGAAGGCATACTGTTATACAAAAAACTGTAGTAAGATATACTTTTTTGGAGGGTTTCATATCTTGATGACCATTGCAAAAAAAGTAAAGTTGATGGTGAATGATCGTTCGCCATCTTGTTATCAATAGAGGAACAATAAATCCAATTCAATTCTAAAATTATGGAAACGCCTTTATATTCGTCTCATTGCTGTTTCTGAAATTGACAATTGACATATTTATACTCGATGTTCAAGTTTTTCGGGCTATCATAGGTTTCGCCGGATAGCAATTGATCGTAACAAATTGATATTACATGATCGGGGCTGTGAAACCCTTAAAATTTCGATCCAGTAAATTCAATCTGTTATAAAAAAATTGAACATCGAGTTATATTGGTTTTTATCTATTTTTTTTAACGAATCGATGTGCAATACAATATTGATTGATCCAATTGGTACGATTCATTCTATGCCATTAAAGGTAAATTCTTTGGATGTTTATTGTCCACGCATAAACTTCACTGGGTCTCGCCATCCCTGACCTTCCAAAGCGGTAATGCTTGTACCAGCAGCTGTATATCCCCAGCCTGACTCTATATAATCCGTTTTAACACCCAGATGTAGATGATCATTGCTTGGTGTTCTGACATTGTTGGAGTTATACGATCCACGTAAGTTACCCAAAGGCTGATATTTTTTTACTGAGGCGTTATCCGTTAAAGAACTACTTAAATGTCCGTAATATACAAAACGATCGAGTGATGGGTAATAGATAACGAGAAACGAATTCCAATAATTTAGATACTCACTCCCAGAATTTTTGTTTGTATTATTGATGCGTACAACACCATCACCTATGCTATATACGATAGTGTTGATTGGCTTCATTATATCCACTCCTGTATGCGTTCCACCAAAAGCCTGAGCACCAAAGGGGGTAGCTATAGTTACTGAACTAATGGGAACAGTCAAGTTAGCGGCAAGAGGGTAATAGATATAGTTGTTATTTATCGCAAGATTGATGGAATACGCATAGGAGCCGGTTGTTGCCCCATACCCACCGTTGTTATAGCCTCGGAAACGTACTTTCAGCTTCTTGTTCTGTCCGGCGCTGGCATAGACTTGGAATGTCCCGGAGGAGCCGGTGATGTATCCATCGTTGGCGCTTGAAGTTGGTACCGGAGGGTCAACCGGGGTGGTTCCGTCGGTTGTAGTACGGATTGTGTAATAAATCCGGCTAGCATTGGTGCTGCTGACGCTCACATTCCGAGGACTGCTGGTCCAGGTTCCAAATGTTGGATTGACGGATACCGGCCCTATCGGTACAAAAAAGTTCACCCTCAAACCGTAAGCACCAAGTCCAGTGCTGCTGTAATGCCGTACCGTGATGTAATACGTCCCTGCCGTCACAGGCGACGAGAAGGAAAAATTTTTTCCATCACCAGCAGCATCATCATCGTATTTGATATTTGAACAGCCGGAGTTTTTCAAATATCCATACGTGTCGGTAGTGCCGGTTGAATAGGC
>NZ_JBGSQX010000066.1:0-21256 GCF_041737845.1 Desulfococcus sp.
GACGAAGAACGCCCGGCTGTTGGAAAGGAGGGTGAGCACCTTCTGGTAAATGGCGATGACGGCGTCGATAAAAGCGATCTGCGATACGGCGGCCGTGCTGATATGGAAATGGGCCTCCAGGGCGTCGAAGGTCAGCCGGAAGGCAGGGGGCAGGATCGGCGGCAGCCCCGGGATGGTCGAGCCGCCTGACAGCGACTGCAGCGTCTGGCGGGCCGCCGTCAGATTCCGGACGGCCGCCTGTGCCCACTGGATGGACGTGGCCTTGTCCTTTTCCGCAAGCGCGGACATGGTTGCCGGCGGGACGACCGGCGGCGCCGCTCCGGCCGGCAGCAGTTCATCCATCTTGGCGAGCGTATTCTTGCCCACCCGGCCGTCCCACTGGGTCGGGTCCTTTGGAAAGGCCTTCCGCTGAAAGGCGATCACGGCGGTGAAGGTCTCCTGACCGTACTTCCCGTCCGGGTCCTGGTTCGGTCCGTTGGGAAAGGAGAGGGGCAGGGGGAATCCCAGCGCCACCAGGGCCTTCTGGATACGCCTGACCGCATTCGGATCATCGGGCGGCGGGGCCGGCTTTACCGCCGGTCCGCCCGCGGCGGCTTGATCCAGTCGCGGGCTGCCGGCAAGGATTGAGGATTTGAATGGCATGACAGAATCCTTTCTATTGAAATTCAGATCTATTTGAATTCAGACTGCTAACCGAACACCTCATCCCCTGTCGGTTCGAGATGGGTCGTCTGATTCATTTCCTGGCGAAATCTGGAGAGTTCATAATACATCCTGAGGCGGGCGCGATTCTGGTTGCCCAGGGGGCGGTGTTCCGGGAGGCAGTGCCAAGGGTTCATCTTGAGCCGTTTGGCGAATTCAAACTGAGCGTCGGAATCAAATTTCTGCCTCGGGATATGCACCGTCGCCGCCGGAATAAACGGCGACAGGGTTTCCGGCCAGCGCACCGCGGCGTTTTCGATCGGCATGAGATGCGGGTCCGTCTGAATCTGGATCATGAGATCGAATTCCACGTCCTTTTTGCTCAGGGTTTTGATCATGTTTTCCCGCAGGTAATTGAAGGAAGGGGAGCCGAAGGGGAGCCCCGGCACCCTGGTATCGACGGCTGTTTTCGGTACGAAGGAATAGATCATGGCCTGGCCTTCGCCCATGAGGTAGGGGACGCAGCTCCAGTAGCGCTGCCCCAGCGGGTTGTACTGGGTTTCATTCCACAGGCTCTGCATGAAGAAATCGAGGAGGTGCGGATCCTTTGGGTTCAGGAAATAGTAGACCGGCATATCCACCAGGCTCCAGTACTGCAGCTTGGCATTTTCCCGGATGTTGGGCGTCACAAAGGTCGGGGTGCAGATGGTGATGAAATCCTGGGTGAATTTTTCCTCGTCCATGAGCTTGTCGCCGGGGACACCCATGACCTTGACCGCCATGCTGGCAAAGCCGACATCGCGGATATCGGCCGGCACATCCGGGCCGGGGCCGGAGTAGCGCACATAGGCCGGGTAGCTGCGCGGGGAGGCGAAGATGCCCCTGCGGCAATGTTCCGGCAGGTCGTCCCGGACGGTCACCGTCGCACGCACGATGCCGTGGGTTTTGGTGTTCCCGCCGCGTTCATAGGCGCCGGGTTTGAAATGCCCCCGCATCTGGTCGGCCATGAGATCGATGATCTGATCCAGGCTTTCCTTTTCATCCGGGGCGATCCTCTCCTCGGCCAGATCCAGGGCCTCATCCTTGCGCTGCCGGTTGATAAAATACTGGATAATCCTGGCGCCGGGTTCGCGAAAAGCCCGGTTCCACCGGGGGCGGAACCACGGCTCGAGGCGGCGCTCGATGTGCAGCAGTTCCAGAAGCATATGGTGAATAAATTTGAGTATTCGGGTCTTGATGGTCATACCGTGCCATCCCTTTCTGCCATGGTTGATGCCGCGATGTATCGCAGCGCACGCAGACCGGGCATGAAAAAATACCCGCCGCCGCGGACCGTGACAAATTGCGGCAGGCGGCAGCTCTTCCGCAGGGGGCCTGCGGGGTCGGGACGATTGAAATGCTCCGTCGCGTCCCCGTTCCTCAACGGCTCTCGATTGCCCAGGAGCGGATCCTGTTCCCCCTGCACGCCGCCGAAGGTGCTGCTCATCAACCAGGCATTCTGGACAAATTCAAATTGCCGGGAAATATTCGCCACTAGGACGATAAACTGCAGGCCGCGCTCGTCGGCCGGCGCATCGGGCTTGACCGCATCCTCCGGCGGGAGAACCGGGCCATAGGTGCGGCCGCGCCGCAGCAGGCGATGGAAACGGGCGGATGCGATCAGGTCCTCATCCTGACGGCGCTGCCCGAAGCCGAACATTTGGATCAAACGGCTGAAGATGCCGGTCACGCCGGCAGGGAAATCGCCGGTGCGCGGGTTGGCCCGGCGGATATGCGCGCCGACCGGGCATCGATGCCCGGCCGGGTCGCCTTCGTAGGTAAAATGGTTGTTGCGGTCCTCGACGGGAATGCCGGGGATTTTTTCGTCGGCCGGCGGCACCAGCGGCGAACCGTCGCGCTGCCGCCCCACCATGCCGGCGGCAAGCTGTTCGCGTGCTTCCGGGACGGCGCCGGCCGCCTTGTCGACAAACTGCCAGAAGCCGGGCACGTCCTGATGGAGCTGACGGATGACCAGGTAGGACCCGTTGCGCCCGAAATCCTTGAGGGATGAAGCGTCTGCGGCATCGGGCAGCCCCAGGGCGGGCGGGTCCTGCCGTGGATCAATCAGGGGCCTTGGGGTGTATTGCCCGTATTCATTGGGATAGCCGAGCACGAATTCACCCGGCGCCAGCCGGTTGGAATAGCGGTCGCGTTCATGGATGTCCGGACCCTGCCGAACCCTCCAGTCGAGTTTCGGCTGGCTGATGCCGTCGGCGAACCCGAAGGGCTCGATGGCACCGATATCCCGGGTCGGCAGGACCTTGAGCAGCCAGAAGGCACTGGAGAACGGCGGCGCTTCAATGGTGTTTCTCCAGGCCTCGACGCCTCCTTTCACGGCATAGAGCAGGAGCAGCACGTGGGGGATCCGCCCGGGGTCCCCGCCCCAGTCCCAGTGCTCCGGCGCATTGGCCCCAACGTCGCCCAGACGGCGGGATCGGCCTTCATCCCCGGCCATGCCGGTGATGAACTCATCGGAAAAGCCTTCAAGGATGGATTCCCGGAGTCCCAGCACGCGCAAACCGGCCGACGAAAAGGCGATCTGCAGGGCTGTTTCGGGCGGCGGGTCCAGGGCGGTTGCGCTGCTGATCGGGGCCTTGCCCAGCCACGCTTTGGCGGCGTCCGCATCCGCGATATCCAGCAGCATGAAGCAGGTGTCGGTCAATTTGCCGTGGCCGAAACGGAAGAGCGCCTGGAGGTCGTCGAATTCAAAGTCTGTTGAATGTCTCATCATCCATCTCCTTCTCAGATCAGGCTCAGCCATTCGCGGATCTCCGCGTCGCTCGACGGGCGGACCTCGACGCCTTCCCGAATACGGCTGTTTCGCGACAGATCATAGGCCGTCATGCCCGGGTAGGCCTTGTACCATACCGCCGAGGGCAATTGATGCCGTCTCAGCGTGTATTTGTATTTCTGCTCCTGTGTTGCACCGTCTTTGACCAGCCATCTTGTGGGCGGATAGCCCACGCCGTTGCTGAAGACAAGATTCAGTCCCCAGGCAACCTTGTTGATGAAATCGTCCATATAGCTCTCATGGCTGCCGTCATAATTGCTGGCAAAAAACACCCGTCGGTTGTTGTCCATGAGAACCCATCGGGCAAAGTGAATGGTTCTGATACGGGTAAGATAGCCGCGCTGGTAGACATGCCTGGCGGAATAGTCGACCAGGAGGAGTAAAAACCTGAGGGTGAACAGGCGGAAAAAGCCCGGTTTTACGTCGCCGAACACATTGAACTGGTTGCTGACATCCTGATCTTCCAGCGTGGACAGCTCCCGCACATGCTGCCGATCCGGCCGGATGACAATGTCGGGGTCAGCGCGTTCCAGCATTCGAAGTCGCCAGACAAAAAAGGGCGCCGCAGCGACGAAGAGCGGCGACAGGATGAGCAGGATCAGCGGTATGCCGATCTTGTGCAGCATGTTCCGGATTTTCCAGCAGGCGGGTGTCGGCGCCGGCGGCGTCAGGGTGAGGCGGCCCGCATGCTTTTCCAGTTCCACATGGGAGAGGAGCTTCTGACGCAGGGCGCGCGTGTTTTTCCTGTCGACGTTATCGATGATTTCCTGCAAATATAGAGACAGGCTCCGGTGCAGGGCCGCTTCCTCACGCACCTGAGTTACGGTGCGACCAATCCAGTTGATGTAATTGGCCTGGGGCCGGACCGGGCACGCCTGCATCCATGGCAGCAGATCATTCTCCTGCCCGGAGAAGCCTTCACAACAGGAAAATATTTCTGTCAGACCGGGACCGGCATGCATCGCGAGCTCCGCCAGGAATGATTCCCTGTCGCCGTCGCAATCGCCCAGAAAGGCCAGGCACGGCCGCCACGGGTAGGGCGCCACCCCGTGTGCCTGGATCTCCTCCGTGGTTTTTGCCTCCAAGATCACAAACCGGGCCACGTGCAGGCGATCGAAGCGGCCGAAGGGCACCAGGGAATTCTCCGGATCGGCGTGGCCGACGGTTTTGTTCATCGACATCAGCAGGGCGCGCAGGGTGTCCATCTGCCCGTCACGGACGGGGGCGATCATCAGGAAAGGGGATTGAGGCGTCATGGGGTCACCTCGACACTGAAGTTAATGGGCGTTTCGTGTCAGTGCGAAATCCAGGACACGCTTTTTTTTCCACCAGACCTTGCCGAGGTACACCCCCGGTTCGATCTCACGGATCTCGTCCCGGATCAACCTGGCGGCCAGAGATGTTTTGGAATAATCGATGACGATGGTCTCTTTCCCGTCGAGCCAGCTTTTGCCGCGATACACCTTGGCGATAATGCATCTCACGCCCAAGGGGGTGATCTTGTTGACCAGGATGCCCGACTGGCGGTCCGATGAAAAGAGGTCAAAGACCTTGCCCTGCCAGGCCAGGATGCGCGCAGCCGCAGCCACGGTTTTCGCATATTTCGAGCCTGCCAGGATTGCGGTGCCCTGGGTATCTCCTGCGGGGATCTCGCCGGGGGCGGCGCTGCGATAGATGTCATCCAGTTCCGCTCGGGACTTGCCGAGCCATGCGTTGATCATCTTATTTTTCATAGGGGTTACTCCTTGTTCCGCAGTCTGGCGGCATGCTCGTAAACCCGCCGCCGGACCTCGTTCATCCTTCCCAGGGGCGCGTGGGCCGCCAGGCATTGCCAGGGATTGAAGCTGCTGCGCTCGCAGGCTGCCAGGGATTCGGGACTGTCAAACGCCTGGTCTTCAATCGTGATGGTGGCAACCGTCTGGAAGGGTGAGGCTTTTTCATCCCAGATCACCGAGGCGTCCTCGATGGGCATGGTTTTTGGGTCTGCCTGCCGCTGCACGCCAAAATGAAACCGGGCGGGGCCCTGCTTCAGGTGGGCCTTGATCGCGGCGCGCAACTGGTTTTCGCCCGCATCGACCGCCCGCGTGGTTTTATAGCCAGAGCACGGCGTCACGGCGTATTTGACAACCTGGTTGCCGGTTTCGCCCAGACGGAAGGGGACCGTGCTCCAATAGCGGATATCCAGCGGACTCAGGTGCTTTTTGCTTGCCCTGATGACAATCCAGAGCGATTTCAGGTGCGGGTCTGGGGGATTCAAAAAGAAGCGGAGCTTTTTGTCCTCTTGCCGTGCGCGGATGAACGATAAAAAGTCCTCGGGGGTGGCGACAAACAGCGCGGGGTAACTGTTCAAAATGAAATCCTGGATACCGGGGGCTCCCCGGAGCACCGGCCCTTTCACGTTCGATACCTTGATCGACAGGCCCCGGATGTCTCTTTTCGAGTCGTCCATCTTCGTGGCGTTGGCAAATCGCAGCATGGCCGGATAGGTTGAAGGCTGGGAGAACAGACCCTGCTTCAGTTCACCGGGGATATCCTCGTGCACCCGGAATTCCGCCCTGACGCAGGCCACGGTTTTGGGTTGGTTGAACCGGGGGACAATATCGTTTTTCGCTTCGGCCAGCATGATCGCCGCCACCCGCCGGTTCATCTCGTCAACGATCTGATCGATGGTCGCACCGCCGCCATGGCCCCCGCGACCCGATACGATCATTGCGGCAAGCGCGAACAGGCCCTGAGGCGAACCCTGCCATGGTGGTTTGCTCTGTTTGATATTCATGGTTCCCATCCGGGTCAGGGGGTTGAAAATGCAGGATCCGACTCCGCGCCGGGCCTCGGTTTCCAGGCAAGGCTGTAGTACTCCCCCCGGTCCCGCGCCCAGGGATCAAAGGCATTCCTGACGTGCAGGATTTCGTCCTTGAGCTCCGGGACATTCCGTAACAGCAGGCGCTTGAGCGGCGAGACCGCCATGGTGTGTCCGTTGATCTTCTCCGGTTCCAGGCAGGCTTTGCTTCCATCGGTCTGGTTCGTCACCGGGTAGGGGCATTCAGCGAGCAATCCATTGTTCTGAACCCAGTCATACCCGAGTCTCGAATAAAACTCCGGGCGGAAACTGGAGGTGAAGAAGCGGTCGCTGAACAGCCTGCGCGACGCATTGATGATAAAGATATGGAACTGGGTTTCGGAGATGGCAAAGCCATGGGGGCGCGTGTATTCGGCCAGCCACCCCACGATATTGTCGACGTCCTCGATGTTGTCCACCACCGAGCCGTCCGGATGCCCCAGGCAATCGTTGATGAAGGTGCCGTCTGCATTGCGCTGTACCTTGGAGATGATCTTGCCGGCGTCACAGGTGTGGGTGCCGTAGATTTCGCGCATGCGCCGCACCGTCTCCTCCTGGTGCTGCCGCCAGGTGCTGTCCCGGTCCAGGCGCTGGTCAACAAAGTCATCGAAGCTGGTCAGGGTCTTCAGGCCGATCTGGCGGCGGAATTCGTTGAACCGGGGGATGCCGCGTTCACGGTCCCGGATCAGGTCGAGGGCCACGATGTCGAGTTTCCCGGTTTCAGAATTGAGATGCGGCATCGGCAGGTTTTGCAGAAACAGCGGCAGGTTTCTCAGGTGCAGCAGGCCCAGGCGCTGACGCCCCATGCTGAGCGCCCAATTGTCGATGCCGCGGCTGTGCATGTGGTCGGTTGCCCGGCCCCTCACGGTATCGAACACGGGGATCTTTAAGCTGATGCTGTTGGGGGTTTCCTTTTCCCGAAATTCGATCAGGTCGGGCACCAGGGCATGGAGACGGTAGACGGACGTGAACTCCTCCGGGAAGTTGAAGGGCGACCCAAAATGGTTGATGCCGCCGTTGACATCCGCCTCGAGTTCGGCCAGATCCCAGCCGTCATGTCTCCACCAGAGCATGTCTTCGGTTTTCTGGCTGCCGAGACCGAAGATGCCTGCGCCGGATGCGAGAACCGAGTAGAGGGCGTTGGCCTTTTTGGGGTCCCACGAATCCGAGAACCAGCCGGCCACCGTTGAAGAAATGCGGCTGAGAAAGTTTTCATCCTTCTGCAGGATGCGCCGCAGTATCTTCGAGACACGATCCTCGTTCTGGTTGAAAAGACCGAACCAGTTGGCGTTCATGGCGGCATATAACGGCTCGTTGTAGAGCAGCTGGGTGGTCCACTCGATGGTGTGGATTTTTGCGATTTCAGCGGCCACCACCAGTCGGGCGACCTGGTACAGGCGTTCGTCATCGACATCCTTGTAGGCGATGACTCTTTTCGGATCGTCCGGGTTACGGAGTCCCGAATCGGCATCGGGGGTCTGCTTCTGCTGTTCACGGAATTTATCGACGATATAGTTGTGTTCGCGCGTGAACAGGTTGTGGTAAAAGCTCATGCCGATGTTCCAGTTGTCCGGAAAGCCAGCGGCCTCCTGGCCCTGCCACTGGGGCTGCACCGGACAGTCTCCCGAATAGCCCGCACAGGCCGGCATCAGGGGCAGGTAACTGTTCTGGAGAAGGAGCTTTGCGGGGTCGTCGGGGTCCCGCCGCACCCGCTTCAGCGAACGATCATCATGACCGTAGAGCTGTGAGGCGTCCCACCACGCGGTAACGAGGTTGCGGGTCGTTTGGGGCGACCGTTTCGGGTAGGTTTGGCCTCCGTCCTCGAAGGATTCGGGCGGTCCTGTTTCGGCATACAGCGATGGTTCGCGGCGATCTCCCTCGCGACATCCCAGGGTTCGGGCCTCCTCCGAGGTGCAGCCGACGGGCTGAAGCTCCGGCGCGTTGCGGCCTTCATCGGTATGCGAAAACCAGTCGTGGGTCATGAATTGAATCCAGAACGCGGCCAGCACATTGAAAAAGGGCGCCTTGAGATAATCGCAGTCGGCATCCGGCGAAAAATCGCCGTCCCCCATCCCTGCGTTGCACCGGTTTCCCTCGGGCTGTTCCCGGGTGAACAACCTTCGGCTGATAAGCTGGGGGTCCGGTTTCAGCAGATCGATTCGGCCGCCGTGTCGGTTTCGGGTCAACTCGGTAAGGCCCAGCCGCGGAAACGTCGCTTCGAACTGCATATTCCGCCCGAAGGGCATCCCCGTCGACCCCATCAGGGGGTTGATCAGATCATTGCAGACGCCGGTCAGGGTTCGGTGGGTGATCAATCCGCCTTTGCAGAGCTGTTTCCCGTCGGCTCCCACGTCTTGATAATTCTCATGGCCGGGCGGCAGGCGCATCTCATCCCAGTGTTTCAGGGTCGGTCCCGGCCGGCCGTCTCTGCCCTTGACGTATTCATCGTAGGTGTTTTGATCGAAGAGGTTGAATTTGATCAGTTCAATGCGCTGATACTCAAGGTCGAGCAGGGCACCGTCGATGCCGCGGCCGTTGGGCCGGAGGCGTTCCCCGATTTTGGTAATGGCTTCAGGCCCTTCGCTCCTGCTGCCAACGTCCCCCGTCGCGTAATAATTCTGCCAGTCCACCCACGGGGTGCTGCGATACTTCACCGCTTTTTCGCCCCCGCGACACCGGGCGGTATCTTCCTCCACCTTGCCTAAAAAGCGTTTCGACCGATCATCCGGCACATCCAGCAGGCCGCGCTTTGCGGTGTCAATACAGGCCTGTATTTCACTATTCGCAAAGGCAGCCCCGGCAGCGCCGAAAACCAATGATGACACTATGAAAGCGGCGGCAATAATCCGCAGTCTGGCTGATGGTATGTACTTTCTCATTTTTCTTTCCTTGGTCTGTTGTTTTTGATTCTAAAGGCAAGAAAGATGCGTCTGATGGAACAGCAGCCCTTTTCCTGATACGAAGGTGATCCGATTCAGTGTCAGCTTGATCAGGCAATAAGAGCGCCCGTGATCCCTGGATCTCAGGTAACGACCCTGAAGCTGTTCAACAGGGTTGGTTGCGGATGATAATTTGTCGAGTGGGTTAGAAAAGGATCAAAGCGATTTTAGCTAAAATTTTATGCACAAAACCGGTGAAGTCAACAACAATATTTCACACCCGCCCGCATCATCAGGTTTGGGCGTACAGTGGCCGGTGGGGGTTGGGACCGCCATTAAGGCGTCAGGCCCAGCCCAATTCCGCGAGCACGGCGTGGACCGGCTCCAAATCGATGCCGTCAAGTATCGATCGGATCTCTGAAGCCTCCAGCAAATGCCAGTCCGATAAAGAACTTTCGGCGGACCGGCCCCTCCATTTCAAATCGACCCTGGTGAAGGTTTCCTGATGGAGCACTTCGAAGAAAGAAAACCTGCCATGATGGACGACCCACACCATACCTTCCATGCGGGATGAGATATCAGTACCGAATGAACGTGAGAGAGCTTCCGCCATACCTTCGACATCGTCCGAAATTTCCAGGCCGATGGGATTGCTTTCGATTTCAGATATCACGGCGATCGCCTTGGGGGGTGTGATCCACTTGAAGATGCGGACAAGGCAGTGCGCCTCACCGCCGTTTTTGTGGTGCCAATGCAGAATGCTCTTGATGTGTTCCACATCTCCCTCGACACGCCTGATAATCTTCACGGGGTTTTCCTTCAGCATAGTTGTCATGGTGATTATGATGTCATTAGAGCCGTTGGGTTATGCGTTTGATAAGGTACTCCCCGAGGTGCCGGACGGTTTCCCGGTTTGCCGCGTTTTACAGCGTTCACTCACTGAATACCGCCCTCAGCTTGCCGTCGCGAAGCTCAACGCGCCATGTTTTGACCTTTATGCCCAACAGTCTTGCCGCGCGCTCCATCAATGCCGCCATCTCCACCGGACCCGTCCCCCCCGGAACAGGGGTGATATGCCGGGGGATCTCTTGTGCGGCCTCCTCAACATCCCCTATTACCTTGAGCTTTCCGCCGGCTTCGGTTTCAGGGATGAAGCCGGTGTCCACGACCAGAATGTGCTCCGGCTTCAGATACGCGCTCTTCACGATCCGAGGTTTGCCCACCGCCGAAACAACGATGTCATATGCCTTCACCTGTTTCAAGTCGTCTCCTTCATCAAAAACCCCAACGACAACGCCTTTCTCTTTCAAGAGTTTGATCACGCCGCTGCCGACAAACCCCTTTCCGCCGATAACGGCCACGGTCTGACCCGATTGAACAAACGGCAGCACCACCCGCACAACCCCTTCAGACGTCGCAGGGACACTAAATTTCCGTTCTTTCTCAAGGCTCAACGCATCAAGGTCTTTTTTCGGGGAGATTCTTTTCACATCACCCTGCAGGTGGGCCGGCACCGGAAGCTGTACAATAATCCCAAAAACCGAGTCGTCTGCGTTTTGAGCTTCAATATAATCAACGAACGTTTTTCGGTCGACGGTTCTATGAAATATCTTTATTTCCGGCAAGAGACTCAACTCCTTGAAAGTCAGTTGTTTCTGATTCGCCGATACCTCCGAGGCCTTGAGTTTTGACCAATCCGGATCGTTCTCATTTTCAGGAACCTCAAACCGGATCACTTTGACGTTTCGGTTCGGTTTGGATTCAAACTCCGCCCGATGTTTCTGGTACTCCCGGGCGACATCGCTTCTGATATGTTGTCCGGAAAGCCTGTTCGGACTTTCCTGTTCCTGAACTCCTGATTGAAGCCATTCCAGCAGGATCTCCCTTTCTCTGGGGCTGTTCCATAACCGCTCTTGGATGCCGGGGGCGGGATAAGGTTCAGCTGCCTCCTCTTCCTCCTTGTCCCCAAAAACAGACCGGTAATATTCGACATGAACATGACATGAACCCGTAGGGCATTGGGACTGTCTTTGAACGGAAAGATTTTTTTCCTGCCGCATCAACGACGGGGTGATGGTTTCGCACGGTGGTCGTCTTTGCTGAATGACATGTGTCAATTCATGGGCCATGAGCCGATTGCCGGACTCGGAATTCCGCGTGAATTCGCCGGCTCCCAATGCGATATGATTTCCATACGTGAATGCCCTGGCATTGAGATTTTTGTTCAGCTCCGCCGCCTGAATATCGTCGTGGATTCTTACATCTCCGAAGTCTTGTCCAAATCGTTTTTCATAAAAATTTCTGGCGGTTTTGTCGAACGGTTTTCCATGCCCCCTCAACGAATTTATTTTTGATTCCATATCCGGAGCAATTGAAGGGGTGCCGTCTGAATTTTTCGCTGTTTGATTTCCTATTTCATCGGGTTGATCCTGTTTTCGCGTCAAAGGCGTATTTTGGAAGGTTAAAGGCTCACCCCCGCGCATGACCTGATCTGCAATTCGATCCGCCTCCCGCTCATATTTGTCTCCAGGCGGATGAATCTTCAGTTTTGTCTGGATCATTTCCGCCACCGCATGATTGCCGACAGTTTTTTGAAGAGAGAGCACAGTATCGGTTGTCGAGAGGATCTCATCCATCGAAGAACGTCCGCGCAAGCCTGAAAAATTCCGATCGCGATAAGTGTTCGCATGTGAAGGAAAATGGTTGTTAGAGCTGATTTTTATTTTCCGCGGCGCTTTATCGCTTCTTTGCAGCGCATCCATTCGTTGATTTTCCATGAAACACCTCTTCCGGCGGTGATTGTGGGATAGCGGTTCCGCCTGAGGGCGAACGGGGGAAATGGAGTCCGGTGAAGGGACCGCACCACCTCCCGGAACCAACCCTACAAACGGGTGAAGGCTGAGGATAGAACAGCGGTCTTGGCATCAGCCCGCGTCTGTTCTAACAATGGATCAGAAATCAGCGAATTAATCGAGATCGAACTCGGCTACAACCGGAGCGTGATCTGACTCCGGAAATTTAGTGTCCTGCCTGAAGGCTCCGGATTCATCCGGTAGGGCCTCGTTGTGAATCTCCGCGCCGCGGAGGTACCTGAGGAGCGGCCTTGAAACGATGATGTGATCAAGCATCTGGCCTTTTCCAAGATGAAACAGGGAATACCGCGTCGAATCGGGGATATTGTTTTCGCAGGGAACCATCATGCGGGCGGCATGGGCCGGATTGCCGGTCTCTTCGACGGGACCGCAGACGGCCTTGAGGGGCACCTCGTCGACCTGGGCATTGAAATCCCCGGCCATCGCGATGAGCGATCCAAGCCCGTGCGTTTCGAAAATTTCGTCAATCAGCAATCTCGCCTGAAGCGCCTGCCCTAAGCGCTTCATAGATGAAATGAAGCTCCCTTCGGCCCAGGCCGAAACGGTCCGCCACATGAAGCTGTCGATTTTCTGACCCGGAATACTGGAGGCGAGCTTCGATTTGAGATGCAGGTTGATCAGATGAAGCGTAAGGCCGGGTCCAATGTCAATCTGCGTGTAAAGCAGGGGTCTCTCCCACACCACAGGATTCGCAGCGTCGTCGGGCGGGTTCGCAGTGGCCATCTGATAGCTCGGCCGAGGGCTGTCGCTGTGGCGGATATTCCGGGTGCTGACGACAGGGAAGCGCGAAAGGGTTACGATATTTCGCTCATCATAGAACTGACCGGAAGTCGTGAGCGTGGTCTGCCGGTCAAACCCGGCATAAGCGGTGCCGCTCAGCAGCTGATCGAGAGCGGACATGGTCCTGAATCCTTCCGGGCCCTGGCTGTTGATTTCCTGAAGACAGAGGATGTCTGCCGCAATCCGTTCGAGTTGGGGGCGCATTATCTGTATGCGATCGGCAAGGGTGGGCTCCAACCCTGCGCCGTCGTCGAGGTTTTCGAGATTGAAGGTAGCGATACGCAGCGACATGTCATTCCTCCTTTAGGCGGATTGCATGGACTTCCCGATAAAGATTTCGGCAGCAATATCGCTCGTCGCCGGCATGGCAGGTATTGCCCATACGTCTTCCTCGCCCTGCCTTGCCCAAATCATTATCCGGGAGTCTAAAGAAATATTCGGGGAAGCCTGATGCGGATTTAGCGCAGGGGCGGTCGCAGGAGAAGTCGCAACGGATGGCTTCTTTCAGATTGGCGTCCCCGGCCAACCAATGAAACGCAAGTCCACGTTTGTATATCGGCGTGTGACAGGTATTTTGATAACCGCCGCGCTAATCCCCCGGGCCGCTGACCTCCTTCCACCGTTTCTTCTCTGTGGGAACGGCGAGAAGAATGCTCTCTGTCGCGATGAGGGGCACGGTTCCGAACTGCCCGCGCACCGTGGCGGGGATGGGCGGGGTCAGTACATCATGGGGCGTAATGTCGTAGAGTGCCAGGTGCTCATCCGGATTCTTCCTTTTGGTGTCGTTCTTGTCGACCGGAACGCAGAAGAATGCGGGGCTCAGTTCCGTGATGGTCTCTATGCGTCCGCGTTGCTTGTCGAACTGATCGGAGAGGGTTATCGGCGGCTTCAGCTTAAAGCCCTTCGGACCCTGAACGACGTAACACTTGAAGTGATCGAGGCTCTCGGGAAAGCCTGAATGGTCTCTGAACTTTTCGACTGGAAGCAGCAAGATCGCGGCGTCCTAGATGGTCACTTGCTGTTTTTGGCCGAACTGATTGGAGAATTCGACCTCCCGCCTCGGTTGTTCCTGCAGAAAGGAATACCCGAGGAAGTGTGCATTCTCATCAATGATCTTCATCTTGTTCTTGCTGACGGGGTTCGCGAACCAGACGATTTTGTCCAGCGTGACGCGATCAGGCTTGCGGTCGAACTGCCCCATTAACGACGGATCTCGTTCTATCTCGATCTCCTTGATCAGATATATTTTGAAGTGGTCGAGTTTGCCCTGCACGGGGGGCGGCGTCTTGGGGCAGCCCGCCATCAGCAACGATAGAAGGCCGGCTGCTAGAATCGAAATGAGATGTATTGTTTTTTTCATATCCCTTAACCTCCGGAAAATTGTTTGTCGTCAGCTTCCAAATTCAGAAGTCGGCGAGGGCTTCCGCCACATCAAGATGCGACCGGCAGAATATTCTGGTTGACCCGAAACAGGTTGTCTGGATCGTACTTCGCTTTCACGGACGCGAGGCGCTTGTAGTTGTCGCCGTAGGCTGCCTGGACGCGCCCCTGGACCTCGTCCGCCATCATAAAGTTGACATACCCTCCCTCCAGATTGAAAGGGTGGACGGCCTTCCAGTAGGCGCGCCCCCACGCCTTCAGCGCTTCGGCCTGCCTCGGGTCGGCATCGATCCCGGCGATGACCATGGACCAGGTGGCGTCCCGCGTGCTCCATGCGGTTGACGCTTTGGGCACGCGCCGAACGGCGCCGTCGATGGGGTAGAGGTGCATGAGGGACAACTCACTGGGTGCCTTCGCGGCCTGGGCGATGTGCATGTCGATGGCCTCGTCGGGCAGCGATTTGACAAAGTCGCCCTTCCAGTACCACTGGAGCCCTTTGGGCAGGAGCGGATCAAACAAGGACTGGATCGCGGTAAAAGGCATCACATCCATCCAGTTGAACATGGGCGGCGGAAGAGGCTTGAGCAACCCCGCAATGACTGTTTCTCCTTCCGACGGGGCGCCGCTGTAACAGGAGATCACGACACAGGCGCGCCTGCCCCAATATTCTTTTGGAAACGGGTCCATCGAGGGCACCGTCTTGAGGCCGACAAAGGCGCCCAGTTCCTCGGGTGCGGTGGGCAGGAAGTCGCGATAGGCGCGCATCACCGTTTTGGCGTGGTCCGCCTCCCAGAAAATCGGCCCCGCATAGACCCTGTCCACCGGATGCGCCTGGAAGAGAAAGCTCGTGACTACGCCAAAATTGCCGCCACCTCCCCTCAGCGCCCAGAAGAGGTCGGGATGATCGCCCTCGCCGGCCGTGACAAGGCTGCCGTCGGCCAGAACGACGTCCGCCTCGATCAGGTTGTCGATCGTCAGACCGTACTTGCGAGTGAGGTACCCCGTGCCTCCGCCAAGGGTGAGTCCTGCGACGCCGGTGGTCGAGACGATGCCAAAGGGCACGGCCAGTCCGAAGGCATGAGTGGCATGGTCGACATCCCCTGATGTGCAGCCGGGATCAACTCGGACGGTTCGGCTCTTAGGGTTTACGTGCACGCTCTTCATCATCGAGAGGTCGATCATCAGCCCGTCATCGCAGCTGCCAAGGCCAGGGCCGCTGTGGCCGCCGCCTCGCACGGCGATCGTCATCCCCTGGTCGCGGCCGAAGTTGACCGCGGCAATGACATCGGCGACGTCCACACAGCGCGCAATCAGGCGCGGCCGCTTGTCGATCATGCCGTTGTATAGCGCACGGACGGCATCATAGTCGGCGTCATCAGAGCTGATGAGCCGTCCGCGAAAAGATTCCCGCAGGGTAGATACAATATGATTATCCATAGATATGCTCCTTTGTGAGGTGGGCCAAGCCGACCCGGTATGGCGGCGTCGCCGCCGATGGCGTGTCAGGGGGTCCAGCCGCTTGTCCGCAAGGCCATTTCGGCCGGCACTTATTTCTTGGCAAGGTAGCTGGTAATCAGGTTCCGATAGTTCGGGATGTAATTGGAAAAGAGCGCACCCAGTCCTTCGATGTCATTGCGCCAGTCGCGGTGCAGTTCACAGGCCACACCGAACCAGTTCATCAACTGGATGCCGGCAGCCGCCATTCGTGCCCACGCCGCATGACGCGTCACCTCGTTAAAGGTGCCCGAGGCGTCGGTGACCACGAACACGTCGTAGCCCGCCTCAACGGCGGAAAGCGCCGGAAACGCTACACAGACCTCGGTGACGACGCCGGCAATGATGAGCTGCCTGCGCCCGGTCTTTTTCACCGCAGCAGTGAAATCCTCATTGTCCCAGGCATTGATGTCGCCGGGACGCGCGATGCAGGGTGCATCGGAGAACATCTCCTTCAGCTCCGGCACCAGCGGTCCGTTGGGGCCGTTCTCAAAGCTGGTGGTGAGTATCGTGGGCAGCTTGAAATACTTTGCACTGGCGGCCAGAGCCAGCACGTTGTTCTTGAATTCGCCTGGAGAAAAATCCTGCACCAGCGAGATCAGGCCGGACTGGTGGTCCACAAGCAGACAGGCTGCGTCATTCTTCGATAACCGGGTATACTTGAACGATGTGTTCATGATGGGTTCCTCCTGGGGTTGATTGATCCGAAGTGGATTCGTTCCATGCCTGTTGAAAAGGGTCTCCGGCTCGGTCTCCTCTACGATTTCAACGACTTACATGAAGATGACCCGGTCTGCGGCCTCCCGGGCGAAGCCCATCTTGTAAGTCCCGCAAAGCGACCTTGCCTTCAAGCACGATGTACGCCGGATGAGCGTTCTCCGGCCGCTCTGTGATGCTCGTCGAAAGGCATCGGCGCGTCGATGTTTCAGGGCATCTCGCAGATTTCTTTCAATCTTGCCAGCGCCTTCGGCCATGCCTGATTCATGTATTCTTCATATTCTGGCGGTGCATCCATGTCGACCTTCACTTCAGTTGCACCATCGCGTTCGCTCAGGGTGTAATTTTCGAACGCCGGTGTCCAGAACTTGCTCTCCGGGCTTTCCGTATCCTCGATGCCGTCCTTGATGCAGCCCAAGTGCTGGATTGAAATGAATTCATGGGGCCTGTTCTCCGCGATCATGGATGTCATGCCGTTGCCGTCAGGCGTCAGAAACCTAATTTTTTCGCCTTCATCCCAGGATCCTTCAAAATACGAGCCTTCCGAGAACGCCGCGGTCCAGGCTTTAAAGCTTTCCGGATCCAGCATTTCAGTCCAGACCTTTTCCCTTAGGGCATTGATGATGATTGTAAATTGTAAGGTTTTCATATTTCCCTCTATTTTTAAGATGCGATTGAGGTCAGGATCCTGCGATTTTCGCCTTTTTCTCGATATTGGCTAATCGCGGCGAAACATTTTTATTCGCAAAATGAGAAAACCAGAAAGATGTGCCTGATTGGAAAATAATCTCGCTTTTCAAACAGATGGGTGTTAGCAGCAAATAGAAATGTCCGCTTTTGTAGCAAGTAAACTGTCCGCTTTGCAATGGTATTAAAGAGCTGACCAAAACTAGC
Source organism: Desulfococcus sp. (assembly GCF_041737845.1). Lineage (GTDB taxonomy): Bacteria > Desulfobacterota > Desulfobacteria > Desulfobacterales > Desulfococcaceae > Desulfococcus. The sequence goes on from NZ_JBGSQX010000066.1 coordinate 17,329, forward strand.
TGGGAAAACCCCGGAGGCCCTCAAAACCGGAGGGGTTTTTCCAGCGGGTCACAACCACCGCAATCACGCTGCCATATCCACTTTCATATCGATCAAAATTCCTTTTTCATTGGTACTCCGACAATTTTCTCGGGCCGTGAAAAACTGCCAAACTTCCATTCGGATAGCGATGCACTCGAACCCGAGCTTTGACATAGTGCATGCGATACTGGTTCGAAGGTATCTGCAGCTTGAGTCCCTCAAATTGTACACAATTATCATTTCCTACCCGACGTTCGAACTGCTCGCAGAGAATATCATCTAAATTGTCTGCCCCATAAGGAACAAATGCTGAACCCTTCTCCGTTGCTATCCTTTTGAACTCTTCATTAAAGCCTGGTCGGTAGACCTCTTTTAAATAGCGATTGGCGCCTTCCATTTTGGTGATCCCTGCCAGGGCAAGCTCCTTGGGAAGCCTTTCCTGGTGCGTGCCAAACGCCCTTTCGCTTCTGCCCCGGGCTTCGGGCGAATACGCGGCGATCATCTCGATCCCCAATTGTTTCATCGCCCGACCGAACTGAGTCGGATTGGCCTTGACCACTTTGCCACCGGCCTTGGGGGTGATCCAATAATGGCTGCCGCGATCGCTGTAGAAGGAACAGAACAGACCATGCGACTCAATGACAGCCTTAACCCCTTGAAAACTTGAAGCGGTTCCTTCTTGATCGACAAAAACCATCTCGTAATGCTCATTGGTGGCATCATCCATTGTTACGATCAGATCCCATTTATGTCCGGCAACCCATTCGTGGGTGCTTCCGTCCTGGTGAATCATCATCCCGGGCAGCGGCATTGGCTCTCGCTTCTTGAGATGTTTTCCTTTTCCAGGGGCTTTCTTTATCAGACCAACATCCTGAAGCCGCTGCTTCACCCACGTATAGCTTCGATTTCCGCCATCTCGCTTGTACCAACTGAAAAAATGCTTGGCGTTCCACCCCAACTGCCGTTGCCGGTATCGATCGGTTAAGGCCACCACCTCGTCCACCGGTGCACGGCGGCAAGATACCTGTGTAATTCGCAAATCAATCAGACCGTCCAACCCGTTGTCATGGTAGCGATCGATATACCGGCGAAAGGTACGATCACATACGCCTAATAACCGCGCCGCCTCTCCTTGTGTTAAACGTCCTTCGCTCCAGCCATCATAGGCTTCTTCAAATCTCATTTTCCGGATCTCCTGTCGCAATTCTGTCGGCTTCATATGCACCTCCCATGGTACATATTAAACCGGACAAATCATGTGCTACTGGTCCGGACAATTTATTTGCTCGTAACATTTTCAAACAGATGGGTTGAATTCTGATTGCGTTACTCCTATGATAGGAAGAGTCCGGAACAGCAGCAAGTAATGGATTTATCGTGGGTTGAGAAGGGAGATGGAAAATTTCAAACGGAAGATTATGCATCAAATCGCCAAAGTCAACGATCCGGGAGAATCGTCACCCGGCCTCCGCATCGTTTCGGATACCCGGCCGGGGCCTCCGTGTTTCGATGATGGGAGGTTTTGCGGCATAATGTCAGCCCGTTGGAGAGATAGAGGTCCGCACTGCCCCCGGTGCCGTGCAGCGAGATCAGGACGCGCTCGATGGCGTCGTTGGGGACATCGATCGGCAGGCTGCTGTGAATCACTGCCCCAGGATCTCGACATCGACATCGTGGGTCAGGGCGTGTCCGCACAGGTCCACAAGCCCGGTGAAGATCGCCGTCAACGGGTCTTGGGCGATCCTGGCCTTGACCATGTTCGCGGCCCACGCGGGCACCTCCCGGAGGCCCAGCTCCTGCTTCACCCGCGCTTCCGCCTCAGCGACCCTGCGGGTAACAGCCCGACGGAATGCCGCCGCCGCCTTTCGCGTGTTCTCCCTGCCCAGGGCATGATCCCTGTAGGGATCGACGGCGATGGCGGTCCCCTCGAGCCCGTGGAGGACGGCGACGGCCCACTCATCCGGAACGATCACCGATTTCTTTCGCGGCCCTTTGCCCGCGCGCCATTCCATGTCCGCCGCCTAAAATTTCGGCCCCGGCCCCAGGGTCACCCGGCCGGTCCGGGTGTCCAAAATGGAGCCGTCCGGCGATCGAATATGACGGCGGGGTTCGGATGCAGCAGCCTCTTCCTCCATGGCCTCGAATTCCATCGGAGCCCCCACCGCCACCTCCACCAGATCGCGTATCGCCAGCTTCTGCTCCGGAGTCAGCTCGATGCCTTCACTCGCTTCGATTTCACGAATCGTGTCCTGCGTGGCTTGATCCACGATGCGATCCAGGGCCAGCATCAGGTCTTCTCCCTCATTGACCGGCGAACTCGCCAGCAGCCCAAGAGAGAGCACATCGATTGCCAATTCGAACGCGACCTCGCCCCAGTCCGTCGGCCGATTCTCGTGCGCCTCGATCACCGCCCGCGACTGCTCGGCCGCCTCGGCCGTATTTGCCGTAAAGAGCCCCACGGCAACTGCGCCCAGGCCGATCCCCAGGAAGCGATCCACCGGAAACGCCGTAACCACACGACCGCTCTGATCGAGAACGACCCTCAGGATCCGTTCTCCTCGGGTGCCGATGGGGCTGTCGAAGTTTTTCTCGATCACCGTGCGAAACTTTCCGGGTGTTCGGGTCCCCTGCTGCATCACTCGCACGCCGCCCTCTTCAAGCACCTCATCGGCACCCTTCGTTGCCTGGCTTCTGGCAAGCCGGGCAGCGTCCTGAACCGCTCTTTTCACGAGGCTTTTGATTTCCCGCGGGTTTCTGAAGATGGAATGGACCGCTCTCCCCGCAATGCGCCGGCCGTGCCGGGCCACATGCTTGGATAAGGTGTTGACGCTTCGACTCGCCAGCCAGCGGCCCGCTCTCAGCAGGGTCCGCAGGGCCGGATGAAAAAGCGGCAGTCCCGGGGAGGGGGAAAGCGGAAACAGCGCTCCCGCAGGCGGCATCATCGGCAGATGAGCTGCTTTGCAGGCCTCCATTTCAAGGACCTCCCGAGACGCCGGAGGCCCCTCCTGGGCGGCCTGGGCCGCATGGACGAGCTCATGCCGCAGCACAGCTTCGGGCAGGCCGTCCGGGGCGAAGATGCGCGTCCCGACAGAAACCGCCTCGGCGCCATAGGCATCCGCCACGAGTTCCCCCGTCGCCCCGGTGATGATCTGCGTGGAAGAGCCGGGGCGGGAGGGCATGTAGGGGTTGGAGAGGGCGGTGCCCGGTGCGCTCCGGATCAAAGGCGCCACGTTCTCCGGGTTCAGCCGAAGGGGATCCAGGATCGACCCGGGGTGCCGCTCCCCGTCTCCGCCAACCCCCAGCAGCCGCTGCAGGGCCTGGTTTCCGATGGTGCGCTGCAGATTGAAGAGGGAGTGTGCGTCGCGGCTTTGGGGGGGCATCGGCTGGTGGGAGGCCGTCGCTTTGTGGGGGATCCCCACCGGTGTCTTTTGCGGATGGGATAAAGCACGCATGGTTGACTCCTTTCACGCCACCCTCTGCGCCGATGAAAGGGGAGCGAATCCGCTTTCACGCGGCTTTCTCGATGGACCAGGGCTACAGCGCCGGCTTCCCCGCACCGAACCGGGTGTCGCGGCCGAAGAAGACGTGCTGGCCGAACGATGCGTAGCTGTGGGCGTTGTGGAGCTGGTTGGCCGCGGGCTGGGCGGCGTATGCCGCATCGTTTTCGTGGACGTGGTTCGCGGCCATCGAGGCGGCGGGATGGTCGACGACATGAACGGGCTCGTGCAGCACCATGGCGGCCCGGCACATGGGGCCGAAGCCGGTGCTGGTCCTATTGTCCCGCTCCTGGAAACTCGGGGTGAAATTGACCTTTCCGGAGCCGAACGGAACATGGGCCGGCGTCCCCTTGGCGGCTTCCGCCGAGGCGGTGTCATCGACGAAGAACGCCCGGCTGTTGGAAAGGAGG
>NZ_JBGSQX010000094.1:0-4707 GCF_041737845.1 Desulfococcus sp.
GGCCAGCGACGGGACGGCGGTCACGGCCTTGACGATGGTCATGGCCGGCACGTTTCCCCGGAGCGACCCGCCGACGCGGTAGCCGGCCCGGAGGTTGTTTCTGCCGCGCCGGGGGGTCCGGCCGTACTGGTTGTCGCCGAAGGCCACCCAGGCGGCGCCGGACTCATCCCGCCGGACCGTGTAGTGGGTGTCGCCGGGTCCGCTGTAAAGAAGGGTCTCGACCTGCTGCCAGGCCCGGAACCCGGTCCCTTCGTCCACGTCCACGGTCAGGGTGCCGTCGATGAGCGGCGACCGCGCCAGGGTGTACTGCTGCCCTGCGGAGCCGTCCGATGACCCGAGGGTTTCGCCGGCCGGGGCCGCGTCGACCTGGACCACGGGCAGGGTCGAAAATCGCTTGTAGGCCCCGCCGTCGGTGTGGGTGATCACGGCCAGGGCATCCAGGTCGATGGAGACGGCGTCGCGGATGTATTCGAACCGGACGGGCTCCCCGGCGGCATCGGGCGCCGCCTGAAACCGCGTGCCGGGGGAGAGGGTGATGAGGCCGGCGGCGGCGGCGTCAAACAGCAGGGTCAGGTCGGCCGACGCCGGGAGGGGCTGCCGGAGTTCGTCGCCGATCAGGCGAAGCAGGTGCATGACGCTGCGCCGCTCCACCGCCGTGGTCAGGTAGCTCTCGTTGACCATCCGGTCCATGTAATAGAAGAGGCTGTCGCCCATGAACGCGAACAGCTCCACCAGAACCACGCCCAGGTCGCTGGGGGAGTGGTCGGTCCAGGCCGGGAGCTTTTCCCGGGCGAGTTCCAGCATGGCCTCGCGAAGGGAGGCGTAGTCCTTATGGGTGTAATCGATTTTGTTCAAGCCGCTGCTGTTCATGGCAACTCCTCTCTTGTCCGATCATCCTTCTCCGGTCAGGGCCGCCTGCTTTTTCCCGTGTCAGATGCCGCCCAGGCCGATGGGTACCGACAGGTTCTGTACCTGCCGGGTCCGGCGGACCACATAGGTAATCTCGGCGACAAGGGCTGCGCCGATCACGGCCACCCGGACCTGGTCCACGGCCACCCGGGGCTCCCATCGGCCGACGGCCTTGGCGATCTGGTGCTGCACGATGGCGCGGAGGGCCTCGTTGTTGGGGTCGTGCACGAGCTGCCGCAGCCCGGCCCCGTAATCCCGGCGCATGACCCGCTCCCCCGCGCCGGTCAGGAGGATATGGATGATATTCTCCTTGAGCTTGTCGGCCCCCCGGGCCGACGCCACGCCGCCCGTATTGGGGTTGATGCGGAAGGGGCTCGAAAAGCCGTAAATCTCTTCGGTCATGACTGGCCTCCGTTCCATGGGTCACTGTCCGCTGCTGCTGAAGGTCACCGGCGCGCCGGTGGCGATGATCAGGCCCATGTCCCCCGTTACATTGACGGGGATGCTGTTGATGGTGACCGTGGGGTTCATGATGCTGGCCTGCACCATGCCCGGCCAGGTGGCGGTGCCCGGATTCCCCTGGGCGCACATGCCCTGGGTGACGATGTTCTTGCCGCTCGCCGTGACGGTGGCATTGAGAGACTCGAAAATCCAGACGTCCACGCCGGTGTCGATGGGAGACGCGGGCGGCGGGGGCAGGATCACGGGCACGCCCTGGCCGTGGGAGGGGCCGGCCCCCTTCTGGGCCACCACCAGGACCTCGAAGGTGTCGACCTTGACCTTGCCGCCGTCTCGGCCGGCAAGGGTCAGCATGCCTTTCAGGTTCAGCAGTCCCGACAGTACCAGGTCCCCCATATCCCCCTCGCTTTCACCCCGGCTATCCGCCGGTGATTTCGTTGCCGCTGATGGTGGTCGACGGCCCCTGGCCCACGGTGACGTCGCCGGTGACGGTCAGGTTGCCGTCCACGGTGACATCGGCCGTGATGGTCACCGTATCGCTCGTGATGGCGATGGCGCTGTCGGCCGCGATCTCGATCTTCATCCCGTCCTTGTGCTCGATGGTGATGTGGCCGTCCTTGTCGATCCGGATGAAGGAGGCCTGCATGTGGTGGATGACGATCTGCTCCTCGCCCTCCGTGTCGTCGATGACGACGACGTGGCCGGAGGCCGTCCGGATCACCTTCTGGGCCTCGGTGGGCGCGGCGTCGTCCGCGGTCATGGGCGCTGCGTCCTTGGGGTACCAGACCCCGGTCCAGACCGGGGTGTTGATGTCGCCCGCCACGAACTCGACCCAGACCTGCTGCCCGACCTCCGGGATGATGAAAAACCCGGGATGAAAGCAGGGCTTGGCCCAGATTTGGACCGGCTGGCGGCCTTCGCCGTCGGGGGTTTCCTCCAGGATGCCCGAGACCTCCACCTGAAGCTCTCCCCGGTGGTCCCCGTAGTCCGAATCGTCCTCGGGCGCCGTGTTGGCAAGGACCAGCCCCGGGTATTTGCCAAAATATTTTTCGATTTCGGCGGCTGATGACGCGCCGCTGCCTGGGTCTTCAACCATATCGTCTACCGCCTGCATTCAATTTCGGTTTGATATCCCTGTTGATTGAGCACATGCCGTACCCGGGTCAGGTACCAGGTGCCCGAAAACCGCCCGCCCACGTCCTGGATCAGGATGCTGCTCTGGGCGCGGATCCGGTGGTTGCCGGTCGTGGTCCCGCTGCCCCGCATCCCCTGGATGCTGGTGCTGAACTGGTTCTCCGCCCGGGTGTCGAGGTCCGCCTGGGACACGAACCCCGGTGTGGCGATCCGCTCCTCGCCGCCCAGCTCCTCCCGCAGGGACTCCTGGACCCCTTCCGCCGCCGAGATGAGGGCCTCGAGCTGGGCGGCGCGGTCCGGCTCCCGCTCGCTGAAGGCCGCCAGATTTTCGTCAAAAAAGCCATCCTCGGACTCCCCTACCTCCTCCACTGGCGCCGTTGTGGCCTCGGTGGCCTCGCCGCTTTCGTAATCGATGCCCGAAAACACGCGGGGGAGCTGGATATTTCCCACGTCGCTGCCGGCCTCGAACTGGATCAGGCGCGCCGGAGCGCCGCATCGCCCGTGGTAGAGGGTGATCTCCGGTTCGGCGGTCATGATGTGGTGCTGGGAGTCGAAGTGGAGGGCGTCCTCCTCGTCCCCGCTGATGACGAACATCTCGGCGCCGTACCGGGCGCCCAGGCGCAGGAGAAACGCCAGGTCGGTCTCGTCCTGCTGCCGGATGCCGTTGCCGGTGAATTCCGGGTCCCCCCGGAGGTTGACCACCACGCTGCCGTTGAAATAGACACCGGCAATCTCCTCCACCAAGGCCGACAGGGCCATGTCGGTCCAGGGCCGGTTGCGTTCCCGGAGCCCCATGCGCATGCTCCCGTCGTAGGCCGTGAGGGTCAGCCGGGGCACCCCGGTTTCGGGGAATGACCCGTCAACCTTGTAGATCCGCCCCCGGAACACGATGGAGTGGTCGTCGGCGGCCCCCAGGTCGACCTCCACCTCCATCCCCTCCTGGAGGGCGTGGCTCAGCACCTTGTAAGGGTCGCTCAGCTCCACGACCAGTTGATGGGGCCGGGAGGCCTCCTCGTCCACGGTCAGGGTGGTGAGGTCGTGGGAGAGGTCGTAGGCCGCCGCCCCCGCGCTCACCGATACCCGGTAGTAGAGATCCCCGGACATGGGCTACCCTCTTGGCGTCCGGGTCGCCACCCGGATGGGCGGAATCACGACGGTCTCCCCCGCCTGCCAGTCCAGGGGGAACCGGCCGGGATTGGCGTCGGCGATGCGGTACCAGAGATCCTCCCGGCCGTAATAGCGCCGGGCCAGGAGGTCCAGGGTCTCGCCGCCCACAATGACGTGGAGGAGGCTGTCGGGATACGACGGCGGAGGCGGCACCCAGCGCTGGGCCAGGCTTACCCGGCCGTCGATGTCGAGAAGCGTTGAACGATAGTATCGGGAATAGATGGAAATCGTCATGATGGTATCCTCGAATGTTCACCGTTTTGAATGCCGTGCCGGCGCACCGCCCCGGCCCGCCCGAACCTAAAACACCCGGATGTTCTGGAGCCCCAGGGCCGCCAGGAGATTCCGGTGCTGCTTGTCGAACTCGTAGAGGGGATGATCGGTCTCCTCCTTCACCACCAGGGTGATGGAGACGTCCGCCCGCACCGGTGCCAGGAGGCTGTTGAACTGGGTCTCGGTGATATTGATCTCGGTCACCACGCACGGCAGGATCTTGGTGCCGAAGCCGAAGATGCAGTCCGGCGGCGACTGGAGGCGCCGGCCCTCGTCCTCCCCGCCCAGGAGCGCCCCCAGGGAGGCCCATGCATCGGCCGCGGGATAGAGAAAGGAGCGCAGCTTGGCCAGCTCGGTGGCGATCCCGTTGTCGAGGGCGGTGGGGTTGATGGCGTTCATCCCCTTCTCCAGGCCGTGGAGCTTGATATCGAAGGAGAGGGTGCGGTGCCCGCCGCCGGTGTAGACCTTGCCGGGGGAGTTGCCGCAGAGGCCGTCGCTCCGGTCCGCATAGTTCACCGTCTTGTTGTCGGTGATCGATTCCGGGTTGAAGGGAAAGGTGAAGATCAACGGCGGAATCACGTCGATATTGGCGATAAATCCTCTCAGCACTTGTCTTTCAGTCATGGGATCACCTCGATGCTGCCGTTTCTGTGGTCATTTTTTTCTTCGCCGCGTCACCGCAGCCGGCCCCGCCGGAACCGGTCGTCCTGGGCCAGCCGCCGGATCCGGTCGGCCAGCCGCCGGGCCATGCGGTCGCCGTCCATC
>NZ_JBGSQX010000168.1:0-23698 GCF_041737845.1 Desulfococcus sp.
GGGCTCGGGCGTCGCCGCGCCGGCGGTGCCGAAGCCGACGAGGGCATCCGAGGCGGCCGCAGCCACCGCGCCGCTGCCCATGGTTTTGAGAAAACCGCGGCGGGTGAGCCCCCGTCGCGTTTCACCCCTGGGGGTACGATCATCTCCCATGAAATACCTCCACCGCAGGTCTGCGGGTTTCGAAATGGGGGGATAAGGTTTGGCGGGCGTTTGCTCGCGCCGTCACCGGCCCGGGACAACAACCTCGCAGACTCCCGCCAGGGCGGCCTGGAATTTCGCGGCGTCGTCGCGGGTGCCCACGATGGCGTCATAGTGCATGGGGATGGCCACCTTGGGACGGATCTTTTTGGCGGCCTCGATGGCTTCCGCGGCCGTCATGACGTAGGTGCCGGAGACGGGCAGGAGGGCGATATCCACGGAGAAATCCGCCATCTCCGGGATGAGGTCGGTATCCCCGGCGTGGTAGATCCGGATGCCGTCGACGGTGAGGATGAATCCCAGCCAGTTGTTCTTTTGGGGGTGAAAATCCTTGTTGGTGTTGTAGGCCGGGACGGCCTCGATCTCGATGCCCATGACGGTGAGGCGGTCGCCGGGTTGGACGACCCGGACATCGCCCGCGAGTTTTTGTGCGGACTCGGCCTCGGTTACGAAAACCGTCGACGGCTTTTTGATTTTTTCGATATCTTCGACCGAGCAGTGGTCGAAATGGGGGTGAGTGATCAGGATGAGGTCTGCGGGCTCGCAGGCCTCGATCTGGTAAGGATCGATGATGATTCTGATGCCGCCTGCGGTGATGGCGAAACCATCGTGCCCCAGCCATTTAATGCTGCTCAAAACGTCGGATAACATGCTCATTCTCCTTTGCAGGGTTCGTCGCGGTCGGTTTGCGTTGAAGGGATATCAGCGGTCGGATCTGGCGGGCGGCGCTGTGCCCGGGCCCTCGAACCAGAACCCTTTCTTGAAATCGAACCATTCCAGGACATCTTTTTCTTCAAAAGCCGCCTTCCGCCATCTCAGGAGTCGTCCGGCGGCGTCGATCTCATAGCGCTCATTTGAATTTTCCGGCGTGTAAACCGGCCCCCGGCCGTTTTGACCGTTTGCGAGGCACACCGCTTTCATTTGTTCCGCCCGCTCGATCTCGCAAAACGGGCAGAGGTTTTTTTCGATGGCGGCAAGGAGGTTTTTGCCGTCCAGAAGGGGAGGGAAAAAGGCCTTGCATCTTTCGACCTGGTCCGTTCCGCCTTTCTTCATGAAGGCGATCGTGGCCATGCAGCCGGTGACGTGGCCGTCTTCGGTATGCGCCGTCTTGATGTGCGCCAGCAGCTCCCCCGTGGTTTTCAGGTGCCGGTCGCCTGTCCAGCCGCCGTCGCCCCTCTCGAATATCACCTCTCTGGATATTCTGCGCATGATGCTCTCCTTTTTTCCCGGATGATAGATAGAACGGATGGAAATTTCAAGAATATTCAGAAGGTCTTCAACAGGAACGGGGGCTGCGCGGACCGGAAGGGAACATAAAGACCGCCCTCGGTTGTCCGGGACGGTCTGTTTTTAACGGATGTTCAGGAATACATCAAGCCAAAGCTTATGGCAGATCGGTGTTCTCTATGACCTCACAACTCTTTTCGGGGCAGAAGATCGTGGTCCACAGGTCTTCATGGGCCGAATCCGTGCTTTCATCCTGTGCATGGCGACTGTCGTCTTCTGCACCAGGCCCCTTTTGGCGCAAGGATTCTTTGGATTTCTGGTCACTCATACGCTACCTCCTTCTGTCGCCTTTTTGCCTGGCAACATACCAAAAATATAGTACCAAACCCTCAAGAAGTCAAAGAGACGTGCCTCAGGTAATCCTCGGAGGGGTGCTGCCCAGCCTGATTTTTCAGCGTGACAGGTCGATGGAGGCGGCTTTCGGGAAGCGCAGGAAATCGCTCCCGTCTCAGGTAGGGATGCCTGATCCCCTTTTGCAGACCATCTGAATTGACATGGCACCTGATATGCTTATTTTAGTCTATGAAACTGAAGTGTTAGAGTGATTTTTAAGAGCATGTTTCGTAAGGTCGGTAAAATGCATTTATAGGGAAGTGACGCAATGAAAAACAACGCCATCAAATGCGATGATACGCTTATCGGCGCTTTGACACAGATCATATTGAACGATGCGCTCAACACCGTCCTGGGTGAATTCGAGCGCAATACGGAAACGAGCATCGGCAGGGTTGTCATCGAGTCGAAGGATGAGGGGCGCGACAACCGCGTGATTCGAATTGAGGTCAGAAGCACCGGGGACAAGTGCCTGGAGGGCCTGGCCCGTTACAAAAAAGCACTGTGCCAGGACAAACAATTCAAAAATGAGCCGTTTTGTCACGCTGTGGAATTTTGACTGAAAACCATGGCGGTAACGCCGTCAAACCCTTTTTGATGAAGCGGAAGGAGTGATGGGCCATGAATGACGTCAGGGACGAACCTGCCGAAGGCGGCGGGGAAGAAGAAAACACCTCGATCTGTCCCCTTGTCGGCGAGGACGCCCGGGAGAATCCCGATCTTTGCTGCTGCTATGTTATCGACGCAGGGGGAGCGTATGCGAACCCCTGTCATGCTCCCTTTGAAAACCGCTGCTGCTGAACGCGGCGATCTCTTCCAAAGCAGTCGGGAGGCTATGATCACCGGCCCCGGGCGTCCTTTTGTTTTCGAAGGAACTCCCGCCCACCGATCCCTCGGGGCTGGCGGGCGTTTTTAAAAGCCCGGAGTTCTGGATAGGCTTTTCATCCAATGATCTCAAGGATATAGTGCTTGTTTAATTTACCGGATGCGGCGCTCAGGATCGTCCTGAGGGCGTTGGCGGTCTGACCGTTTTTCCCGATAACCTTCCCGATGTCTTCTTTTGCGACTTTCAGTTCAAGGATGGTCGTTTGCTTTCCGGCAATCTCCGCTACCGAGACCTGTTCAGGATCGTCCACCAGGGTCTTCGCGATACGCTCAATCAGTTCTTTCATCGCTTCGTCTCCATCCGGGCCCTTCGCAGAATCGAGAAATGTGCCTGCGGAGCGGCCCTCTCATAGCATTTTGCAGGTTGAATTCCAGTCGAAAAGTCGGTTTATCGGCTCCGGTTTTCTTTTCGTCAGCCGACTTCCGCCGCGAAAGCACCGGCCCGCTGAAGCAGACCCGTTCCGGCCTGCCGCCGGTTTCACGAACCCCTTGCCACCACCATTTCCTGCCAATGATCGATAGCCGATGGATCGGCAACCAGCGCTTCCTTTGTCTCTTTCGAGGCGCGCTTGATTTTCGCTTCGATCTTCAGGGCCGACCCCCTGTCTCCGACGGCCCTCGACAGAACAACGGCCACGGGCGCTCGGCCGCGAAGGTATTTCGCTCCCCTCGCGCCGCCGTTCCGGTGCTCTCCGAGGCGTCTTTCAACATCCGTGGAGATGCCGGTGTAAAGGGATCCATCGGCGCATCGTATCATATAAATATGCCACACCCCAATGGGCATCATGCGGGACCCGGGTCTTTCATACAGGCATCGAAGCTTCCACGGGCGATGCGGAAGACTCCGGACCGGTGCTTCCGGGGTCGGGTCACTGGCGTTTCCCTTTCAGGAGAAGTTATGGGTTTATGGATATATTATTCACTTTTTGAGATAAAATCAATAACAAGCGTTTAAAAAAATCTGACCTCCGTGGAGGCCTCGGACACAGTCCCACCGGCACGAATTTCGGTTGTGATAATCCGGAAATCATTATAGTCTATCGAACCGATTACAGCAAGGCACACCTGTCGCAATACGATTTCACCCGAAGAATGTTCAATGCCGTGGCTGGGAAGGGGATGATGCCATGAAAAATCTGAAACTTGCCTCAAAAGAAAATAAAGCGCGCACAGTGGTCAATGTTTCCGGTGTGGAGATCGGCGGGGGATTCACCGTCATGGCGGGCCCCTGCAGCGTCGAAAGCGAGGCGCAGGTCATCGAAACCGCCCGCGCCGTCAAGGCCGCGGGAGCGGATATGCTTCGCGGCGGCGCCTTCAAGCCCAGGACATCCCCCTACGCGTTTCAGGGGCTGGGCTTGAACGGCCTCAAGATACTCGAAAAAGCAAGGCAGGAGACCGGATTGCCCGTCGTCACCGAGGTGCTCGACCCCCGGGATGTCTCGTGGGTGGCCGAGTTTGCGGATGTCCTGCAGATCGGGACCCGCAACATGCAGAACTTTTCCCTGCTCAGGGAGGTGGGCCGGGCCGGACGCCCCGTGCTGCTGAAGCGGGGGATGTTCTCCACCCTGGAAGAGTGGCTCAACTGCGCCGAGTACATCCTGAGCGAGGGAAACCCCGACGTGATCCTCTGCGAACGCGGCATCCGCACATTCGAGAGCTATACCCGAAACACCCTTGACCTGAGCGCCGTGCCGGCGATTCACGAGCTGACGCACCTGCCCATCATCATCGACCCGACCCACAGCACCGGCCGGATCAGCCTGATCGGCCCCATGAGCCTGGCCAGCGTGGCCGCCGGCGCGGACGGCCTGCTCATCGAGGTGCACTGCAGGCCGCAGGAGGCCCTGTGCGATGCGGATCAGGCCCTGACGCCCGCAATGTTCGCGGACATCATGGGGCGCATCCGCCCGCTCAAGGCATTCATGGACCAACTGCCCGAACAAGACAATTTTTTGCCACAAGGATAGGGTGAAACGATGAAACTGGATGAAATTCTGAAAAAAATCGATAAAATCGACCGCGAGCTGCTGGTGCTGCTTCAGGAAAGGATGGGGCTGTCGCTCCGGTCCAAAAAATTCTCGGCCGCGGAGACGGATGTCCAGCGCGAGGCCAGCCTCCTGGAGCGGGTTGAACGGATGAACCTTGACCTGGTTGAGCGCTCCTTCACCCGCCAGCTCCTCAAGACCATTGTCCAGGAGAGCCGGCGGCTTCAGGGGGAAGACCGCCCCCTCGTCGCCTTTCAGGGGGAGCACGGCGCCTATGGCGAGGTCGCTTCCCGGCGGCTGGTGCCCGGCGGGGCGTATATCCCCTGCATGGAGTTCGTGGACGTGTTCCGGGGCGTCGAGGAGGGGTATCTGGACCTCGGCGTGGTGCCGGTGGAAAACTCGCTGGAAGGCGCCGTCACCCAGGTCAACGACCTGCTGACCACCACGGATCTCAAGGTGATCGGAGAGGCGAAGGTGAAGGTGAACCACTGCCTTCTGGCCACGGCGGATACGGATTATCGAGAGATCCGCCTGGTCTGCTCCCATCCCCAGGCCCTTGCCCAGTGCCGGGGATTTTTGATGCGCAACAAACTGGAGCCCCGCCCCTTTTACGATACCGCCGGGGCGGCCAAGATGCTGGCCCGGGAGAACCCCAAGGCTACGGCCGCCATCGCCAGCGCCCTTTGCGCAGAGCTTTACGACCTTGAAATCATCAAGCAGGGAATCGAGGACGGCCCCTCCAACACCACCCGTTTCCTCCTGCTTTCGCGGGAGCCTTACAATGGCGCAGGCAACAAGACCTCGATCCTGTTCGCGACCCCTCACGAAGCCGGAAGGCTTTACGAAGTCCTCAAGCTTTTCGCGGCTGCGGAGATCAACCTGACCCGGATCGCCTCCATGCCGCTTCGGTCAGATCCAGAGAATTACTGCTTCTTCCTCGACTTCGAGGGGTCTGATAAGGATGAAAAGGCGGCTATGGTACTGGAGCAGATGGCGACCCTCACCATCTCCATGAAGTTTCTCGGGTCATACCCGGCCGACACCCTGAAGGCATAGCGATCCGACGATATTGCGGAGGCGGCGACCGCCGCCCCCGCCCCTCCAGTCCGTTCCCGGAAAGTCCCTTTTCCCCGATGAAGCGCGTGAGGGCGCTCCATGTTTCTCCATGCCTTGTTAAATTACTTATAAGAAAAAACATGAATAATAATGTAACAAAATAATGAAAAACTTTATTGACAGGAGTGGTTTGATAATTAATTTTGAAATCAAAAAGAGATGCCATGTTGAAGCCCGAACGGCATGGGTGCTGTTCACCATGCCAGGGCAAAAGGACGTCAACGCGAAACTGCAGCAAAGGAGGAACGCACTATGACCGCAAGAAGATTATTTGATTTCCCCGGCTTGGGTTGGCGGAATCCGTTTGCGGAACTGAAGCGCATGCAGCGGGAGATGGACCGCCTCATCGGAGACCCCGTCTTCAAAACCGGATGGCCGGGGCTTCAGGCGGGCGTCTTCCCGTCCGTGAACGTGACGGAGGACAAGGACCATTACTTCATCCGCGCCGAGCTTCCCGGGATGGACGCCGAGGATCTCGACATTCAGGCCGCCGGCAGCAGCGTGACCCTATCCGGTGAGCGCAGGATTCCCGCCGAGGGAGAGAATGTCCGGTATCACCGGCGCGAGCGGGAGGCAGGCAGGTTTTCCAGAATCATCAACCTCCCGGAGGGAGCGGACATGAACCAGGTCAAAGCCGGTCTGGCCAACGGTGTTCTTACGCTCACCATTGGCAAATCAGAGATTTCGAAACCCAGACAGATTACCATCAAATAGGCTAAGGAGGGTGCCATGAGCGAAACCAGAGAACTCCAGATGAGGGAAAAACAGGAAGTTGCCGCGCCGGCGGAGCAGACTCGGCCCGGTCTGGTATTCAGCCCGCTGGTGGATATCTTTGAGACGGACAGAGAGATCGTCCTTCTGGCCGATGTGCCGGGGGTTACGGCAGACAAACTGGACGTGGACCTGCGGGAAAATGTCCTGACCCTGTCTGCCGAGGCCGTCTCCGGCAGGGGAAGCGACGAACAGGATATCCTCAGTGAATTTGCCGTCGGAAAATTCTACCGGCAGTTCACCCTTTCCGAGGTCATCGATCAGGGCAAGATCGAGGCCAAGCTTAACGGCGGCGTTCTTCGGCTGGTCCTGCCGAAGGTCGAAAAGGCGGCGCCCCGGAAGATCCAGATCACCAACTGAGGCACTGCGGAACAGAAGCCCGGCGATCCCCGTCGCCGGGCTTCTGCCGTTCAGGGCTTCCGAAAAATGATGGTATTTTCTGGATGCGGTTGATATGGAATATCAGGATAATGATCCAGGCTGCATACCTTGCCGGTTATTATCAGATTCTCCGGAGATTGACCGGGAAAGACGGGAGGAAAACAAAGTGGCAAAACCCAAGAACGCCATGGAAATCTTTCAGGTGCTCGACAAGTCCAACTGCAGGGAGTGCATGGAGAAAACCTGCATGGCCTTTGCCGGGGCCGTCTACCTGGGCCGCAGAAAAATCGAGGAATGCCCGAGGCTCGACGGGGAGACCCTTGCGCGCTTCTCGGACAGGCCCGAATCCGAACCCGGTATCGAGCAGAACCGGGATGACTACCTGAAGGAGCTGAGGGAACAGGTTGCCGGGACCGATCTCTCAGCACGCGCAGACCGGCTGGGCGGGCAGTTTTCCGGCGGCCGCCTGACCCTCAAGGTCCTTGGCAAGGACTTCAGCGTAGACCGCGCCGGAAATCTCTCGGCGGATATCCACGTCAATCCTTGGGTGGCGATCCCTTTTCTCGATTACGTCCTGAAGGGTTCGGGGCTTGATGCCTCCGGACGGTGGGTGTCGTTTCGGGAGCTGAAAGACGGACAGGAGCGGTATCCTCTCTTCCAGAAGCGGTGCGAGGGGGCCATGAAACTGGTGGCCGACGGATATACCGCGCTGTTTGACGATCTGGTTCACATCTTCGGCGGACGGCAGGTCCCGGAGCAGTTTGAATCGGATATCTCCGTGGTCCTGCATCCCCTTCCGAAATTCCCCATCATGATATGCTACTGGCAGCCCGACGACGGCCTTGAATCCAGCATCAACCTCTTTTTCGACGAAACGGCGGCCGGGAACCTGGAGATCGGGTCGATTTTTTCACTGGGAGCGGGGCTGGCGCAGATGTTCGAGCGCCTGGCGCAGCGGCACGGATTCTCCTGAGACCGGCCGCCCTTGTCGGCAAGCAGACCTTCCGTGCCCCCGCCGGATAAGAAATCAGACCGTCCGTGTTCTTTCGGTTGGTGTTTTGGGGCTTGAAAAAAATGTTTCCGATGATATAATTGTTAAAATTCGATATGGCCTTACCCATCGACGTTCAGACGGTTTTGTAAAAAAGGCCGAGACCAGGGCTTGCGAATCCCGAGAAATGAGGGGTGATTATCGTAGCCCCCGGTGACGGGGGAGGCAGCGTAACGCAGATATCGGCCTTTTTTCGAAACCGTCAAATGTTATTTTCCGGCAGCGTACCTATGCTTACTGGATTTGAAAAGATTATCGAGGAACGGATTCGAGCGGCCCAGATGAAAGGGGAGTTCGATAATCTCCCGGGCTCCGGAAAACCGCTTGTCTTTGAAGATGACGGCCATATCCCCGAAGACCTCCGCCTGGCGCACAAGATTCTGAAGAACGCCGACTGTCTTCCCCCCGAGATCGAACTCAAGAAGGAAATCCTGAAAACGGAAGACCTGCTGGCCGGCATGGCGGATACGGCCGAAAAATACCATGTGATGAAAAAACTCAATTTTTTGATCATGAAATTGAATTCCATGCGGAATTCCAACGTGGTCTTCGAGGTTCCCCAGATATACCTGGGAAAGATGACCGAACGTATAACCCCCAAAAAGCAGGCAAAAAAAGCAGTTCCCTGAAGGAAACAACCATCGATGAATCCCCATCGCAAAAAACAGAAAATCGATCCGCAACCGGAAAAAAACGGTATTTTCAAGGGGGTGGCGGCCGCCTACATGATCCTCATCCTGCACGCCCTGTTTATCGCATTGGTGGGCTGCCTGGTCCTCTT
This sequence comes from Desulfococcus sp., assembly GCF_041737845.1. GTDB lineage: Bacteria > Desulfobacterota > Desulfobacteria > Desulfobacterales > Desulfococcaceae > Desulfococcus. Next base: position 8,789 of record NZ_JBGSQX010000168.1, read on the forward strand.
TTTCCGGGGCATGGTCCACTACATGCTGTGGATATTCATCGGCGGCACGGCCCTGATCACCTTTTCCGGCTACCGCGTCTACAGGCGGATGAAGCAGGAACACCGGAATCTGTCGGAGCTGCTCCGGCTGCCCATGCTGGGGGGCAACAGCATCGAGGTGAGCTTTCTGGGCGGCGTGGCGTCGGTCAAGGTCGAGAACCCAGGCGCCAGAGCGCTTCCCATGGGCGGCGGCGCTTCCGGGATGCCCCGGCAGCTTGAGGCGCCCCGCCTGTCCCGCGTCCATGAACTGACCGAGCTGGCAAGGCTGTTTGAAAATGATCTGATTACCCGGGAAGAATACGAGATATCCAAAAAACACATTATCGAGGGTATTGCCGGCCTATGAAAAAGATGACCATCGCACTGATCTCGGGAGGGGTCTCCTCGGAGCGCGAGGTGTCGCTGAAAAGCGGGCGGCAGGTGTTCGAGGCCCTGGACAGGGCAAAATACACGGTGCTTCAATATGATCCCAAGACGGATCTTCAAAAGCTCATGGCCGATGCCCCGACCATCGACGCGGCCCTCATCATCCTCCACGGCCCCTTCGGCGAGGACGGCACGGTCCAGGGCATGCTCGATCTCCTGGGGATTCCCTACCAGGGCGCCGGGGTATTGGGAAGCGCCCTGGCCATGAACAAGCTCGCCGCCAAAAGGCTGTATGAAAATGCCGGACTGCGGGTGCCGCCTTACGTCTGCGTCGACCGGAAGGGGTCTCTGGATGTGGATGCCTGCATCGACCGGCTGGGGCTGCCCCTGGTGATCAAGCCGGTCAGCGGCGGATCCAGCATCGGCATGTCCATCGTCAAAAGCCGTCAAGCCCTTGAACCCGCCGTGGAAAAAGCCTTTCTGTACGACCGGTCGGTCATGGTGGAGTCCTTCATCCAAGGGACTGAAATCACGGTGGGGGTCATCGGCAACGACACCCTGGAGGCCCTTCCCCCGATCGAGATCGTGCCCGGAGAGGGGTACGAATTCTTCGACTACGAGGCCAAGTATACCGCGGGCGCCACCCGGGAGATCTGCCCGGCCAGGATCGACCGGGCCTTGACCGAAAAGGTCCAGCACTGCGCCAGGATGGCCCACGAGGCTCTGTTCCTGAGAGGATACAGCCGGACGGACTTTATCCTGAAAGACGGCGAATTCCATGTCCTGGAAACGAACACCATTCCCGGCATGACCCCCACCAGCCTCCTGCCCCAGGCGGCCCAAGCCGCGGGGATTTCCTTCAGCCTGCTCCTCGACAGGCTCATCACCCTGAGTATCGAGGATCATCAGCATCGCAAGACAGCCTGAAGGGATGACGGCTGACATTCCGGGATCCGCCGCGTGTGGAGTCCCCCCGACGGAGGTGCGTATGAAAGTCCTGGTTATCGGCAGCGGCGGAAGGGAGCATGCCCTGGTCTGGAAGATCCGCCAGAGCCCTGTGGTTAAAAAGATCTATTGCGCGCCCGGCAACGGGGGCATCGCCGGGATGGCCGAGTGCGTCCCCATCGAAGCCGGCGATATCGACGGGCTGCTGGCCTTCGCCCGGTCGGAAAAGATCGACCTGACGGTGGTCGGCCCGGAAGACCCCCTGTCCCGGGGGATCGTGGACATCTTCGAAGCGGCGGGGCTCAAGGTCTTCGGGGCATCTCGGAAGGCCGCGGAGTTGGAGGCCAGCAAGTCCTTTGCCAAGGACCTCATGATGCGCCACGGCATCCCCACCGCCAGGGGCGAGACCTTCACCAGCTACAAGAAGGCCGAGGCATTTGTCAGAAAGATCGGTGCGCCGGTGGTCGTCAAGGCCGACGGCCTGGCCGCGGGAAAGGGCGTCATCGTCTGCGCCACGGAAAAGGAGGCCCTGGAGGCCCTTAAAACCATCATGGTGGACCGGGCCTTCGGGGATGCCGGGAGCCGTGCCGTCGTGGAGGAGTGCCTCACCGGCGAAGAGGCGTCGTTTCTGGCCTTCACCGACGGGAAAACCGTGCTGCCGCTGCCTTCCTCCCAGGACCACAAGCCGGTCTACGACGACGACAAAGGTCCCAACACCGGCGGCATGGGGGCCTATTCCCCCGCGCCCGTCATCGACCGCTACATGCACGAGCGGATCATGCAGGAGATCATGATCCCGACGGTCCGGGCCATGGCCGCCGAAGGCCGTCCCTACAAGGGCGTGCTGTATGCCGGGCTGATGATCGACAGGGACCGGATCCGGGTCCTGGAGTTCAACGCCCGCTTCGGCGACCCCGAAGCCCAGCCCCTCCTGATGCGGATGAAAAACGACATCGTGCCCGTCATGGAGGCCGTGATCGAGGGCCGCCTGGACAAATGCCGTCTCGATATCGACGACCGGGCCACGGTCTGCGTTGTCATGGCCTCGGGCGGATACCCCGGGACTTACAAAAAAGGCATTCCCATATCCGGGCTGGAGAGCGTGGGGCGCATGAAAGACGTTTTTGTGTTCCATGCCGGGACAAGGGCCGATGAAAAGGGCGGCATCGCGGCCAGCGGCGGTCGGGTCCTGGGGGTCACGGCCATCGGCGACACGGTCAAGGAGGCCATCACCCGGGCCTACAAGGCGGCGGCCAAGATTTCGTGGAAGGACGCCCACTTCCGCAAGGATATCGGCATGAAGGCCCTGAAGCGTTTCGAGGCCGCCCCCAGGGTGGGCATCATCATGGGCAGCGACTCGGACCTGGGGGTCATGGAAGGGGCCGTGGCCATGCTGAAGAAATTCGGCATCTCCTACGAGATGACCGTGGCATCGGCGCATCGGAGCCCTGAAAAGGCCGTAGCTTTCGCCGGCGGCGCCAGGGCGAGGGGGATGCAGGTGATCATCGCGGGCGCGGGCCACGCGGCCCATCTGGCCGGGGTCCTGGCGGCCCACACCACCCTGCCCGTGATCGGGGTGCCCATCGACTCCTCGTGCCTCCAGGGCATGGATGCGCTCCTCTCGACGGTCCAGATGCCCCCGGGCATCCCCGTCGCAACCGTCTCCATCGGCAAGCCCGGCGCCAGAAACGCGGGCATCCTGGCGGCTCAGATGATCGCCCTGTCGGACCCCGGGGTCGCGGCCCTGCTCGAGGCCTTCAAGGCCGACATGGCCCGGGAGGTCGATGCAAAGTCGGAGAAGCTGGCGAAATTTGTCTGACGCAAGGACCCTCGACGTTACGGACCCCGCAAGCCCGTCCGCCCGGGAAGCGATCCTCGAGGCGGCCGCCCGGATCCGGTCGGGCGGGGTGGTGGTGTTTCCCACCCGCTGCCTGTACGGGCTGGGGGCAAATGCTCTTGACCCGGAGGCGGTCGGCCGGGTGTTTGACATCAAACTGCGGCCCCAGGACAAGCCGATCCTGGTTCTGGTCCACCGGATGAGCGATGTGGAACGGCTCGCCCGGCGCATCCCCGCCTGCGCCCGCCGGATCATGGAGAAGTTCTGGCCCGGCGGCGTCACCCTGGTGTTCGAGGCGGGCCCCGGGGTCTCCCCCTTGCTCACCGCCGGCTCCGGGAGGATCGGCATCCGGCTCTGCGGCCATCCCGCGGCAAAAACCCTCGCGGAGGCCGCCGGAGCCCCCATCACCGGCACCAGCGCCAACGTGTCGGGCCTTCCGGCCTGCGCCGACACCTCCAAATTGGATCCCCGGATCGCGGCGTCGGTGGATCTCATCCTGGATGCCGGGCCCCTTGCAGGCGGCGTCGGCTCCACCGTCGTCGACGTGACCGAGGACCGCCCGCGAATCCTGAGGGACGGGGCGGTTTCGGCCGAGCGGATCCTGGCCGTCGCCGCATTCCCCGCGCAAACTGGTTGACAATTTCCCCGAATTTAACTATTAGAGACAAACCTTCGCCGGGGTGGTGAAACAGGTAGACGCAGAGGACTCAAAATCCTCCGACCGCAAGGTCATGTCGGTTCGATTCCGACTCCCGGCACCAAAGAAAATCAGGGAGTTAGCCTTTTCGGCTGGCTCCTTTTTTTGTGGGAGAGGGGTGACTATCGCGTTTCTGCTGCCGCATTCTAATTCTCAAACTTGTACCTATAGACAACCTATCCAGTTTGCTATAAATATTTCTCGAACAAGGATGAAGAGATTTATGCGGCATTGGCGTTGCCGGGCGGGGGATATGGGATTCGCCCACATCTTTTCTTGAAATCACGGAGGCGTATTTAATAGACGAGATACGAGGCGATACCAGGCCACCGAAAAATTGGCCGCCTGAATTGGAAATGCGGGAGAACGAGCCCGGTTCAGGAGAAGATCGATAATGACGGATCCACTCGCCGATAGCGTTATCCGCAGAACCGGCCAGGCTGTGGCGCTTTACCACCGGCTCATCCTGCTGGCGGCGCCGGCCGGCGCTTGCAAGACTGCCGCGCTCCATGTATCTTCGTGGTTCCATACATTAGACCCTCGTGTTGAAAGGCGTTAGCATATGTTCGACACAAAAAAAGAATTACTGGCGCAAATCCGGTTGGGTGAAGACAGTCGCCTGGAATTGAAAGCAGTGACGGTTCGCGGTGACAAAGTTGCAGGGCCGCATCCGGACGGGTTGGCCGATGAGATTGCCGGATTTGCAAACAGTTCCGGCGGCGTGCTCGTTATGGGTATCGACGAGCAGACAAGGCAACCGCACGGCATGACTATTGGCGAATTGACCGTATTGGAGCATTGGCTGCTGGGTGTTTGTAACGACCGGATCAAACCGCCTCCGCTGTGCCGCATAGAAAAATGGGAGTTGCCGGATGCCGAAGGCAATCTGGCGCCCGTCTTGAAGATAGACATCCCGCGAAGCTTGTATGTTCATGAGAGTCCAAACGGGCATTTTCATCGCATTGGCAGCAGCAAGCGCAAAATGTCCACGGAATACATCATTCGATTGGGCCAGCAGCGCAGCCAGACGCGCATGATCCGATTCGATGAGCAACCGGTTGTGCAGGCGTCTCTGGAAACGCTCGACCCCGCTCTCTACGAGCGGTTTCGAACGGCGCGTACGCGCGACGAAGGACTGGATTTTCTCCAAAAGCTCGGGCTGGTCGCCATGGACGATGAGGGCGTTTCTCATCCTTCCGTGGCCGGCATCCTCATGTCCTGCCGTGAGCCGCGTGATTGGATGCCGAACGCGTTCGTTCAGGCGGTGGCCTATCGGGGGACATCACCGGCCGCAGCGGACAGCAGCCTGCCTTATCAATTGGATGCCCGGGATATTTCGGGGCCACTGGATGAGCAGATCCGCGAATCCTGCCGGTTTGTCGCAAGAAACATGAAAGTGGCCGGCGTCAAGGACCAGGGCCGAAGGGATATTCCTCAGTATGACCTGACGGCGGTTTTCGAGGCCATGGTCAACGCCGTGGCACATCGGGACTATTCGATATATGGATCAAAAGTCAGGCTCAAAATGTTTGCAGATCGTCTGGAAATCTACTCTCCGGGGAGCATCCCGAATACCATGACGGTCGAGAGTCTCCTGTATCGACAGTCCGCCCGCAACGAGATATTGACCAGCCTGCTGGCCAAGTGTCCTGTTCCAAACGATATCGCCTGGGTCAACACCGACCGTCGCACCCTGATGGACAAGCGGGGAGAAGGCGTGCGCATCATCATGGAAAACAGCGAGCGGTTGTCCGGCAAACGCCCCGTGTATCGCCTGATCGACGATTCCGAGCTTCTGCTCACACTGTTTGCCGCCGGCAAGGACCAACCGGATGCAGGCGATTGATGGGCAATGAGGCGCTCAAGAGCGAGCGCGTCGAGGCGGAAGGTCGCGGCCGACCAGGGTTGAGCCGCCCAAACCGGCACGATGGGCTGACACGATGAATGCATTCGAAAAAAATGATTTTCCAAAAGGAAACGGCTAATGAACGGGTCAGGTTCAATTAGCCGTTAAGGAGGAAGAGAGAGGAAAAAATTATTAGGTTGATGAAAGATAAAGCAAAGATCCTGCCAAAAGCATCCGTTTCCCTAAAAAAATTTATTTCTTTGAAGAAATCAAAATGGTTATGTATTTATAGGCTTATCCTCTGCGTGCTATTTCATGGTCGGGGAAGGCATCGGCTGCGTGCATTCGGTTTACATTGGTGTACTGTAAATTTATCGGATTGCAATTGTTGCAATGATTAATGTGTGTTATGGGTAAAACAAAAAGTTTAACATATTGAACCCCATGATCGGTCTGAACTATTCACGCACCCGCCGGGAACACACCGATGCGGGCACCCGGCATTGCAATTCTGATTGATCGAGAAGAGGAGACGCCATGCAGATATCCAAAGAAAAAAAGCTGGAAATCCTCCGGTCACTGCTGCTTTCCCGCAGGTTCGAGGAGGCGCTTACGGAGCTTTGCAAAATACAGGGGAAAATCCCCGGGATGATGATCCTGTGCACCGGACAGGAGGCCGTCGGCGCAGGGGTGTGCGCGGCGCTCCAGCCGAATGATGCGATCATCACCAATCACCGCAGCCACAGCCACCTCCTGGCCAAAGGGGCCGATCCGAAATCCCTGATGGCCGAAATCTTCGGGAAACGGACCGGGTGCAACAGGGGCAAGAGCGGGACCCTGCACCTTGCGGTGCCTGAAATCAACGCCCCCTGCACCACCACCGTGGTCGGCGGCGGGCCGCCCATTGCCGTCGGCAGGGCCTTTGCCCAGCAGTACCGGAAGGAGAAAACCGTCACCGTCTGTTTCATTGGAGACGGGGCGGCCAATGAGGGCTCCTTTCACGAAGCCCTGAATCTGGCAAGCGTCTGGAGCCTTCCGGTGATCTTTGTGTGCGAGAACAATCTCTATGCCGGGGCCCAGCGTTATGAGGAACATACCAAGGTGAAGCACATCGCGGACCGGGCCGCCGGCTACGCCATGCCGGGGATGGTGGTCGACGGCAACGACGCCCTGGAGGTCTATGCGTCAGCCCGTGAAGCGAGGGTGCGCGCCGTGGCCGGAGAGGGGCCGACCCTCATCGAATACAAGACCTACCGATGGCGGGGCCATGGCGAAAACGATCTCCAGCTTTACCAGCCCACGGAAGAGATCGCGGCCTGGCAGGCCTCGTGCCCCATCCCGAAGCTGCGGAGCGACATGCTCGCCCAGAAACTGATCAGCGCGGAGGAACTCCGGGAAATGGAGAGTCGCATCGATGCCGTGGTGCAGGATGCCGTTCGCTTTGCCGAGGAGAGCCCCTATCCCGAGCCCCGGGAGGCCCTTGAGGATGTCTTTGCATAAAGGAAAAAGATTTCAGAATGAAAGGGGAAAGGCCATGCAGCAATTCGGAATGGGACAGGCCGTGAACCAGGCCCTGAGGGAAGAAATGGCGCGGGATCCCGATGTCTTCCTTGCCGGGGAAGGCATCGGCGTAAGCATCCACGAGAGCCCGATGCTCCCCACGTATGGGTTGCTGAAGGATTTCGGCGCCGGACGCGTCAAGGATACGCCGGTCTCGGAGGCGGCCATCGCGGGACTTGCCGTGGGGGCGGCCGAGGCCGGCCTGAAACCGGTCGTGGAGATCATGTTCAATCCGTTTTTTACCCTTGCCTCGGACATGATCGTCAATCATGCCGCCAAATTGCGCTACCTGTCGGGTGGAAAATCCTCTTTTCCCCTGGTGGTGCGCATGAAAACAGGGGCCGGTTTCGGTGCCGGATGCCAGCATTCCCACAACCTGGAAGCCTGGGTCGCCCATTGCCCCGGGCTGAAGGTGGTCATGCCGGCCACCCCGGCCGATGCCAAGGGGCTCCTCAAGTCCGCGATCCGGGACCCGAACCCCGTTGTTTTCATGGAAGACATGATGCTCTACTTCGTGCCTGGACCGGTTCCCGAGGGGGAGTATGTGATCCCCATCGGGCAGGCGGATGTCAAGCGGCCGGGGAAGGACGTCACCGTGGTGACCTGGTCCAAGATGCTGGGGGTCGCCCTGAAGGCGGCCGGGTCGCTGGCGGGGGAAGGGATCGAGGTGGAGGTCGTCGACCTGCGCACCCTCGTGCCCCTGGACAGGGAAACCCTCTTGGCCTCCGTTCGGAAGACCGGCCGGCTGGTGGTGTTGCACGAGGCCACCCGCACCGGCGGCTTTGCAGGCGAAGTTGCGGCCGTGGTGATGGAAGAAGCTTTCGGCTCCCTGAAGGCCCCGCTGCGGCGGGTCACCGGCCCAGACATCCCGGTTCCGGCAAGTCCGCCCCTGGAGCGCTTTTACATCCCCGACGAGGATGGGCTGATCGCGGCGATAAAGGAAATCCTGTAGGGGAGCGTCGGATGCATCCCCCCGATTCTCATCGACAAAAGATGCGCCGGTTACTTTTTGACCGGCAAGTCCCCGAGATTCATGACCTTGGCGAGTTTCCTCGCGATGTCGGTGTTATCGTAAAAACCCGCGAACAGATGCGCCTCCGGGCCCTGGGCGAAGACCGGTACCGGCACGCCGGTGTGGGAATAGGATGTCCAGCCGATGCCGGCCCGTTCGTTCAAAACATGGGTGATGGTCACGATGATCGGGTTGCAGTCGCCGTAAAGGTAGGTGTTTTCAGCGGAGCTGTTGTCGTTGGACCCGCACATGGACTGGTCGTAGGCGTCTTCCAGCTTCTCCTGCTGATATTCGTTGAGGTCGGCCCATTCCAGGCCGAAAACGGTCTCCATCCATCCGAGCATGACCGTATCGGATGCCAGGTTGTCGGCGTCCAGATGGCCGCCGCAGATTCCGCCCTTGGTCTTTGCCCGGTGCGGCTTCCACTCGTTGTCCCCGAAATATTGGAAGCTGTTCTTCTGATTCATAAGCCGGTCGTAGTCGGCCGTGTATGCCGTGGTGGCGTGTCCGATGGTCATGCCGCCTGTTTCGTGATCTCCCGTGACGACGATCAGCGTCTGCAGGGGATGCTTCCTGTAGAAATCCAGGGCCACGCCGACGGCGTTGTCGAGGTCAAGGATGTCGCCGACGGCGGCCCTGGCATCGTTGGCATGGCAGGCCCAGTCGATCTTGCCGCCTTCCACCATGATGAAGAATCCGTCGTCACGACGGGCCTTTTTCTGACTTCCGGATAGATTGGCGACGGCGACCCCGGTCATCTCGGCCAGCGAGAGGTTGGTGTTCCCGGTGTTCAGCCGGTCAATGTCGTACGGCATGGCGGAGGCGTCCTGCAGCCAGGGATTGATGCAGACGACCCTGTCCCGGGGGATTTCCTTGAGAGAGAGGATCGATTCCCGGTCTTTCAGCACCTTGTATCCGTTGGCATCCAGCAGCCTCCAGACGTCCACCGGGCTGTCGGGTCTTGCCAGCCCGCCGCCGCCGAAGAACTCGTATCCGCTTCCAGCCATCTGCGCGGCGATGGCGTTCATGTCGCTGCGACCCGGCACACTGGCATAATAGGCCGCCGGTGTTGCGTGGTTCAGGGAGACGCTGGAGAGGATGCCGACCTTCATCCCCGATTCATGGGCCAGATGGGCGATGCTCTTGTATCTGACGGTCCCGGTTTCGTCCATGCCGATGACGCCGCTCAATGTCTTGAGGCCGCAGGCAAAAGCCGTCGCCGAGGCCGCGGAGTCGGTTATCAGGCGGTGCGCGTCGCAGGTCGTCTGCAGGCCCGCGACCGTCATTTTGCTCATGTTCAGGCGGTTTTCCGGCTTCAGCAAATCCGCGGCCGCGGTTGCGTCACCGCCGTTCACGGTGGTCAGGTAGGCCTCGGCCGCCTGAATCTGCGGGCCGGCCATGCCGTCGCCAAGAAAGAAAAACACGTATTTCGGTTGCTTGGCACTCGCCCCGGTGGCCAGAAACAGAATCGCGAAGGCCGCGGCCATGGATAGCAGATATCTTTTCAGCGTCATGCGGTATTCCCTGGTCAGTAAATCCAACCGGAGGGTTTCGTGAAAAGTGCTCTGTGCCGCATTGCCCAATTTTCAGGTCCCTGCCGCTGAACCCGACGGGGCGGGGGACGTCGTCGTCGCCACAAGCGTCTCCAAGGTCCCGAATCTCGGACGGTAATAGAACATTGCCAGCGCCGAGATGCCGATCAGGAAATAGAGGTAGGCCTCAGCGTCGCCGAGGAAATAGAGAACGAGCCCGAAGATGCCGATGCTCTCTGCGACCGCAAAGGATACCAGCGACATCAGCGAATATCGTTGGACCACCGCCGCTACCGTCATGCCGGGCCGGGGCTTCATCATTCGTTTTCTGAAGACATCCATGAAAATCAGGAGAGCGGCGGAGATGCTGATGAGGATCCTGCGCATCAGGTCGAGGGCGACTCCATTGCCGACCTCCTGCCGGACGGCATCGCCCACCAAGCGGGAGACGACAAGATAGATGCCCAGCGACGTTAACATGGCCAGCCAGATGATCCGGATGACGTTGAAATGTTTCTGCAGTGTGTCGGTGTTCATGCCCCGTCCTTTAAAATGATTCTATCCATACACTCATGAAGGCCTGATGGCAATCTCCTCGATAAAGGCCGCCTCGTCGTCGGTGATCGCGAAGTCGGCGCTGTCCAGGTCCTGCCGCATGTGGACGCCGCTGGTGGTGCCCGTGAGCGGCAGGATGCCCGCCTGGATGGCGAAGCGGAACACCACCTGGGCCGGGGTCTTGCCCACGCGCGCCGCGATGCGGGTTATGCCGGGATGGGAGAGGATGAAGGCGTTGGCGGTCAGCAGGGAAAACCCCTGGTAAATGATCTGGTGGGTCCGGCAGAAGTCCCGGATGGGGCGGTCCCATGCCATCTGAGCGAAACAGCGGTTCTGGACGACGGCGGGCTTGACCCCGGCGCCGTCCACGAGCGCCTCGAGCTGATCCAGGGCGACGTTGCTCACCCCCAGGCGCAGGGCTCCGTCCGTGGCGTGAATTCCCTCCATGGCTTTCCACACCGCCCGGTCGCGCTCGGTCAGGCCCCGGCGCACCGATGGGCCGTGGAGCAGGTAGGCGTCGAGGTAGTCCGTCCGGAGGTGCGCGAGGGAACTCTGGAAAGACTGCCGAACCTGGTCGGCGGGGTCCGCCCGGGGGTCGTAGGGGATCCGGTCGTCCTGGCTTTCGGCATAGGTGAACTTGGTCTGGAGGAAGAGCTCCTCCCGCCGGATGAGACCGTCTTCAATGGCGGCCGCGACGGCATCCCCCACGGCGGCTTCGACGTAATGGCGGCGCTGGTTGGCGGTGTCGATGCCCCGGAACCCGGCGTCGAGCGCCGTCCGTACGAGCGTTTCGGTCGAATCCTCCTTCCAGGCCGTGCCGTAAATGAACATGGGATAGTCCCGGGGAGCGGGGCGGGGAATGTGGGCCATGGGCGTGTCTCCTTGCTTTGGATTCCGATTAATCGGAAGAAATGTTTTGAGATTTTGACATTATTTATTTCCTTCAGCGGAATACCCAGGGGAGCTGAAAGATGCGATAGGTTTCTATCCCCAGGATGATCCCCCACAACAGGATGCAGATGCCGGCCGCCGCTGCGGCAATGTCCTTGATGACCTTTACCCGATGGCTCTCTTGGGTCGTGATGAAATCGCAGACCGCCTCGATGGCGCTGTTGAAGAGTTCTGCCTGGAGCATCATGGCTGTTGCTGCCGTGAGGAGCAGAAAGTCCATCCACTGGCGGAAGAAAAAAAAGATGGCAAGAACGACGATCGACAGCAGGAGCTTGTAGGTGACGCTGAAGTCGTAACGGACGGCGTATTTCAGGCCGGAAAAGACGACCCGGATCTTTCGGATCGGATGAAAGCCGGTTTCGCCCGTGCCCAGGAACTTGTTTCTCAAATCATGCTCTCTTTCTGTGAATGCGGCGCTGATCAACGACGGCCCATCGGATCCGTATCAGGCTGAAATCGATTCAGATCCAGTGCGCGGCCCATTTCAAGAGGCGGTGTAAAGTCAGTACCCAGGCGGCACCGAGGATCGCCCCCGCGACAACATCCGAGATATAGTGAACCTGGAGGTAGACCCGGGAAATCCCCACCACAAGCGTCGCCAGGCCCAGGCATCCCCAGATGGTTACAGAGGCGGCCGTGGAAACGTGCCGGCCGGCCGCCATGGCGCATGCCAGGGCCATGGCGGCGGCCTGGGCGGTGTGCGCACTGGGGAAGGAAAAGTCAGCGGGCATGGCCACCAGAAGATCCTGAACATCGGGCCGCGGCCTGGCAAAGAGACACTTGAGCCCGTGGACCAGGATGAAAGTCCCCAGAAGCCCCCCGGAAACGAGCAGTGCGTCAGCCCTTCGATCGTTGAAAAACAGGAGGCCGGAGATGATGAGGGCTATGGGGAACAGGATAAGGCCTGATCCGGCCCACGTCACGGTTTTAAAAAAAAAGTCCAATGGATGCCATCCTTTCCAGGCACCTTCGTGCCCGAGTTTAACGGAAAAATAATACAGATCGCATCAAATCCCAATAAAGTTTCCATAAAACACCGGTGACGCGGAGGCCTGTCATTGTGACGACCCTTCAAACGCTTCCGGAACATCCCCATTACATTCAACCAAGGAGATGACCCTCCATGCAGACCGCAGAACAGATCACCGAATCGATGATCACCCTCGAACACAAATTATCCAAAATATCCATGCACATAGACCATTTGACCCGGAAGATCCGGGATCACCGGCAGGGGGTTCCGCCGGAACCCGGTCGGACGCCCGAAACCGGGGCCATGAACGACTGGCGGCGAAGGAGTTTTGAGCTCCATCGCATCCGGTCGGAGATGAAATCCAAAAGGGATCTCCTGATGTCGGATATTACCACGATCCGAGGCCGGTTCGAGTCCTGAAAACGCAAAATACGAATACCTGAGGACGCCTGCACCCCGGGGGTGCGGGCATTTTTTTCCCCCGCTTCGGTTTAAAGCCCCGCCGCCCATTCCCCGCAAACCTGTGTTTCCCTCCCGCTGTATTTATTTGCCAGGCAAGACATATTGCTTGACACAAAGAAATGTTTGATATACCAAACATCATCATTCAGGCAATTCAAACCATGAGGGATACGCGATGAAGCTCAATTTACGACGCATGCAGGTGGGGCAGGCCGGACGGGTGAAGGCCGTCCACGCCGAAGGGGAACTGGGCAGAAGGATTCGGGACATGGGGCTGGTGCCGGGGGCCGGAATCAAGTTGCAGAAGCGGGCGCCGTTGAAGGATCCCGTGGCCCTGAGGGTGATGGGGTTCACCCTGACCCTTCGAAACAACGAAGCCGACTTTATCGATGTGGAGGTGTAAAGGAGATGGCCGAAATCACGATCGCCCTGGCGGGCAACCCGAATTCCGGGAAAACCACGCTGTTCAATGCATTCACCGGGGCCCGCCAGCATGTGGGCAATTATCCCGGGATCACGGTCGAGAAGAAGGAAGGCCTCTTCGTCCACAATGACCGCCACTTCAGGCTCATTGACCTGCCCGGGACCTATTCGCTGACGGCCTATTCCATGGAGGAGGTGGTAGCGCGGGACTTCCTCGTCCAAGAGAAGCCGGTGGCCGTCATCGACATCGTCGACGCGGCGAACCTGGAGCGGAATCTTTACCTGACGATCCAGCTCATGGAACTGGGCGCCCCGGTCATCCTGGCCCTCAACATGGTCGACGCCGCCGCCAGGCGGGGCATTTTCATCGATACGGAGAAGCTCGGCCGGCTGCTCGGGATGCCGGTGGTGGCGACGGTCGCCCGGAAGGGGGAGGGGACGGCGGCCCTGGCAGAGACGGCGATCGAGATCGTCTCGGGCGGCGGTCGGCAGCAGACCCCGGCCGTTATCTCCTACGGCACGGACGTCGATTCAGCCCTGGACGACATGTCCGCGACCATCGAAGCGGCCGGGTTTCTGACCGATCTCTATCCGGCCCGCTGGATCGCCCTTAAATATGCGGAGGGCGACACGGCGGTCCGGAAACTGGGCCTTGAAAGAGATCCCCGGCTGTCGGACGCCCTTTCGGCGAAGGTATCGGCCCTGGCGGACCACCTGAAGCAGACCATGGACCTCAGCCCGAACGCCGTCATCGCCGATCACCGCTACGGCTATATCCGGTCGCTCCTGCGCCAGGGCGTCATCGCCGTGCGGCCCGACCCGGACCGGCTTTTTCTCTCGGACCGCCTCGACCAGGTCCTTACCCACCGGCTGGCCGGGCCCCTCATCATGCTCCTGGTCGTCTGGGCTCTATCAGTTCACCTTTGCCTGGAGTGCGGCGCCGGTCGGCTGGCTCGAGGCCCTGTTCGGCCGGCTGGGTGAGATCGCCGGGGCCTATCTGCCCGACGGCCTTCTCCGCTCCCTGGTCGTTTCGGGCATTATCGACGGCGTGGGCGGCGTGCTGGGATTCGTGCCGATGATCGCCTTCATGTTTCTGGGCATTGCCTTTCTGGAGGATTCAGGGTACCTGGCGCGCATGTCCTTCATGCTCGACCGGGTCTTCCGCATCTTCGGCCTCCACGGCAGTTCCGTGATGGCCTTTATCCTGTCCGGCGGCATCGCCGGGGGATGCGCCGTACCCGGCGTCATGGCGACGCGTACGCTCAGATCGCCCCGGGAGCGACTGGCGACGCTGCTTACCGTCCCCTTCATGAACTGCGGGGCCAAGATGCCCGTGTTCCTCCTTCTGGTGGGGGCCTTTTTCACTACCGACAAGGCCCTGGCCATGTTTTTGATCACCATCGGCGCCTGGCTGGGCGCGCTCCTGGTGGCGAGGCTGCTGAGAAGCACGGTCATCCGGGGAGAGACGACCCCGTTTGTCATGGAGCTTCCCCCCTACCGCCTGCCCACGGCAAGGGGGCTCCTGATCCACACCGTCGAGCGGACGTGGCAGTACATTCGGAAGGCGGGGACGGTCATCCTGGGCATCTCCGTCCTGCTCTGGGCCCTCATGACCTTTCCGGAATTGCCGGAGGACAGGGTTGCGGCGTTTGACCGCCTGCGCGCGGACCTGGCCGCGGTGGCCCGGGCCGGAGAGGGCGCGCCGACAGGCA
>NZ_JBGSQX010000007.1:0-12110 GCF_041737845.1 Desulfococcus sp.
CAGGCCCCGGCGTTTCCCCGCCCGTCCCGCGGCGCTATGGGCCGCGCCGAAGACCAGGGCCGCGTTGTTTCCGCCGAAGCCGAAGGAATTGGACAGCGCCGTTTGAACGGTCCGCCGCAGGGGGGCGTCCGCCAAAGCCAGACGGATCTCCGGGTCCTGGACCCGGCACCCGGTGTTGGCGGGAATGAGCCCCTCGGAGACGCAAAGGACGGCGGCTGCCGCGCCCATGGCCCCGGCGGCGGCCAGGGGATGCCCCATGGCGCCCTTGAGGGAGGAGGCCGGCGGCCCGGAAAGGCCGAAGACCGCGTTGAGTGCCCGGGCCTCGGAGCGGTCGTTGTCGGGCGTTCCCGTGCCGTGGAGGTGGATGTAGCCGATCTCCGCAGAAACGACCCCGGCATCCGACAGGGCGGCCCGGATGGCCCGGACCGCGCCTGCGCCCTCGGGGTGCGGGGCCGTGGGATGGAAGGCGTCGCAGGAAAGGCCGCCGCCCAGGACCTCGGCCAGGGCATTGGGGGGCGGGGATTCTGAGGCGGCCAAAAGGAGCACGGCGGCTCCTTCCCCCACGCTCATTCCCCGCCGGTCCCGGTCAAAAGGACGGGCACCCTCGGGGTCAACGAGCTGCAGGGCATGAAATCCGTGACAGGTGAGGCGGCACAGGGAATCGGCCCCGCCCGCGAGAACGCGGCGCCCCCGCCCGGCGCGCAGGAATTCCAGGGCGATCTTGATGGCCGCGGCCCCCGAGGAACAAGCCGTGGAAACCGTAATGGCCGGCCCCGGGCAGCGGCATTCCCGCGCCAGGATCTCTGCTGTTGTGCCGGTGCCGTGGTATCGGAATCCTTCCGGCCGGCATTCTCCGGCTTCCAGTTGGGTCTCCGTGGTGAGCATGCCGCCGGTGGTTCCCCCCAGGACGACGGCATCCACCGGCCCCGCCGCATCCGCCAGCGCCTCCCGGGCCGCCATGAGGGCCATGGCATGGGTCCGGGGCAGATTGCCCGCGGCGATGGCATGGCGGACCTGCCCTACCGGCAGGGGAGCGGCTTCGGCAAAGAGGGTCAGGGGGCCTAAAGCGCCTGCGCCGGCTTTCAGCGCCGCCCGAAAGGATGGCACCCCGATGCCCAGGGGAGAGACGACGCCCATCCCGACGACAAAGATCCGCATGGGGTTCAGTTGGACCGGCCCGGGGTGTTTTCGCCGACATACCGGGCCAGGGATTCCAGGCTGGCAAAGACCCTGGCCCCCAGCTCCTTGTTGTCGATCTTGACGGCATAATCCTTTTCGATCATCATCACCAGCTCCAGAATATCGATGGAGTCGATCCCCAGATTTCCGCCCACCAGCGGGGCGTCGGCCTCGATCTCTTCCGGAGCGACATCCATCAGATTCAAGGTGTCAATGATTTTGATCCTCAGTTCCCCAAGCAGCCCATCGTCCATGTGCGTCCCTAAACCCCTGATATTTCATTCCGCAGCGTCCCGGGACGCGCGGGATTCCGAAAAAATAATCCTGGCGTGATGCTTTACATCATCACGGACCTGTTATACAAAAAATGACTTCAAACATTATATGCTTTCATGGTCTCTTTCAATGATTTTTCTTTTGGAGAGGTGGTCCTGAAATGGCCGACATCATCCCCGAACAGGTCATCCCCCACCGCGGCCGCATGAAACTGGTGGATGCCGTGGTGGATATCGAGGACGGCGCCGCCACCACCGTTTCCAGGGTCACGGACCAATGGCCCCTGGTGGAGGGTGACGGGGTCAACCCCCTGGTTCTCATCGAGCTGGCGGCCCAGACCTCCGCGATCACCATTGGATGGCCCCTTCTGAAAAAGTGCGGCCGGGCCGTCCAGGGCCGGGGGCTGCTGGTGGGCATCAAGTCCGCGGTGTTTGACATCCAGACCATCCCGATGAACAGTCGGATCATCACCCGGGCCGTCGTCAATTTCAAGATGGATCCGTATACGGAAATCACCGGCGTTTCCACATTGAACGGCCGGCGGATCGGCGAGGTGACCCTTCAGACCGTCCGAACGGACGAGGAGAGCGCAAATGACTGAGCCAACCCATGGGCCGACGGCCCTGGTCACGGGCGCAAGCCGCGGCATCGGCCGCGCCATATCCGTGGAACTGTCCAGGGCCGGGTATTTCGTCATCGTCAATTACAAATCCAATGCCGATGCCGCCGGAAAGACCCTGGACCGGATCCGGGAGGCCGGCGGCAACGGCGAGTGCGCCGCCTTCGACGTGTCGGATGCCGCGGCCTGCGCCAAAGCCCTGGACAAAATCCTGCCCCGGTTCGCGACCCTGGATGTCCTGGTCAACAACGCGGGCATTGCGGCGGATCAGCTCTTTATCCTGATGCCCGAGGCCGACTGGGACGCCGTGATCAACACCACCCTCAAGGGGTTTTACAACGTGACCAAACCCGTGCTCCAAAAGATGATCCCCAAAAAGCGGGGGGCCGTGGTCTCCATCGCCTCCGTGTCCGGGCTCCTGGGCAACCGGGGGCAGGCCAACTATTCGGCGGCCAAGGCCGGCCTGATCGGCGCCAGCCGCGCCGTTGCCGCCGAGGTGGCCCGCCTGGGCATCCGGGTCAACGTGGTGGCGCCGGGGCTCATCGAAACCGACATGATTGAAAAAGCCCCGGTCCGGGAGATCAAGGCCATGATCCCCATGGCCCGGATCGGAAAGCCCGAGGAGGTGGCCCGGGTGGTGCGGTTTCTCTGCTCCGAGGACGCCTCCTACATCACGGGGCAGGTCATTTCGGTCAACGGGGGCATGGTGTAATGCCCATGGCGCCTTCGTCCCGTTTCCATCGCCTGCCGGCGTTTCTTGCGGTACTCGCGGCCGCGGCTCTCGGTCTTGGCTGGGGGCAGACCTGGGAGGAGATCCGTTCCGGGGCCGGGAGGATCCAGTCGGTCCAGGCCGATTTTGTTCAGGAGAAGCACATGAAGATCCTGGCCGTTCCCCTGGCCTCCGCGGGGAAGCTCCGGTTCCGGATGCCCGACGCCCTGCGCTGGGAATACACGGAGCCCTTCCGCAGCGTGCTGCTTCTCAGCAGCGGCCGGGGCCGCCGCTACATCCACAGCGGGGACGGGTGGGCGGAGGAGGGCGCGGCCGGGATAGAGGCCATGCAGGTGGTGCTGGGGGAGATCACCCACTGGCTGAACGGGGATTTCGCGGCCAATCCCGATTTTACGGCAGACCTTTCCCCCGACCGGAAGATCACCCTCACCCCGAAATCCCCCGGGCTGGGGCGGATCATCGAGAGGATCGTCCTCGATCTCTCCGCTACCCCCGGCATCATCGACGCGGTTACCATCCATGAAGGCCCCGGCTCCTTCACCCGGCTCACCTTCCAGGCCCCGGTTCTCAACCAGCCCATCGCGGACGCCGTGTTTCAGACGGTGGAATGACGCGCCTTTTCCCAGCCATAATTATTATCGCGGCGCTCCTCTCCTGCGCCCGGATGCCGGCCGTCTCCCCGGTTCCGCCGGAAGCGGCCCAGGGCTTCCGGGAGGCCTGCGCCCGGGTCTTTCCGGCCGGAGACTGGCAGCTCGTCCATGCCATCGAAACCGTCATGGGCGGACGGCGGGGGACGATGATGGGGGTGAGCGTCATCTCCCCCGGGTCCCGCACCGTCCACTGCGCCCTGATGACGCTGGAGGGCCTGTCCATGTTCGAGGCCCGGGACCGGGACGGAAGGATCACCGTTGACCGCGCCGTTCCGCCGTTCGACAGCCCGGCCTTCGCGCGGGGAATGCTGGAGGATATCCGCATGATCTTTTTTCAGCCCGGGCCCGGACCCGATGAGGCCGGCCTTGCGCCGTCGGGATCCCCCCTCTGCCGCTACCGGCCCGGGCCGGATGAGACCGTGGACGTGACGGTCGATCCCCGGGGGGGATGGACCCTCCGTCGCTACGAGGGCGCGGCCCTCGTCCGAACGGTTCACGCAGGCGCCGGGACGTTGATCGCCTCGGGCGGGGTGCGGATTTCCCGGCACCTGCAGCTCACGGCCCGGGGTCCCCGGCCCTATACCCTCGACCTGAAACTCCTGGAGGCGGTCCCATTGGCCCCACACCCCCGGGACCCGGAGAACGGCTCGCCATGAAATTCAAGCTGATCTATCCCCGATGGCCCAAGCTCAAGGGCCAGACCGAGTTCCACCTGCCCCCCCACGGACCGGTGGTGTTTGCCGCCGCCCTGCCCGGGGAGGTGTCCGTCGTCTTCACCGACGAGAACCTGGAGCCCATTGATTTCGATGATCCGGCCGACCTGGTGGGGATCTCCATGATGCTCACGGTCCAGGTCAAGCGGGGCTGGGAGATCGCCGACCGGTTCCGGGAAAAAGGCATCCCGGTCATCTTCGGGGGCATCGCTGCCATGCTCCACGCCGAAGAGACCCTTGCCCATGCCGACGCCGTCTTCCTGGGCGAGGCCGAAGGGCGGATGGAGGCCGTGCTGGCCGATGCCAGGGCCGGAAGGCTCAAGCCCGTGTATGACTACCTCAACGACCCGCCCCCCATTGAACTGGTGGGAACGGCCCGGCGGGATATCCTCAAGCGGGAGCTTTACAATTACAAGGGCGTCCAGATGTTCGACCTGGTCCACGCCTCCCGGGGGTGCCGCTTCAACTGCTACCCCTGCGCCGTGGCCTATCTGGGCGGACGGCGGTTCAGGCCCAGGCCCATCGAGAAGGCCGTGGCCGAAATGGCGGCCATCGACAACCCCCGCCTCTTTATCGTGGACAACTCCCTGGCCCAGGACACCCAGTGGGAAAAAGACCTCTTCCGGGAGATGATCCCCCTGAAAAAGAAGTGGTGCAGCCACCCCATCGAGGATGACCCCGCGGTCCTGGACCTGGCGGCCCGGGCCGGCGCCTGGTATGTCTACCAGGCCGTGTTCGACACCTCCGACCATATCCGGGAGCGCATCCGCCGGTACCACGACCACGGCATCGCCGTGGAAGGCACCATCCTCCTGGGGCTGGACCACCACACCGAGGACTACATCCGAAGGTTCATCGATTTCCTGCTGGAAATCGACCTGGACCTGGCCGAATTCACCATCCTGGCGCCCTTTCCCCACACCCGGGCCTTCGAGGAGCTCCAGGCCCAGGGCCGCATCCTCTCCTATGACTGGGACGAGTACACCGCCGACAGGGTGGTCTACCAGCCCCGGTACATGTCCCCGGAAAAGCTCCAGGAACTCTTTGACTACGCCCGGGATGCCTTTTACCGGGAAGCCTCCCAGGCCATTCGGATGACCCGGCTCTACCAGCGGGTCATCGAACGGGAGATCGCCGACGGTACCTACCGGCCCCGGAGGCGGGAAAAGGCCGGTCGGGCGTTCGGGCGGGAGATCGCCCGGGGATGATCCGGAGCCGCGGGCGGGTTTATATTTGATGCGTTCGCAAAAAGTCGATTTCCAGGCGGTTTCGCAAAAAGGCCGAGATCAAGGCTTGCGAATCCCGAGGAATGAGGCGTACTTACAGTACGCCGCAGTGACGAGGGATACGCGTAACGCAGATATCGGCCTTTTTACGGAACCGTCATATTTGGGGCATGAATGCCGCGGCCCATGCCCCTGGCCCCATGTGGGCCCCCGAGGTCAGGGAAAGGGGGCGCACCAGGATGTCCGTCTCGGGGCTTTGGCGTTTCATCCCGGCCTGAACCTCGGCCTCCAGCCACGTGCGGTTGTCGGAATATTCCAGCAGGATGAACATGAGCGGGCCGTTTTCCCGGATGCGGCGGAGCCTCTCCAGAGCAAAGGCCACCTGGCCCTTCGGGTCCCGGACCACCCCGACCTTCCGGGCGCCTTCGGCCGTGGGGCTGACCACCGGCTTGAGGTGGAGCGCGTCCCCGAAAAAGGCGCCGGTCCTGGAAAGGCGTCCGCCGGCGGCCAGGTAGCGGAGGCGGTCCAGAAAGACATATTCCTCGCACCGGTCGACGGCGGCCCGGGCGAACCGGATCACGGCCTCCGGGTCCCGGGCCCGAAGGTTGAAGCGCGCCGCGGCCAGCACCGCGGCCCCCAGGCGTCCCGAGGCCGCCCCGGTGTCCATGACCGTGAAATGATCTTCGGGGTCGTGCTCCGCCTTCCAGGCCATGGCAGTGCCGTAGTTTCCCGTATAGGCGGATCCCACGCAGAGATAGAGGACCCTGGGGTGCCGGCTGAGGGCGCTCTGGTAGTGCTGGTGGCGTTCAAACACCGAAGCCTGGGCCGTGGAGACCCGGGCGCCCCCGGCCATGGCCCGGTAAAGCGCCGGCGGGGAGATGCGGGTTTCTGGCAGGGCCTCCTCTCCCATGAGGATATAGCTGTCCAGCAGGGTGATGCCCAGCTCCGCCGCATCGGCCCGGGTGATGGATCCGGCGCCGTCCGTCATGAGATGCATCGCCCCCGCCCCGGGGGATGCGCCGGCCAGGACCCCATGGGCCATCTCCTCCTCCGTCCAGTCCACGATCCGCCCCAGGGCGCCAATCTTTTTGCGAACCGCCGCCGGATCGGGGGCGTGGACATGGATTTTCAGGCAGGCCCGCTCCCTGGACGTCACGAGGCTCTCCCCGCATCCGGCCAGGACGCCTGCGGGGTCGGCGCCCCCGTCCGCCGTCTCGACCAGGGCGCTGATGCAGTGGCCGACGGCGCGGGAGGAAAACGCGGGCGACACCCGGAGCTGCCCCTTGAAGCGCTCGGTGATGGGGGCAAAGGGGCGATCGGCCTCGAAAAGCCGTCCGAAAAACCCTTCCAGGAAAATGAACATGCCCAGGGCGCCGGAATCCACGACGCCCGAGCCTTGAAGCTCCGGCAGCAGGGCCGGGGTCCTTCGCACTGAGGCCGCAAGGTCCCGGATCAGACCGAGGCCGCGATCCGCTTCGTTATATGGACGGGCCATAAGGCTTTCCGCAAGGGCGTCAAACACGCTGAGCATGGTTCCGGGCCTGGGGTCGGCCACCGCGGCCCAGGCGGCATCCCGCCCCAGGCCGGCGGCCCGGGGCAGGTCGGCCACGCCGCTCAATCGGAGAAATCCGGAAAAAAACCGGGAGGCGATGTTGCCGGAGTTGCCCCTGGCCGCCAGGAGCAGGCGGTGAACGGTCTCCTCGGGGCCGCCCGCGCGGCGGAGGGGGGAGAGGCTGATTACCAGGTTGCGGCCCGTGTCGGCATCCGGCACCGGGAAGACATTGATCTGGTCCAAGAGGTCGGCCCAGGCGCTCAGGCGCTCGGTCCCCGCGGTCAGGGCCTTGCGGATCGCCGCGTCCACGGTCAGAACCCCAGGGCCCGGCGGACATCGCCCGGGATTTCGTAAAGGGTCTCCATCTCTGGCAGCTTCACCGCTACCTGTTCCCCCCGGCCCCGGGCGCAGACCTGTCCGTCGGCGATCCGTCGGATCTCGAAGTCGATGACGATCTTGATGGCCGCCTCCCGGATCTCGGCCCGGCAGATGAAGGCATCGTCGTATTTCAGGGGCAGGATATGCTTGGTGCGGGTCCGGATGACCGGAAAAAGGCAGCCCTTCTCCCGGGAATAGCGGTAAAGGTCGATCCCGGCCTCCCGGAACAGGGCGAACCGGGCCATGTCAAAATATTTCAGGTAGTTTCCATGCCAGACCACATCCATGGGGTCGAGATCATGAAACGGCACCCTCAGCCGAATCTCGTGGCTTCTCAATTGCTGCATCTCTTTACTTTCCCGTGAGCCTGTCCATTCCAGCCTCAACAACCCGGGCGATTCTTACACGCTTTTCAAGGCCGGTACAACACCCATGATTTCCCCGGCGCGCGGATCTCCCGGAGACGCCCGAAAGGCCGGATGGTCCGGGCGGCGAGGCCCGGGAATAGCGCTTGACTTTTCCCCTGAATTCGATTTTAGTCCTACACCTGTGTTGAATGCAACCCTATTGCACCGCGGACGGTGACGAATGAAAAGGCGGGCGGCATGGCGCTGAGCCGGGAAGACCTGCAGCGTGAACTCCTCCGGATTTTCGAGGAAAACTTCGAGATCGACCATCCGGGCCTGGATGACGATCTACGGGATGAGCACGAGTTCGACAGCATCGATGCCATCGAGCTGCTTTCGGAAATCGAGCGGATCCTGGGCGTGTCCCTGAGCCAGGAAGAGAAGAAACAGGCCATGGGGGTGCGCACCATCAACCAGATCTGCGACTATGTGGAATCGCTGGCCGGGGCCGGGGCCTGACCATGCGGCGGGTCGTCATCACCGCGGGTTCGGCCATCACGCCCATCGGCCACGGCAGGCAGGAGATCCTTCACAGCCTCACCCACGGCATTTCCGGGGTCAAGGCCCTTCGCAAGGATGATCTGCTGACGGATTTCATCCATTCCGGGGTGTTCGGCACCGTGGATTATCCCGTTGCCTACGATTTCAAGCGCAGCTTCCGAAAAACCATGGGTCCGGTGGCCTATTATGCCTGCCAGGTGGTCAAGGAGGTGCTGGCGGCATCCGGCCTGGACCCGGGCTTCATCACCTCGGGACGGCTTGGCGTGGCCTTTGGCTCCACCCACGGCAGCCCCACGATCCAGCGGGAGATTTACAGAAAATTCTTCGGCGGCACCCGGGACGCCTTTTCCAGCATCGGCGCGGTGGATTACCTCAAGTCCATGGTCCATACCACGGCCGTCAACATCACCAAGATGTTCGGCATCACCGGCCGGGTCATCGCCTCTTCCACGGCCTGCACCACCAGCAGCCAGTCCATCGGCTTCGGCTACGAGGCGGTCAAGTACGGCATGCAGGACGCCATGGTCTGCGGCGGGGCCGATGAATACGACACCACCACCGTGGCCGTCTTCGACAACCTCCTCGCCTGCTCCACGGCCTACAACGACACCCCGCACCTGACCCCCCGGCCCTTTGACGCCGGGCGCGACGGCCTGGTGGTGGGGGAGGGCGGCGGCGCCGTTCTCCTGGAGGAATACGAGTTCGCCAGAAAACGGGGGGCGGTAATCCTGGGCGAGATCATCGGGTTTTCCTGCGGCAACAACGGCGGCGACCTGATCCTTCCCAACGTGGAGGGCATCAAGGCCACCATCCGGTCGGGCCTCGAGAACGCGGGCCTTGGGCCAAACGACGTCGATTTCGTCAGCGCCCACGCCACGGGCACCAAGATGGGGGACGTGATCGAAGCCATGGCCATCGGGGCCATTTACGGCAGCAACCCATGGGTCAGCGGCCTCAAGAGCTACATGGGCCACACCATGGGCACCTGCGGCGTCATCGAGGTGCTGATCTCCCTGTACATGATGGCGGAGGGCTTTATCGCCCCCACCCTCAACCTCGTCGATGTGGATCCGCGCTGCGCCATGATCCGCCATGCAACCCGGATCGTCGATTCACCGATCCGCATTGCCGCGGTGCAGAATTTCGCCTTCGGCGGGGTCAACACCTGCATCCTGATCCGGAAATTCGATGGCTGAGCCGCCGCCCTTGGCGGGTGCCGCGTGGCTCGGGTGGGGGAAGCCGGTGATCGACATCCTGGTCACCCTGGCCGCATGGACCTACTACACCGCAGGGTATGTGATCTTCTTCGCCCCCGCCTACCTGGCCGCCGCCCAGCTCTCCAGGGACCCGGAGACGGCGTTTCAGCGCTGCAACCATCGCTTTTACAGGGTCTTCTTCCGGCTCCTGCGGGTCATCACGCCGGGCCTTGCGATCGAGATCGGAGACGAGGTCCGGGCCATCCGGGGATCGGTCATCGTGAGCAACCATGTCTCCTACCTGGACCCGATCCTGCTGATCTCCCTCTACCCCCGGCAGAAAACCATCGTGAAACCCGTTTTTTTCAGGGTCCCCATCTTCGGCCGGGTGCTCAGGCAGTCCGGGTATATCTCGCCCCTCTTGGAAGACGCCGCCGATCCGGCCATGATCCGGCAGATCGAACGCCTGGGAAGCTACCTGGACCAGGGGGGAAACCTCTTCGTCTTCCCCGAGGGCACCCGGGCGCGGAACGGCCGGATCCTTCCGTTCAGCAGGGGGGCCTTCAAAATCGCCCGCCGGTGCAACGCCCCGATGCAGGTCGTCTTCATCCGGAATACGGACCGGCTTTTCCGGCCGGGCCGGTTCCGGTTCATCACCTGCGTGCCCAACACGGTCCGCGTCAGCCTGATCGGCACCATCGACCCCCGGCAGGCCCCCTCCGTGACGGCCCTCATGGACCAGGTGCGCGCCCTCATGGAAGCCGAATGCGGGAAAGAAGCCCCGGCCGGCGCCCCGTCATTTTCCACCCCATAGCGAGGTCGTATGAAAATCGTTCTCCTGTCCATGCCGGATGTCGCCCCCCTGATCCTCCACGAGGCCGCCATCCACATGCCCAACCTCGGCATCGCCAGCGTGGGGGCCAATATCGATCCGGGCCATGAGGTCTATCTCATCGATTTGATCCGAAAGCGGCGCCGGGTCCGCGCATACCTCACGCGCACCCTTGGCCGCATCCGGCCGGATGTGGTGGGGCTTTCCACCATGACCTGGCAGTACGACACCTGCGTGAGGATCATCCGGCTGGTCAAGAGCCTGCTGCCCCATGCGGTAGTCGTCATCGGGGGGTATCACGCCACCCTGATGTATGAGGAGATTGCCGCCTCGCCCGAGGCGGCATGGATCGACTGCATTGTCCGGGGCGAGGGGGAGGAGACTTTCCGGCGGCTCATCAACGCCCTGGACGGGAGGGACGCGATGGCTGCGATTCCCTCCCTTTCCTACAAACAAAACGGCGCCTTTGTTCATAACGACCGGGCCGATCTGGCGGATCTCTCCCGGCTCAAGCCGCCGATCCGCGACAGCCGGCGGCTCACCTGGGGTTATCACCTGCTCAACAGCAAGGTCGAGGTGATGGAGACCTCCCGGGGGTGTACGCGGTCCTGCAATTTCTGCAGCATCCGCCACATGTACGGAAAAAGCTTCCGGACATTTCCCATATCCAGGGTGCTGGCCGATATCGACGACATCTACCACCGTCGCGGGACCCGATGGATCTTCATCTCCGACGACAACCTGGTGCTCGTGCCCAAACGGGTGATGGCCCTCTGCGACGCCATCATCGAACGGGGCTACCGGGGCCTCAATCTCGTGGTCCAGGCCGATTGCCTCTCCATGTCCCGGAACGAGGAGATGGTGGCCAAAATGGCCCGGGCCGGGATGCGGTCGATTTTTCTGGGGATCGAAAACGTCTCCAGGAAAAATCTCGAAACGGCCAACAAGGGGGATATCGTGGAGGCCTCCCGGCGCGCCGTGGCCCTGTGCCACAAATACGGCATCATGGTGGTGGGGGGGCTGGTGGTGGGCTTTCCCGACGACGCCGAAGCGGACCTCGTCGAGAACCTGAGGTACATGAAAAGCCTGGACGTAGACGCCCTCTACTGCCAGATTCTCACGCCCTATCCAAAAACCGGCATCCGGGAGAGCCTGCTTGCGGCCGGACTGGTCACCAACGACCGGGATTACCGTTGGTACAACGGCATGTGGGCCAACGTGAGGACCCGGAACCTGGGGGCGGAGCAGCTTCAGTACCTGTTCTGGTATCACAAGCAGCGGGTCCTGGGCTGGTGGGAGCCTTCGGAGCGCGTCCAGCGGGGGGGGAAGCTGTGGACCGCCATCTGGCGCTTCGCCTTCCGGCCCGTGGCCAGATATTTCTTCGACCGGAAGCTGCGGAAAATCGGCTGGGAGGGGTGGTACCGGGAGGACATGGCCTATTTGAAAGGCATCAACCGTTTCGATGACCTGAATTCCCCGGAAGCCGCCATGAATGCACCCGGCCGGTGAGGGCGCCCTGGAGATGATCTGGAGATGATAATGAACGACAACGAAGGGCCGGTGGAGATCCGGGGCGAGGGGATGACCCTGGCCGATGTGGTGCGCGTTTCCCGCAGGGGGGCAAGGGTCCGTCTAACTGAAGATCCGGCGATCCTGTCGCGGGTCGGGCGGTCCCGGCAGATCATCCTGGATGCCGTGGCCGCAGGCGACCCCATTTACGGGGTCACCACCGTTTTCGGCGGCATGGCCAACATCCTGATTCCCAAGGAGGAGGCCCTGGACCTCCAGAACAACATCCCCTGGCCCCACAAGACCGGGGCCGGCGCGCGGCTGCCGGCGTGGGCCGTGCGC
>NZ_JBGSQX010000021.1:0-13298 GCF_041737845.1 Desulfococcus sp.
CACGGCCACGCCGCTGCCCTTCGGCGCCGGCCTGCATGAACAATGGCGCGGACGGTGGCGCGGATACCGCGGGCCAGCGCCCTGGTCTGAGCCCATCCCGGACCGAGCCCCCGACATCGTGCCGGACGGGGGGCGCTTTACCTCCGGCTTGTACACCAACCACGCCGGCACGCGCAGCTACAAGCTGTATATTCCAAGCGGCTATCACGGCAAGCCGCTGCCCTTGGTCGTCATGCTTCACGGGTGTACGCAAAACCCCGACGATTTCGCCGCCGGTACCCGTATGAACGTGCTCGCCGAAGAGCATCGGTGCTTCGTCGCCTATCCGGCCCAGTCCCACGCCGCCAACGGCTCGAAATGCTGGAACTGGTTCGAGCCGGCCGACCAGCAGCGCGACCGTGGCGAACCGTCCATCATTGCCGGGCTTACCCGCCAGATTATAGACAGCCATCGGGTTGACGCGCGGCGGATTTACGTGGCCGGGCTATCGGCCGGCGGCGCGATGGCACTGACGATGACGATGACCTACCCGGATCTTTACGCGGCAGTTGGCATCCATTCCGGGCTTCCCTATGGGGTCGCCCAGGATCTTCCGTCCGCGTTTACCGCAATGCGCTGCGGCGAAGGGGCTTCGACCCGCAGGCACACTGCGTGCGCGCCCGTTCCCGCCATCGTGTTCCACGGCGACCGGGATACGACGGTGCATCCGTGCAACGGCAACCGCGTGGTCGCCCAATGTGCGCCTTCGCGTGCCAGGCGGGGAGAACCGCCCGAGGGCGGCCCTGCTCGGCGCGTGAGCGTGGAGCGGGGCCAGGTCCCGCACGGCCATGCCTATACGCGCACCACCCGCCACGATGCGAGCGGACAGCCCGTCGTGGAACACTGGCTGGTGCACGGCGCCGGCCACGCTTGGTCGGGCGGTAATTGCCGCGGCTCTTATACTGATTCCAAAGGGCCCGATGCCTCGCAGGAGATGCTCCGCTTTTTCTACGACCATCCGCAGGGCGGGCACCGGCACAGATCGAAGACTCATCGCTCTTGAGCCGGATCGTGGACTGGCTGAAGAACCAATGGCCGTTCAAAGAATGAAGCAGGGAAAACCATGCGTGAAAAAGAAGACAGACCGGTAAACTGGCACCAGATTGATCCAACCGAGGTCGCAGAGAAACTGCAATCGTCCGATACGGGCCTTGCTTCCGAAGAAGCGCGTCGCCGCTATGAGCAATACGGCCCCAACGAACTGATCGAGAAGGGAAAGAAAAAGGCCTGGCGAATTCTGTTGGCCCAAGTGAAGGAAGTCATGATCCTGATTCTGCTGGCCGCCGTGGTTATTTCGGCGGCGCTGCAGGAATATATTGATGCCATCGTGATTTTCGTCATTGTGGTGCTCAATACGATTCTGGGGTTTTGGCAGGAATTCAAGGCCGAAAACGCCATGGCGGCCCTCAAGAAAATGACGGTGCCCAATGTGCGGGTACGGCGCGACGGCGCAGAGCGGCAGATTTCGGCCAAGGAATTGGTGCCGGGAGACATCCTGCTCATCGAAGCCGGGAACATTGTGCCGGCGGATGCCCGATTGATCGCGGCCGCGAATCTCAAAGTCCAGGAAGCGGCCTTGACCGGCGAATCCGAATCGGTGGACAAAGATACCGGCGATCTGCCGGACGGCGAGCTTGCCTTGGCCGACCGCAGGAACATGATTTACAGGGGCACGGTGGTGACCTACGGGCGCGGCGAGGCCGTGGTCATCGGCACCGGCATGCAGACCGAATTGGGTAAAATCGCCACCATGCTTCAGGACGTTGAGGATGACCAAACCCCGCTGCAACGGCGTTTGGCGAAACTCGGCAGATCGTTGGCCATTGCCGCCGGGGTGTTGATCATTATCGTTTCCGGCATGATCTATCTGCAGGGAGCGGGCTTGAAGGAAATGTTCATGACTGCCATCAGCATGGCGGTGGCGGCCATCCCCGAAGGCCTGCCGGCTGTCGTCACCATCGCCCTGGCGCTGGGCGCACAGCAGATGTTGAAGAAAAATGCGTTGATCCGGAGACTTCCGGCCGTGGAAACCCTGGGCGGGGTGACCGTGATTTGTTCCGACAAAACCGGCACCCTGACGCAGAATAAAATGACGGTTTCGGACGTGGTGCTGCCGGAGCGCCACTATTCCCTTGATGAAGCGGTGGCCGAACACGGCGATGATGCCGATCTCGGCCTGCTGTTGCTGGCCGGAACGCTGTGCAACGATGCCGTCATCGACGAAAATACACAAAACGGCATTCTGGGCGATCCCACCGAAGGCGCGCTGGTGCTTGCGGCCCAACAGGCGGGACTGGTGCAACGCGATCTGCAAGCCATGCTGCCGCGTGTTCGCGAACTGCCCTTTGACTCCGAGCGTAAACGCATGTCCACCGTTCACGCCCTGCCGTCGTCTTCCCAGGGGACGACGTTGCACCCTGTAGTTGCCGCCGCCGGACACCAGGGACACGCCGATCACCTGGTGTTGATCAAGGGGGCGACCGACGGCTTGATCGAGGTGTGCAGCCGGATTCTGATAAACGGTGTCGTTCAACCCCTCAGCGAAAAGAGAAAAGAGGAGATTTCAGCCGAAAACACCGCGATGGCGAAAAACGGCATTCGGGTGCTTGGTTTGGCCTATCGGTTGATGGATGTCGATGGGCTGGACCAACCGATGCACTACGAGCAGGATCTGGTCTTTCTGGGTATGGCCTGCATGCTCGATCCGGTGCGTCCCGAAGCGATTGAATCCGTTCGGCTGTGCAAGCAGGCCGGGATTCGCCCGATTATGATCACCGGCGATCATCCCCTGACGGCTGTCGCCATTGCCAAGGATTTGGGGCTGACCACCTCCGATATGGTTCTGACCGGGCAGGATCTCGACAAGATGACCGTCGATGCGCTCAGCGCACGAATCAAGGAGGTTTCAGTCTTTGCGCGCGTCTCGCCCAAGCATAAGATGGTCATCATCGACGCGCTGCAAGCACAGCATGAGATCGTCTCGATGACGGGCGACGGCGTCAACGATGCACCGGCGCTGAAATCAGCCGACATTGGTGTGGCCATGGGGATTACGGGTACCGACGTCAGCAAAGAATCCTCCGATATGGTCCTGCTGGATGATAATTTCGCCACCATCGTCGCCGCCGTCAAAGAAGGTCGCCGCGTTTACGATAACATCCGCAAATTCGTCAGATACATCCTCACCGGCAATGCCGGTGAAATCGTTGTCATGCTCACCGGCCCGCTCATGGGTATGCCGCTGCCGCTGCTGCCGATTCAAATTTTGTGGATCAACCTGGTGACCGATGGGGTGCCGGCCGTTGCTTTGGGGTTCGAAGAAGCCGAGCGCGATGTGATGAACCGGCCGCCGTACAATCCGCAGGGAGGCATTTTCGCGCGCGGGCTGGGCTGGCAGATTCTCGTCATGGGCCTGATCATCGGCCTGATCTCGGTGGGGACCGGGTACTGGTTCTGGAACGGCGGAACAGGTTCGAACGCCTGGCAGACCATGGTGTTCACCATGCTGACTTTCTGCCAGATGGCCTACGCGCTGTGTGTGCGCAAACAAACGCAATCGCTGTTTACGCAGTCCTGGCTCAGCAACCCGGTGCTGTTGCTGGCCATTGGCGTCACACTGACCCTACAGTTGATCCTTATTTATGTCCCGTTTTTTAACACCGTGTTTCGCACCACACCGCTGCGGCTGGGGGAACTGGGTATCTGCGCTGTTGGAGCGATAGTGATTATACTGATTTCAGAATCGAAAAAACTGTTCCTGCGCAGCAAGCAGCATTGAAAATCGCGCATCATTTCGTTGACAGCGGCAGGTGTCCAAATTCAAGACGCCCTGCCTCCCGCATTCTCAGGGCCACACAATGACGATGAAACTTCAGTTTCATCATCATGCCGGGATATGCCAATGCCTCCCAACGATAACGGGTCGTCGGAATAAAAAGACATATATGACCACCGGTTAAATATGACCTTTTTTACGCGGTTGTCGTGGACGGCGCAGAAAATGCTTTTATTCATTTATTTTCTAATAATATCAAATTTATATCTTATATGCCCCCGTATGTTGGAAACCTGGCACATAAATTGTATCATTAAAGGATACTGAACAAAAAGCATCCACCCGGACGACGGATACGTCGTATCGCTCGGTGGCCGTGAGGATTGGTTTGGCCATTCGAGTCTACTTTTCGCTGATTCCCACTGTTGAAGATGAAAAACCCGTGCACGCAGCACAGGTTGCCCAATATGTTGAGACGGTTCGTTAGGTTTTCAAACTCCGGCGCCGCTTATCGCAGCGATCGTTGTACCAGAGGTGCCCTTTCTGATCCCAAATATTGGGATCGCAGGTTTTGGCAATCATTCAAATTCTGAAGAGTCATGGCAATCGGATGCCTTTCCTTCAGCGGAAAGATCATTCAGGATCCAGACAAAAAAAGCCTAAAATGATCAGATGGAAAGCGCCGGAACGGTGTTGCCGGCCGCATATAACCAACAAAAGGAGATGAAAAAATGGACACACCCAAATTGTATGTTCTACCGAAGCTTGCATACGACTACAACGCGCTTTCACCGGTCATATCGGAAGACCTTTTGAGACTGCATCACGACAAGCACCATGCAGCTTACGTGAATGGGGCGAACACCATTCTCCAAAAAATGGACAAGGCCAGGATCGAAAATGCCGATTTCGACACGAAGGCGACGTTCAAGGAACTCTCGTTCCACATCGGGGGGCACCTGCTCCATTCGCTGTTCTGGGGAAACCTCGCACCGCAGGGCAAAGGCGGGGGCGAGAAGCCGTCAGGAAAAATCGCCAAAGCAATCGATGAGGAGTTCGGCTCCCTCGACAGGTTCAAAAAACTGTTTTCGCAGTCTGCGGCAAGCGCCGAGGGCTCGGGCTGGGCAGCGCTCACGTTCTGCAGGAAGACGAACAGGCCCATCATCATGCAGGTCGAGAAGCACAACACGAACGTCTACCCGATGTTCAGAATTTTGATGGTTTTGGATGTCTGGGAGCACGCGTATTACCTTGACTACAAGAACGACAGGGGCAAGTTCGTGGAGGCGTTCTGGAACATCGTGAACTGGACTGAGGTAAACGACAGGCTTGAGGACCTTCTGAAGGGTTAACCAGTCTTCGATGTCCCATCGGATACGGTTTGCAGACTTTGATCAGCGCAGGGCTGCCGAAGGGAAAGCGCACCGCCATGAAACGACGGGGGCTCCAGATTGCCGGCGCCGGCCCGAAATCGGGTATCTGTTTCAACCGGCAGAAAAGCTTGGACGACTTTGTTATTGCCGGCAATCGTCACTCTTTAGCTTTTACGAGGTGACCTATGGAAAAAAACGATAGAGTAGTTGATAACACTGAAGAAACCGCGGCAGCGTTCCAAGGTTCAGGCCATTCAACCGGCTTCGAAAATGTCAAAACCATTATTGCGGATAAGTTGCATAAGGCTGCCGAGGCTATCGGCGAAAAAGCGGCGGATCCGGACGCGCAATCCGGCATGGCTCACTACGGAAATCAGGTATCCGGGTGGCTGGGCCAATCCGCCGAGTATGTTCGGCAATTCGACTATGAGCAGGCAGATGCCAGGGTCCGGGAATACGTCAGGCAGAGGCCGGGTCGCAGCCTCTTGATCGCAGGGGGCGTCGGCCTGATGATCGGAGCCTTGTTACGCCGCAGGTAAGGAGGTGGTTTTTCTCCATGAACAGCAACGTGACAGACAAGGGCACGACAACACAACGCGATACTCTCAGTGAACTGTTGGGACAGCTTGCCAACAATTCAGCCGATGTGGTTCACGACGAAATTGAGCTCGTGATCCAGGGAATTCGTGAAAAGGCGACGGCTGGCCGCAGCGGAGTCGTGACAGTCGTGACAGGAGCGGCCATCGGTTTTGCCGCATTCTTGTCTCTTTGCGCCGCATTGATCATCGGGCTCTCCGCTTATATGGCCCCCGCCATGGCGGCGCTTGTCACTGGAGCGACGCTTGCTTTAATTGGTTCCGTCATTGCCTTCATCGGGTACAGGCAATTGAAGAAGTCGATCCGTAACCCATAGAAGCCAATGCAAGCATTGAAAAGGAGGATAAGGAATGACTGAAAGAGAGCGCCTAAACAACGAAAAGGAAGCGGATGTCGAGCGCAGTTCAGAAGAGATACGTCAGGATATCGTTAAAGGAAAGGAGGACATTTCCCAGAAAGTCGATCAAATCGGCGAGCGGATCAAGGAGAGCCTGGATTGGCGGGAATATGTGAAGGACTCTCCATACTGGGCGATGGGCGCTGCCGCC
The DNA here is from genome assembly GCF_041737845.1 of Desulfococcus sp. GTDB lineage: Bacteria > Desulfobacterota > Desulfobacteria > Desulfobacterales > Desulfococcaceae > Desulfococcus. Next base: position 6,333 of record NZ_JBGSQX010000021.1, read on the forward strand.
GGCCTTGGCTATCTTGCCTCAAGGGTTCTCAAAACACGCACCACGCCCATGGATCGAATCATGGGTGCCATTGCCGGGGAGGTTCACGACGCACTCGGCGGTCTGATTACTGGAGCCGCCGGCCCCGGCCTGGTCAAGGTGACCCTGCTGGGTATTGCCACAAAGGCTGCCGCCGGCTGGATCAAGAATGCAGCCTCGACGGAAGTGGCAGGCGGCGGCCCTCGGCCGCAGACAGGACGGGGTTCAACCGTCAGCCAAAGAATGGATACGCAACCTTTTGTTAAAATTAATCATTAACGTTAAGACTTTCTCAGGAGGATACCATGAATACCGAAAAGAAAAAAGACGAGACCCCCAGACAGCAAACGGCAGAAGAACCCGGCAGCGCCAGTGCTGCAGCTCAAAACATCCTGGAAGTAAGCGCCGAGGCCTACGGGCAAGCGGAGCAGGCGGTAAGCGATGCGTATGATAAAACGGCCGAGACGGTAAGCCAAACGTACGAGAAGGCCAAGAGTTTCAGTAACGAAAATCCGGGCAAGTCAATTCTTATCGCATTGGGGATAGGGGTAGGGATAGGGTTTCTCCTGGGTGCAAGCACTCGTCGCTCGGGTGTCACCGGCCGGCTGGCCCGACCCGTGGTCAACGCACTCTCCGACATTGCTCTGGAGTTTTGGCATTGACGCGATCTGTTACCGGAATCGCATTCAAGAAACTGAAAAAATTCCAAGCCTGAAAGAAATGGAGGATCTCCATGTTTAGCAATCAAAAAGGCAAGGTGGGGTGGATTTTACTCTGGGCATTGGGCGTCCCGATCCCGATCTTACTGGCACTGTATCTCCTGCGTGGATGCACCTGAGACAATCCACACCGGAGGATAGGATAACCATCCGCAAAAAAAATCGATATCACAGCGCAAGGATGCAAACTATGAGCACGATTACGACGAAAGACGGTACGCAGATCTACTACAAGGACTGGGGCACGGGACAGCCCGTGGTGTTCAGCCACGGCTGGCCCCTCTGTGCGGATAGCTGGGAGGCCCAGATGATGTTTCTGGCCTCCAACGGCTATCGATGCATTGCCCATGACCGTCGCGGACACGGCCGGTCGAGCCAGCCCTGGAACGGCAACGACATGGACACATACGCCGACGACCTCTCGGAGCTCATCGAAACGCTCGACCTGAAGAACGCCGTCCTCATCGGATTTTCTGCGGGCGGCGGCGAAGTCGCCCGCTATATCGGCCGCCACGGCACGAAACGGGTGGCCCAGGCCGCCCTGATCGCCGCCGTCCCGCCCCTGATGCTGAAAACGCCTGCCAATCCCGGCGGCTTGCCGATGGAGGTGTTCAACGGGATCCGCCTCGCCTCCACCACCGACCGCTCGCAGCTCTACAAGGATCTCGCCGGCGGCCCGTTCTTCGGCTTCAACAGGCCTGGAGCCCAGGTTTCGCAGGGCATGATCGATTCGTTCTGGCTCCAGGGAATGCAGGCCGGTCACAAGAACGCCTTTGACTGCATCCAGGCGTTCTCCGAGACGGATTTCACCGAGGACCTTAAAAAGTTCGACGTGCCGACGCTAATCCTTCACGGCGACGACGACCAGATCGTCCCGATCGGCGCCTCGGCCCTGGCATCAGCGAAGCTCGTAAGGAACGCGACCCTGAAGATCTACGCAGGCGCACCCCACGGTCTCGCGTACACGCACAAAGACCAGCTTAACGCCGACCTGCTGGAATTTCTTAAAACTTGATGTCGCTTTGCCGGTGCGGAGAATAAACCATATGCCAAATGAGCCGACAAGCGCCGCCCGGGTCGCACCCCGAGAAACCCGATTCTCATTGGCGGCGAACTACGACTCGGAACTGGTTCCTGCGCTTGCCGCGTACCCGGTCGATGAAGTTTACGGCAAGTTTCCTGATATAACCGTTATCGCACCGCAAGGCTCCGAAAAAGGTTTAACCATTAACCAGTGTGGTCAAAATTAGATGATCACAGGTGGTCATTTTTGGGTTGGCATTTATAAATAACAATTGGATTTATTATTCATCGTATTTTCCCAGGCTGATTATTTATGACAAATGACCACAACAATTGGCGTAGAATCAGTTTGGGAGCTTCCGTCTTCTTTTTTTTGTTCATCATTTTTCTGCCGGCGGTATTCATTTTGGGGAGTTTTACGCAGGGCGGAGTTGTTTTGAACGGACAGATCATCCGTGCGGTGCTGCTGTCATTCTGGATCGGCATCGCAGTGGTGACGATAGATCTGGCTTTTGGTCTGCCTCTGGCGTGGATGTTGTCGCGCAGCAAGTCCAGGATCGCCACTTTCATTGATAGCTTGATAGACCTGTCTTTGGTGATGCCGACCGCGGCTCTGGGTTTTTCGGTATATCTGTATTGGGGCGACCGCGGGGGCCTGGCCCGGATATTCGGCCTGGATGCCGGGTTGATCAATAAAGGAGTGCTGATGATAATACTCCTGCATGTGGTTTTTACCCTGCCCTATATCGTGAGGTCCATCGGAGCGGCCATCGCCCAGATTTCACCTTCTTATGCCGAGGCGGCAGAGACTCTGGGAGCTTATCACTTTACTTTGTTTCGCAGCATCTCCTTACCGCTGTTTAGAGACGGCGTAATCAACGGCTCCATACTTGCTTTTACACGGAGTCTGTCTGAAACCGGCGCTACCATGATGGTAGCCGGCCTGGCAAGCACGGCCCCGGTACTGGTAGTGGAACTTAAGAACTCCGGACATCTGCCTCAGGCTATGGGAACCAGTATTATTCTGATCTTGAGCGCAATATCGATATTGTTTTTGGCCAAAGCCCTGCTCGGTAAAAAGACCATCAGACTGGAGAAAGTCTATCCTCGTTTCGAAAAATCCCTGATCAACTTGATAATACCGCGCAATATTCTCGTGGGGCTTTTTTTCTTGTTCATATTGTTTTTACCCACCATATTCATTGTTTTTTACAATCTAAGTCACTGGGAGATGGCGTTTGGCGCCGGAGTGCTCAAGAGCATGGCAATCTCATTTTTCATTGCCTTTACGGTCACGCTGGTCAACTTGATCTTTGCCTTGCCTTTGGCATATATGATCGCACGCGATCAGGGACGACTGGGCAAGGTTTTGGACACGTTAAACGAGATCGTTCTCTTGGTGCCGACCAGCGCATTGGGGATGTCTCTGGCTTATTTCTGGCATAAATTCTTGTCTCTTGACTTAATGGTCCTGATATTAACCCACTTGAGTTTTTCTTTCCCCTTTCTGATAAAACCGCTGGTTGCAACATTTCGGGATATTCCGTCCGGCCTGGAAGATGCGGCGTATTCTTTGGGCGCCCGATCCGGGCAGATGCTTCGGACCATACTTCTACCCATGATCAAACCGGCCATTCTCGCCGGCTTGATCATGGCCTTTATGCGCAGTTTATCAGAGACAGGCGCCACATTGGCGGTGAGCGACAAGATCCAGACCGTACCGATTTTAATCGTTTATCTTGTTAAACAGGGACAATTCGGACAGGCAGCCTTCATTTCTACGCTTTTGTTCATCATCGCTTTGATCTTCTTGTATGCATTGAAACATTTGACTTACAGGACGAAATAAAAAACGCATATGCCAAACGTAAAAATTGTGAATTTGATCAAGAGATTCGTCTCTGCCAGGGGAGAGGATTTACTGGCTCTGGACCGCCTCAATCTGGATATTCCGGATCGGAAATATTCTACATTGCTGGGTCCTTCCGGGTGCGGCAAAACCACTTTGCTTCGGATCATTGCCGGATTGCTCGAACCCACCAGCGGTCAGATATTGTTCGATAACATGGACGTGAGCGGAAAAATGACCCAGGAACGGGACATTGGTTTTGTGTTTCAGAATTTTTCCATATTTCCTCACATGGACGTCTGGCATAACGCGGCCTATGGGCCGGTCGTGCGGGGATGGAGCCAAGAGGAAATCGCCAAAACCGTGGAGCGTAATTTGAAATTGGTGGGCCTGGAGAAACGGGACAAAGCCTTGCCACACGAACTGTCCGGAGGCATGAATCAGCGCCTGGGTCTGGCTCGCGCTTTGGCCGGCCATTCCAGTTTGCTTTTGCTTGATGAACCGTTGTCTGCCTTGGACGCCAAAATCGGTTCCTTCCTGCGCTATGAGCTGAAGAAAATCGCCAAAACGAATCATTTGACCGCTATCCACGTTACGCACAATCAAGAAGAAGCCATGACCATCTCTGATAATATCATATTAATGAGAAAAGGCGAGATCGTGCAGACCGGCACCCCGGAAGAGCTTTATGACCAACCCAATTCCATGTTCGCCGCCAACTTTATCGGAAAATGCAATTTTTTCAAAGCGCGGAAGAAATCGCCGCACTCGGTAGAAATCTACGGCAAAATTCTTCAACTACCCACTGAAGTATCACAGGATAAGATAGTCATCGGCATCCGACCGGAAAAGATTCACCTGGATCCCTATCCGGATCAGATAAGATTTTCCGGCCGGATAGAGTTGATTAATTTTCTGGGGCATTTGTATGAATACCGGATCAATGTGGAGAGCAATATCGTCAATGCCTACAAACGCATCAAGGGCAAGAACTTGAAGCAGAAATACCATGAAGGGGACGTGATCGATTTCAGTTTTTCCGGAGAAGACGTCTTTGTTTTTCCTGAACCGGAAGATTTCAAGAAAGAATTGAGTTTGGGGTAAAGGAGCAGCCCTTTCAAGGTTCTGGTTCTACCTCTTTCTCTCAGCGATAATTCTACCAGTCAAAACAATCGGCGTATTCTTGGAGCTTTTCCGTTTTGGCTCTGGTTTTTTCGGGCCTCTCGGATGCTTGCGGAATGCCGGAAGGCAGACATTCCGGGTAAGCATTTTAAGTACCGCCACGATCTCGGATGTTTCCATCTGTTGAAACACGGTCCAGTTCTCATCCGGGATCGCGATCATCATGCCCCGGCGGGTTGCTGAAATTTCGTCGACAACATAAAAGCCGGAGAGTTCATTTTGGGCGTGGTCACTTTGGTGGGCAAAGCCAAGAACGCGGCTGAAAAGGATCTGGCCACCAAACTCGTGAGCGATGTTCACGGCGTAAAGAAGGTGGTTAACAACATGACCATCCAGTAAACCGAGTCCAGGAGCAACCCGGAACAGCCGGTGCAACGAGCCGGCTGTTCCGGGTTGTGAAATGAATCGGCTGAAACCAAGTTATTTTGAATTGTACATCTTTTGTAAAGGGAGGACAAAGCATGCCAATTGGAACAATCTTGCTCATAATCCTGATACTGGCACTTGTGGGCGTAATCCCGGTCTGGCCGCATAGCCGGTCGTGGGGGTGCACCCGGCGGACTGGTAGTGGGTATCCTTTTGATCCTGCTCTTATTGGGCAGAATCTAATCAACTTTTAAATCAAACAGGAGAACGACGATGAAATCAAGCACAAAAGACAACGCAGAAGGCAAGATGCACCAAGTGAAAGGCAAGGTCAAGGAGACCGTCGGGAAAGCAGTCGGAAATCAAGACTTGGAAGCCGAGGGCAAAGTCGAAAAACTGCACGGGAAAGTCCAGGAAAAGCTCGGCCAGGTCGAGAAAGTTGTGAGCAAGTAGAAGGGTTTATTTAGAAAACATCATAAAGTGGGAATTCAAAATAATAGATGGGTATCCTATCGCAGAGTGCGCCCTTGATTCGCAATTTTGGTGATCAAAAGCCGTTCACTCAGTACAATTTGTTCAATAATTTTGAGATAGCCCGTCAATTTTTTGAATTCCGATGCCACTTATCGCCAGAATTGTTGTACCAAATGATCCTATCATGGAGTTTTTAAAATCTGGTTTTATCCAGGATACCATGACTATTCAATACCTTGGAGGCATAAAATGAAGAAAATCATCAAGAAACTAGCCACGGCAACAATGATATTTCTATTAACCCTCTGCACAACCAACGGTTTCGCAGCCGCATTCGATGAAATCGTCGTATTTGGCGACAGTCTGTCAGATAATGGCAATCTTGTTCTTATTGAAAATCAGCCGAAACCTGATCCGGCCCTGTATTACGAAGGCCGTTTTTCCAACGGTCCGGTGTGGGTCGAATATCTGGCCGACCCGCAACGATTGAACTTACCTCTACACGACCGCGCTCTTGGCGGTGCGCAAAGTGATGGACTGGTACCGCCGGGTCTGATTGAACAGGTGACCGCGTATATCGCCACCAGCGTTCCTCCGCTTTCGCACAATTCACTTTTCATCATATGGATTGGCGGTAATGATTATCTGAATGGAAACGGCGATTTTCAGGAGGCGGTGGACAATATCAACACTGCCATGGAACGTTTGGTGGAATTCGAGGCCATGCATATTTTGGTATTGAACCTGCCCGACCTGGGCGCTATCCCCGACACGTTGGGCACACCGGAAGCCGCTGAGGCGACAACGTTTTCGCTCAATTTCAATGCCGAACTGGGTAACATGATCGATCGATTCAGTGTCGAACACCCGGAGATTGGCCTGTATGAATTCGATGTGTTTTCTTTTTTTATAGAGGTCCGAAACAATCCTGCCGCCTTCGGGTTCATCAATGTGACCGAACCATCGCCTAATTTTCAAATCGAAAACAATTTTGACGGCGCCGGATATATGTTTTGGGATGATAAGCATCCGACCACCGCGGCGCACGCCTTGCTCGCCGATCGGGTGTTCACGGATTTAAACGCACAGTTGCCCATATCCCCAGATAGTATGGATGAGAACGATAGCGACGGCTCAACCTGTTTCATCAACTCATCCGGCTGGAGTTTTTTCTAAATCCGCCACTCAACAATAATGATCCTTATGCTGCCAGTTTGGTTATGTTACGAGTAATTTCATTCCCGCCATCTAATTCCTTTCAAGATATGTAACATTTTTATATCATTCCTCTAATTCGTGATTTTAAATAGAGGGGTGACTATGGAGCAAATTCCT
>NZ_JBGSQX010000045.1:0-5639 GCF_041737845.1 Desulfococcus sp.
GCTGCCTGCAGATATCCTACCGGATGATGAACGGAAGATCCTCTCCGTAAAACTTCACAGCATGGCCAATCCCCGTTCGAATCGCCTGCTGCGAACATTGTGTGAACGAGTAAACGAAACTGAGTATGTCTTCCCGGGAACAGAACTTAGACTCTACTTTGAAGCACCGGCTGTTGCATCTGAAGATGCCGGGGGTCAAGAGTTCTGAATTTCGGGCTCTGGTTTTATCTCCTGGTCGGGACCCTGGTCACGGCGGCCATGCAGGCCAGCGCGGCCACCATCGCCATCGCGCTGGCGGCGCTCCACAGCCGGCTGATCCCCTTTGACATCGCCGCCGTGGTGGTCATCGGGGCCAACATCGGGACGACCATCACCGTCCTTCTGGGCGCCATCGGGGGGGTCCAGGCCAAGAAAAGGGTGGCCCTGAGCCATCTCGTCTTCAACTTGGTGACCGGCGCGGCGGCGTTTCTGGGGCTGCCCGGACTGATCCGCTTCATCGGGGTTTTCGTGGACATCGGCGCCGACGAGCTGACGGCCCTGGCCCTTTTTCACACCCTGTTCAACCTGCTGGGGGTCGTGATATTTTTCCCGTTCGTGGGGATCCTCTCCCGGCTGCTCGTGAGGCTCTATCCCGACCGCAAGGCTGTTCTGACCGAATACCTCGACAAGACCCCCACCGAGGTGATCGACGCCGCCGAGGCCGCCCTGCGGAAGGAAGTGGGGCACCTCCTCCAGGAATGCCAGCTCTACAACCTCCAGCTTCTGCAGATTGACGAAAAGCTGGTGTTCGACAGCGATACCCCCTTTGAAAAGAACGAACGGCGGAAGCATACCCTCGAGGAGCTTTACGAAAACATCAAGCTGCTCCACGCCGCCATTTTCACCTTCTACTCGAAGGTCCAGGCCCAGAAGCTTCACGAAACCGAGGCCAAGGAGCTGGAGCGGGTGATCTACGCCTCGCGCAACATCATGAATTCCATCAAGAACTTCAAGGGGATCCGCTTGAACATGGAGGAGTTCGACGCCTCGGAAAACCCCTATGTCAATGCCCAGTACAAGCTGTTTCGCAAGCGGCTGGTCGAACTCTACCACGGCATGTTCCGCATCCTCTCCATCGGCGACCGTGAAGAGCAGTACCGAAGCCTGTTAAGAACCTTCGTCCAGATCGAGGAGGCCGACGGCAGGTTCATCAAGAACACCCGGCAGGCGGTGGCCGACCAGAAGATCCACGAGATGGAGATCGCGACTCTCCTCCTGGTCAACCGGCTGTTCACCCAGTCCTGCCGCATGCAGATTTACAGCATGAAGGACCTTCTCCTGACCCAGCAGCAGATCCATGACTTCGACCGGGCCATGGACATGAAGGAGATCATCGACACGGAAAAGCTGAAACCCGACACGACGGCGGGGTGACGGGTCCGCCGCGGCCGTCCCGGGGGCGGCCGGCGCACGCGGCGCTTTGAATATAATGAGAATGCGAGGTGGGTATGGCTGTGTGGCTGACAAGCCCCGAGGCATGGATCGCCCTGGGCACCCTGACGGCGCTTGAAATCGTTCTGGGGATCGACAACATCATATTTATTTCGATTCTCGTGGGCCGGCTCCCGGCGCATCAGCGGGGTCTGGCCAGGAGGGTGGGGCTGGGGCTGGCCATGCTGACCCGCCTGGCCCTGCTCTTCTCCATTTCGTGGGTCATGGGCCTGACCGGGTCGTGGTTCACCGTGCTGGGCCGCGACATTTCCGGCCGAGACGTCATCCTGATCGCGGGAGGCCTGTTTCTTCTGGCCAAGGCGACCCATGAGATCCACAACAGCCTGGAAGGGAGCGAAGGCCGGGGCGGAGCCGCCGCCGCCAGCGGGTTCGGGCTGGTGCTCCTGCAGATCGCGGTCCTGGATATCGTTTTCTCCCTCGACTCCGTCATCACGGCGGTGGGCCTGGTCGACCACGTTTCCCTGATGGCGATCGCCGTCATCCTGGCGGTGATCGTCATGCTGATGGCGGCCGGGGCCATCAGCGATTTCGTGGACGCTCACCCCACCATCAAGATCCTCGCCCTGTCTTTCCTGATCCTGGTGGGCGTCACTCTCATGGTGGAAGGGTTCGACGTCCATGTGCCCAAGGGATATATCTATTTCTCCATGGCCTTTTCAGTCGGGGTGGAGATGCTCAACATGCGGATGCGCAGGCGTGTGGCGGAGCCGGTGAAGCTGCACAAGACGCTTCGCGGTGTGGAACCGTCGGAGGAAAAATGACGGAAATTCAATAAAGGAGAACCCCCATGAAATGCGAACACTGCGCGGCCGACATCGCGGCCCCGGATGCCCACGAACACGCCGGACGGACCCTCTGCGAGGACTGCTGCCTGGATGTTTTGACCGCGCCCAGGGCGTGCGACCCGTGGGCGGTCTACAGCGCCACGAGAACGGCCTCCCGGGAGAAGAGCCTCACCCCGCTTCAGGAAAGGATGCTGAATCTGTTCAGGGCCGAGGGGCCCTTGAGCCAGGAGCGGATCTGCAGCGGGCTGGGGATCTCCGAGGCGGAATTCCGCGATACGATCGCGCCCCTCAGGCATATGGAGCTGGCCCGGGCCTGCAAGGTGGGCGGAGCGGTACGCTATACCCGCTTCGAAGACCCGGCGGGGGATTGAGTCAGCTTACAGGATCGGGCGGCCTCGGCCGTCACGGACCATCAGCCGCCGGGGGAAGCGCCCCGAACGGAAGAAGGAGGGGATGATGCTGATCCGACACGAATTTGTGGCGACCCATGAAGAGAGCCTGCTCCTGATCATCGACATTCAGCAGACCATGCTCAAGGTCATTCCCGCGTGGGAGGGGGTTGCCCGCGAGGTGACCCGCCTGGTTCGAGCGGCCCGGATCGTCGACGTCCCCATCCTGTTGACGGAGCAATATCCGAAGGGGCTCGGCGGAACCATTCCCGAGGTGCTCCGGGAGGTCCCGTCCCCCAGGGTGTTCCAGAAGGAATCCTTCAGCGCCTGCCTGGAGTCGGACTTCCTGCCCACCCTCCGGGGGTTTCATCGCCCCAGGATCGTTGTGGTCGGCATGGAGACCCATGTCTGCGTCCTCCAGACGGCCCTCGACCTGATCGCATCGGGCTTCCAGGTCCAACTTGCAGCCGATGCCGTGGCCTCCCGCACGACCGAAAACCGAGATATTGCGATCCACATCCTGCGGCAGGCCGGCGCCGTCGTCACCTCCGCGGAGACCGTCATTTTTCAGTGGGCGCGCCGCGCCAACACGGACAGTTTCCGGAGGATTCTTCCCGTTGTCAAGTGACGGCCCCGCAACACCTCCGATATCCGTGTTGCGCGTACACCTCGTCACTGCGGCCGTAAAAGCAGCACTGGCGGATGATGCGGCGGATCCTGCCGCGGTGGAAGAAAGGGCGGATGAGCCTTTGATCGGTTTTTCCGAAATGGTGAAAAGACTCAAGAGGGATAGCCGAATATCAATTTTCATTGAAAGAATCGGTTTGGAAGGATTTCAGCCTTCGGGCCTATCCTACGAAAGGGGTGACAGCATTCATGCAATACGGAGCCATGAATTTTCCGGTGAAACCGACCCTGGAGGAGATCGCCGTCTACGGCGGCTTAGGCTTTGACTACCTCGAACTGGCCATGGACCCGCCCCTTGCCCACCACGCCCGGGTGCGCCGGCAGAAGGCGGCCCTGCGCGAGGCCCTGGACCGGTATGGGATGGGGCTCGTCTGCCACCTGCCCACCTTCCTTTCCACGGCCGACCTGACCGAGAGCCTTCGACGCGTCTCGATGGAGGAACTCCTGGCCTCCCTGGAACTCGCGGCCGAACTGGGCGCCTCCAAGGCTGTTCTCCACCCCAGTTATATGGCCGGCCTCTCCACCCATGTCCCGGAGCTCTGGCGGGAATATGCCCTGGAGGGCCTGGAACGCGTCACGGCCGCGGCCCGGGGGTGCGGGGTAAGGCTCTGCCTGGAAAATCTCTTTCCCAAGATCTCCCCCCTCAGCACGCCGGAGGCCTTCCGGGAGGTGTTCGACCGCTTCCCGGACCTGGCCATGACCCTGGACCTGGGCCATGCCCATATCGGCCTGGAGGGCATGGCGCGCATTCTTGCGTTCATCCAGGCGTTCCCCGACCGCATCCGGCACCTGCACGTGAGCGACAATCACGGCAAGCGGGATGAGCACCTGCCGGTGGGGCAGGGGAGCCTCGACTTCACTGCGGCGGCGGCGGCCCTTCGGACGGCCGGCTACGACGGCACCGTGACGCTCGAAATCTTCGATCCGGACCGGAGCGCCCTGGTGCGCAGCCGCGAGCGCCTGAAAGGCCTCTTCCCCTGATCCGGAGGCTCCGGGATGGCGTCATGCCGGCCAGAGGATCGGCAGCAGCCACACGGACACCAGGAGGGCGATGACGGTGAGGGGCACGCCGATCTTGACATAGTCTACGAAGCGATAGCCGCCGGGTCCCATGACGAGAAGATGGGCGGGGTGGGAGAGGGGGCTCGCGAAGCTCGACGACGCCGAGATGGCCACGGTCATCATGAGCAGATGGGGGGAGATTCCCAGGGTGTCGGCGGCGCTGAGGGCCACCGGCGCCATCAGCACCACCAGGGCCGCGGTGGGGATGACCTGGGTGCCGACCACGGTGACGGCAAAGAGCGCGGCGACGACCCAGCGGGGGCCGAGGTCCCCCACCGCGGCCACCAGGGCGCCGGCTCCCATCTCGGCCGCCCCCGTGTTCTGGATGGCCACGCCCAGGGGCAGCATGCCGGCGATGAGAAACACGACCTTCCACTCGATGGCGCGATAGGCCTCCTCCATGCTCAGGCATCCGACGAGCACCATGAGGGTCGCCCCGGTGAGCCCGGCAACGGCGATGGGGACGAGGCCCGTGATGGCGGAAAGCAGGACCGCCAGCATGATGGCCGCGGCCACATGGGCCTTTTCCAGGCGCGGGGCCCGGGCGGCCGCTTCATCCAGCACCAGGAAATCGGGATCGCGGGACACCGCCTCCAGGTTGCGGCGCTGCCCGTACACCAGCATGGCGTCTCCGAACTGGAGCGGCATGTCCTGCAGCCCGGTGCGATAGGGGCGGCCTTTTCGCCAGACGGCCAGCACGCTGACGCCGTAGCGCTCGCGGAAAAGCAGGTCCGCCAGGGTCCGCCCCGCCAGGGTGGTCCTGGGCGAGAGCAGAACCTCCGTGACGCCGATCTGCTGGGACTCCAGCTCGGCCGCAAGGCCCGCGCTCTGGGCCGCGATCTCCAGATCCTGAAGTCCCTTGAGGACGTCGAGGTCCCGCGAGGCGCCCTGGAGCACCAGCAGATCGCCGGCTTGAATCGTTTCATGGGGCGAAGGCATCAACAGCCATGCCTCGCCGCGGACGATGGCCGCCACGGTCAGGCCGAATGCGCTGCCCAGACGGCTTTCGACCAGGTCCCGGTCCGTAAGAACCGACCCGGGGGGAACGCGCACGGGCAGCAGGTGGGCCCGGCCCCCGGTGACGGCGTTCACCGCGTCCATCGAAAGGGCGGCCATTTCAGAAACGAGGCCCCGGTGGAACACCTCTTCCACCGCATCCCGCTCCCCCTGCAGCAGCAGCCGATCCCCCGCGGCAAGCCTGCGCCGCCGCAGGTCCGCGACGGCC
>NZ_JBGSQX010000071.1:0-8663 GCF_041737845.1 Desulfococcus sp.
GTTCGGCCTGCACGGCCGTATCGTCCGCCGAGCCGCCGTCCACCACGATCGCCTCCGCGACCCGCCGGTCCCGGAGGACGGCGCTCACGCAGGCCGCCACCCCCGGGCCTTCATTCCTGGCGGGGATCACCACGGAGACCGAAGCCGGCGGAGAGGGATCGAGAGGGGTGTTGCGGCGCAGGAAGAAAAGTCGGATGTCCCGCGCGAAAAGCGCCCAGAAGGGCAGCCACGAAGCCGGGCCGGCCCAGGCCGGCAGGTGCCACCGTCCGGTAAGATGAAACATGCCGTCGGCCGTGAAACCGAAGCCGATGGTGAGGCACAGGACCATCCACGACGCCGTGGGCCGCAGGGCGAGAAAGGGGACGATCCAGGCGACGTACCAGAAATGGACGGTCGGGGAAAATAGCAGCACCGCCCCCAGGGCGAAAAAGCACCCCGACACCGGATCATCGAAGCACCGGGGGGCTCGCCGGGGATGGAGCCGGAGGTATCCGAAAATCATGGCGGCGGCGGCCATCGCCTGGCAGGCCGCGGTGGCGGGCGCGATGCCCCCCAGGGTCCACCGCAGGAGTCCGTGGACCGACCCGTTGAACGCGAACTGTGTGCCGAAGGCCGCGAGGGCGGTGAACATCCGGCCCGGGGTCTCTCCCAGAAACGGCAGAAAGGGGAGTCCTGCGGCCGGAAGGACCGCCCACAGCCGGCCCAGGTTCTCCCGGTTGACCAGGAACGGCAGGGTCAGCACCGCCGCATATTTCGTCTGGACCGCAAGACCTGCCGCAGCAAACATCCATCCCCACCGTTTTTGATCGTAGAGGCAGATGGCGGAAAGGAGAAAAAAGTTCTGGACCGCGTCCAGGTGCCCCTGCCCGGCAAAGGCATAGAGCACCACCGGGTTGAAGGCATGGAGGGCGGCCCACCGCTCGTCCAGCCCCCGGTGAGACAGGAGGCGGATCACCAGGACCAGGGTGCCCAGGTCGAAGAGGGTCATGACGGATTTGACCGCCATGGGGGTGGCGCCCAGGCGGGCCAGGCCGGAAAAGCCCAGAAGCATGAGCGGCGGATAGACGGCGGGGATGTCCGGGTGGTTGATCCCCCCGTGAAGCGGGTCCTGCCGGGCCAGGGCCGACAGGGCCGGATCATCGGGCGGATGAAGGTAGGGGTTGACGCCCTTCTGGACGACGCGTCCTTCCCAGAGGTACCGGTTCAGGTCGTCCGAGGGTGCTAACGGCAGCAGAAACAGCCTGCAGAGCAGGGCCGGGACGAGGATTGCGAGTAGGCGCCGCCGCCGCGTGAGCCCCCTTGGAAAGAGCAGAAGCATGGCCAGGCCGGCGGCCCACATGGCGGCGAAAAGGAGGATGGCGCGGCCGGCAGGCAGGGTCCATCCGGGGAAGTCCAGGGACGCCGCGCCGATATCCCCGAGCCTGCCGCCCGCGAGGCAGAGCAGGATCGACAGGAGGGCCGCCGCGGCATAGGGGCCCCAGCCGGCTGCAGGCGCCTCCGGGGCCGCCTGGCTCCGGATCACCCCTCCCAGCCCAGACGCTGGACGATCGTCAGAATACCGATAAAGAGAAACCCCATGGCATACACGGCCAGGAACGGGCCGATCAGGTATTTGCCGGCGTCGAGATACACCTGGAGGGAAAGCATGCAGTATCCCCCCATGAGGATTTCCGCGAACGCGAGCCCCGGCAGGGAGGTGCGGTACCGCTTGATCTCCCGGTCGCCCCGCTTGGGCGTTCGGATGAAGGGGCTCTCGCGCCCGGCCAGGGCCTCGACGACCGCCCGCGTATTGGAGATGGCGATGCCCACGCCCAGAACGACCAGGAAGGGCATGAACAGCACCCGGCGGGGCCAGTCCCGGTAGGCCGCCCGCTGGCTCACCAGGTAAAGGGCGCTGGGCGCCGTCATGGAGAGCAGCAGGGCGCATGCGACGGCCCCGAAGATCAGGGGACCAAAGTTCATGTTGAGCACCTGGAGGACGGGGAGGGCCAGAATCGCCATGAGGAGCATCATGGGATGCACCAGGTAATGGGTCATGTGAAAAAAGGCCTGGAGCTTCTTGAACAGGGACACCGGCTGCCGTACGAGGCGGGGCAGAAGCTTCACGGCGGTCTGGATGGAGCCCTTGGCCCAGCGGAACTGCTGGCCCTTGAAGGCGTCGACGTCTTCGGGGATCTCCGCCGGCACCACCAGGTCCGGCAGAAAGAGGGTCCGCCATCCGGCGAACTGGACCCGGTAGGAGAGGTCCATGTCCTCGGTCAGGGTGTCCCAGGCCCATCCGCCGCCGTCGGCGATGGCCGTCCGCCGCCAGATGCCCGCCGTCCCGTTGAAGTTCATGTAAAGGCCGTTCCAGTTCCGGGCCGCCTGTTCGACCATGAAATGGCCGTCGATGCCGATGGACTGGGCCCGGGTCAAGAGGGACCGGGTCCGGTTGAGGTGCCCCCACCGGGCCTGGACCAGCGCCAGCCGGTCATCGGCCAGGAAAAACGGGACGGTCCTGAGGAGATACTCCTCGGAGGGGACGAAGTCGGCGTCGAACACGGCCGCGAGAGACCCCTTCGCGACATCCAGCCCGGCGGCCAATGCCCCGGCCTTGAACCCGGTCCGCTCCTTCCGCCGGAGCACCCGGACGTCATGGCCCTCGGCCCGCAGGAGATCGGCCGTCCGGTCGACGATGGCGCAGGTCTCGTCGGTGGAGTCGTCAAGCACCTGGATCTCGTGGCGGTCTCGTGGATACCGCATCCGGCAGGCGGCCCGGATGGCCCGTTCGGCCACGTTCACCTCGTTGTACACGGCGATCTGGGTCGTCACGACGGGCAGATCCTCCCGCAGTTCGATGTCTCCCGCGGCGTCCAGAATCCTCCGCCTTGCATCCGCGGCCCCCGTCCGGCCGCGGTTGAAGAGAAAGATCATCACATAGCAGTTGAGCCCGTAAAGCATCAGGGCCGCGGCCGCGCCAAAATAGAGAAACACCGCAAGATCCGACAAAAGGGCACCCATGGTTGATTGCTCCCGATTCTTTCCAGCCTTAGGCTGTTGTAAGACAACGATTGATTCTAAAAAAAGTATTCTATTCCGAGTGGTTTCAGATCCCATGATTGACGGATTCGCAAAAAGTCGATTTTCAGACGGTTTTGTAAAAAGGTCGAGATACGGCTTGCGAATCCCGAGGGATGAAGCGTAAAGCAGATATCGGCCTTTTTACAAAACCGTCATGATTCAATGGGTCATCTTCAGCAGATCCGGGGGAGCTGCTCGCCCGTCAGCATATCCACGATGCGGGTTCCGCCGATCCGGGTCTCCATGACCACCGGGGCCGGGCCCGCCGAAACCACCTCGCCGATGATGCAGGCATCCTTTCCCAGGGGGTCGGCGTGCATCAGGGCGAGCACCTCCCGGGCGGCCTCCGGCGCAACAACGGCGACGAGTTTTCCCTCGTTGGCCACGTACAGGGGATCGAACCCCAGCAATTCGCAGACGCCTGCAACCGAGGCGCGCACAGGCAGCCGGTCCTCGTGGATGGCGATCCCCACCCCGGAGGAGAGGGCGATCTCGTTGAGGGCCGTTCCCACGCCGCCCCGGGTGGGGTCCCGAAGCACATGGATCGCCGGGCCGAATCCTTCTATCATCCTTGCCGCCAGGTGGTTCAGCGGGGCGGTATCGCTTTCCAGGGGCGAATCGAACCGGAGGCCCTCCCGCTGCGTCAGAATGGTCATGCCGTGGTCGGCCATGGTCCCGCTCAGCAGGACCCGGTCTCCGACGCGTGCGTTTGCGCCGAAAACGTGAACTCCCGCAGGCACGACGCCGATCCCCGCGGTGTTGATGAAGATCTTGTCGGCCGCGCCCCTGGGCACCACCTTGGTATCGCCCGTGACGATCCGGACGCAGGCCGCCCGGGCGGCTCGCCGCATGGTCTGGAGGATCCGGTCGAGGTCGCTCCGGGGAAACCCTTCCTCTATGATCATGGCGACGCTGAGATACCGGGGGACCGCGCCGCACATGGCCAGGTCGTTCACGGTGCCGTTGACGGCCAGGTCCCCGATATTGCCGCCGGGGAAAAAAATGGGATCGACCACGAAGGTGTCGGTGGAAAAGGCGATCCGGCCCTCCGCCACGGCCAGGACGGCCCCGTCGTCGAGGCACCGGAGCGCGGGATCGTCGAAGGCGGGGAGGACGGCCTCCGCGATGAGCCGGCGGGACATCTTCCCGCCGCTGCCGTGGTCCAGGGTGATCGTGTCCTGTTTCATGAACGGTCTTTCCCGGTGTCACCGGTTTCCGGATGGTATCGATAGTAGGCCGCGCAGGTCCCTTCGCTGGAGACCATGCACGGGCCGACCGGGTGGGCCGGGGTGCAGGCCTTTCGGAACAGGCGGCACTCGGGCGGCGTGCTCCGGCCGGTGATCACCTCCCCGCACAGGCACCCCGCGGGCGCCGGGGCATCCTTCAGCGTGATTCCGAAGATCCTGCGGGCGTCAAATGCCTCAAAGCCGTCCCGGAGCGCCAGACCGCTTTCGGGAATCCGCCCCATCCCCCGCCAGACGGCGTCCGCCGGGGTAAACACCGACGCCATGAGGGCCTGGGCTTTCCGGTTTCCCCCGGCCGTTACGGCGCGGGGATAGGCATTCTCCAGGTCCGGTCGACCGCTTTCGATCTGCCGGACCAGCCGGTGGATTGCGGCCAGGACATCGCCGGGCTCGAACCCGGCAATGACCATGGGGCACCGGTGACGATCGAAGAGGGGGCGGTAGGCCTCCGCCCCGATCACCAGGGAGACGTGGCCCGGCAGGAGGAACCCGTCGATGCGGATGTCCATTTCCATGAGGGAGGCAAGGGCCGGCATGACCCGCTTATGGGAAGAGAATACGGAGAAGTTGGAGAGCCCCCCGTCCCGCGCCGCCGAAACGGCGGCGGCGATGGTCGGGGCCGTGGTTTCGAAGCCGACCCCCAGGAAGACGACCCGGCGGTCCGGGTGCTTCCGGGCCATCGCCAGGGCGTCGAGGGCGGAGTAGACCACCCGGACATCGGCGCCGGCGGCCCGTTCCCGCTCCAGGGACGACCCGGTTCCGGGCACCCGGATCAGGTCGCCGAAGGTTGCCGTCGTCACGCCCCCGGTCCGGGCGATCTCGATGAAGGCGTCGATTTCGCTCTGATCGGTCACGCATACCGGGCATCCGGGGCCGGAGAGCAGGTAGATCGTTTCCGGCAGCACCGACCGGATGCCGCTCCTGAAAATGGTCATGGTGTGGGTGCCGCAGACCTCCATCAGTCGAACGCGCTTCCGGCTCTCCTGGCGGATCCCGGCGATCAGGCGCCTGGCGATCTCCGGGTCCCGATATTCTTCCGCATATTTCATGGCTGTTGCGATTGTCCTCTGGTTCGGGGCAATTCATAGCGAATTCCACCGGTTCAGGCAAGATCTTTATGGTGGCTGACGTGACGGCATCTTGGGAAATAGATGTGAAAGGTGCTTCCTTTTCCCGGTGCGCTCTCCACCTCGATCCAGCCGTTGTGGTTCTTGACGATGCCGTGGACCGTCGCCAGCCCCAGGCCGGTGCCGTCCCCCTGGGTCTTGGTGGTGAAGTAAGGTTCGAAGATCCGGCTGCAGAGGTCTTCGGGAATGCCGTGCCCCGTATCGCTTACGGTCAATCTCAGGTATTCCCCCGGTTCATGCTCGGGTTCGTCCGGCCCCGATGCCTCGCCGACCGTCGTCTCGTCCAGAGAGATCCCCAGGGTGCCCCCGGTTTTCCGCATGGCATGAAAGGCATTGGTGCAAAGGTTCATGACGATCTGATGAATCTGCGTCGGGTCGGCGGAGATCACTCCCCGGGATTGAATGTTCTGCTGGATTTCGATGGTGGCGGGGACGGTCGAGCGGAGCAGCTTTACGGCCTCCTTGACGATGAGCCCCATTTGCAGGGTCTGGGGGGCCTGCCTGGCGCCGCGGCTGAAGGCCAGGATCTGATAGATCAGGTCGCCTGCCCGGCGGCTCGCCTTCAATACCTGATCGAGCTTGGGCTGGGCGCTGCTGTCGGCCGGGAGGCCGGTTGCGGCGAGCTGGGTGTATCCCACGATGGCCGCGAGAATATTGTTGAAGTCGTGGGCGATGCCGCCCGCCAGGGTGCCGATGGCCTCCATTTTTTGGGCCTGGGCAAGCCTCGCCTGCAGGATGCGCTGTTTTTTTTCAAAACTTTTACGGTAGGTGATATCCCTCGTGACCTGGACCACCCGGTCGAGGCGCCCGGATCGATCGGTGCAGACCAGGGACCTGATTTCAAAATGCCGATCCGTTTCAGGTTCATGGATCTCCTCGAAGACGCCCATCTCGCCAATGGCCGGAGCCGCCCTTCCGCCCTTCTTCCCCTGGCCCGAAGCGCCCCGGACCACGGCCATGCACCGCTGTTTCAGGATCTCCACGAGCGGTGTTTCCAGATAGGTCTCGGCCGCCCGGTTGACGCGGAGCATCCGGCAATCCCTGCTGAAGATGACGATGCCGTCATCGATGGTGTCAAAGGATTTCTCCCAGTCGATCTTGGCCGTTTCGAGCATCTGCCGCATCTGCCTGAGCTTGACGATATACGCTGCCAGAAAGGTGACGGTCAGCTCGGCTGCGACGGCCCCCGGCGGCAGCCAGACATTCTTGATGGAAAACAGTGAAAACCCCAAAATCATCCATGCCGACAGGCTGCCGATCCATATCAAGGTGGTCCGGGCGACGCCGAAGCGCAGAAAAATCAGAAAGCCGAGCGCCGACGGGAGAAGCCCCCAGAAAGCGGTGGCCAGACTGCCGACGGGCTGGATAAAGCTGCCGTCCAAAAGGTTGTTCAGGATGTTGGCATGGAGTATGACGGCCGGAAGAAGGTTCCTGTCATTGGAAAACGGGGTCAGAAATTCATTCTCCAGTCCGGCTGCCGTGGGTCCGACCAGGACCACCCGGTTCTGAAAAAACGACGGCGCCCACCGGCCGTCGATGACGTCGCTGAAAGAAAGCCGCTGAAAGGTGCCGCCGTCGCCGTAAAAATTGATCGCCATGGGGTCGACCTGTTGGATGCGGGAGGAGATCCGCCAGGCCGCCTCGGCCACGGGCCTCCCGGTGTGGCGGAACTCCCGGCCGGGCAGGGCGTTATAAAGGGCGGCGGCAAAGGACGGCATCTGCTTTCGGTCATGGTAGAGGGTATGGAAAACATTCCGGATCACACCGTCGATGTCCCGGTCGACATGAATGTGCCCGGTGGGAAAACCGGCCAGGCCGGGGTCGGGATTGACGATGCCGGCCTCGCGGTCGATGTAGACCGGAAGGAATACCGGACACCCTGGCTGCTGGGCCGCCTTGAGCCGGGCGTCTTCATCGGAGGCTTCGGCGAGGATGACATTCAGTCCGACGGCGTCCGCCTGCCGCACCCGGTCGATGAGGTCGGCGTAATACCCCCGTTTGATCGGCCAGGCCCCCAGTTTCCGCAGCGTTTTTTCATCGATGGCGACGACAACGATCCGCGAATCGGCGGGTCTTTCGCCCCTTATCCTGAAAAAAAGATCGTATACGTAACGGTCGAGCCCGCCGAACCCGCCCAGGTATTCCATGGACAGCGTGGCCCCAAGAGCCAGGCAAACCGCCGGAAATACCCACCAATCGGTTTTACGTTTGAACATGGCCATCCATCGTACGCCGGATCCGCCCGCGGGTCAGGGGATCAGAATGATCAATATGGTTCCGATGGTCAGGGCGAGGGCCCACATCGCTTTCGGGTCTTTTAGATCGAAGGTTTGCACGGGGGAAAATCGTCCTTCAAATCCGTCGGCATCGATTCCGCTGACGCGGATATAATAGGTCCCGGCGGACTTGGGCCGGGCCACGGTGATCTCGGTGGATGCCAGCCGTTCATCCAGGAGCATGCGGGTAAAATCTGCATCTTCCGCCATCTGAAAATGGTAGGTCATGGCCGGGCCCTGGTCTGCCCAGCGAATGGTGATGCTGTTTTTTCCCATTTCGGCCGGCTCGGTCGGCGGGGCCGGCGGCGGGGGGGTGAGGGTAAAGGGCGCCCCGTCGGACCATGCGCCCCGGTATCCATCCGGCGCGATGGATCGAATCCTGAAAAAGTAGGAAGAAAACGGCAGATCCGACACCTCGTAGGGCGTCTCCGTGATGTCTTCCCGGTGATGTGCGACGCTTTTGAAATCCCTGTCCGTCGCAATCTGGAGTTCGTACCCGGCGGCATCGGGAACCTTGAGCCAGTCGAACCCCAGTGTCGCGGTTCTATATTCCCGGCCGCTCGCCGGTTCGCTCATAAACGGCGGCACGGGGTTGACCCGCACCCGGACCGGGACGGCCGCGGACGGCAGCCCCTCCAGGCCTGAAGCGCTGATGCTCTGGACCTGCATGTGGTAGATGCCGTCATCCACGTGGGCGATGCGCGCCGGCGCGTCCGGCCGGACCACCTGCTCCGCGACGACATTCTTGAACGCCTCGTCGGCGGCCAGGATCATCCGGTAGCCGACGGCCCCGGGAACCCCGGCAAACCGGAATTCCAGAGGCAGGCGCTGATAAATGGCCCGGTGGTCGATAACGGCGGGCGGGCGGAGCAGCGGCGTCGGCGGGTCGGGTCGGCGGCCTTTCTGGACGACGGTCCCCTCTCCCGTGTTGAGGAGGACGGTCCTCCGGCCGGCGC
>NZ_JBGSQX010000080.1:0-148310 GCF_041737845.1 Desulfococcus sp.
GCAGTCCCTTGCCGCCGAGCACCCTCAAGGCGGCAAGGGACTGCCGCCCTACAGTTTTTTAGCTTTATCAAATAACCATTTATATGGACTTCAAAATTCAATCCCCCTACGCCCCCATGGGCGACCAGCCGCAGGCCATTGAAGGTTTGTTGCGCCGGATCAACACCGGGGAAAAGCACAATGTACTCGTGGGGGTCACGGGGTCGGGGAAGACCTTCACCATGGCCAACGTCATCCAGCAATTGAACCGCCCGACCCTGGTCATTTCCCATAACAAAACACTCGCTGCGCAGCTCTACAGCGAATTCAAATCATTCTTCCCGGAAAATGCGGTCGAATATTTTGTCAGTTACTTCGATTACTACCAGCCCGAGGCCTACATTCCCACCAGCGACACTTACATTCAAAAGGATTCCTCCATCAATGAGATGATCGACAAGCTGCGCCATTCCGCCACCCGGTCCGTCCTCTCCAGAAGGGACGTGATCGTCGTGTCGAGCGTGTCGTGCATCTACGGCCTGGGCGCGCCCGAGGATTATCTCGACATGCGCGTGTCGCTTGAGGCGGGCATGGAGATCGATCGCGACCGGCTGCTGATGAAACTCGTCGAGATCCATTATGAGCGAAATGATCTCGATTTCCACCGGGGTGTTTTCAGGGTAAGGGGAGACCGGGTCGAGATTTTTCCGGCCTATGAAGAGGACATTGCGCTTCGGATCGAGTTTTTCGGAGACGAGATTGAACAACTTTCCGAAATCGACCCGCTCACGGGGAAGACCCTCAGGCCCTTGCACCAGACCGCCGTCTTTCCGGCCAGCCATTACGTGACCTCCAGGACCACGCTCCAGAAAGCGGTCGAAACGATCACCCTGGAACTCAAGGCCCGAGTCGACTATTTCCGGCGGGAAAACAAGCTGATCGAAGCCCAGCGCATTGAGGAGCGAACCCATTTTGATCTCGAGATGATGCTCGAACTGGGCTACTGCAACGGCATTGAAAATTATTCGAGGCACCTGACCGGAAGACAGCCGGGCGAACCGCCGCCGACCCTCCTCGATTATTTCCCAAAGGACTTCCTGGTCTTCATCGATGAAAGCCATATCGGGGTTCCCCAGGTTCGCGGCATGTACAACGGAGACCACGCCCGGAAATCCACCCTGGTGGAATACGGGTTCCGCCTGCCCTCCGCCCTCGACAACCGGCCCCTGAAATTCGAGGAGTTTTGCCTGCGGGTTCCGCAGGTGGTCTATGTTTCGGCGACGCCCGCGGACTACGAACTCGAGAAGGCGAAAGACGCCCTGGTGGAGCTTATCGTCCGGCCCACCGGCCTGATGGATCCCAGAATCCATGTCCGAAAGGCGGAGCACCAGGTGGACGATCTATTGGATGAGATTCAAAAACGGGTGCAGAAGAAAGAGCGGGTCCTCGTCACCACGCTGACCAAAAGGATGGCCGAGGATCTGACGGAATATTACGCGGACCTGGGGATCAGAATCAAGTATCTCCACTCGGATATTCACACCCTGGAACGCATGGAGATCATCCAGGACCTCAGAAAAGGGGCTTTCGATGTCCTCGTGGGCATCAACCTGCTCCGCGAGGGTCTGGACATTCCGGAGGTGTCCCTGGTGGCCATTCTCGACGCCGACAAGGAAGGATTTCTGCGCTCCGGCCGCTCCCTGATCCAGACATGCGGACGCGCGGCCCGAAATGTCGGCGGCGAGGTCATCATGTATGCCGAAAAAACCACCCAGGCCATGAAAGCGGCCATCGACGAGACCGAGAGACGCCGAAGCATCCAGGAAGAATACAACAAGGCGCATCACATCGTGCCGACCACGATCCGGAAAACCCTGTCATCGGCCTTCGACAACCTCCATGAATCCGAGGCGGTTCTCTCCCGCAAGGTATCGGAGCCGATCCACACGTTCGGGGAGGATGCCGATATTGTCAAAGTGATCCGCCGGCTTGAAAAGGAAATGAAAGATGCCGCAAAAGATCTGGCGTTTGAACGGGCCGCCGAAATCCGAGATCACATTAAAGCCCTGAAAGAACTCGCGCTGCTATAGATGAACGAGCTGATCCTGGAAAGACTGGAAGGCGTCTCCTCGGAGCCGGGCGTCTACATCATCAAGGACCGAAACGGCGCCGTTATCTATGTCGGCAAGGCCAAAAACCTGAAAAAACGGCTCGCGTCCTATTTCAGGAAACCGGTCCAGTCCGACCTGAAAACCGCGATCCTGGTCGAAAAAACGGCATCCTTCGACACGATCATCACGGGGACCGAAAATGACGCCCTGATTCTCGAATCGAACCTGATCAAACAGTATCATCCCCGCTACAACGTCATCCTCAAGGACGACAAACGATATCCATCCCTGAGACTCGACCTCGGCGAACCTTATCCCCACCTGCAGGTCGTCCGGAAGATCGCGCCGGACGGCGCCCTCTACTTCGGCCCCTATACCGCCCCCGGCGCCATGTACCAGACCCTGAAGGTGATCAACAAGCATTTCAAACTGAGAAAATGCAGAAACAGCGTGTTGACAAACCGAACCCGTCCGTGCCTCAACTATCAGATGGGCGGCTGCCTCGGCCCGTGCTGCATGGATGTCGACCCATCCGTCTATAACGAGATCGTGAGGGAGGTGGTGCTCTTTCTAAAAGGCCAGACCCATGACCTCATCCGGAAGATCCGCCAGGAGATGCTGTGCGCCGCCGAAAATCCAGACACCTATGAACTGGCCGCGGAGCTTCGGGACAAAATGGTCGCACTCCAGCGGGTCGTTGAAAAGCAGGTGGCCCTGGCAGTAGACCTCAAGGATCGCGACATCATCGGGCTTGCCGGCTCCGGGCAGTCGTCCGTCATCACGATCCTCACCGTTCGAGGAGGATATCTCACGGCGTCCCGGCATTTCCCCTTTGAGGAGACCCTCGCCGCGGACGGAGAAATGATGGAGGCGTTCATCCGGCAATACTATGAACGCGTCAGCTTTATCCCGAAGGAGATTCTGACGTCCGTCCCCATCGAAAACCAAGACCTGATCGAAACCGCGCTGAGCGCCTTGAAGGGCGCATCGGTGAAGATCCTTCACCCCCGGCGGGGTGAAAAGGTGCGCCTCATCCAGATGGCCGTTCACAACGCAGCCGATGAGATGGGGCGACTCACCTCGGCTGACGCGGCAAAGGCGAATCTGCTCCTGAGGCTGAAAAACCGGCTCAGCATGGACAGGCTGCCCGCGAGGATCGAATGCTTCGACAATTCGAACCTCCTGGGCGCCTCGCCGGTTTCAGGGATGGTCGTATTCCAGAACGGCGCGCCCAGCAGGAGGGACTATCGCAGATACATCGTCCGGACGGTCGAAAAACCCGACGATTACGCCGCCATGGCGGAAGTGCTGAAAAGAAGATACGGAAAGGGGGAGCCGTCGCGGCCTTTTCCGGACCTGCTCATGGTGGACGGCGGAAAGGGGCAGCTCAACATCGCGGCGGCGGTGATGCGGGAGCTGGGGCTTGACGGGGCGTTTCATCTGATCGGCATCGCCAAGAAGGATGAAGCGGCGGGCGAAACGCGGGACAAGATCTATCTTCCCGGCCGCGTCAACCCGGTCAACCTGGGTCAGGATGAACCGGTCTACCATCTTCTTCAGCAGATCCGGGATGAGGCGCACCGCCACGCCATCGCCTTTCACCGCAGCCGCAGGGGGAAGCGGACGCTCTCCTCCGCTCTGGACGCCGTCCCCGGAATCGGTCCCCTGCGGAGAAAAGCGCTTCTCGGCCATTTTGGCTCCATCCAAAAAGTCCGGGCAGCAACCCTGGAAGAACTCAAGGCCGTGCCCGGAATCAGTCAGCGCGTCGCCGAAGCATTGCATGAAGTGCTTCGGCGCCGATCTTGAACGCTTATTTCAGTTTGGCCAGGACCGCCTTCAGTTCCTCGACGGCGGCGGCGGATTTTTTCAGTTTGGCGGCCTCTTCAGCCGTCAGGTTGATCTCGATAATCTCCTCGATGCCGCCCTTGCCGAGTTTCACGGGCACGCCGATGAACAGGTCATGGATGCCGTATTCCCCTTGAAGATAGGCCGCACACGGCAGGATCTGCTTTTTGTCGTAGAGAATCGATTTGGTCATCTCGACCGCCGAGGATGCCGGCGCGTAGAAAGCGCTGCCGGTTTTGAGGAGCGACACGATTTCGGCGCCGCCGTTGGCGGTTCTCTTCACCAGGGCCTCGATCCTTTCCGCGGATATCAATTCGGTGATGGGAATTCCGGAGACGGTCGAGTAGCGCGGCAGGGGAACCATCGTATCACCGTGCCCGCCCAGAACGAACGCGTGGGTATTCTCGATCGACACATTCAGCTCCATGGCGATGAAGGCCCTGAAACGGGCCGAGTCGAGAACGCCGGCCATTCCGATCACGCGGTTTTTGGGGAAGCCGCTGGTCTCAAAGGCGACATGGCACATGGCGTCAAGGGGGTTGCTGACGATGATCAGGACGGCATTCGGAGAATACTTGGCCACCTGGGCCGTGACGTTCTTCAGGATGCCAGCGTTGGTGCTGATCAGATCATCCCGGCTCATCCCCGGCTTTCTCGGAATCCCCGCGGTGATAATGACCACATCCGAACCCGCGGTCGCCTCATAACCGTTGGTGCCGACAATTTTGGCATCGTGCTTTTCAATCGCCGCCGCCTGGGTCAGATCCAGCGCCTTTCCCTGGGGAACCCCTTCGACGATGTCCACCAGCACCACATCACACAGGGCTTTTTCGACCAGCCTCTGGGCTGCGGTCGCCCCGACATTGCCCGCGCCGACAACCGTGACTTTTTTTTCCATAATTTTCTCCTTGTTAATTGGTATAGTTTTTATTATAATCATCCAATATGGCAACGACCTTCGAAAATTTAAAGAATTAATTTAATAGTATTATTCAATCGTTGTCAACAAATTTATCCATTATTGACATAACATCTTAAAACAAGTTAACTATTAAATTTTCCGGGGCCGTCCCTTGGATGTTTGCAAGGGACAGGATCACCTGGCTTGATCTCGGCCCCAACGGCACTGCGGAGCATAACATGGAAATCAAAAAACAGATCAAGTCTCTCCTGAACGAAGCGTCGCTCTATGAAGTTCAGGGATTATACGACGAATCCAAGGGAAGGTACGTCGATGCAATCCACGTCATCCAACAGCATGCCGACGAGATCGATCATCACAAAGAGGTCATGAGTCATATTTCTAATAAGTTAAAGCAGGTCATCCAAAAAATAGAGCGAATGGAAAATGAATCCGTGACCTATCAGATGCCCAATATTGTCCTCGATGTCATGAAAAACAATTTCTCGTCCTCCCGGGACAAGGACCAGGCCGCCCTGGAAGGGGCACTGGCCCTCGCCGGATTCGGACAATATGAAAGCGCCCTGGAAGAATTCACCAAACTGCTCAAACCCGAGTCAACACGGCTCGAGGCATCCAAAAATATCCTTTTCTGCCACCTGGCCAAAGGCAGGGCTTCCAAAGCGGCAGACCTCTTCATCTACTGGCGGAACAGCGGGTTGATGGGTTCGGATCAGATGGTCGAACTCAGAAATTATTTCCAGAAATTGTCCGACGAGGCCGGCCTCAATCTGGAGATCCCGGGCGCAGAGGTAAAAAAATCCGCCGCGGGGCATCCGGCCGCAGCGTCATCCCTCCTGAAAAGCAGACAGATCGATGAGTTCCGATCTCTCAGCGTAAAGCTTCCAAAAGACAACCAGAAGCACCGCCTGCGGGAATTCGACATCCATTCTCAATCGGGGGACATCGTCAATCTGCTGGTTTCGAATCATGAAAAGGAACTTGCGGAGGGGTTGAAAAAAGGAACCGTTCTGGATGCGGTCCAATGCTTTTCTGCCAACGCCATGTTCAGCGGCAAGGCAACGGTGATCGACAACATCGAAATTGTATCGGGTGTGATGGCCGGCCACTTTAGTATTGATATTAAGATTCATGGCATTTAGTATAGGGCGTCGCCGTCGGTTTTTCCGGATGATGCGTTCGATATGTAAGGATGGAGGACCTTATCCCAGGCCTTCGGATACGCAGAGAGGGGTTCTGCGCCGCACCTTCCCGGACTTGCGCTTTCCGCGCCGCTGCTGCATCAGACTGGCGGACAGTGGTGGGCTTCCGCCCGGAAAGAATGCGCCGACGGCACCATCCCATCCAATAACCTATTGATGTCTCACTCGTATTTGGGGTTGCAGATGGCAAATATCAATCTGAAGGCGCGGGAGATCGAGGTCAAAATCGTATATTACGGGCCGGGCCGGGGTGGGAAAACCACCAATCTCGAATACATTTTCAAGACATTCAGGAAACAGGTGACCGGTGAGATGGTCTCCACCAAAACAGAAGGAGACCGAACCCTGTTTTTTGATTTTCTCCCCATGGGGCTGGGCAAGGTCAAAGGGTATGACATCCGCGTTCAGCTCTATACGGTGCCGGGACAGGTGAAATACGCCGCAACCCGGAAAATGGTGCTCAAGGATGCCGACGGTGTCATTTTCGTTGCGGATTCGCTTCAGGCGCGAAGAATCAAGAACATGGAGTCATTGAAGGATCTTCACCTGAACCTGAAGGATTACGGCGTCAACATCCTCAAAATCCCGCTGGTGCTGCAGTACAACAAGAGAGACCTGGCCGAGGCGGGCATCCCGCTGCTGACCACCCACCAGATGGAAATGGACATGAACCGGCAGCTCAGGGTTCCATCGTTTCCGGCCAGCGCGCTCACCGGAGACGGCGTCGGACCGACATTGAAAGCATGTCTCAAGTTGACACTCCAATCCTTGAAAACAGAGATGGGATGGTAGGGGTAGCCTCATGGAAAAAGTCGCGCTCGCGGGGAATCTTGGATTTTTGAGTCTGGGAGACATCCTTCAACTGATCGGCTCCAGCGGAGGATCGGGGGTGCTGGAAATCTCCAGCCCGTATCGTCAAGAGCCCGGGTGCATCTATTTTTCGAAGGGCAACATCATCAATGCCCACACCCCGGATGCCAAAGGCCTGGATGCCGTGTATGCATTGTTCGGCTGGCTTGACGGGGAGTATGAATTCCGCGAACAGCCCGTCTCGGTCCACAAAGTGATTACATCCAATCGGATGGAAATTATCCTGGACGGGCTCCGCCTGATCGATGACGGCAAAACTGAAATCCTGGGGCCGTCCCCGCCCGAGCGAACAGGGCCGGATCCCACAGCGCCCCCGCTGATCCGCAGGCACTTTGTCGACTACACCTATGTGGTGGATGAAGAATTCTATTCCACGGGTGAAAAGGTCACCCAGGAAAAGCGCCACGGAAACTGGATATGGGTTGTCCTGGAGGGTACGCTGGATATCATCAAGAGCACCCCCAAAGGCCCCCTGACCGTCACCCGGGTGGGGTCGGGCGCATTCATCGGCAGCGTGACATCCTTTCTGTTCCAGGAAAACACCAGAAAAGCCACGGTTGTTGCGACCACGGATGTTCAGTTGGGGGTTCTCGACGCCCAGCGCATGGCCCAGGAGTTCGCGACACTGCGCCCCGAACTCAGAAATTTTATCCTGAGCCTTGACCGGCGCCTCAATCAAGCGACAACTGCCTGCGTGGACCAATACCTGGGGATTGATAACGCCTCAAAGGTCATCCGGGACAAGCACCAGAAGCTGATCCGGGATCCCAAGGAAAGAAGACTGGCGAGAATCGAAAGGGGAAATGCCATCATCATGCGGGAAACAGCGCATGGCGGCCTGTATATCGCCAACCTTACCCCCGGAGACTATATCGGCGCCGTCCCCTTTCTGGACATCGGGCACGAACCCCATCAGGCATCGGTTTTTGCCTCCGGCAGCCTGGCCACCGTGGACATCGACCTGAAAACCCTTGGCGAGGAATATGAAGATCTCTCCCTGACCCTTAAAAATCTGATTGAAAATGTTGCCATCAACATCTCGCTCACGACAAATGTCGCTGGAAATCTTCTGAAAAGAAACCGGCAGAAATCGAGTTAGTCTGTTACCCGCGCCACAGGAACCAGCCCCGGCGGAAACCTTCGGAGGGAACCCTTTAATGACACCAAATGAAAGACGACGGCATATTCGAATCGATTCCTTCAACCTGTCCTATGTCAGCGTTGATGAAGACGGCAGCATCGTCAATCAGGGCATCGGCAGGACATTGAACGTATCGGAATCAGGGATTCTCCTCGAAACCAATTTTCAGACATCCCTGGACCAGGCCGTGTCGCTTACCATCGCATTCGAAGAAAACCTGATCGATTTAAAAGGCAGGTTCATCCATTTCAAAGAGTTCGGCGGCGGCATATTTCAGACCGGCGTCGAGTTCCAGCATATGGATAAGGATACAAAGGCAATCCTCGTTCGCTACATCCAGATGTTCGAGAGATCAGGCACCCCATCTTTTTGATACACCCTGAGCTTGTTTGATAAATCATTCAAAAGGATCTGAAATGAAAAATGCCGTCGTTGAAACCCGCTTTCCGGAAATGAATCTCCTGGCCAGAGGAAAGGTGAGGGATATATATGATCTGGAGGATTCGCTACTGATGGTGGCCACCGACCGCATCTCCGCCTACGATGTGGTGCTGCCGACCCCCGTTCCGGGAAAAGGAAAGGTGCTCACCCGGATCTCCCTGTTCTGGTTCGATATTATGAAGCCTCTTGTTGATAATCATCTGATCACCGGAGATGTCGATCAGTTTCCGAAGGTGTGCGCACCCTACAAAGACATCCTCCGGGACCGGAGCATGCTCGTCAGGAAAGCCCGGACGATTCCCATTGAATGCGTCGTTCGCGGCTATATTTCAGGATCCGGGTGGAAGAGCTATCAGGATTCCGGGACCGTCTGCGGCATTCCGCTCCCGGATGGCCTCCAGGAGTCCGATAAGCTGCCCGAGGCGATCTTCACCCCGTCCACCAAGGCGGACGTCGGCGAACATGATATCAACATTGATTTCGAGGAGACTGCAAGGCGGATCGGCCGGCCGATGGCTGAAAAAATCAAAACCCTGAGCCTTGCGATCTATCAGAAAGGGGTTGACCTGGCCGGTCAAAAAGGGATCATCATCGCCGACACCAAATTTGAATTCGGCATCGTGGACGGCAAGGTCATTCTGATCGATGAAATCCTGACCCCGGATTCCTCCCGTTTCTGGCCGAAAACGACCTATGCGCCCGGCGGCGCGCAGCAGAGTTACGACAAGCAGTACGTGAGAGACTACCTTACCGTCATCGCCTGGGACAAACGGCCGCCTGGCCCGAACCTGCCTTCCGAGGTCATCCGGAATACGCAGCAGAAGTACCTCGATGCCCTCGTCGCGCTTACGGGTAAGCCCTATGCCATTTAGTTTCCAAACGGTGCCGATTTCCGAGATCGACCGGAACGACACCACATTCCAGATTTCAACAGACCCAAATATCTCCGGGCTTGCGGCATCCATCGCCTCCGTGGGGCTCCTGACGCCCCTGATCCTGAGAAGAAGCCGCCCCCGTTATACGATCGTGAGCGGGTTCCGGCGGATCGCGGCATGCCTTTCGCTCAACCAGAGCGCCATGCCGGCGAGGGTGCTTTCCGATGACCGGTCGGACCTGGAATGCGCCGGTATGGCCGTCTCGGAAAACGCCCTCCAGCGGCCCCTCAACCTGATCGAAAGATCACGGGCCCTCCTGCTGCTGTCCCCCCGCTTCAGGAATTCCGTCGAACTCTCGGCGGCCTCGGCGACATTCGGCATGCCCGAGACCCCCGCGATGATCGATAAGCTCCTGCCCCTGTGCGGGCTGTCCGACCCCATCCAGGCCGGGATCATAGACGGGACGATATCCCTGTCGATGGCCCAGGAGCTCGGGCGGTTCGGCCCGGAAGCCCGCAGCCCCCTGGCCGATCTTCTTCTGTCGATGAAAATGAGCTTGAGCAAGCAGCGGGAGGTTCTGACCATGATCCAGGAGATCAGCCTCAAGGAGGGCACCTCCATTCAGGACCTGCTAGCGGAAACCGGCATTGCGGCGATCATCACGGATCAGGACAGTGAGCGGAATGTAAAGATCGGTCGCCTGCGCGACCTCCTCAAAAAGAGGCGCTATCCCGCCATTCATGCGGCGGAAGGAAAAACCGCCGCCCTTATCCGGTCCCTGAAGCTCAGGGAGCAGATGAAGCTTGTCCCGCCCGAAAACCTCGAGGGGACGGAATTCTCCCTCACCCTCCGATTCCATGACATCCCCGCGCTGCGATGCCTTCATCAATTCATCGGCGAGCTGCTTGACCGCCCCGAATTGGAACGATTGATCTCGAAGGATTTTTAACACCCGGGGCATCCCCCGGAAGTTCCCGAGAGGCGGCGGCAGGACGCCGCCCCGAAAAACCGACACCCTCCATATCCTTTTCCTCCCCTTTTTTAATGCCACTCCCTTGCCAAAGAGGCATCGCCACGCCCGTCGAAGGATGCGTCCGGGTTCGGCCGCTCCGCAAAGGGCCATGTTCTTCAATCGGCTTTCAACAACGCCCTTAAAAAGGGACAGGGCCTGCGACGCCTGTCCGCCCGCCCGCGGAGCGGAGCATGGCCGTGATCCGGAGGATATTGAATGCCACGGCGCACACCAACTGCAACTAATTTATAATATTTACAAAACCACCATATATAAATATTTGTTATAAAATACTAAATATACTTTTTATTGTTATAATTTATAAATTTTTCACAAAATTTTATTTTATAAATATTTTTTCTTGACTAATGTTTTTTTATAATTCATAGTCGACTCAAACAAATAAATATGATTCAGTAAATTATGGGAATACAGGAACGAAAAAAGAGGGAAAAAGAGAGACGACGGCAGCAAATCCTGGTCGCTGCAAAACGGGTCTTCTCGACAAAAGGCTTCACCAAGGCGACCATGGAAGACATCGCCAAGGAAGCGGAATTGAGCCCCGGAACGCTGTACCTCTACTTCAAAAACAAAGACGAGCTTTTCTCTTCCCTTTCCATCCGTATTCTCCAGTACCTCAACATCCGGCTTGAGCATGTCGCGAGCATCAAGAAGGAGTTGACGGTGGATCAGAAAATCGAGGCTATTAGAGAAGCGATGCACGACGTCTATAAATTTGATCCCTTGATGTTAGTCAATATGTTTCACCTGCAGTCGAGCGAAACCCTGAAGAGCCTTTCCCCCGATCTCATTGCCGAGATCAAAAACCTGTCCAAGAATTCACTGGCCATCATCGCCCACCTATTTGATGAGGAAATTCATTCCGGAGTCGTCATCGACAAACCGTCGATGGTCCTGGCGGACATCATGTGGTCAATGTTTTCAGGGATCGTGCTCTGGGAGGAAAGTAAAAAAATGATCGAAGGAGACAAAGATTTTTTAGAAAAAACCCTCGACACGGCCTTTGATATCTTTCGTCGGGGGATAAAAACAACACTGCTGAAAAAAACCTTGTGAAAGGGGGGAGAGGAGGGGCGTTACGGGAATCGAAGAAGAGAATGCCACGGACACTTCAACTGCAGGCGTCATGAAAATTTAACAGAACTCTTGGGAATTTAACAAAGGAGGCAACGAGTATGGCTGAACAACTCACCAAAGAACCCGCACAAGCGTGGATCACGACGTTTTCGGGAACAGCGATCAACCTCTGTCTCGGTATCCTGTACGCCTGGAGCATCTGGAAAACCGCTCTGGTGAATACCGACCGGGCCGGCCAAATCATGAGCGGCATGAACGAGGGATGGGTGTACCTGAACAATGCCCAGGCCTCCACCCCGTTTTCCCTCTGCGTCATCATTTTCGCGCTGCTCATGATCCCCGGCGGAAGAATTCAGGATAGAATCAGCCCGAAGTTCGGCGCGACCCTGGGCGGTCTCTGCCTGGCGGCGGGCTGCATCATCGCCGGGCTCATGAAGAGCTACACCGGGCTGATCATCGGCTTCGGCATCCTGGGAGGCATCGGCATGGGCATCGGCTATGCCGCACCGACACCCGCCGCCCTGAAATGGTTCGGCCCCCACAGACGCGGCCTGATCGCAGGACTCGTGGTCGGCGGATACGGCGGCGCGGCCCTCTACATCGGCGCCCTGGGCCAGTTGCTCATCGATAAATACGGCATCACCGGAAGCTTCGTCGGACTGGGCGTCTTTTTTGCCATCGTCGTCGTCATCGCCGGCCAGATGCTGAAAATTCCGCCCCCGGGCTACGTCCCGCCCGCAGGCCCCCAGGCCAAAGCCCTGAAAGTCGGTGAGGTTTCCAAATCGACTGCCCACAACTGGGAAGCCGGCGACATATTCAAAACCTGGCAGTTCTACGCACTGGTCGTCATGTTCATCCTGACGACCCAATCCGGCCTTCTGATCATCGCCAACGCCAACGGACTGATGCTGTCGGCCGCGAAGGAACTGCCCTTCTTCATGGCCAATGCCTGGATCCTCGTTTCTTACGGCGGCCTGGTCAACGCCTCGGGTCGTGTTGGAACAGGCTGGTACTCCGACAAGATCGGCCGCGTCAATGCCTACAGTATCAACTGCGGCATCTCGGCGCTCTGCATGTTCATGCTTCCTTACGTCATCACGTCAAAAAGCATCTTCCTGCTCTTCATCGTCGTCGGCATCGGCTACTGGCAGTACGGCGGCGGGCTTTCCCTGATGCCCGCGTTCACGGGCGATTTTTATGGTCCCAAGAACCTGGGTTTCAACTACGGCCTGGTCTTCATCGGATGGGGCCTCGGGTTCTTCATGGCACGGCTGGGCGGCACCATTGAAGACATCACCGGCAGCCTCGACTACGCCTTCTACATTTCCGGCGTGTTGTTGATCCTGGCGGTCATCCTGGCCCGCGTCACCAAGCGGCCGCAATGGTCCAAATTCCAGGGATTGGCTGGGTCGGAAGCATAGTATGGAAATCCGCGCATGCGGGCGGAACCGGTGATCTTGACAGTCTGATTTTGACAATGGGAGGTATCAAACTTTATGCACCTGGCATCTGGAGGTGATGGCTCGAATTGCAAAGTCCGATGCAATGATCACACTATTTAGGATAGGGAATGAAGTCATTTAGCATTTATAATCCCAAACACCATCAAGGAGAAAAAACATGGCCGACAAAGAAATGACCGAAGTATCAGAAGCCCAAATTGCGTCCCATTGGAAAGAAGAGGAACTGTACCCCCCGACCCCAGAATTCATCGCCCAGGCAAACATGATGGACGAGGGCATCTATGATCGGTTCGCCCTGGATAACGTGCCGGGATGCTTCAAAGAATATGCCGACCTGCTCGACTGGTACAAATACTGGGATGTCATCCTCGACACCAGCGACGCACCCTGCTACAAGTGGTTCAAGGGCGGGCTCATCAATGCAAGCTACAACTGCGTCGACCGCCACCTCGCCAAGAACCGGAACAAAACGGCGATCCACTTTGTCCCGGAACTCGAAGAGGAGCGGGTGGACCACATCACCTATCAGGAACTTTATGTGCGGGTCAACGAATTCGCGGCCCTGCTCCAGGATTACTGCGGGCTGAAAGCCGGAGACCGGGTCACGCTGCACATGCCCATGTCCGCGGAGCTGCCCATCACCATGCTGGCCCTCTGCCGCCTGGGCGTCATCCATTCCCAGGTGTTCGGCGGGTTCTCCGGCAAAGCCTGCGCCGACAGAATCGTCGACTCGGGCAGTGATTACCTGATTACCATGGACGCCTACTACCGCGGCGGCAAGATTATCGACCACAAGGAGAAAGCGGACGAAGCGGTGGCGGAAGCCACCAAACAGGG
The DNA here is from genome assembly GCF_041737845.1 of Desulfococcus sp. Lineage (GTDB taxonomy): Bacteria > Desulfobacterota > Desulfobacteria > Desulfobacterales > Desulfococcaceae > Desulfococcus. Next base: position 13,797 of record NZ_JBGSQX010000080.1, read on the forward strand.
CCAGAAGGTCAAAAAGGTCCTGGTGTGGCAGAGATACCCCGGCAAATACTCCGCCGAAACCCCCATGGTCGAAGGCCGTGACGTCTTTATCAACGATCTCCTGAAAAAATATTACGGAAAGCGGATTGACCCGGTTCCGATGCCTGCGGAGGCGCCCCTGTTCCTCATGTACACCAGCGGCACCACCGGCAAGCCCAAGGGTTGCCAGCACGGCACCGGCGGATACCTGGCCTATGTCACCGCCACCTCCAAGTATGTCCAGGATATCCATCCCGAGGACGTCTACTGGTGCATGGCCGACATCGGCTGGATCACCGGCCACTCTTATATCGTCTACGGGCCGCTGGCACTGGCTGCCTCGTCCGTCATCTACGAAGGGATTCCCAACTATCCGGATGCCGGTCGGTGCTGGCGGATCGCCCAGGACCTGGGCGTCAACATCTTCCACACCGCCCCCACGGCGATCCGCGCCCTCCGAAAGATCGGTCCCGACGAGCCCGCCAAATACAACTATCAGTTCAAACACATGACCACCGTGGGCGAGCCCATCGAGCCTGAAGTCTGGAGGTGGTATTACAATGCCGTCGGCAAGGGAAAGGCCGCCATCGTCGATACCTGGTGGCAGACCGAGACCGGCGGATTCCTCTGCAGCACGCTTCCCGGACTCCGGCCCATGAAGCCCGGCAGCGCCGGCCCGGGCATGCCCGGCATCCATCCCATCATTCTGGATGAAGACGGCAACGAGGTCCCCAGCGGGGAGGGCAAGGCCGGCAACATCTGCATCCAGAATCCCTGGCCCGGCATGTTCCAGACCATCTGGGGCGACCGCGAACGGTTTGTCCGCCAGTATTTCGAAAGGTACTGCAAGGATCCCAACAGCAAAGACTGGAGAGACTGGCCCTACCTCACCGGTGATGCCGCCATCATGGCCTCGGACGGCTATGTCCGTATTCTCGGCCGCATCGACGACGTCATCAACGTTTCCGGACACCGCCTGGGCACCAAGGAGCTCGAGTCCGCCGCCCTGACCGTGGTGGAGATTGCCGAGGCCGCCGTCGTGCCGGTGAAACACGAGATCAAGGGCGTGGAGCCGGATATGTATGTGGCGCTCAAACCCGGATACACGGCCAGCGAAGAAATCGCCAAGAAGGTTCAGCAGGCCCTGGTCACCGAGATCGGCCCCATTGCCAAGTGCCGGAACGTCTGGATCGTGCCCGATATGCCCAAGACCCGGTCAGGCAAGATCATGCGCCGTATTCTCGCAGCCCTGTCCAACAACACGGATGTCGGGGACACCATGACCCTGGCAAACCCGGAAGTGGTGGATGCCATCAGGAAAATGAAATAAGCTTTTTTTATTCCGGACAAGACCTGCCGCAAATCCATGTTGCGGCAGGCATTTCCGGATGAAAAAAGGGTTGTATTTGTCCAAAACATTTGATACATATTTAATAACTTGGAGTCATACGAGGCAGGGGGGAAACCCCCTGCCTTCTTCATGCAACGGACCCATAACGCCAGCAAAACCGGTCGAATCGTGGATACGACACCCCTACCTGTCCCGTATGTGATTGGCCTCGCCCACTGGGCGATCGACGATGTGGCGGCCTTCGTCATTGCTTCGCTGATTGCCGTCATGGTCAATGCCGAAGGGCAGGCCTTCGTCGCGACGGCCATGGGGGATGTCCATTCCGACCGCAGCCGGCGCCTCCACTTCAATGCCTTTCTCCATCTCGACATCCTGGGCTCGATCGCTTTTCTGATCGCCGGATTCGGGTGGCCCAAAAAAATCGATATTGATACCACACGATTCGTCACCCCCCGCCTCTACACCATCCTGATCCGATTCGGGGGGCCGGTTGCCAACTTCCTCATGGCCGGTATTGCCGGCAGCATCGTCTGGGTGATGACCCGCTGGGGTTCCCATGACCGGGTATTCACCATGGTCGCCGTCGTCAACGTCACCATGGCCGTCTACCACCTGATCCCGATTCCGCCCCTTGCCGGATCCAGTCTGATCAGCACGTTTCTCGACGCAAACAAGGCCTCCTGGAAATTTTATACCCGCACGGGTCCTTTTTTCCTGATCGGCATTTTTCTCCTTGAGCGGTTTTCCCAATTCAAGCCCATCAGCAATTTTCTAAAACCCTGGGTCGCCCATGGGTTCAATTTCATCATCAATAACTGAAGCGGGTCTCTCATGCAGAAGATTTCTTTCTTGACCGCGAATATACTTTTGATTATTTTCACCATCAATGGTTTGACTTCGATTCGACGGCGTCATTTGGCAACGCATCAACAGCCTGAATCCATACGATATACTACTCAAGGAGGCATCTCATGGCAGTGATCACCATTTCGAGACAGTTTGGCGCGGGCGGAAAAACATTGGGTCAATTGATCGCTAACAAACTGAACTATACCCTCATCAGTGAAGAAATCGTCGAGAAGGTGGCGGAAAAAGCGAAGGTCTCCGTGGACTGGGTTCAGGACATCGAGAAAGAAGCCGGGGGAACGCTTCAAAAGTTCATGTCCGGACTCATCTCAAAATCCTATGTCGAGAGAATACTGGGAAAAGACAGGGGATACCTTGACGAAGACAAATATGTCGAAACTCTCCGTGAAGTCATCACGCAGCTTGCAAAGGACGACAACATTGTATTTGTGGGCCGGGGAGGGCAGTACATCCTTGAGAACCATCCCAGGGCCTTTCACATCCTTCTGATCGCCGAGAAGCTCGATCGCATCAACTTCATGAAGAAAAATTACAAGCTGTCCTACGGCGAGGCGACCCAGGTGGTGGAGACCATGGGAAAGCGGCGCGCCAACCTCTACAAAAAATTCGGCAAGAAAGACTTCGATCAGCCGGAACTCTACCATATCGTACTCAACATGAGCAAACTGAGCATGGAAGAGGCCTCCGATTTCGTTTACAGGATGGTCGCGGACCTGGTCTGCCACCTGGCTGAATAAAGAAGGCCGTTCTTCATTTGAACATTACCCGGCTCTATATCGACCGCGAGGTGACCGGCCTCCCGAATGTCGCCGCCATCCGGGCAAGACTCAACGTCCCCGACGTTGTCGTGGACGACGCCCGCGAGGTTTACGATGCGATCCTGGCCGATGATGATCCGATTCAAAAGGGAAAAGAGGTGCTCTACCTGAATCGGAACCGGGGTGCGTTCATCCGGAAGTGCCCCGGCACCCGCCATTATACCTGCTGCGACTATATGATCCTTCATGTGGGCACCTTCTGCACCATGGATTGTGCCTACTGCATCCTGCAGTCCTATTTTCACCCGCCGGTCCTGCAGTATTTTGTCAACCATGATGACATGAAAGGCGAGTTGGAAAGTCATTTCGAGGCAAAGGCCTTTCGACGCATCGGCACGGGCGAGTTTACGGACAGCATGATCTGGGAGCTCTGGACGGATCTTTCCGGCATGCTTGTTCCGGAATTCGCCGGCCAATCCCATTCGGTGCTGGAGCTGAAAACCAAAACCACCGCCATCGAGGCGCTGAAAGACCTCGACCATCGCCGGAAAACCATCATGGCCTGGTCCGTCAACACCGAGACGGTCATCCGCCAAAACGAACGGGGAACCGCCGCTTTGGCGGCAAGGCTGAGAGCGGCGGCGGCCTGCGAATCCTGGGGGTATCCCCTGGCCTTTCATTTTGACCCGATGGTGGTTTACGACGGCTGCGAGGCGGATTACGAGAAGGTCATCGAAGCCATCTTTCAAGCCGTATCGCCTCAAAATGTCGTCTGGATGAGCATCGGCACCTTTCGATTCATGCCGTCCCTCAAACCGATCATCCAGAAGCGCTTTCCGGAATCCCCCATCGTCTACGGAGAGTTCGTTTCCGGCATCGACGATAAAATGAGATATTTCAAGCCGCTCAGGATAGGGCTCTACCGCCGCGTCTACGAGGTCATCCGCAGCATGGCCCCAGAAGTCACGGTCTATTTCTGCATGGAGGATGACGAGGTATGGCAAAAATCCTTTGGATTCATACCGTCCGACCGGGGCGGTCTGCCTGAAATGCTGGACCGAAGCGCCGTCCGGCACTGCAACCTTGCCCCGTGATCTGACATGGCCATTGCATCCCTCTTCGCATCCCTCGGGTATTACCCCAAGGCCCACCGGGCGATCATCCGCCACCGGCTCTGGCCCTACATGATCCTGCCGGGGCTCATGAGCCTCGGATTCTTTTTCACCCTCATCGGGCTCGGAAACGCATATTTCAGCGACATCTCCGCAACCATTTACCAGAACTACTTTCCCGGTTTTCTGAAATGGGGCATTCTGCTGACGATCATGAACCTGCTCCTGTGGATCCTCCTGTTTCTCACCGGATATATCCTCTACCAGCCCGTGGTGCTGATTCTTTTTTCTCCCGTGCTGGGATTGCTGTCGGAGATGACGGAACGAAAAGTCTGCGGAAGCGCCTCCGGGGCCTTCCATTTCGGGCAGATTCTGAAAGACGTCCTGAGGGGGGTGGTGATGAGCCTGAGGAATCTGGGGCGGATGATGTTGTGGATTCTTCTGGCCTGGCTGATGATCTTCATTCCCATCGCAGGCGCCGCCGTGTCCGCCGTGCTCATCTTCCTGATCCAGGCCTACTACAACGGCTGTGCGCTTTCAGAGTACACCCTGGAGCGAAAAAACTATTCGGTCAAAGAGCGTATACGCTTCACCAGAACCCATCGGGCGCGGATCACCGGTCTCGGCATGGGGTTCATGTTCGTCCTTTTCATCCCCATCCTGGGCTGGTTTGTCGCCCCGGCCCTCGGCACCGTTGCGGCCACCCTCGCAACCCTTGCCGCCATGAATGAAAACGGAGGGCCTTCTTCCGCGGAAGAAGGCCCTCCGGCTGCATTTACAGGCTGTCCGCACGCATAGCGGGGAGGGGGATTTACTCTTTCTCCTTGTTGGCGGCCTCAATCACCTTCTCCGCAAGCTGGGCCGGGACCTCGTCGTAATGTGAAAATTCCATGGTGTACATTCCGCGCCCGCCGGTCATGGATCTCAAATCCGGCGCATAGGTCAGGAATTCGGACAGGGGAACCTGGGCCTTGATGACCTGGTTCTTTCCCTCGGTATCCATACCCATCACCCTGCCGCGCCGGCCGTTGAGGTCTCCCATGATATCCCCCATGTAGTCGTCGGGGGTCACCACGGTCACGTTCATGATCGGCTCCAGAAGCACCGGATTGGCCTGCTCGACGGCCTTCTTGAAGGCCAGGGCGCCAGCGATCTTAAAGGCCATTTCCGAGGAGTCGACCGTGTGGTAAGAGCCGTCGTCCACGGTCACCCGGAAGTCGACACACGGAAAACCCGCCAGCATCCCGCGATCGGAGGCTTCGATCACCCCTTTTTCAACAGCGGGGATATAGGTCTTGGGAATCGAACCGCCGACAATGGCATCCACGAATTCGAATCCGGAGCCGCGGGGCAGGGGCTCCATCTGAATCCAGCAGTCGCCGAACTGCCCGTGACCGCCGGTCTGCTTCTTGTGCCTGCCCTGGACCCGCACCTTCTTCTTGATGGTTTCCTTGTAGGGCACCTTTGGCAGGTTGAGGGCCACTTCCACGTTGAACTTCCGCTTCAGCTTCTCGACCACGACCTCGATGTGCACCTGGCCCCTGCCGGCCAGGAGGATCTCCTTGGTCTGGGAGTTGCGGTCCAGCTTCAGGCCCGGATCTTCCTCCATGATCTTGTTCAGGGAGCTGAAAACCTTGTCCTCGTCCCCCTTGTTTTTGGCGGAGACGGCAAAAGAGATCAGGGTGGGCAGGGCTTCGGCGCATTTGAAAAGAACCTTGTCCCCATCATCGCACAGGGTGTCGCCGGTGAAGGTTTCCTTCAGCTTGGCCACCGCCAGGATGGAGCCGGGAACAGCCTCTTTTGCCGGCTTCTGCTCTTTGCCCATGATGGTGAGGATCTGATTGAACCGCTCTTTCGTATCCTTGCTGCTGTTGTAGAAGGTCCCGTCGCTGCCCAGCTTCCCGGAAACCACCCGAAAAAGATTGAGGCGGCCGGCATAAGGATCGGCGATGGTCTTGAAGACAAACGCGGAGAACGGTGCGTCGAGGGAGGGGAGGCGCTCGACCGTCTGATCCTTGTGGGGATGCTTGCCGATTTTCGCCCCGCCATCCTCGGGGGAAGGCATGACGTTCACGATGAAATCCAGGAAGAGGTTGATGCCGATGTTGGCAAACGCGGACCCGCAAATGACGGGTGCAAACTTCCGGGAGACCGTCCCGGCGCGAAGCGCAGCCCGGATCTCCTCGTCGGAAAGGACCTCGCCTTCCAGATAGCGCTCGATGAGCTCGTCGTCCGCCTCGGCCACGTTCTCGATCATCTCTTCGCGGGCGGCCTCCGCAGCTTCCTGCATGTCGGCGGGGATATCCGCAAGGGTCATTTTCCCGTCGGCATCATATATGCACGCTTTCATGGAGATCAGGTCGACCACCCCCTTGAAATCAGCGAGTTCGCCGATGGGCAGTTGCAGGAGAATCGCTTTGGGGGTTTCAAGGTTTGAAGCGATATCCTCAATCGTCCGCTGGAAATCGGAGCGGTCCCGATCCAGCCGGTTGATAAAGATTGCGCACGGCATGTTGAAACCTTCCGCGAATGCCCATGCCTGCTCCGTCTGAACCCGGACGCCGTCAACAGCATCCACGACAAACAACGCCCCGTCGGCGGCTTCCATGCACAGCTTTGTATCGGTAAAGAAGTTCTGGTCGCCGGGCGTGTCGAGCAGGGTGATCGTGTGTTTTTTCCATGGGATCTGATGCAATCCGGTTGAGATGCTCGCGTTTCGCTTCAATTCCTCGGGCTCAAAATCCAAGGCGGTATTGCCGTCTTCCACTCGCCCGATCCGATTGGTCACGCCGGCGTCGAACAGCATTACTTCCGCCAGGGATGTCTTGCCGGCGCCGCCGTGACCCACCAGAGCGATATTTCTCAACTTTTCTACGATTTCAGCCATTTAAACTCCTCTCTGCGTTATCTTTTGAATTTATCAAAAATTCAAATTTATCCCCTAAATTATTAATTCCTATATGTTTTATATGGAAAAATCAAGATGAATTCAATGGGGAGGCCTGGTATTCCAGCAGGATGACAAACTCCTGATTGCCCTTGGGTCCGAGGACAGGGGAGGGGACCACCGTTTTCGGGATGAGGCCGATGCCGTCGAAAAAGGTGCAAAGGGTTTCAATGACCTCCCTGTGGCGCATGGCGTCCCTCACGACGCCGCCTTTTCCGACCTTCCCCTTTCCGACCTCGAACTGCGGTTTGATCAAGGCGAGAATGGCGCCATCGTCTTTGAGGAATTTGAGCACCGCGGGGACGACGATTTTCAAGGAGATGAAGGAGGTATCGATGGTGACCAGGTCGACCGGAGCGGGCAGGGCGGAGGGGTCCATGTAGCGGATATTCGTCCGTTCGAAAACCGTCACTCGGGGGTCCGCCCTCAATTTCCAGGCCAGCTGGCCGTACCCTACATCCACTGCGTAGACATGGGCCGCCCCGTGCTGGAGGAGGCAGTCCGTAAACCCGCCGGTGGACGCACCGACATCCATGCAGACCGCCCCGTCCAATGCGACATCGCATGCGTCAAGGGCCGCAGCAAGTTTCAAGCCGCCCCGGCTGACATAGGGGATGTCCTCCCCGGTCATGACGATTTGATCGGCCAGGGACACCAGCATCCCCGGTTTATCGGCCGGTTCGCCGTTGACGCGAATCCTGCCCGCCATGATCAGGGCCTGGGACCGCTGGCGGCTCTCCACCAGACACAGTTCGACGAGGCGAAGATCCAGGCGAATTCTCGTGGCGGTCATCCGGACGATTCTGAAGCGGAAAGGCCGCACACCCGCCGGCCGGCCTGAACAATGCCCCCGGCATCGATGCCATACTTTTCCCTGAGCAGGGTCTGGGGCCCATGCTCGATGAACATGTCCCCAACGCCCACGCGCTCCATGCGAAATTGATGGATGCCGACATCGTTCAGGCTTTCCAGGACGGCGCTGCCGAAACCGCCCTGGAGGACATTCTCTTCGGCCGACACCACGCGCGGGGTCTTCCTGACAAGCGTCGAAATCAGTTCGATATCCAGGGGCTTGACGAAGCGGCAGTTGACGACGCCGGCGTCGATGCCCTCCAGGGCGAGCAGGCGGCGGGCCTCCAGGGCATCCTGAACCGATCGTCCAATGGCCAGGATCAGGAGATCATCCCCCTTTTCCAGGACCTCCGCGGCCCCGATGGGAATCGGCGTGATCGCATCCTCCAAGGCGGCCCCCGTAGCCGTGCCCCGGGGGTATCGGAGGGCGGCGGGGCCGTTGTGGGCCAGGGCTGTCACCAGCATCCGCCGCAGCTCGTTTTCGTCCTTGGGCGCCATCAGCACCATGTTGGGAAGGCTCCTCAGATAGGAGAGGTCGAAGAGGCCGTGGTGGGTCGCGCCGTCCTCCCCCACGATCCCGCCGCGGTCAACGGCAAACACCACGGGAAGCGCCTCCAGGCAGACGTCATGGAGGATCTGGTCGTATGCCCGCTGGAGAAAGGTGGAATAAATCGCGACGACCGGCCGATACCCCTCCGTGGCCATCCCCGCTGCAAAGGTGACGCCGTGCTGCTCGGCGATGCCGACATCGAAAAAACGCTCGGGAAAGGCCTCGGCAAATCTGGAAAGCCCCGTGCCCTCCGGCATGGCGGCCGTCACCGCAACAATCCGCGGGTCCGCCTGGGCGAGAGCCACCATGGTCTCGCCGAACACCTCCGTATAGGAGGGTACCGACACGCCTTTCTGGATGCAGTTTCCGGTCTTGACCTCGAAACACCCGATGCCGTGGAAATAGACGGGGTTTTTTTCCGCCGGTTCGTATCCCTTGCCTTTCTTCGTGGTCACGTGCAGAAGGACCGGTTCGTTGAGTTCTTTGATGTTCGTCAGGATATCGATGAGATGATTCAGGCGGTGGCCGTTGATGGGGCCGAAATAATCGAAATTGAACGCCTCGAACAGCATCCCCGGCGTCACGAAGGTCTTGAAGGACTCCTCGGATCGCTTGGCCAGTTGGTAGATGTCATCGCCGATTTTCGGGAGGGACTTCAGGAATTCCCCGAATTCCTTGCGAAACCCCTGGAGGTATTTGGCGGAAAAGGTGCGGCTCAGAAAAGAGGAGAGGGCGCCGACGTTGTGGGAGATGGACATGTCGTTGTCGTTCAGGATAACGATCATGTTTTCATCCTTGTGGAGCGCTCCGGCCTGGTTCAGCCCCTCGTAGGCGATCCCGGCGGTCATGGATCCGTCCCCGATGACGCTGATCACCTTCGACGCTTCCTTTTTCAGCCGTTTCGCGCAGGCGATTCCCAGACCCGCGGAGATCGAGGTGCTGCTGTGCCCGGTGGTGAAGGCATCATGGGGGCTTTCACTTCGCTTGGTAAATCCGCTGATGCCCTGATATTTCCGGAGCGTCTCGAAGACTTCCCTTCGCCCGGTCAGCAGCTTGTGAGCGTAAGCCTGATGGCCCACATCCCATATGATCTTGTCTTGGGGGGTTTCGAACACGTAATGGAGGGCGATGGTCAGCTCCACCGCGCCCAGGCTGGACGCCAGGTGTCCGCCGTTCCTGGAGACGACCTCCACGATCCGTCTCCGAATCTCTTCGGCAAGAACGGAGAGTTCGGAGCGTGTCAGGCGCTTCACATCCGCAGGGGAATTGATCGTCTCAAGCACGCTCACCGCCTTGCACCGATGTCTTTCTCCGACGGTTCCTGCCGGCTGCTAACGGTCTCCGGTCGTCGCTCGCAAATCATTCCGGCATCCCGTCGAACGGCTCCTCGACAACATTCCCCTCATCATCGGCCATGAGCAGCCGGATCTTCTTTTCGGTCTCATCCAGGATCCGGGAACAATATTTGGAGAGCTTCATGCCCTCTTCGAACTTTTTCATGGCGGTATCCAGCGCCAGATCGCCCGATTCCAGCTCGCGGACGATATCCTCAAGCTGCGCCATGGCTTTTTCAAATGTTTGCTTTGTCGTCAATCTCGAACCTCTCTTCCACACGGCATCGCAAGACGCCTTTTGCGAGTCTCACGTTTACCAGTCCGCCGATGGCAACGGCATCCGCGCTGCGAACGATCTCGCCTGCGGGAACCGTCTGTGTGATGCTGTAGCCCCTCTCCAGGACGGCCATTGGGTTCAATGCCCCAAGACGGTTGCAAAGCTCCGCGCCCCGGATACGCCCCCCTTCCAAATGTCGCCGGATGGATGCGTCAAGGCCGGTGCGGAGGGTTTTCAGTGCCTGATCCAGGGAGGGCAGATGATGGATCGGGGCGCTTACGCCCAGTCGATGACGCTGCCATACCAGACGCTCCTTTTCCCGGCGCAGCTTTTCCCGGCAGCGGGCACCCAGGCGGCCGCTCAGTTCCTCCAGGCGCATCCACAAATCCCCAACCCTCCGCCTGGGATGAACAAGGCGCCGGGATGCCTCCATGAGGCGCTCCATTTTTTGCGCGACATGCCTCAGCGTCCATCGAAGCAATTTGCCGGCAAGATCCATGTTTCTTGCGACGAGTTCCGATTTGAGCGGCACGGCGATCTCTGCCGCCGCCGAAGGTGTCGGCGCCCTGAGATCGGCGGCCATGTCGGCGATGGTGAAATCGGTTTCATGTCCGACGCCGGATATGACGGGAACCTTTGAAGCGAATACCGCCCTGGCAACCGTCTCGGAGTTGAAGGCCTGAAAATCCTCAAGAGATCCGCCTCCCCGGGCCAGAATGATCGTATCGACATCCTTCTCGATCCGGTTCAGCAATGCTATCGCGCGGGCGATCTCATCCTCGGCCCCGACGCCCTGGACCTTGACGGGAACGATGTAGATCCCGACACCCGGAAAACGGCGATGGGCGACCTTGATGATATCGTGAACCACGGCGCCGGTGCCCGAGGTGACCACACCGATATTCCGGGGAAGAAACGGGATCGGCTGTTTATGAACATCGTCAAACAGGCCTTCAGCGGCAAGCCTGGCTTTCAACTGCTCGAAGGCGATCTGAAGCTCTCCCACGCCGCGGGGTTCGAGATATTCAAAGATGATCTGGTAATTGCCGCGGGGTTCATAGACGCTTAAGCGCCCCAGCCCGATGACGTTCATGCCGTCTTCGGGCATGAATTTCAGATTTCGGTTCTGCCCGCGGAACATGATGCCGCTGATCTGGGCTTTATCGTCCTTCAGGGTGAAATAGAAATGCCTGGAGGCCGGCACATGGAAATTCGAAACCTCGCCGCTGATCCAGAAAAACGGATAATGCTCCTCCAGAAGGGTTTTTATCTCAATGGTCAGTTCCGAAACCGTATAGATTTTCCGGTGCAACTCAGCCTGCATTGTGATCCCATCCGCGCGGCGTCCGATTTTCCGTGAACGTTCAAATGAAGGTATGCCTTCAGCAAGGCGCGAAATGATTAGCACACTTGGCGGCCGGATTCAATCTTTTTGGCGGAATTCCGCTCCCCCGGCGATGCTCCATTAACGTCCGATAAGGTATATTATGTAAACTTATAGAGAGCGCTTCCTCTTTGATTCAATCTCCGCGCTTCAATTTCTCAAGGTACTCCCGCATGAACGGCACCATATAGATGTGGTCGCTGGGCATTTCAGCGAGACATCCGCCCAGAAGCTGTATCTTTTCATGGAGCGTTTTGTTCCTGTCGACGATATACAGCAGCTTCCCCCGCACCATGCACAGGCCGCTTTCCACCCGGATCCCCACGTTCTTGAAACTTTTTTCCGCTACGGTGACGCCCAGTTTCTCGGCCGCGGTTTTCAAATCCTGATACAGTTGCTCCGGTTTCATGCCTGTTCATTCTCGTTGAGCGGTTCGGACCGAAGTCGCGTCGACTTCCATCCCGCAGATTACATCTTGATCATCCAGCCGCAGGCGGCGTCGGATTTCTCTTGAAAAATCGCGATCGCTTGTTATATTCATTCCCAAAAAGGGTACTCGTTACGGTTAACTCAAACAGGAGGATTCAATGCAGTATATCCAAGAAAAAGCCCTGCCGCAAGTCAGAGTCAACTCATTCATTCAGAGCGTTTACAACTGGATGGCGGTTGGTCTGGGGCTCACCGGTTTCACGGCTTTCTTCGTGGCAGGCAGCCCGGCAATGATGCAGCTCATTTTCGGCAACCGTCTGCTTTTCTTCGGCCTGATCATCGCGGAACTCGTGCTGGTCTTTACCCTCAGCGCAAGGGTCGGCAAGATGCAGGCATCCACGGCAACGGGAATCTTCGTTCTGTATGCCGTGCTCAACGGCCTGACGCTGTCGGTGATCTTTCTTGCCTACACGGCCTCGTCCATTGCGTCGACGTTCTTCATCTGCGCCGGAACATTCCTGGCATGCAGCATATACGGCATGATGACCAAACGCGATCTGACCTCCATGGGCGGGTTCTTGATGATGGGGCTGATCGGCATCATCATCGCTTCCGTGGTCAATATGTTCATGCAGAGTTCGGGCATGGCCATGATCATCAGCTACATCGGCGTCCTCGTCTTTGTCGGGCTGACGGCCTATGACACTCAGAAGCTGAAACAGATGGCCATGACGCAGCCTGACGGCCTTGATGCGGCGGTCGTGAGAAAAGGCGCCATCATCGGCGCGCTCTCTCTCTACCTCGACTTCATCAACCTCTTCCTGATGCTCCTCCGGATCTTCGGCGGCAGCCGGGATTAGGGTCAAGGCCTTCCCGTCAACCGCTGAAACAGCCGCTCATACCGATCCGCTACAGCCTCCCAGTTGTAGCGGATCCTGACGGCTTCTTGCCCCCGCCGCCCCATCGCCTCCCGCTCCCGGGGGCAGTCCATCATCCGCCGCATCTCTTCCGCCATGTCACGGGCGCAAGCAACAGTCCGGCCACCGGGGAGATCCGCGATGCAGCCCACGTCTGTTGATAAAAACGGCGTTCCCGCACCCATGGCATCCAGGATCACCAAGGGGAAGCACTCGGTGCGGGAGCCCGATGCAAACATATCCGCCGCCCGGTAGGCTGATCGGATCTCTTCCTCCGAGAGCCCCCACAGGAAGCAGACCTCTCCGGGAAGCCCCTCCCGTTTCCGCCGCCATTCTTCCTGCAGCCGCCCCATATAGCGGTTTGCGCCGCCCCCGATCATCACCAGGGTGGTGTCCCGCAGACCGGACCGGATGAAGGCGTCCAGGACCATCCGTTCATTTTTAAGCCGGGAGTAATTCCCCACGCAGAGCACCATGCGGCGGGATCGGATGCCGTGACGCGTCTTGAAGCCCGCGTCCCCGGCTCCGGGATCCTGCAGGTCCGCGCCGTTCGGGATGACGGAGTGGCTCCGATATCCCGCCCGCAGCGCCAGCTTCCGGTCGTAGAACCGGTCGCTGTCCGTCCGGCGGCTCAGAAAGACCACGTGGTCGAACGCCCGAAGCATCCGGGGCATCTCCCGCAGCACATAGGGGCGCCAGAGGAGCCAGTCGGGAAAGCGCAGGGGCCAGCCCCACCGGCTGTTGGCCGAAACCCCATGGCTCACCAAAACCTTTCGGGCCGGATTCCCGCCAAATCCCCTCACCGCAAGGTCCGTGCTCCAGGTCTGCCAGCAGTGGCAGCAGATCAGGTCCCCTGGAAAAGCCCGGACAAAATCTACATAGTTTTCGATCTCCCCGCGGTAGCGGCTTCGGGGATGGGCATTCCCCGTGACTCGGAACTGAACCACCTCGATCCCGGGAGGGATGATGCTCCTGCCGGGCCGTCCGGGATGAAATCCGGTAGCCACGCAGACCCGATGGCCCCTGCGGGTCAGCGCCTCGGCATGTTTGAACGCCACATGGGCGACGCCGTGGGCCTCGGGGAGAAACCCGAAGGTGGTGATCAGGAGATGCATGGCCCGGCCCTCACCGCTTCTCGCCCGCATATACCAGCCACGGCGCCAGCCAGGGATGCGCCGGGGGCAGGACCCGGCCCATGCGCACGGCCCCTTCCCGAATCGTTTTCTTCATCACCCTGGATAAAAATCGCTCTGAAGGCGCGTTCCAGAAGCGGAGGCGCCCGGCGTAGCCCAGGTGCCGCACCCGGTGCCTGCTCCGCTCGGCAAAGTCGACGAAGAGCCGGGGCGACATGGCGGCCGTGTTGTGCACGGACATGTCCCGGCGATCGAAGACACGGTGATACAGGTATTGAATTTTTCGAAAATTCGGAACGACCACCAGGCAGAGTCCGCCTTTTCGCAGCATCCGGTCATGGTGGTCCAGGATCTCTCCGGGGTCGTCGAAATGCTCGATCAGCCCGAAGCTGGCCACCACGTCAAACGGACGGTCGGGATGAAAGCCCCGGAGATCGCCTTTGTACAGCGTGGGGCTGCAAAACCCCGCCTCCCCGAGCACGTCGAGATAGCGATCGGCGTCCGTGCTGAAATCCACCCCGTGGGGCGAAAGGGCCACCCGGGTGCAGACAAAAGCCGACACCAGTCCGGGTGCACACCCCAGCTCGATAAACCGGCCGCCTTCATAGGCTTTGAGATATCTTTCCACCGCCGGAAACCACTCCGCCTCGCCGGGGTGCATCTCCGCACGGGAGCCGAGATGCCGCCGGCCGAAGCCCCAATACGCCGGATGGGTCAGATCACCGGTTTTGTCCGACATTCCGTCCTCCTCCTTGGCCGGGGGTCAGTTTCCGCGACACCCGCCGGGCCATCGGCAACAGGCTGCCCGACAGCAGCGACACCGCCATGGCGGAGGCGACGCCATGGCTCCCATAGGCCTCGGCCCACACCCCGCCCAGAACCATCAGCAGCAGCGCCGACGCCCCATAGCTCACGAGTTCGAAACGAAAGTCGGTAATGCTGTGGAGAAAGGTGCTCAGCCAGTGGACGGCGCCCTGAATAACAGCCCATAATCCCAGAACAACCAGGAGCGGGCGGGTCGGACGCACTTCGCCCAGGGTCCAGAGATGAATGAGCGTCTCGCCGGCTGCGATCATGACCAGGAGATACCCCGACAGCATGACGGCCGTGATGGCCAGTGCGCCCAGGAGCCAGCGGCGAAGCCAGCCGAGGTCCCCTTTTTCCCAGGCTGCGGTAAAGGCCGGCCAGAATGCCGGGAGCACCCCGGCCAGGAGAACCAGGGGCATGCTGAACAAGCGGTAGACAATGCTGAACTCGGCCACCTCGGCCATTCCGGCGCTTCGCGCCACCAGAAGATTCGGCAGGGCCGAGCACACGGCGGCGGCGCATTGAATGCCCATGAACATCACTGAGGCGGGCATCAGGGCCTTCAGCACGGCCGTCATCGTTCCGGGGTCTGCAATGAGAAGACCCGGCGTCTTGCGAAGGATCTCCACCAGAAGCACCCCCCGGTAGAGCAGCATCGGGCTCAGGCTCAGGGCAGCCAGGGCCGGAAGCCCCGCCTCCATCCGAATGCCTGCGATCAGCAGCAGGAAGCCCGTCACCGAGGCCGCCGTGCCCCAGGCCTTGGGCGTTGCGATCTCCATGCGGGCCGCATAGATATGGTCCAGCACGGCAGCGCCCAATATGGCGAAGGAAAGGCCCATGAGGAGGCAGACCAGGGGGCCGGCCTCCCGCCGGGCTTGCGGATCGGAGACGTTGAGGAGATCCGCCCAGGGAATGGCGCAGGCCCCGAAGGAGATAAACGCCCCGGCGGCGCAGAGGATCGCCCCGATCCGGAGGCCCGCGGCGCTATAGGCGCGGAAGGCCGCCGCATCCCCCCGTGCGTGCGCTCCGGCCATCCGGTTGAGGAGCGTCGGAAACAGCCCCATATCCAGAAAGCTCACGAACGAAAGCAGGGAGAGCGCCGTCATCCACAACCCGTATCGTTCCCGGCCCAGGTATCCGATGGTGAGCGGCACGCTGAAGACGGCGATGGCCATGCGGATGCCGCTCTGCGCCGCCCCCCAGAAAGATCCCGAGAAAATCGACCGTCTCAGGTTCGCCGGTGTTTTCAAGGTCTTTCCTTTGAGGGGTTCGCTTTCATGTGCCGTCAGCCCCCCATCATCCCGTTTTTCCCAGCGTCTTCGCCACCGCATCGAGAATATGACGGCAGTATCGCTCGATCTCGTCCTTCGTCGGGCCCTCGATCATGACGCGGCAAAGGGGCTGGGTCCCCGAGTACCGGACCAGGACCCTTCCCTGGTCGCCCAGCCTGCCCTCGACCTCGGCGATGGCCCCGGCAATTTCAGGGACCGTCTCGATGGGCGGTTTGGCTGCAACCTCCACGTTCATCAGAACCTGCGGGTAAACCGCCATGACCCGTGTCAGCGCAGAGAGCGGCGCGCCGGAGCCCGAGAGCACTTCGATCAGCCGCAGGGCGGTCAGGATACCGTCGCCCGTGGTATGACGGTCGAGAAAGATCATATGGCCCGAGTCCTCGCCGCCCAGGACCGCGCCCGAGCGGCGCATCTCCTGCATGACGTACCGGTCGCCCACGTCCGTTTTCCGGTGGACGATCCCCATCTCCCGGAAGGCCATCCCAAGCCCGATATTGCTCATGACCGTGCTGACCACCAGATTGTTGGGAAGCGCCCCTTTCTGCTTCAGGTACCTGCCGCAGACCGCAAGCATCTGGTCCCCGGTCACGACCTTTCCCCGTTCATCGACGGCGATCAGCCGATCGCCGTCGCCGTCAAAGGCGAGCCCGATGTTTGCGCCGCTTTCGACCACCCGTTCGGCCAGACGTTCGGTGTGCTGGGATCCGCAGCCGGCATTGATATTCCGGCCGTCCGGGTCGATGAACATCTCCGCCACGTCCGCGCCCAGCCCCCTGAAGAGCGCCGGCGCAACCCGGAACGTCGCGCCGTTGGCGCAGTCCATAACAAGCTTCATGCCGTCCAGGCGGAATCCCTCCGGAAGCGTGGACTCCAGAAACCAGAGATACCGGTCCTCCGCGTCGTCTATCGCGAAGTCGTCCCCCACGTCCTGAACCGTCTCGCACATGCCCCTCAGGCGCCCCTCATCCGCAAGAAGCGCCTCGATCTCGGCCTCGGCGTCATCCGAAAGCTTGAAGGCATCGCTTCCGAAGATCTTGATGCCGTTGTCATAAAAAGGGTTGTGGGACGCTGAAATCATGACACCCGCGTCGGCCATCTCCGAAAGCGTGAGATGCGCCACGCCCGGCGTAGGCAGCACGCCGACCCGCAGCGCCTCTCCGCCGGCCGAGCAGATGCCGGCGGCCAGGGCATGCTCCAGCATGGGGCCGGACAGGCGGGTGTCCTTTCCGATGATGATTTTCGGCCGCTTTCCGCCGGTTGAAAAAAAAACGGCCACGGCGCGTCCGACGTTGACCGCCATCTCGCATGTCATGGGGTGTCGATTGGCTATGCCCCTGATGCCATCGGTACCAAAAAGTTGACCCATATCTGCCCTTTTCCCTGAAATCCAGCGTCCACCGGAACGGATGAACGGTCTGTCGTTATCGTTCAGCATCGGAAACGATCCTTTATTTCATCGACCCCATCTCCGGGATCAGGTCCGCGGCATCCTCCGTGACGGCGGCCGCAACCCCCTCCAGCCACCGCGTCCCGGAAGCCGCCGCCTCCGGTTTCAAGGCCTTGATGACCGTGAGGTAATCCCTTCCCGACCGGTCGATCTCTTCCGCCAGTTTTGTCAGGAACCCATCCCTCAGGCGGGCGTCCCCTCCCCTGTCGCGGGCGCGGCCCATCATCTCTTCGATATCCGGCCACCGGTCGAAAAGCGCCTGTTTCTGGGCGATGAGCTGCGCGGACGCGTTTTCTCCGGCGCCCGCCCGGTAGATGTCAATCGCCGCAGGCATTTTTCGCGACAACGCGCGCAGCCGTGCCACGCGCTCATCGATGCCCCGGGCAAGCGTTTCGATCAGCCCGTCCAGCAGCGCCTGCGGGAACTCCCCCGAAACCAGCAGGGCGCGGGCATGCCGGTACCACTGCATCAGCGCCGTCAGATTGGCCACGTACGCAAGATTGTTGTTGAAAATGCGCTTGATGTTAGGATATGTCCCGGAGGAAAACGGTACGCTTCCGCCTCTCGGGGCGGCCCCGATCAGGAGCCTCCCCGGCCGCAGTTCGTCCTTCCGGTAGATGCACCCGGCGGCGATCACCGTGCCGAAAGCCAGGCGGCACGGCCCCACCAGTCCCCCCTGCCCCCCCAGAAAGATGGGCCGCTCCCGGAGCATCACGCCGCGGGGCACGTCCCCCAGAAGCGACGCCGTGGCCTTGTCCTGGTTCGGGGTGAAATTGAAGTGGATGTAGGAGCTGCCCACCTCGCTGTGATCCTGTTTCCCGGTCCCTCCAGACATGAGGCAGTCGCAGAAATTGATGAGGCTCCCCAGGGTGACAAAGGGAAAGAGGAGGGTCTGCTTGAGCCCGACGGTGTGGGCGATGCTTGCCGCCTCCTCCAGGATGGTGCCCTCCCGGACATGGGCGCCGGCGCCGGCTGCGGAACCCTTGAGAAAGACGGCACCTGAAAAATATCCCCCGGCAAGCCGGACCTCCGGCCCGATATAGCAGTCCTTCACCGTCACCGGCCCTTCCAGACCGATCACCGCCCCCCTGAGGATCAGGGTGGAACTGCCGTAGATCTTCGTGCCGGCGTAGAGGGTGACGCCGTCGCCGGAAATTCTTTCGATGTCCACCTCCGGCCCGATGTCCACACTCTCGGGGTTGGGGATGGTCACCCCTTTTTTCAGCAGAAAATCGATGTGAATCCGCTTTTCCAAAGTCATCTCAGTCTCCTTTTCCGACCCTTGCACCCGCATGCGCCCTGTTCAGATCCACCCAGATCTTATCCCATTCCACGGCCTCCATCCGCGACACAGGGAGGGCGCGATGCCTGAGGACACGGTAGTCGAGCCCGGTCCCGATGGCGATGCCATCCAGAATCCCCTTGCAGGCCTGCTCGAAAACGCCTATCGACAACCCATACCGCCGCGTGGAGAAGGCCTCCCTTGCCAGCGCGGCCGAATAGGTCATCCTGCCTTTCAGAATTTTTGTCAAGGATAGACGCGCCTGGCGATACCCCAGCAGAATCCTCGGGATGCCGTGAAATCGGCTGGTCCGGAAGGAGGACAGGAGCAGGCACTGATCCTCCGAGCGGGCATTGACCGGATCATAGGGGTGGGCATGAAACCATTTCAGGCGCCCCATCCATGTGGGATGCGGAAAATAGAACCCTCCCCATGGATGACGGCAGATATCCTCATGGCGTTCCCGGAAAGGATAGGTCCCGATGATGCGGCCGTCCGAGTCGAAAATCAGGACGCGCGCGCAGACCAGATCGACGCCGGGGTGACGGTCGAGGCAGTCGGCCTGGATCGCGAACCGCTCGGGATAGGCCACGTCATCCCCGTCCATGCGGGCAAAATAGCGGCCTCTGCCGAGGGCCACGGCCTGGTTGAGGCGGCGGGGAAGCCCCCGGTTGACGCCGTCGGACAGAATATGGATCCGCGGGTCGGGAAGGCTTCGGGCGACCGCAACGGTGTTGTCGGTCGAGCCGTCGTCGATGATCAGGAGTTC
This sequence comes from Desulfococcus sp., assembly GCF_041737845.1. Classification (GTDB taxonomy): domain Bacteria; phylum Desulfobacterota; class Desulfobacteria; order Desulfobacterales; family Desulfococcaceae; genus Desulfococcus. Next base: position 33,323 of record NZ_JBGSQX010000080.1, read on the forward strand.
CCAGCTTTCCATGGTCTGGCCCAGGATGGACCGAATCGCTGCTGCAATCGTCTTTTCGCAATTGAACACGGGCATGCCGATACTGACCAGGGGTGCCATGGACTACTGCTCCGGGAACATCCGGCCGGGCAGGCCCGATGCGGTAAAAGTTTTTCTTCCCATAAACCGCCAGCTCATTTCAAACACCAGTCTTCTCGCGGCCCTGGGTCCGCGCTTCCTTCCCCAGACGGCCGAGCATCCGGACACCAGGGCCTGTTTCAGCCACGCCGTCGGCCGGCTCATGCGATGGGCCGCCGCAGCTTGGGAGAGCAATGTCTCAAGACGAAGGGATCCGGCTTCCCCCCCGCCCTTCCCGGAACGATTCCCCTTTGCGCGCAAGGCGAACGCAACGACGTCAGCCATCCGCTGTTCATAGGTATGGGCCTGTCGGGTTCGATGGAACCCGCGGAGCGCCATGGCATCCCGCCGATCCGGGCTCTTCAGATAATTTTGTATTTTTACGGCAAGCTCCGGAAGGGTGCGAAACACATCGATCTCCTCGCCGATTCGATACCAGCGCTCCAATCCGGGGGCGGTTTCCGTCATTAGAAATCCGCCGGCGCCGGGCACCTCGAAGGTCCTGGCCTTGATCTGGCGGCCCTGCCGGGAATTGGAGAAATTGAGGCTGATCACCGACTGCCGCATGATCTCCGGGATTTGACGGGCATCGACGGAGCCTTCCGGCCACCCGTGGCCGAAGCAGCGGACGGCGATCCCGCGCCTGCCAAGATCCCGGATCCACTGCGGCCGGTTTCCCTGGGCGGCCCCGACAAAGGTCACCGGAAACCGGCATTGGGAGGCCGGAAGCGGCGCCGCCATGGCAGATGAATTGGCCGCCCACTGGGTCAAGAGGACGTTGGGAATACCGTCCCGACGATATTTGGGAACCACTTCCGGGTAAGTGGTCGTCATGGCGTCGTAGGCCCTGCCGATGAGCCGTGAAACCTCGCGGTATTTCCATGAATCGTCGGTGGTCCAGCAAACCGTCGCGACATCCGCCGTTTTCCGGATGACTTCAAGCGTCTCGATCCAGATTTCATAGTTCATCTGCACGGCAAGAAGGATATCCGGGCGTTCCCGCAGAACCGCCTTCAGCAGGGCCAGGTTCAGCGCGGCAAAATCGGCGTGGGAGGCCCGGTTCCACGATTCGAAATGAATCACCTCATGGCCCAGGTGTTCGAGCGCCGGAATGAACGCGGCGTATTCCGTGCCGAATCCGCGCGCCGGATCGCCATACTGGTGCTTCCCGAAAACACACATGATTTTCAGCCGGGGCCGGTGAATCATTTAAGGCATCTCAAAACCGGGTCGTGCCGCCCTTCCCGCACTTTCAATGGGACTCCCTTTCCTTCCGCAGGCCTTTATACAGGGACTCGATTTTCCGGATCAACCGATCCCTGCCGTACTGGGCCTCGACATAGCGCCGGGCCGCTGTCGTCCTTTCCCGCCCGGCGGCTGCGTCCTCGGCGATCAGATAGTTCAGTCCTTCGGCGAAAACGTCCGCATCCTGCCTTCGGCACAGGACGCCCCGTTCACAAACGGCGAACCCGTTTTTTCCCCTTCCCCCCGAGGCCCCGCCCAGAAGATCGCCCACGCCGCCCGCATCGGTGGCGATCACCGGCACTGACGCGGCCATGGCTTCGATGATCGAAACCGGCGTTCCCTCGTTGTTGGACGTCAAAGCCAGGATGTCCAGATCGGCGTAGACCATGGGGATCTCCTTGATCCATCCGCAAAATTTGACGAATTCGGCAATGCCCAGCGCCCGGCACTCGGATTCCAATTCGCTCCTGAGTTCTCCATCCCCCACGACGGCAAAGGTGATCGGCCTGCCGGGGTGAGTCGCCAGCACCTGTCCGGCGGCATGCAAAAACAGCCTGTGGTTCTTGATGGGGACCAGGCGGCCGACGATGCCGATAAGGACGTCGTCCGCCGGGACGCCCATGCGTTCTCGAAAGGCCCCCCGACGCTTCCTTGCGGCCCGGAAAGGCGTCAGATCGAATCCAAGCTCGATCACTTGAATCTTTTTCGGGCTTCCGATACGGTAGGTATGCACCAGATCCCGTTTCTGGCTCGGGCTGATGGCCAGGACGGCGTCGGCGGCCCGCCCCAGGAACCGTTCGATATTCACGAACATCGCCGATCTCAGCCGATTGAAATATCCTTCGAAAACATGGCCGTGGAAGGTGTGCACCATGGCGACGTTTTGTTTTCGGAGGGCGTTGTACAGGATCACCGCAAACCGTGCGGTGAAGCCGGCCTTGGCGGTATGGGTGTGGACGATATCCGGACGCTCTCTTCCGATCAGGCGCAGGATCTGAAGGAAGGCGCGAATATCCAGAATCGGCCGGATCTCCCGTTGAAGCTCCGAAATCATGAGCGGCCTGGAATCCCCGGGGCGAAAAAGGTAGGCCATATTCCCTTCCCCCGATGAAATCCTCCCGGTGACGACCCGTGTTTCAAATTTCCGGGGATTCAGCCCGGTTGCCAAGAGGTGGACATGACTCGCCGGCCCCCCGATATTGAGCCGTGAGATAATGAGAAGCACCTTGATCTTCTTTTCGGAAGGCCTTTCGATGATTCCGCCTGGAACGCGCGGTGGTTTCGCGGGCATCGGCCTGCCGGGGCGGGCGATCTGCAGGGGCCTGTCATGGTAGATCGAGGCGACCCGGTCGATCATCGTTTCGCTGGTAAAATGACGCCTGACCCTTTCGTATCCAGCGTTTCCAAAGGCTTCCCGCAGATCGGGCCGCTCCAGCATCAGGTTGACGGCCCCGGCCAGCTTATGCGCGCTGAACGGGGGGACGACCAGCCCGGTTTTGCCGTGCTGGTTGACAAAGGAGGTCCCGCTCATGATCTCGGTGCTGACAACGGGTTTTCGGCAGGCCATGGCCTCGATCTGGACGATGCCGAAGGCCTCGCTGCGGAGAACGGACGGCAAAACAAACAGGTCGCAGGCGTGGAGGTAGGTCACCAGGTCCCGGTCCGAGCGCTCTCCCAGAAATACCACCCTTTCGCGGAGATCCGCGGCCGCCGCCTGCTCCCGAAGCGCCCTCTCGAGCGGCCCCGTCCCGATAATGAGCAGCACGGCGTTGATCTCCTTCATGGCATCGATCAGGATGCCCAGCCCCTTGTAATACCTGAACCGGCCGATAAACAGGAGGATCGGCCGCGGGAAGGCGCGACGCACGCCGAGGATGGATGCCGCGTCGGCTTTTTCAGGTGAAAATCGCGACAGATCGATCCCCAGGGGGACCACCCGGCATTTGAAACGGTATTGATTCAGCACGGCGGAAGAGTTCAGATAGGCCGGGGAGGTGGCGATGATCGTCTCCGCCTTGTCCAGAAAGCGCTCCATGAAGGGGGAATAAATCTTGCCCAGCCGCTCCTGACGGACGATATCGCTGTGATAGGTGACAATGACCCTTTTGTCCAGGCCGGTCATCAGGTATGATAATTCGGCCGTGGGGTTGGGAAAGTGAAAATGGAGGACATCCGCCTCCCTTGCGAGTTTTCTCAGCCAATGGATGAAGGTCGCATTGAGCGGCGCCGACGTGAGTCTTCCCAACTGCGGCACCCGGGTGACGCGGATCCCGTCGATCTCTTCTTCCAGCAGGCGGAATCCCGTGTTCGACACCAGGACGGAGACGTCGTATCCCCGCCGCTTCAACCCGTTGGCCAGCAGGTTGATGTGCCCTTCGATCCCCCCCCGGACCGGCGGGAAATAATCCTTGTAGACCTGCAGCACCTTCACGTGGACATCACCTCCTGGAATATCCGCTGCATCCCCCGTGCGGCCCGGCTCCAATTGAATGCGTCCGACCGTTTCCGGCCCCGCTGAACAAGGACGTTTCTCAGATCCTTGTCTGAAATCAGTCGTGCCATGGCCCGGGCGATCTGCCCTACATCGCGGGGATCCACCAGGAGCGCCGCGCCGCCGGCGATCTCTGGCATTGCGGAGACAGTTGCGGTAATGACGGGCGTCCCCGACATCATGGCCTCGAGGACGGGAAACCCGAACCCTTCATACAGGGAGGGAAAGACCAGGCCCAGGGCGTTTTTGAAAAGCAGCCCCAGTTCCCCTCTCGACACATATCCGGTAAGATGGACAAAGGGCCTCAGGGGATGCCCGTCAAGCATTCGGATGAATGACGCGTTTTTCCATCCCGACGCTCCGGTGATGACCAGGTGGATGCCCTGTTCCGCGGCCTGGATCCGTTCATAGGCCTCGAAAATTCTATCGAAATTTTTCCGAGGCTCCAGGGTCCCGACAAACAGGAAATAGGCTGCCGGTCGCTGGAAAAGCGGCGCCTCGGCGGCGTCCGGCGACGGGAAAAGGGGCACGCCTGAATGGACCGTCCGGACCCGGGCGGGTTTGACGCGATACCGGCGGAGAATCTCCTCCCGCGTCGCATGGGAAACGGCGACGATCCGGTCCGCCGACATCAGCGACAAGCCCATCAGCATCCGTTCAACAATCAGATGAGCCGGCGGCATGGTCTCCGGGAACAGCAGATGGACGACGTCGTGAATCGTCACGATTTTTTTGACGCCCGGCGGCAGCAGCAGCGGAAGATGATGCCGGGGGCCCCAGAAAAGGTCCAGCTTCAGCCGCAGCGCCGCCGCCGGTGCAGCCGACTGCATCCATGCCGTGCTCAGCAGCTTCCCGGGGCATCCGCCCTCGTGTTTCGACCAGTTGGGGTTGTTGATGTCATAATCAACATGCGTATTCGATATCAGAACGTAATGGTGGGTCCGGTCGATGGCCTGAAACTCATCGAGCAGGAACTTGAGATAAAATCCGATCCCCGTCAACTGATAGCTGAGGGGTCTGGCGTCGATTCCGATCCTCATGGCGTTGTGGGTGCTATCCCCTCCCCTGCGGCGTTTACCTGTCGAGGCGCCTGGATTTCTTCGTCGGCCGCCATGCTTCGCTTCACCCATCCGTCAATCCAGATGCCCAGCTCGCGGGTATCATCATTCTCGCCCAACACCTTGGGGATGAAGGTTCGGCTGACATTCAACTCCAGCCGGAGCCCTTCTCCCTTCAGGGATGGGTCAAGATCGACGAGGAGAGCGAAAGGCCCGCTGCGCTCGAACAAGACATCCTTCATGAGGCCCTCCGCGCCGGTGACGGTGAGACGGCACGGAAGAACATGATTGGGGACATATCCGCTAAGGAGCAGCCGATCCGCGCCCATACCCGATGCGATGGCCACCCCTGCCTTTCGGCCGATCCAGCCGTCTTCCCACCGCCCCTCCCAGAGAAGGTCAGGGGATTGGGCCGCTTCGGTCCCGTCATGGATCGGGGTTCCCGCGACCTGATACAGTTCGTATCCAAAGGTATAGTCCTTCAATCCTATGCCGGATGGATGTATCTCAATGCCTTTCCATCCAAAAGTTTGGCCGGAAACCCGTTCCATGGCGAAATCCCCACCGCCGTATCGCGTGTTGAGCAGAGTGAGAATTTCTGCGGGATCCTGGCCGCCACGGGGACTGATTCCCCGTAACACCCATCTTGACGGGCGCGCGCCTGTATCCATAAGAATGAAATCCCCTTGTTTCGGGACGAATGCGTCTCTGTCCGGAATCTTGGTGACACCGTGAAGGCGCAGCACCTCCGGCGTCAGTTCCAGGTCTTGAACAAAGCTCTTGATTCCCGTCACCTGCAGACTTTCCCGGCCATGGATATTCCGGACGAGAATATTCGCCTGGGTCACGGGCTCCTCCCAAAAAGTCCAGTCTACGGCCAAGAGTCGCTGTCCGGGCGATGCCGCGCTCATATAATCGGTGATACTATCCGTGAAGATTTTATCCTGGGCGATCTGGGCTCGGGCAATGTAGATGAAATAGGGAACGGAATAGAGCCTGGTAAGAAAGAAAATCCCCCCGAGGATAATGATGAACCGCCTGGATGATGCCAGCGGCGCCATTGAGACAAAGAGGATCCCTGCGATCGAGAAGAGTGCGGCGGGAATCAGCAGATAATATCCCATCGGCCAACGCCAGATCAGTTGGCCCCCCATATAAGCCGCTCCGGTCATGAAGAGGGCAATGCTGAAAACCGTCCTATGGATGTCGCCGTGAACCTGAGATCTCACCAAGGCACCAAAAGAGATGAACCAGGCTGCTCCGGCTGCCAGCCCCATAAGAATGACATCCGGCGTCTGGGTCAGATAATACTCCAGATTGCTCAGCACCAGGCTCATGGTTATCGGGTAGGTGGTATATTCGCTCGATGCATCGGGAGGAACCAGGAGATACGCGGTCAGCCGGACGATCCCGATCGATACGAGCGACGCTGTCAGCAGCCGGAGATATGTCCGGCAGACAGAATCGGCATCACCCGCGTTCCAGACTTTTTTCAAAAGCCACGCCGCCACGACCCCTGAAAACGCAAAAACGACGAAAACAACAGCCGTCTCCTTGAAAAGGAGAGCGACGACCGCGAGCAGCGCCCATGCCAACCATGCAACACCATCGGCGATTCCCGCCGCCCGGGAGCCCCTCCCGGTCCATCGAAAAGCCGCACAGAAGCAGCACATCAGCAACAGCAGCAGCAGCAGGATGGGGTCCGCCTTTCCCAGGGTATAAGCGTTTTCGGCGACAGGAGATGATGTCAGAACGAGGAAGGCCGCGGCAAGACCCCAACGGGGCGACTTGGACCATCCGGCGACCACCCGGAAGGCCAGCATCGCGATAATCAGAAACACCAAGGATTGAACAAGATAAAACCCCCGCAGATGAAACCCGAAAAATTGGTGAAAAATAGCATAATACAGGTTATAGGCCGGACGAAACCGCCCCGAGTCGCTGTTGGGCATCAGCAGCATCGGATCCTCGGAAATGGTCGCTCCGACCCAGAGATTCGTGGGATCATCCAGGTAGCACCAGTTGGGGAAAAAAACGGATGGCAAGATGAACACGGCCCAGATGCCCATCACCATCAGCGGATACCGGATATGCTTAGGTTCATTCATGACTTCATACCGACATCTGTTTGATGACATAGGTCGGTCTCCGTTTGGACTCAATGAACATTTTTCCGAGATATTCGCCTATCAATCCCAGGGATATCAATTGAATCCCGCCCAGCAGCAGGATGGTCATCAGCAAAGAAGCCCAACCGGGCGTAGCCAGTTTTGTAAAAAGCTTCACATAGGCGGCATACAGAAGATATGAAAACGAGATGATGGAGCAGAAAAGACCTGTAAACGTTGCAACCCGAAGGGGAAAGATGCTGAAGGAGGTAACCCCCTCGATGGCGAATGAGACCATCTTGACCAGGGAGTATTTGCTGCGCCCCGAGAACCTCGGCTGGGCCGTGTATTCGATTCCTGTCTGCCTGAAGCCAAGCCAGGATACGAGCCCTCTTATAAAAAGCCAGTTTTCCTGAAATTTCTTCAATTCATCGACCACTTTTCTATCCAGCAGGCGGAAATCGGCAGCTCCGAGAGGAATCTCGATTTCCGAGAGCCAATTGATGAGGAGATAAAACGCCTTCGATGTCGCCCGCTTGAAAAAACCAGTGCCCGGAGAGTCTCTCCGGATGGTATAAACGACATCATATCCCTCTTTCCACTTCTCTATCAGCTTACCGACCAGCTCAGGAGGATGCTGCATATCAGCGTCCATGCTGATCACACACTCCCCCATGGCATGATCCAGGCCTGCCTTGAGCGCTTTCTGATGACCGAAATTCCGGGACAACGAGATATACTTCACAAATTTTTCCGTCTTCATGATCCCTTGAATCTCGGCAAGGGTTTGATCCGTACTGCCGTCATCGACAAAAATAAGCTCAAAATCCGCCTTTCCCTCAAGGCAGGCTTTTAATTTGACGACGATCTCCTCGATATTGCCCGCCTCGTTATAAGCTGGAATTACGATCGATATCACCATGGGTATCCTCTGGATCATTTCCCGATGCCGATGTCAACCGGCATGATACGGCTATGCGCACACGATGCTGCAATCGTATTTTTCAGCATTGTTTCAATCATCTGAAGACCCAATATCTGTTGGCCGCATAATTGATAACGGTTATACCGGCCATCACAAAAACCCAGCTGACTGTTGGATTATTATTGAATACATCAACGAGAACATGAATCATATACACGCTGAGCAGCAGCATGACCGACTGTAAAATAAGAAAGAGAATAAAATTACGTACGGCCTTATCGTGGCTTTTGAATGTCCATTTTCGATTCCAATGGAAACTCCAGGCAATTCCCGCGCCATAGCTGAAACACTGGGATATTGATGCATTGTTTACAAACAACAGATAGTACGCCGCCATAAATACGATATAGGATATGACCGTATTTGAAATGCCGACAATGACGAAACGATAAAAGCTGTTATCGAAATTGTGGGCGAAATTTCTCATGACCGCGATGGCGGACCACACAGGCCGTTCTCTTGAAAATAAATCGCCAATGGCGGTGATATCCTGAGGCAATACATTATGGTTATCGATCCAATGTCATTACCCTGAACGGCGCTGCTCTCTCACAGACCCTGCATGATGAAAGGCGATGGATCAGGTTTCATCCATCAGCCGGCGGTAAACGGCCAGGGTCCGGGCCGCGCTCCGCTCCCAGGAGAATTTCCGGGATTGGCAGTCGGCCCGCTGTTTCAGGGTCTCCCGCAGACCGGCGTCGGCCGCAAGCCGCCCAAAGGCGCGGGCGATATCCGAAACATCCCATGGATCCACATACAGGGCCGCGTCTCCCGCCACCTCCGGCAGGCTGGTGTCATGGGAGGTGATGACCGCGGCCCCCAGGGTCATGGCCTCCAGCACCGGGAGGCCGAAGCCTTCGTATAGGGAAGGATAGACGAAGGCGAAACAGTTCCGGTAGAGCCAGATCAGCTCTTCGTCCGCGACATAGCCGAGGGGCATGACCTCTCCTTGCAGTCCCAGCGAATGGATGTAGGCCTCGAGATCCTCCTCCATCCATCCTTGGCCTCCGGCCAGCACCAGCGGAAAGGCGTCCTTCGCGCCGTTCCGGTATTCGGCATAGGCCGCGAGCATCCGCCGGAGGTTCTTCCGGGGCTCCAGGGTGCCGACGCTCAGCCAGAATTCACCCGGATGGAACCTTTCGGATCGGCCCGAAGGGGCCCCGGTGGCCTGATCCGGCCCGAACCGGCTGCCCAGGGGAACCACCGTGATGCGATCCGGGGGATAATGGGGGAACACCTCCAGAAAACTCTCCCGGGAAAAGGCCGAAACCGCGATGATGGCGTCCGCATGCAGGGACGCCCGGAAGACCCCGTTGAAGCAGATCCACCGGTTCTGTTCGGTGGTGAACTCCGGATGCATGAGAAAGCTGATGTCGTGCAGGGTGTAGAGCAGCCGCGCGCGGGTCAACCCCGTTGGGCAGAAGAAATTATTGGCATGGATGATATCCGGGCTGCCCAGGGCGTCTTCCTTTTCGGGGGTCATCCCCTCCCAGAAGATCCGGCCTTCATCCGGGTTCCGGCCGACGGGAATCCGCCTGACGCGGGGATGTTCGACCCTTGTCGTGGTCTTGAGGGCGTCCGGGTCCCGGAAGTCTCCGCCGAAATGGGGGTACAGGAGATAGGCGTTCTCCGGATCCGTCCGGATCAATGCCCGGATCAGGGCATCCGCCACAAACCCGCATCCGGCCTTGTTGTTCCCGGTCTGGCTGACGTCAAAACCGATTTTCATCGCCCCCCCTTGCAAGGTGTCGGCGTCCTGGCGCACGCCGGATTCATCCGAACTGGCGGACCACGTTTTTCAACGAGCCCAGCAGCCAGCCCGCCATGGTCATGAATTCCCGCGGGGAAATCTTTCTTTTCCAGTGAAAGAAGGCGTACATGGCCTGGCCTACCAGCCGCACGACGAATTCCAGGTTTTGCGAGGGGTGGGCGCGGTCGAGCCCTCTCTGATCCGCCTTTACATGAGCGTACCCGTAAATCCATTTGACCGGCACCGCCCCCAGGGTCCGCTTCAGCATGTCGTTCATCTCCCGGTGGACGGCGACCCTTGCCCCGAGCGTCTTATTGCTGTCGTACATCCGCGATCCGGCGAGAAACCGGTTCATGCGGGCGAAGGGCGTCGTCCGGCCGATGCGCAGCCAGTATTCGTAGTCCATGCAGTATTGAAGGCGGTCGTCCAGGAGCCCGACCCTTTCCGCCAGGCTTCGCCGGAAAAAAACCGACGGCTGGCAGATGAAGCAGATCTCCTTGAGCCGCTCATAATCCCAGTCCTCGGTATAGTAGGGCTCGATGATCCGGTCCTCCGCGTCGATATGATGGGCGTCTCCGTAAAGGATGTCCACGTCTGGGCGGGCCTCGAAGTATTCCAGGACGGCGGCCAGGGCCCCGTCATAGTAGACATCGTCGCTGTTGAGCCACCCGATGATCTCCCCCCGGGACCTCCGGATACCCTTGTTGACGGCGTCGGCCTGCCCCCTGTCGGGTTCGGAGGTCCACTGGACCCGATCCCCGTAACGCTTCAGGATATCGACCGTGCGGTCCCGGCTGCCCCCGTCGACGATGATGTATTCGAGCCCCGGTATCTTCTGCTTGAGCACGCTTTCGATGGTTCTTTCGATAAAGATCCCCTGTTTGTAGGAAGGGGTAACGATGCTGATGGATGGGGCCACGCGGTCACGCTCCTTTTTTACGAATGCTTCAACAATGATACGCTTTCTCCGTCCGGAGAGACGACGGAGCACCCTCGGCAGATCACCCCCAGCCTGCGATTATCCGGCCCCATGCCGCACAGGGCGGGCTGGAACACGGGTGAAACGATGAGGGAGACTTCTCCCCGGCGGGCGGGCAGCGGCAAGGAAAGCACCCGCTCCTCCCCCCTGGCCAGACGCTCCCGCCGGACCCGCTTTCCGTTTTCGATCACCGATACAAGGCGCCTTCCGCCGGGCAGCTCCACCGGTGCCTCCAGGAGAATTTCCAGACGACGGCCGTCGGGCCCCGGGCCGTAGGTGATGGACACCTCCTCCGCCGTCCATCCGTCCTCGAACATCCCGGCCACGCCGTCTGCAAGCCCTGCGGGGCAGCCCAGGGCCTCCCGGAAGACCTCCAGGTATCCCCGGATCATCCTTTCGGACCGGTATTGCTGGGCCCGCAGTCTTCCCCGGCCTGCCAGGTCCGCCGCCAGGGACGGGTCTCCGGTAATCCGCGCCATGGCCGCCACCATCTCCCCGGGCTTCCTGGGATCAAAGAAGAGGGCCGCATCCCCCGCGACCTCGGGAAGGCTCGTGACATTGCTGCACAGCACCGGCTTCCCCAGGGACATGGCCTCGACCACGGGGATCCCGAAGCCTTCATACAGGGACGGAAAGATCAGAAACCGGCTTCCCTGCCAGACAACGTCCAGCTCCTCCTGGGGCAGAAACCCCAGAAAGTGAACGTGCTCCCGGATCCCCATCCCTGCCGCGGCCTGTTTGAGAAGACGCTCCTCATCCACCAAAGCCCCGGTGAAGGCGAGGTCCGGGGCCAGGTCCGGATGCCGGTGCCGAAACATGCCGTAGGCCGTCAGCAGCATCCGGTGGTTTTTGTGGGGCCAGAAATTGGCGGGATAGAACATATAGGGCCGCTGATGAATCCCCAGCCTTTGCAGCACGGCCTGTCGGGTCTCCGGCGGGATGTCCGCACCCAGGCGCGACTGGATGCAGTTGTAGACGACATGGGTCTTTTCCGGGTCCGCGTTCAGGTGGCGGAGGACCGAATCCCGAACATTTTCGGAGATGCAGACGATCCGGCCGGCCTTGGCACGCACGTCCGCCATGAAAAGGTTCCGGGTCTCGATCTCTTTCTCCGGGAAGAACTGGGGATAATCCTTGTGCTGCATGTCGTGGATCACCGATACGGTCGGGATCCCCGGCTCGATATGGGTGGGCGCCGTAAACGGACAGAAGAGCAGGTCCACGCCGCGGGACGTGAGGGAACGCCTTCGGGCGAAGGTCCCCCGGGGAACCTTCCGCCTCACGATGGCCGCAAGTTTCCGGAGCACCCTGCCCGTTCGCCCGTGAAAGCGGTCCAGAAATGCGGACCGCGACGGCGATTTATCCAGGATCAGGAGACGCGTCATGGTCGGCGCCTCCAGACCGGCCAGTTCGTCGTGGTTCCACGAGGCCGTCAGGAGCAGAAACCGGTGATCCCCAGCCTCGCGCTGAAACGCCCGCAGGAGTTCCAGGGTCAGGATCTTGACGCCCCCGTTCTCGCCGCCGGGCATCATGGGGGTCACATCGACTGCAATCAGCGCCATGGTCGTCCGATTTTCCTACGCCTCGGGGGTGTCCGCGGGCTGGGGGGAGATCATGCCGAGCTTTCTCAGGACCCGGACGGGCATCCGGGTCGCCAGGTGGTCGTAGCGCCGGCCGAGGGCCTCGATCTGCCGCGCCTGGTCCTGGATGACCTCAAAGCGTGCGGCCCGGTCCGCCTCGCTCTCCGCAAGCAGGGCGCCCAGCTCCTCGATCTGGATCCTCCGGGCGTCGCGATCCGCCTCGCTCTCCGCGAGCTGCTTCCCGATCGACTCGACCTGCGCAAGGCGGGCGTCGCGGTCCGCCTCGCTCTCCTTCAATTGGGCGATGAGGCCCGTGATCTCCTCATCCCGCGTATGGATAACCCGGTGAAGCGCTTCCAGTTTTTCCTCCAGACCCGTCAGATACCCTTTTCGCTCTGCCGCGACGGCGGCCATCTCCGCCAGCGGATCGGCGCCCGCGGTCCGCTCGGGAAAGCCGTAGTCACTGTCGGAGAAGAGGCTCAGGGGGATCAGGTTTTCCGTGTGCAGAAATTCAAGCGCCCGCTGGAAATCCTTCGAGAAAAGGCCCGTGGCGCGATCCTCCCGGGTCAGCCCCTGGAGGGTGATGATGATGTAGTAGAGGACGCCGGGCGTGGCCGGGAGCCCCGTATGGCCGGCGATGACCCTTGCAATCTCGGCGCACCGCTCCATGCCGCCGGAAAGGGATTTGGTCTCCCGGTACTCCCGGGAGGCCGCGACCGGGTGATCCACCGGGGCCGCGGGATACGCCTTGGCCAGGCGGATCCAGAGATCGTAGTCCATGCAGTATTTCAGCCCCTCGTCCAGAAGGCCCACGGAGAAAAGCGGGTCCCGCCGGATAAAAACCGTGGGCTGCAGGATGTAATCAAACCCGTAGACCAGGGCCGCAACGTCGAAGACGGGCTTGTGGGGCCAGAAGTTGCCGATAAGTCCGCCCTCCCGGTCCACCCGGATGCCGGTGCCAAAGAAGAAGCCCGGCAGTTTACCGTCTGCGGACAGCTCGCGGTGCTTTTCCGCCACCGCCTCAAAGGCCCCCGGAAGGTAATAATCGTCGGAGTTCATCCACGCCACCAGCTCACCTGTGGCCCGGCGGAACCCCTTGTTGACGGCGTGGCTCTGGCCGTTGTCCGGGGCGCTCTCCCAGAAGGCCAGATGCTTCTCATACCGCTGGATGATCTCGATGCTCCCGTCCGTCGAGCCGCCGTCCATGATCATGTATTCCAGGTTCGGGTATCCCTGGTCCAGGACGCTTTCGATCGCCTGGACAAGGAACCCTGCCTGGTTATAGGACGGGGTGATGATGGAAATCCTGGGGGATGCGTCAGGGTGATGTTTCATCGTGTGCAGAACCATTCTGGATTAAAGGTTTCGGCGGAAGATCGATGCCGCCCACAAGGTTGCCCGCTTGAAAAAGCGCCGGCTTTCCAGGCGCTGGATGACCCGGTCCCGGTGGACGATGGTCTGCCGCCGCATGTCGGCGATGGTCTCAAGCTGGGCGATGGCCGCATCTTTCTGGCGGATGAGGTCTTCCATCAGCGCGCGGTTTCGATCCGTTTCCTGCGCGATGCGGCCCCAAGCCTCTTCCCGGGCCGACAGGACCGCGGCCGTCTCCCTTCGGTCGGCGTCGTGCCGGCGCCTCTCCTCGTCGCAAGCCCGGCGCAGGGCCGCAAGTTCCCGGACCGTTTCCTGGTGGATCCGGGCCAACGTCTCGTGGGCTTCCGAAAGCGTTTCGTATTCCCGGCTGAGGCGCGGCCAGTCCCGAAAGGTATTGACGACCTCCAGCCAGTCCACCCCGGTTTCGTGGACGAAGCGCTGGAAAGGCTCAAGAAGCGCTTCGGGATAGAAAACGATCACGTCGTTTGCGACCATCATCCGGTGCACGGGGCTCAGTTCCAGGAGGGCCTTCACGATATCGTGGAAATCGGGCCACTGCCCGTAATCATGGGGCCTGCCGGGCGTGCAGAGAAACAGCCTTGCGTCGTCGATGAGGACGACGCTTTCGGGATGGATGCGGCCGATGGCCCGGATCTCCCCCAGCAGCGGGCATTGGGAGCGGGCGCCCTCCGCCTTCTGTTCATCGTCGCTGCACCAGTGGGCGTCCAGCCAGAACATGGCGGGGGTTTCATCGACATCCCGCGCGAGGCCGCCGATCAGGGCCGCCGAATCCCCCTTCAGGAGGACGACATCGGGGTCATCCCGGAACCTTTTCACGGCGTCCTGATAGTATTCATCGGACAGCTCGATGGAGACGGTCCTGGCGAAATAGGGCCGGACCGCGGCCACCGTATCCCCCTTGAGGGTGCCGGTCTCGATGAAGGTTTCTATGGGCAGAAACCGCTTGAAGAACCGGATCAGATCGACATCGATGGAAAAGCTCACCGCACCCATGCTTACCGCCCCCCCTCCACCACCAATGCTTCGAGGGCCGCCTGGACCGATTCGGGCCGGAATTCCCGAACCCGAGCGGGGCTGCCGAAACAGACGGCGTAGCGGGGCACGTCCCGGGTGACGAGGGAGCCCGCGCCCACGGCCGCACCCCTGCCGATGGTCACCCCCGGCAGCACCACGCTGTGAGCACCCAGCATGACGTCGTCCTCGATGACGACCTTGCCCTTGACCATGCTCTTCCACATCTCCTCCTCCCGGAAGTCATGTCCCAGGGAGGTGATGGCCACGTGGCTGCCGATCATGCACCGGGACCCGATCTCGATATAGGCCCCGCACCACATGTGCACAAACGGCGCGATGGAGGTGTTGTCCCCGATGGTGAGGGCCTCCGGCGTGTGAATGACCACCGGAGGGTAGAGCATGAGGTTCTCGCCGCAGCCGCCCAGGGACGCGATGAGCTGTTCGGTCCTCGCAGCGTCCAGCCGGCGGAGGAAGCGCCGGTAAACGGCCCTTTTCATGCGATTCAGAAGAAACATGGTGCGGCCCTCTCCATCACCCCTGCCTGACGGCCGCCATGGCCTTCAGGCGACGATCCAGATCGTGGATCGATGTCAGTCTTTCATGATTTTCGCGGGAAAGCCGCCGGAGGAGCGTGACCATCTCTTCGGCCATGGCAAGGAACTCGCCGGGGACCTCCCGAATCAGATGGACGCAGGAGAGATCATTTTCATAGCCCAGCCCGCGCATCAGCTCCCCGTGAAACCGCTCGAACAGAAACCGCTCGGCAAGCCCCCATTCCGGGTCCGCCGCAAAACGGGTTTCGGCGCGGTTGAAGAAGTCGGGCTCCACCTCCCGGAGCCGTCCGATGGGGTTTTCCCACGGCGCGATCTCCCCCGTGAACCGGATGAAGCAGGCGATGCGGGCCAGCACCTCCTCCGACACGTTCACCAGTTCCTCGAATCTCAGCACCAGCCGCTCCGGGGCGCTCCGGTCGTTCCAGACCCGGTAGTGGGTCGTCCAGTCGCCGCAGACATCGTCGCCGATGATGAGGCTTGCGATGGATTTGTCGATGCCGTTGTAGTCCCGGTGAAACTTCCGGTAGCTCGTCACCGAGAGCCTCCCGTCCCGCACGACGTAGATGAACGGCTGTTCGTCCCTCGGGGGCAGGTGGGTCTTCACCAGGGAGAGCTCAGGCGATGCCAGTGCCTTTCCGTAGAAATCCTCCCAGGCCTCCTGCTTTTCCACGTGGCCGATCATGTCGGGGTTGTCCCTGAACTCGCCGGGCCTGTCGATGGGGACATCCTCGTGGGAGCAGAGCCCGAAGCAGCGCCGAAGAACGGTCCGCAGGAGGGTGTTGCCGGACCGGGGGTAGGAGGCCAGCCAGACGATCATGGCATTTCCTTTACATTCATGAACCGCCCCTCGCTCGGGATGCCGAACATCCCGAAAAAGGGCGCGACCTGGTTTTCATAATCCCATGTGATCCCGATGGGCCCCAGCCAGGGGGTGGCGTCGATCTCGACCCCTTTGTTACGAGAGCCGATCCGCTGGCCGAGCTTGACGGCAAAGGTGTACAGCCCGGCCTCGATCATGGCGGTGGCCTGCATCTCGAAAACGGTCATCTCCCCCGGGGCGAGCCGGGGAATCTCCATGCCCAGGGTGTAAGACCCGCCGGAAAAAATGATCTGGTCATACCGGTTCTTCATGACCACCGTGACGTGGAACTCTTCTTCGGCGAACACCTGGTAGAGGACCCGGATGCGCAGCTTCTCGCCGATCCGGGCGGCCAGGGTCATCTCGTTTTCGCTGTTCAGCACGGAAACCGCGAGGATCCGGGCCTTTCCGTCTCCGGTCCCGGCTGACGTTTCCGGTGCGCCGTCCCGGACCCATACGGCATTCTCCTTGAAGGCAAGGACATCGTCGTCCGGAGCGGAACGCTCCGCCGCGGGCGCCGCCTTCTCTCCAGCCGCCGGCTCCGGCCGGTGGTCCTCCTGGATGAACCGCTGGATGGCCTGCTGGCTCTGGCCCAGGCACTTCATCCGGCCGTGCTTCAGGTAGAGAACACGGCCGCAGAAGTCCCGCACGAGGGTGAGATCGTGGGAGACAAAGAGAATGGTGACGCCCTGCTCCCGGAGGGCTTTCATGCGGCGCATGCACTTCTGCTGGAAGAAAATGTCCCCGACGGAGAGGGCCTCATCGATGATGAGGATGTCCGGATCCACGGCCACCTGAACCGAAAAGGCCAGTCGCACGAGCATGCCCGTCGAATAGGTCTTGACCGGGCGGTTGATGAAGTCGCCGATGTCGGCAAACTCCAGGATCTTCGGGTACTTCTCGTCGGTCTCTTCCCTCGAAAGCCCCAGGATGGCGGCGTTCAGGTATACATTCTCCCGGCCGGTGAATTCCGTATTGAACCCGGCGCCCAGCTCCAGAAGCGCTGAGATACGTCCGTTCACTGAAAGCTCGCCCTCCGTCGGCTGGAGGGTGCCGCAGATCATCTGGAGGAGCGTCGATTTTCCCGAGCCGTTGGCCCCGATGATGCCGAAGGTTTCCCCCCGGCCGATGTCGAAGGAGACATCCCGGAGGGCCCAGAACTCGCGGAAGTATTGCCTCCGGGACCGGAAGATCGACTGCTTCAGCCGGTCCATGGGCTCGCTGTAAAGATGGTAGCACTTGCCGAGGGCTTCGGTCCGGATGGCGATATCAGCAGCCATGACCCGCCCTTGATCCCGGCAGTCTTCTATACCACATCGGCAAATCCTTTGCGCGTCTTCATGAACCACAGGAACCCCAGAATCAGCGTCGCCAGAGAGAATGCAAACCCGCCGGCCCACACCCCCCAGTCCGGCGTCATTCCCCACAGGACCACCTTCCGGGCGTCCTCCACGAAAACGGCCATGGGGTTGATTCTGCACACGAACCGGAATCTCTCGGGCACGGCCTGGATCGGATAGAAGATCGGCGACAGGAAAAAGAGCATGGTCGTCAGGATGCTGATGGTCGCGCCGACATCGCGGACAAATACCCCCATGGACGCCAGAAAAAAGCCGCACCCGAGGGAGAGGCAGACCACCGGCAGCCACACCAGCGGAAGGAGCAGCACCGTCCAGTGGAGAAAATGGTTGAAGACCAGAAGCCCCAGGAGCAGCACCGCCAGGCTGAAGAGGGCGTTGACAAAGGCCCCGAGGAAGCCCACCACCGGCAGGATCTCCAGGGGAAAGACCACCTTCTTGACGAAATTGACGTTGTTCAGGATGGCCGTCGGCGCATGGTTGACGGTCTCCGAGAACATATTGAAGGTGATGAGCCCCATGAACAGGGCCATGGCGAAGGCCACCTTCCCCTCGTCCGGCTGAACGCCCCACTTGGATTTGAATATGGCGGAAAACACGAAGGTATAGATGGCCAGCATGACGAGGGGATGAACAAAGGACCACCCCAGCCCTACAATAGACCCCTTGTAGCGGCCGATCACCGCCCGCCACGTGAGCTGGCGGATCAGGTCTCGATACTGCCAGATGTGGGAGATAATCATAAGTGGGTTTAAAAATCTGCTGTAACGGCCGTCATGGGTCGCCATGGATTTGCTGCCTTCCGGTCTGATGCTTTAACGCTTGCTATCGGCCGTGTGATCCACTATAGTACGGGGCTTTCCAGCAAGCCCGAAGTGATATGCGCTATATATGAAATCAGGAGGAAAGTCATGCGAAAAAAAACCCCGATCATCCTTCTTGCCGTGTTTTCCATCCTGGCGGTCCATTCCGGTCCGGGGTGGGCCGCCGGCGAGGCGGCGAAATCAATCACGCTCCTCTATAGCGGGGACATGAACGGCAACATCCGGCCGGTCAACGAATGAGCGGGCAAAAGTTCGGGCGGTCTTGCCCGAAGAGCCCATGTGATTGAAACCCTGCGGAAAACCTCCGGGCCGGTCCTGCTCCTGGACTGCGGCGGCGTATTCGGCTACACCCCAAGGGATGCGGAGAAAAAGGCGAACGCCGCCCTGGAATCCATGACCCTCATGGGATACCACGGGATGAACCTCGGCGGGTCAGATTTCACGCTGGGGACGGAATACCTGAGAAAGGCGCCCGCAGGCACCTCTTTTCCCTTTATCTCCACCAACGCCGCCGTATCGGGTGTGGCCATTCCCCGGCTCAAACGGTATGAAATCATCCCGGTCGGCGGGGTGAAGGTGGCGGTCCTGGGCATCCTGCCCGTCAACGCCCTCAAGTGGGCCGAACCCTTTGAGAATCTATCCGACGTCGCCATCGCAGACCCGGAGGCTGCCCTCAAGGCGATCCTGCCCGAAATCGAAAAAGAGAAGGCCGACATCACCATCCTGCTCTCCCAGCTCGATTTTGAGCCGACGCAGGCGCTCCTGGACAAATTCCCCTGGATAAACGCAGCAGTCTCCTGCGGCATGAAAAGCGGATGCGATGACGATCACGGGGGCCCAGAGTTTCATGCCGCGGACAGCTCCGTCCGCATGGAGCCGGCCGTGAAAGGTCCCGGGGGCGCGCCAATCGAAAAAACCGCGGCGGACACCCCAGAAAAGCGGGAGGCCGGGGTCCTCTATATCGGATCCAAGGGAAAGCATCTGGGAGTGCTCCCCATGACCGTCGCACCCCGGGGCCGCGTCACGATGGGAAAGGAAACCCGAATCGAGTTGGATGACGACACCCGCGACGATGCCAAAATCTTCGATATCGTCAACCAGGTCTACTACGTCAAGCCCGGCGGCAAAAACCCGCAGGAAGATGCCAAAACCCACCAGGAACTCATGGAGGGGTTGAAAAAGTCGCCCGAGGAGTTCATGGATCAATACCGGAAGACCCACAAGGACGCCGTTCAAATTCCTGCGGGGATCTTTCAACAGAAGGGCAGCGCCGGCGCTGCGCCGGAAAAAGGAAAAACGCCATGAAAAATCACTGGATCCCCCGAGGCCTGATGACCGCCTGCGCGGTTGCTTTTCTGTTGACCATGGCCTGCGATCTCAAGAAACCCGAGGAGCGGGTGCGCGAAAGCGCCCAAACTATGATGCAGGCCAAGGTCGACGGCAAATGGGACCAGGTATACGACCTGTATGATGCGGACTACCGGAAAACCATCACCCGGGAGGATTTCATCAAACGGCCGAGAAACACGACCTACAAGGGGTTTGCCATTGAGAGCGTGGAGGTCCTGCCCTCGGGAACGGAGGCCGTAGTCCGCATGACTGAAACCGTATCCGTCCAGACCTTCGAGTTCAAAAGCCCGGTGATCCCCCAGCGCTGGATCAAGGCGGACGACGGCAAATGGTATCAGCGCGTCGAGGAATCCCAGAACCCCTTCAGCCGGATGTTCCAAAACCAGACAGCCCCGGCAGAAGCCCAACCGAAGTCGCTGACGACACCTCCCGCGAAATGACGAAGGGCGCCCGATGGGCGCCCCCCGATCCATCCTGCCGACAATAAGCCGGTTCAGAACACCGATCGGCTCGTAACGATGATGCTGCCCGAACCCGGGGCCCCGCCCCGGACCAGTTGCGCCCCCGGGGGCAGGTCTTCGAGGCGTATATCCGCCCCGCCCATATTGCCGCCCGAGAGCTGCCGGGTGGTGGGCACCCCGTTCTCGAGTTTGCCGTAGAGGTAAAACCCGCAGATGCGCCCATCCGCCGCCGGGTCGACGCGGAACTTGACAAACGCGATTTCGTTGCTGAACTCCCCGAAAAACCCCGCCGCCGTCAGGATCTCGTAGGCGCCGGGGTCGAGCGAAAGCGGCCGCACCTGATGGGAGATCAATCCGCCGTCCCGGCCGTAGGGCTCGACCCACACGGTGAGGGGAACACCGGAGGCATTACCCACGCACGCGCCCGTCCACCAGGCCCCGCCGTTGGTCCCGGCGTTGTGGGGCAGGATCAGCTCCGCGGTATTATCCGCGTCGTCGATGAGCGGGAAGGATGCCTCCTCGCCGCCGCCCGGGGTGCCGTAGGAATACCAGCCGACAAAGGGCAGATCCCCCGTCACGCCGATCATGGACTGATGCAGGGGGTGGCCCGGAAACCTTGCGAAGTGGGACTGAATATCGATGAGCCGCTTCTCCCTCGGCCCCAGCACCACCTCCATATCCTCGGCCGCGTCCTGGCCCGCCTTTTTCATGTGGAACCGGACCCGGTTTTCCGCGTCATTGGGGTTGATGAGCGCCACCGTCAGGATCCAGCTGCCCGACGCCGGCGGAATATGGGGGACGACCTTGGCGCTTCCCGCAACCGACTCCATGGGCATCACCTCTGCCTTCCCGGCGGCGCTCACGTATTGAAACCCGCTCATGAGGGCCCCGGCGCTGCTCGTGACATCCACCCAGTCGGTGTTGGACATGCTGTATTGAAACGGTTCTTTGCCGGGCTGAATGTTGTATTTCCGGCCCGCGGGGATCGTGGCGGCGGCCTGTTTGAGGAAGGCCCCACCCGGGCTGTAGAGCTTCATGGTGACGCCGGTATTCCCCCCGGATTCGCTCAAGATCTGGGAAAAAATCTTTTCGCCGGTCCCGGATGTCGTGACGGCCCCCGGCAGGATCAGGCGGCCGCTCCGGGGCGGGTTTGTGTTGAAGCTCGCCATGGCAAGCCCGGCTTTGTCGCCGAAGAGATTGACGAAATTGAGGAAGCCGTCGCTTTTCAGAATCAGTCGGTCGATCCTGCTGAATTCATGCCGCCGCCACGGCAGTTGATCCAGCAGAAACACCCGCTTTTCGCCGGGGGCCAGGGTGACCGGCCCGAACCCCGTGTGAATCGGGGCGCCGTCACTGCCGTACGAGGTGAGGAAAACGTTTGATACGGGCATTCCTGTGGGATTGGTGACGGCAAACCCCGACCACATGAAGCTGGGGATGTAGGGGACGGTCTGCTGGAAGGTCTTGTCGATGTCCAGCGTCAGCACATACAGGTTGGGGTCGCGGTAGCTGTCCTGGCCAAAAGTCAGAATATAAGGCGGCGTGCCCGAGGAGAGGGTCAGCTCAACCGGCGCCGAGTCGGCATATTTGTAGGCGCTGATCCGATAGCTGCCCATGTCGGCGCCCTGGGCGTCCCTCACGGAGACGAGCATGTCCGAAGCGCTGCCGGAGAGCCGTTTGAGCGAGAGGGACACGGTGTCGCCCGCCCCGCAGTCGATCCGGTAAGCGTCCTCGTTCATGAGCACCAGGTTGTAAGTGCCGGGCGCCACGGGCGCGGGCTCGGGTCCGCCGGTCTCCAGGAAATCGTCCGCCGACCGGGCGATTTGAACGGCCCGGTTGTAATCGAGATAGGGGGTGGCGGAGGCCGCATCCAGCACAAACCACATCCCCTGGGGATGATCTGCGATGCTGGCGCCCGTCCACTGACCTCCAGAAATGCTCCCGTCGCCGGTGATCCCGAGGGTGTAGGTGTAGGTTTTTCGCCGGACCTGGGTGCCCATATAGTCGGGCGCCACCATGTCGTCGGCGTAGTGGATCGTGACGGCGACCGCCTCTCCGCCCGATTTGACGCTGCTCGTCATGTCGAAGCGGAAGACGGGATAGGACCAGAGCTCGCCGGTGGGGTCGAGATCGGCCACGAACGCCCTGCCCTGATCCTGGATGTAATTGAGGAGCCAGTAATGAAACGAAGCGGGACTTGCGCCGTTCTCGTATTCATAAGCATTGTCCGTATTGGCTGCGGTCAGGATGCCCTTCTTGTCGCCCACCCGAAAGTGGATGTTGTTTTCGGAGGAGGGGAAAAAATCGATATCCTCGAATGTGGCGGACATGGCCCAGTTCCAGCAGAGACCGAACCAGGAGAGGGCGCTGGTGTCGTAGTATTTGGCTGCATACCATTGGGTCGACAGGCCGGGGAATACGCCTTGGATGAGCTGGTCGTATTTTTCCAGGGGGGCCGGATGACCCCGGTAATCCTTGCCGGTCGCCAGTCCGCCGTGGATGGACGGCCACCAGTAGCCCGACCAGGGAAGGGCGTCCGTCTCGTAGGTTTCAGCCGATGATCGGGAAACGCCCCACAGGGAGAGGCCCAGGAAAACGATGGTCAGGGGTAGAAGGGTCTTAAAGGGTTTCATACATCCTCACATGAAGCAAAGGTCTCTGGGTCATTCCACGCGCCGGGAACGCTTGAACGGGGTTTCCTCGTAGATCCACCAGGAATCCCCATCGCGCCACAACTGCCGGACGACTGCCGTTTTGCTGTCGTCTTCGACCGTCACCATCCGCAGAAGCAGGGGCTCCGGCGGGTTGCTCGGGCCTTTGTTTTCTGGAAGGGCCGATGCCGATGGCGCAGCCGTTTTCGCTCCGTCGGGGCCGGAACCCTCCGTGAGCCATCCATTTTTCAGCGCCGTTTCCCGTGATACGGCCTCAAAAAAAACCCGGTAGCGTCTGACGAAGACGCGGCCCCCCGCGGTCCGCTTTTCATCGTAAAATTTCTCGGTTTCTGCCTGATGCACCGGCAGCACGTTGACGGGCGCGGGGTAGCCCGGCAGGATGAAAAGTCCGTTTTCGCTCGACCGCTCCTGATTCCCCTGCCGCTCCGTAAGGGTGATCGTGCCGGGCGCCCCGTCCTCATGGATCGTCACCGTGCAGAAGGGGTGATCGGCG
The DNA here is from genome assembly GCF_041737845.1 of Desulfococcus sp. Classification (GTDB taxonomy): domain Bacteria; phylum Desulfobacterota; class Desulfobacteria; order Desulfobacterales; family Desulfococcaceae; genus Desulfococcus. The sequence goes on from NZ_JBGSQX010000080.1 coordinate 56,613, forward strand.
CCGGCGGGATAAACGGCCAGGGTCACCAACTGTTTCTCCTTCCCGGTCCGGATCTCCCAGGTTTTACGGCCCGGGGCATGCGAGACGGATGCCGCCGTGTATTCCGTGTCGATCATCACCTGCCGGTCGGGCTGATATGGAAACGAAAACGCGCTGGAAACCAGAATCCATGATGCGATCAACGGAAAGAGAATGTAAAAGAAGACACTCAAGTCCTGGTTGCGCTTCTGGTGAAGAAAGATATGTTTTAAACCATCCATCTTTAAATATCTCGTTCGGTTGCCTTTAAAATGCATGAGGGGCCGAAATGGCCCCTCGATGTTCTTTTTATCGCTGGTCGGCGGGAGGCCTCGCACTTAAATGGCTGCGGTGCCTTACCCGCCTTCCCTTGTGCTTTTTGGCCGATTACTCGTGGCCGTTTACCCTGGGCAGGTAGCCCATGGACTCACCCGTCGGGGATCCGGCGATGAAACCGAAACCGTCGGCGGTGAATGTGGTCGACGCCTGAATGTAGCATAGCGCGTCACCAGGTGTACCGGTGCCCGCGGTCTGGGTCCAGGTGATGTCCGGGTTCACGATGGAGTCGTCCAGACGGGTCGCCCAGATGGTGTGGGCCTTGACCGGGGTGGCAACAACGCCCGTGAAGGCGTCGCCGTCGCTCTCATACATGTACAGGGTCACGTTGCCGTCGGTGCCGCTGATGTTGGTGATGGCGTAGGCTGACCAGAAGTATGAGCCGTTGGCCGGGGTGAAGTAGGGATAGAGCAGGGTCGTGGCACGGGTTTCGGGCGCGCAGCCGAAGGTGCCGATCTCGATTTCCTCGTCGAGGATGGTGCCGCAAGGATACTGCTCCACGAGCAACCGGACGGAGACGACGTCGCCTTCCTTCACGATGCCGGTGTCATAACGGAAGGACGGAAGCCCCAGTCTCAGGTAGTTCTGACCGCCGGCAAGGGTGATCCCCAGGTTGCTGGCGATGGTGGTGGCCTTCACGACCTTGTTTGCGCAGTCCACGGTGCAGCCGCTGCCGCCCGGGAGAACATCCGTGCTCTGGGTGCATGCGCCGGGAGCGACGTAGGTTTCAAACGGGAGGGCGTTCAGGCTTTGGGCATTGCATACTTCGTCGAGTGTGGTAGTGGAGAGGTATTCCATTGATGTCTCGGCGATATACACGCCCTGGTCGCCGGTGAGGCCGTTGACCTTCACCTCGAGGCTGATCTTGTAGTCGTTGACCGGGAAGGGATTGGTCAGGGCCTGGATGATAAGCTTGTTGTTGGAATGGGTACCGGGGCAGTAGTAGGCGCCGGTGTCGAAGTCGAACGGCGGACAGGTTGCGCCCTGGCCTTCACCGAGGATAATGTTGCCGACCGTAGGAGCATCCTTGCAGGTTACCAGTGCATACTCAGCCGTCGCAAGAATTCTGGCGATCTCGCGCTCACCCGTGAAGGTCAGCTTGTTGTCGGCCGCAACGGGCAGCGAATCCGGGGTCACTTCCACTCTCTCACCCTGATAGTCGAAGGTGAGGGTGTCGATGCAGATGGTGTTGTCAGCAAACAGGAAGGGGTCGTCCAAATCCGTGGAATCCAGAATGTACTGGATGCCGGAGGCATCCTTGTCATCCTTCCACAGGTAGGTCGCCGTGGCCTTCTCATCGAAGATGGCGACGGTCACTACGTCCGTAGCTAAGGTCATGGGGCTGAAGAAAATTTCGAAGTCATCCAGCGCGGTTTCATTGAATGCTCCGGTGGTGACATTGCGGGAGCCCACCGTCAATTGGATGATCTGGCTGCCGGCAAGGGCTTTTACGCGGAAGCCGTAGTCGTGGGTGCCAGCTGGCGCAGGCGTCAAAGCGCCCGCACCCGGAGCCGTGCTAGCCTGAACGGTGAGGGTGTCACCTGCATCCGTGGCTGAAACCGGGTTAGCGGTTATTATTCCAGGAAGAAATGTGGCTGCTGCTCCGTCATGGAGCCTCAGGTAGAAGTCGATGTCCTTGCAGACCACCACGCCATTGTTCAGGGTAAATTGAATCACGTCTCCGGAGCGCAGGATGGTATCGGCGCTGAACTGCATGGAGATGGAGCCGGCCTGGTAGCAGAGGGATTTGGGAATGTTGGGCACGTTGGTGCCGAGCTCAACGCGGTTGGCCGCTGCATAGACGGCGCCCGAGAAGGCCAAAACGGCACACAGTGCGATAATTACGGGGAAGAATCTTTTTTTCATCATTTCTCCTTTTAAATGTTTTACACTACAGTTACGTGTTACGATTAATGACTCATAATTTTGCGTTTATTACTCTGCCGCGCCGATTTTCCGGCGCTTTTTTTATCACCCCCTTTCAGAATCCGGTTGTATATCCCATTAACACAATAGGGTTTTGATGATCAACCGCTGTGGTTATCGGTCACCACCTTCATTTTTTTCCGTCCACCCTGGGCAGGTAGCCCATGGATTCGCCCGTCGGGGAACCGGCGATGAAGCCGAAGCCGTCGGCGGTGAATGTGGTGACCGCCTGGACATAGGCGGCGGCGTCACCCGGGGTGCCGGTGCCGGCGGTCTGGGTCCAGGTGATGTCGGGGTTCACAATGGAGTCTGCCAGGGTCGTGGTCCAGATGGTGCGGGCCTTGACCGGCGTGGCGACAACACCCGTGAAGGCGTCGCCGTCGCTCTCATACATGTACAGGGTCACGTTGCCGTCGGTGCCGCTGATGTTGGTGATGGCATAAGCCGACCAGAAGTAGGAGCCGTTGGCCGGGGTGAAGTAGGGATAGAGCAGGGTCGTGGCACGGGTTTCGGGCGCGCAGCCGAAGGTGCCGATCTGGATTTCCTCGTCGAGGATGGTGCCGCAGGGGTACTGCGCCACGATCAGGCGGACGGAGACGACGTCGCCTTCCTTCACGATGCTCGTGTCATAGCGGAAGGAGGGAAGTCCCAGTCTCAGGTAGCTCTGGCCGCCGGCCAGGGTGATTCCCAGGTTGTTGGCGATGGTGGTGGCCTTCACGACCTTGTTTGCGCAGTCCACGGTGCAGCCGCTGCCGCCCGGTTCAACATCCGTGCTCTGGGTGCATGCGCCGGGAGCGACGTAGGTTTCAAACGTGAGAGCGTTCAGGTTTTCGGCGCTGCAGGCCTCGTCCAGGGTGGTGGTGGAGAGGTATTCCATGGCATTCTGGGCGATATAGACGCCCTGGTCGCCGGTAAGGCCGTTGACCTTCACCTCGAGGCTGATCTTGTAGTCGTTGACCGGGAAGGGATTGGTCAGGGCCTGGATGATAAGCTTGTTGTTCTCATGGGTGCCGGGGCAGTAGTTGGCGCCGGTATCGAAGTCAAACGGCGGGCAGATCGCATCCTGGCCTTGCCCCCCCAGGATGATGTTGCCCACCACCGGAGAATCCTTGCAGGTCACGAGCGCATACTCGGCCGCAGCAAGAATTCTTGCGATCTCGCGCTCACCCGTAAAGGTCAGCTTGTTGTCGGGAAGGACGGTGATGGAGTCGGGGGTCACTTCGACTCTTTCGCCCTGGTAGTCGAAGGTCAGGGTGTCGATGCAGAGGGTGTTGTCGGCATAGGTGAAAGGATCGTTGTTGGCCGGATCAAAATCCTGGTCGTAAAGGATGCCGCTGACATCCGGATCATCTTTATAGAGATAGGCCCTGCCCAACGCGTCCACAACCGCGGCCTTCTCATCGAAAATGGAGACACTGAGGACGTCTTCGGGATTGATGCCGACAAAGGTCATGATGAAATTGTCGGCGCCGTTCTCATTGAAGATCCCCTCGGGCGTAGCCAGCAGAGAAATGACCGGATCCACCGAACGGGAGCCGACGGTCAGTTGAATGATCTGGCTGCCTGCAAGGCCCTTGACCCGAAAACCGTAGTCATAAAAGGCAGGTCTACCGGCACCCACATTGACGGGCGGAACCGCTGCCGCATCGATAGTGACCTGATCCAGGGCGTCGGTTGCGGAAACCGGCGCCGCGGTGTTGGTTCCGGGCCGGTCGATGAGGGCCTCGCCGTTATGGAGGCGTACATAGAAGTCGATGTCCTTGCAGAGGACGACGCCGTTGTTCAGGGTATACTGGATCACGTCACCGGAACGAAAGACCGTGCCGGCGCTGAACTCCATGGAGATGGAGCCTGCCTGATAGCACAGGGACTTGGGAATGTTGGGTACGCTGGTCCCCAGTTCCACGCGGTTGGCGGCGGCCCAAACCGTCGCCGAAAACGCGAGGATGGCGACCGACGCGACAATTGTCGAGACGCATCTTTTGATCATCTGTTCTCCTTTTCCTGCTCTAGATTAATCGTTCAAAAAACCCTTTGAATCTTAAAAAAGCATTCGATTTAAACCTAATAACTTAAAAAGAGCAAATTGATTCCCGACCGCTTTACCTTTCCAAAGCGCTTTAACTTGCACCTCCTTTTGAGCGGCGTTAATACTTCTCAAACTAAAAATTTTCGACTTAATCGTACCTTTAAGCAAATTTGAACACAAATGTCAAAGAAAATATAACATTATGAATAAGATTCTAAACGGTATCCCCCGGCAGCATGAACACCAGGCTTTTGTAATCCTTGTGGATGTTGCCGATGACCCTCCGGTCGTCCCCGATCTGAACCTCAAGGGTCCTGGATACGCCGGGAAAGGAAAAGCGCCCCGCGCCGTCGGAGATGCTTACAGGATAAGATACTTGGACAGGGATCCAGTCTCCGGGTCGCCGCTCATAGCCGACCGCATTCACCGGGACGCCGAAGAGACCCTCCCCGACGGAATAGAGGCCGTTGCCGTCGCGGTCCTGGTAGACCCAGCCTTCGGCGCTCTGAGGAGACGCGGCCGATCCGCCCCAGTCCAGGGTCACCACCAGGGCCTTTCTCATGCCCTCTTCCGTGGGAAGGGCCCCAACCTCGATGCCGATGCCGACTTCCCGGTAGGCGGGGTTCAGTATGGTCTGAGCCTCGGGGGCGGCGGAAAGCTCCGCGCGCAGGAGGTTCTCGAAAAGGCGCTGGATTTCCGTGGAGATCACCGCGCCGTCCGCAAGAAAGTCATGTCCGAGCAGTTCCGCGACCGGTGCCGCTCCGTCGTAGCCGCTTTCGGCGATCCTTGACGGATAGCTTTTGCCCGACCGATCTTCACGGCTGTAGTAGGCATGCACCGCCATGTCCCGGGCATGTTTTTCTGCGGCGGCCGTCAGCGCGTCGTTTTTGGCGACCGGCGGCATTCCGGCGACCCATGCGGCATATCGCACGGGATCCGACGTTTTCACCAGATCGACGTCGATCCCCAGGGAAACAGCCACGTCCAGGGGCCGCATCCTGGCCTGGTTGATCAGGACGATCAGGGTGGATTCGGCGCCTTTATCGGTAATGTTCTCAACAATGTTCGACCCGAAATCGCAGGTCGCCATATAGGCATTGTAGCGGCGCTCGTTGATCACCACCTGGCCCGAGCCGAAACCGACACCCACGTCTCTCAGGGCGGGGTCCAAAATATTCCGCCGGGTACCCGCGGCCAGGGTCAATTCATCCTTCAGCATGTTCTTGAAAATCGTTTCCGCGGCGGCCGCCGGATCAATATAATTATAGAAGGCGATCAGCCCCAGAGACTCCCCCGTCATTGTCGCATCGTAGCCCGCGGCTTCGATACGCTCCTCGTAGATCCTCCCGTCGGAGCCCGCATGACCGTAAAGATTACAGGTCAGCATGTCCATGGTATGCGCGCGAGCGGCGGTTTTCAGGCGGCCGTCACCGACAAGCGGCGGCATCCCGCCGGACAGCCATTCCGCATCCTCGGGACAGGCCGCCAGGACCGCCGCCGGGTCGACCCCCGCCTCGATCATGGCCTGGACCGGATTGGCCCGGGCGGTGTTGATGAGGACGAGCATATGGTTTTCGGCCTGGAGGAAGGCATCCGACATATTATCATCCGCCCTTGCGGATACACCGGTCAGGATGAGCGCAAGGATGGCAGCAATCATGTACGAGATCAATCTGTTCATAGCAAGAATCCTAAGCAATACTGCTGCCAGCCTTTCAAGAGGCCCGCATATAAAACCAAACTATTTGATATAAATAAAATTATTTCATTTACCGCATCATTTTTCATCACGGCGAAAATACCAGGGCCAGGCTCGATCTGACCAGCGCTGGACAGAGCGAGCCTTCGATTCGGACCTCATCACCATGTTTTTCTGAGGGTGATCCGGGCCGACGCAGGCGGTCCCTCCATGAGGCCATAAGTCCCGGGGGTTTCGTACCGGGTGTTCGCCACATTGTCGACGGCCAACTCGAGATCCAGACCGGGGTAACCGACATCGTGAATGGTCCCGTTGAGATCCAGGGTCCAGAACCCGGAAGCGGAGAAGGACCGGAAGGCCGGATTGTCCGGATCGGTCTCGTCCAGATAGACCAGGTCTCTTTCCGAAGCGTATCCGGCGCGCACATAGGCGGTGAATTTTTCGTTCGGCCGCCAGGCGCCGGTAAGATTGAACAGGGTTTTTGCGCCGATGTCGTAAGGGTAGTTCAGGTCCATGAAGGTGTCCGGGTCGGGAAATTGAATCTGGACATAGGAGAAGGTCTCCTCGGGTCCGGCGTTGTTCATCAGCGTCAGGTTGGCGTAAATGTCGAGGGTGGCATGGGGGGACAGCCGCCCCTCAAGCTCGACGCCGTAGATGTCCTGATGGTTGGGTTGGGACAGTCCCGCATAGGTATCCTCCATGATATGGTTGTCGATGCGATTGAAAAATCCGCCGATCTTGGCATTGACTTGTTTCAGCGGCTCCCATGCCGCCTGGAGATTGACGCTGGTGATCCGTTCCAGGTCCACGTCATCGCCCTCGAGAAGCTGTTTGGCGAACGGCGTCCGGTAGGCATTGCCGACAATCAGTTTGAATATCCATTCGTCTGAGAGCGGCCAGGACGCCCCGGTATTGTAGCTGATGTGGTCTTTGTAGGCGTCGTGGTCATCGTACCGGAGCCCGAGCCAGACATCCGCACTGCCGATCCTGTGGCTGTATTGTCCGAACACGGACCAGAGTCGCGTGGCGTAATCCTCCTGGGTGATCACGGGCAGGAGAAACCGGTTGTCCGGATCCAGAAATTTCGGCAGGTAGCCCTCCCAGATGATGGCGTCCTTGATTCGCTTCTCCCGGTAGGAAAGCCCGCCGGTGAACTGGTTCTTGCCGGAGCCCACGGCCCGGTCGTAAGTCAGCTCGGCGAATGAGGTGCTCTCCCTGCTGGCGTATTCCCGGTCGATGACCCGGGTTTCCGCATTGAGCCATGTCTGGAGGAGCGTCGCCCGAAGGAGGGATTTCCGGTCGATATCCAATTTCGATTCCAGCTTGACGTAATTCATCGGGTCGTCGAGGCTTTCCCCCCAGGAGAGGTTTTTCTCCATGCTCTTCATGGCATAGGGGTTGTGGCTGTCGGCTACGCGGCCGGAGATTACGATGAGGTCGCCGATGCTTGCGTTCCCGGAAGCCTCGAGGTAGCGCGCGGTTCCGGGCTGGTCTTCTCCATAGCGCTGGGAGGGTCTAACGGGAAACCTTCCGTCGCCCCAGAACCGGATCACGTCGAAGGTTGTGTCGTCTTCATCCCCGCGGCGGCCGCTGATCGAAAGGAATCCGTCCCAGAGGCCGCCGTCGCAGCCCAGATTGGTGTAGAATCCGGCCTCGTCCCCGGGAGCGCCATAGAGGACGCCGGTTTCGACGCCGGCAAAGTCCTTGCCGGTAAGGGGGACCACGTTGACGATGCCCGCAAAGGCGTCCGGCCCCCATAAGACCGATCCCGGGCCCCGGATGATTTCGATCCGCTTGACCGGCGCCAGTGACAGGTCATGGTCGAGCGAATTGAGCGATTTGGTGAAATCGGAGGTCAAGGGGACGGTGTCATACAGGAAGAGGGTCGAGTCGGGGGTGCCCCGGAGATAGGGCTTTGTTCCCCACTCCCTTTCGGCCATGAAGAACCCCGGAACCGTTTCCAGGACCTTGCTCAGGGTGTCCCGGCCGCTCTCGATGAACTCCTTCCGGGTGACCACGCCCGCCACCGCGGGGGCCCGCGAGGCGCTCTCCTCACGGCGGGAGGCGATGGTCAGGACCTCGATGTCCTCCCCGACAAACATGAGGAAGGTGTCGTCCGACCCGGGCAGTTGTTCCGATGCGCCTGCGATCCGTCCGGCGCCGAGCGCCATGCCGAGGGCGAGTCCGCAAAGGAAAAGGGTTAACGATAATATTTTCAATCGGTTCGACATATCCGTTTATCTATCCGCCTGTTTCATTAATACCCTGAACTTCGCCCGGCTGAGGCCCAGGAGTTTTGCGGCCGCCGTCTGGTTGCCTCCGGCCATGTCCAGCGCCTGCCCGACCAGATCGTTTTCCAGCGCCTCCAGATCGATCCCGCCCGGCGGCATGGCGAATGCCCACGAACCCGCCATCGATGCGCAGGCCGACGGCGGGCTCAGGAAGGAAAGGGTTTCCTCCGTGATCCGTCCCGATTCCCCGGCTAGGATGACGGCCCGTTCAATGGCATTGGCCAGCTCCCGGACATTCCCGGGCCAGGGGTAGCCCGTCAGGGCGCGGACGGCCGAGGGCTCCAGGGAGACGGCGGCGGCGCCCAGACGGCTCAGGAAAAACCGGGCGAGCGGAGGGATGTCCTCCATCCGCTTCCGCAGCGGCGGGGGCTCGATGGGAAAAACGTTGATCCGGAAATAAAGGTCCTGCCGGAACTCCCCGGCATCCAGGCGCTTGGGGATCTCCTGGTTGGTGGCGCAGATGACGCGCACATCCACCGCGATCTCCTCGTTGCCCCCCACCCGCTGAATCCGCTTCTCCTGCAGGGCCCGGAGCAGCTTGGCCTGGGCCTCCAGGGGCAGGTCGCCGATTTCGTCCAGGAACAGGGTCCCGCCCGAGGCGTATTCGAATTTTCCTTCGGCCTTTCGGTCGGCGCCGGTGAAGGCTCCCTTCTCATGGCCGAAGAGCTCGGATTCCACGAGGCCCGCGGATATCGCCGCACAGTTGACCGGAACAAACCTGCGGTCGCATCTATGGCTCATCCGGTGGATATGCCGTGCGATGAGCTCCTTGCCGGTTCCGGATTCACCGCTGATGAGCACGGCGGAGTCGCTGCGCGCGACCCGATCGGCCATCCCCATCAGCAGGGCCATCGCCTTCGATGCGTAAATGATCTCATACTGCCCCTCGGCCCGCTGCAGGCGATGTTTCAGCTCCCGGTTTTCATAGAGGACGCGGGAAAGCTTGAGGGTCCGCTCCACGGTCAGGAGAATGCGGGAAGCCTCGAAGGGCTTGGTGATGTAATCGGCGGCCCCCAGTTGCATGGCCTCCACCGCCGATTCAACGGTGGCAAAAGCCGTGATGAAGACCACGGGTGCCAGGATCTGCTTCGCCTTGATCTCCTCCAGAAGGGCCAGGCCGTCCATGCCGTCCATCTTGATGTCCGATATGACCATGTCGAAGGGGGCATCCATGAGGAGGGCGAGGGCCTCTTCTCCGGAGCCGGCCCGGCTCACCCGGTATCCCTCCCTCTCGAGCATCATCGAGAGGAGATGCTGCATTTTTTCCTGGTCATCCACGACCAGAATGCGGGGTGTTGAGGAATCGATCATCTTCCCTCTTCCAGGGGCAGTTCGATAGTGAACACGGCGCCCCGCCCGGTGCTGCGGTTTTTGGCCCGGATGGTGCCGTGATGGTTCTGGATGACCTGGAACGCATAGGCCAGCCCCAGGCCCGTTCCCTGTGCCCGGGTCGTGAAAAAGGGTTCGAAGATCCTTCCCAGGTCGGGGGGCCGGATCCCCTCCCCCTCGTCTAAAATCTCCAGGACCCAGGCCCGATCCCCGCAGGCCGCCCGGACCGAGATACGTCCCTTGCGCCGGTTGGCCTCGACGGCGTTTTTCAGCACGTTCCCGATGGCCCGCATCAGCAGGTCCGGGTCTCCGCCGGCATAGCAGGGCGACCCCGGGATATCGGAGGAGATGCCGATCTCGTCGCCGCTCAGTTGAATCTCGAACCGGCTGATCCCTTCTGCCAGCATGGCGTTCAGGTCCACCTCCCTGAAATTGGGCATCGCCGGTTTCGAAAAGAGGAGGAATTCCTCGATGAGGCGGTTGAGCCGCCGGATCTCATCCTCGATATACTGGACCAGAATGTTGTCCGCCCCCTGGTCCACGTCATTTTTCAGCAGGTCCACGGAGCTCTTGATGATGCCCAGGGGGTTCTTGATTTCGTGGGCGATGATCATGGAGAACTTGCCCATCTCCGCCAGGGTTTTCTGCTTGACCATCTCCCGGTTGGCGTCCGCCAGCGCCCTGCCGCTCCTCTCAAGGGAGTCGAGCATGGCGTTGAAGGAGAGGGCGAGTTCGCTGGTCTCCGGGAGATTGCCGGGGGTGACCCGGAGCTTCATGTTGCCCGCCGCCACCTCGCGCGCGGCGCCGACCAGCCGCGTCAGCGGAGAGACGATGGACCTGGAGAGGAAGTAGAAGAGCAGCACTGAAAAGACGGCGAGAATGGCGGACCACCAGATAAAGCGGACCTTCATGACCGTAAGGAGCTCCGCGATGCCCTCGACGCTGTAATCGATCCTCACCTTTCCAATCAGCGTCTCTTTGGATTCCTTCCTGTGGAACTGCTGCCGGAAGGGGTTGTCGAGGTTCTCGTTCTCCTTGAGGATGACCGGCGCCTCAAGGGTGCTGCAGCGGGCCTCGGAGCCTTTGGCGACATCGGCCAGGCATTCTTCCCGGTCGTTGATGATCATCACCCGGATGACATCCTTTTCCAAAAGCAGGTTTTCCGCAAGGCGCTTCAGCATGGGCCGCTCGTCGATCAGGATGCCCAGTTCGGCATTGAGGGCCAGGTATTTCGCCAGGAACCGAATCTGGTTTTCAAACCGCTCCTGCATGAATTCATGGGTGATGTTGACGCCGATATATCCCAGCGTCAGCGTGGAGGCGCTGATCAGCAGGATGCCCGCCATGAGAAGGCGGAAATGAATACCATATCGCTTCATTTCAAGATCACCGATCCCCCGCCGTCGCCCAACGGGATCTCCAGTTTTTCGAGTACGCGCGTGTTGATCCAGGTTTTGAACGCCGGCGCGGGATGTCCGCATTCCCGGCCCTGGACCCTTTCGATCGCGAGCCTGCCCGCCTGCTCCCCAAGCTTGCCGTAGTCGAAAACAAAGCTTATCGCGGCGCCCGATTCGTAGAAAAACCGATTGTAGCCGACCACCGGCGTGTCGTTCAAGAGGGCCTGCTTGATGAGGTATTGAACAATGCTCTCGGAGATGATGGTCCGGTCGGGGACCAGCCAGAGCCCGTCGATTTTCCCCCAGACAGCCTCAAGGGCGCGGGAGATCTCCTTGCGGGAGGATAGACGGATGGGCGTGACCGAAAGGCCCTTGGCAGCCGCGATCCGCTCGGCCGTTTCATGGAACCAGGCGTTGTTGCCGGGGTCGAACATCAGGCCGATGCGCTTTACGGAAGGGAGGATCCGGGTGATGGATTGCATCTGCACCTCAATGGGAATGCCCAGGGAGATGCCGCAGGGGTCGGCCGGCGCGTCAGGCAGCCTCTCCGGATTCAGGACCATGGTGTAGATGACGGGGCATGCCCCCGTCCGGGACCGGGACCATGCGAACCGGGACGCCTCCGGACCGACCGTCAGGAGAAGGTCGTAGGCATTCCGGTCGATGGCCTGCTCCAGGAGCTGTTTTTCGTCTGCCGGAAGGGTTTCCACCTGAATGGTTTCGACCTGCAGCCCCCCGCCCTGAAGGGTCTCCGCCGCGCGGTCGGCGGCTTCGATGTAGGGCCGGATGTTCTGGGATATGAGCACGACCGCCCGAAGCGGCTGATCCTCCGGGGCTCCCCGGCCGTCCTTCGGGAATCCGAGGATTACCCCCAGGAAGATCATGCCGATCGCCGTGAGCGCGTCAAGCCGTTTCGGCCAGGGTGCCGGAGCGGGAAATGGGCGGTCGGGCGGCGATCCGCCGCCGGACGTCCGCATCGGATTTCTGATACGGGCCTTCAAAAACCGCAATCCACTCCTCCGGTGTTGTCCTGAAATCCCGACATGCCCTGAGCCATCCTGTTATTTCGGGGTACGCGCCGCCTGGAACACATGATTACCGGATGAACTTGATGGCATCTCCGACCTTGGTCCGGAATTCCCGGGAAACGGCATCCACGTCGTCCAGGCTGACGATAACCCTGGGGGTCAGCAGGATGATGAGTTCGGTCTTGATCGTGCTGTCTTGTTTCTTCCCGAAGAGATACCCCAGATACGGCAGGTCCTTGAAAAACGGCACCCCGCTGTCACCCTGGTCCCGCTTTTCCGTCATCAGGCCGCCCAGAACGATGGTCTGGTCGTCCTTCACCGTCAGCGTGGTTTGGACAACCCGCTCAAAAAACGACGGATACTCCTGGCCCCCGACGGAGACGCCGCCGGCCTGGTCGCTGATCTCCTGGCGGATGTCCATGCTCACCAGGCCGCGGTCGTTGATCCGGGGCGTGACCTCCAGGATGATGCCCGTGTCGCGGTACTGAATGGTCGTCTGAAAAATGGGATTTTCGTCGGTCGCGCTGTACTGGAACTGGGTGGTCGCAAGGGGTACCGAGGTCGAAACGTTGATCTGGGCCTGCTTGTTGTCGGAGGCCAGCACCGTCGGCGCCGACAGGATATTGACCTTGCCGTTCGTGGCCAGGGCGTTGAGGGCCTGGGTCCATTTTTCCGTAAGGCCGATGGTGTAGGCCAGGCCGGATTCCCCGATGGTGGCCGTCAGAAGTCCCGTCGGGTTGTCGCTGGTCCGGTCGAAGCTCCATTCCACGCCGAGCTCCGTGGAGGCGTCCAGGGTCACTTCGGCAATGGTCGCCTCGATCAATACCTGGCGGGGCAATACATCGATGCTCCTCAGGATGTTCTCCACGAGCTGATAATCGCCTGGCCGCGCGTCGATGATGAGGGCGTTTCGGATGATGTCGGGGATGATCCGGAGATCCCCCTTCAGGTTGGCAACCCCGGCTTCGACCTCAACAACGCCGGGCCCGTTATCCGCGACGCCGCCGTCCGCCTCTCTTTGGAGCGTCTCTTGTGCGGCGGTCTCCTGCGGTGCGATTCTGTCCGGAAACGGATCCACGGGGTCGGACAGCCGCCGGCTTGAGCGGGGCCGGGAGCCGACCGTCTTCCGGTCGCCCGTTCCGCCGTCCGACCTGGCAGACCGGCGCTGTACCGTCCCCTCCTCCTGGAAGACACTCATCAGGAGATCCGCCAGCTCGGAGGCCTCTCCGTTCTTGACAAAATAGACGTAAATTCTCGAACTGACGCTTTCGTTGGGCACATCGAGCCGTCTCACCAGGGTGTCCATCTGTTGAAAGACGTTCATGTTGGCGCTGACCACGAGGAGGGTGTTGAGCCGGCTGACGGCGATGATCTTGAAGTCATTTTTCTGGGGCTCGTTGCCGTAGGCCGTGAGGATGGACTCCAGGACCTGGACGACTTCTTCGGCGTTCGTGTGTCTGAGCGGGTAGAACTTCTGCTTCATGTTGTGGAACACGTCGATGTCGAAGGCATCCACAAGCCTCATGGCCTTTGCGATGTTACCCGCCCTGTCGACCAGAATGAGGATGTTGGGCTCGCTGTGGGAGACGAGGGTCCCGTCATTTGACATGAATGGGGTAAGCAGCTTGGCCATCTCCGCGCTGTCGATGTTTTTCAGGGGGATGATCTGCATGATGACCCGCTCGCCGAACCCCCCGCCCGCAGCGTCGCGCCCCGACGAGGATGGGCGGTAAAGCGGGATGGACCGCTTTGCCGATTCGCCGGATTTTCCGATGCGGTAGACATTTCCTTCCGGTATGGCCGTCAAGCCGTTGGCATCCAGTATCTGAGAGAAGATGGAAAAAAGATCCCGCCGGCTCATTCGGCCGGCCGTGTGGATCGTCACGTTACCCTGGACCGTGGGATCCACAATATAATTGATCTTCAGGATTTCAGCCATGGTCCGAATGACTTCGTAGATATCGGCGTTGTCAAAATTGAGGGTGACGGTCTCGCCTTCATCCTGATCCGGGCCGCGGATCTCGCCGTCTTCATCCGGGGCGAAGGCTGCCGTTCGTCCGCCCCCGCCGGAATTCACCGGGATGGGTCGATTCTCGACCGTCAATCCGTTCAGGGCTATTCTTGGGGATGCCGCCTGTGTATCATCGGGGATCGGACGCGAATAGGATTTGAACGGCGCCTGAGCACTCTCCCCGCCCGCCTCCCCGATGTCGGTGACGCTTATCTCGCCGCCCTCCGGGGCGGGCTTGAGGTCCTTCCCGCCGGTGGCGCAGCCGCCAACGGCGAAACAGAGGATAAAGGCAAGCGGCAGCAGGGAAGACCTGGATGGATTATTTCTAAAGGCTGTCATCATCACGGATTCTGCTTGGGAAATTGTCGTCGAAAGGGATTGTCCATCATTCTCTTTTCAATGGGCTTCGCTTGTTTTCCGGCGGCGCCGTCAGGCTTCTCCGCCTTTACTTTAGGGGGGTCGTTGGCGATGACCGTCGGTTTCTCGGCAGCCTTCGGCGAGGGCGGGGCCATGACTTTTCTGGATTTGGCCTTGTTCTTGTCGTAAAGCGGAACTTCATAGGTCTTTTTTCCCTCGGCCAGAAGGATGCTGTCTTCCCGGATCTCTTGGACCTTCAGGTTGGAAAGGGCGTCGCCCACCTTGACCCATATCTGCTCTCTTCCTCCGGCCTGCTTTCCCGGATTGCTGATGAGGGCCTTTTTGTAGTCATTCAGGATAACCACCCCGTACAGAAGGATCGCTTCCCCCGAAACCGCGTCTTTTGAGAGCACCGGCAAGGGCTCCGCCTCGGGCGCGGGCTCATCCGGCAAGACCTCTTTGCGATCCGGCGAGAAGAGATTGTCGGCGGCCACGATGTCATATGCGGACTCGGACGGCATCATTCTTTTCACGAATTTTTCCGTCGGGTCAAGTTCCGCACTTTTTTCATCGCTTTCCGCGATGTGGGTTTCCCTCCCGCGATCGACCCCCTCATCCCATATTTTATAGGCATTGACGCTAAAAAATACGGCCAGGACAGCCAGCACCAGGTTCATCATCCAGACCTTCGGGGACATCATGATCCGTTCCCTCCCCCGGCATCGGGCAGTTTCATAAACCCCTCGACGGTCAGCACCGCCTGGACGACCTCGGGCGTCTTCGGGTTCGGCATACGGATTCGGGCCTCGGGCACCCGGAGCAGTTTGGCGGCGTTTTCAATCCGATAGACGATCTCCTTGACCTGCCGAATTGATGCATCAAAGGTGATCTGCACCGGAATGGGAAGATACGCCGCCTTGTCCTCGCCGGTCGGCTGAAGAACCCGGATGGTTTTGAACCGCACCCCGCTCTGCTCGGCCAGAGCATTCAGAATATTCTGGATATCCACGGCGGCGATGGCCTTGGTGTTGCCGCTCAGCAGGCCCGATTCCGCCTGGGTGAGCGCCCTGCTGACCTGCATCAGTGCCGCCTGAAGATGGTCTTTTTCCCGCACCGCCTCCCGGTACTTGGCCACCTGCCGTGCCATCAGGCGAGACTCCCCGTCCGTGGACAAGGCCGATCTCATATCCGGTGCATACTGGAAGAGAACTGCGACCGACAATACAACAACCAGAACGATTAAGAAATATTTTCTTTTTCCCTCCGCAAGGGAGGATCCGAAATCGACCATATTATGAAGATTCCAATTCCATGCTGATATTGAACCGCTCCTTGCCGTCTTTTTCCTTGACGATGGCGGAGGTGAAGAAGACATCCTTGAAAATGGGGGAGGCCTCCAGCAGGGAAATCAGATCGGGCGCCGAATCCGCATACCCGTCGAGCCGGATCTTGCCGCCGCCCAGGCTGAACTCCCGAACCCACACGGTATCCGGCAGGATCTGGGTCAATTCCCGAAGAATATCGGACACCGGGATATAGGCGGCATTCAACCGGTTCAAAGCCGCCACCTGTCCTTCGACCGCATCGATCCGGCCATGGATTTTGGTGATTTCAGCCATCTCGGAGGCCAGCCGCTTCAGCTCCGCGTTGAGGGATCCCGAGACCATTTTGTGGTGCATCCAATAGCTTGCCCCCCACGCCGACACGGAGAGCAGCACCAGAACCGCAAGGGCCATCATGGCATAGTGGCCCGTGCGGCTGGGCCGCCTTCGGTATTCCATGGGCATGAGATTAATATCCACGGAAACCTTTTGCATGCCCTTTAGGGCCAGACCGAAGGCAGCCACAAGGTCTTCCGACGGCAGATCGAAGGTCTTCATCAAGGCGGAAACAGGCTCCGATTGCGACGTGTCCGAAGGCGCCGCCCCCCTCAGGAGCTTCAGAAAATCCTCGCCCAGATCGCCTGCCGTTTTTCCTTTCAGATGATAGATCAATGCATTGGCGACGGCCGTGGAAGACATCTCGATGCCGTTCACGCCCATGGCAATGCGATGGCAGAAGTCCAGATAGTGCTGGAGGTCATTCCGCTTCACCACCGCCAGCAGCACCGATATCCGGCTGTTTTCGGCCTCACCGATGATCTGATGGTCAAAATAGATCTCCTCCATTGAAATCGGGATGTGTTTCTCGAGTTCATAGGTCAGGGTCGTTCCCAGGTTATGACGAACCGCCGAAGGGAATTCGATCGCCTTGAACATGGCCGATGATGGCGGGATCCCGACATAGATTGACGGGTTGCCGACATTGTTTTCCCGCAGGAATTCCACGACGGCCAGACCGGCCGCATGGAGTTTCTCATTCAGGGAAGCGCCGGGGTCAAGGTTCAAACTGCCTCTTGCGGCGCAGGTCATCCCTCTCAGCGTCCCCTTGACATAGACAAGGGAGACCTGATGATCTCCAATCGAAATTCCCAGGCTCTCCTGAAAAATCAATTCCTCCTCCGCAGCCCTGCCTGTGGCGTCCCCTCAGGCCGCTCATGAATTGCCCGGTGTTGCGCCGCGCGGGGGCCTCCCTGAAAAACGCCGAGATTATCCACCCATTGGAGAATACGGTACTTCCTTCCCGGGCCGGACGTGATCTCGATGATGGCACGAACGCCGCGATGAAGCCCTCCTCCCGGCAGTTCACCTTCAGCAGACGGATATCCGACGGCGGTGACGGCGTAGACGGGGGAGTCCTGAACGGCCAGATAGGGCGATGCGGCGCCGTAAGCGTCGGGCCCCAGGACCGAAATCAGATCTCCGTAAGATCGGAGCGGCGTGGTTTCACGGCCGGCGATCACCGCATCGGCCAGCTCCCGGGTCATGCCGGGAAGCGATTCCAGCAGGACGGCGGGCGCGGCGTTCACATTGATCTGGTTGTAATTGAACGGCGCAGGGGCTCTGCTTGTGCCGCCTATCGGCATCCTCGGACTGCCCGGATGGACCGTGATCATCTCCCTCAGCCCCCCGTGAAAGATCTGCGCCGTGACGCCGCGGACCCGCATCAGCTCCTCCGGGGAGGAGAAATCCCCGTTTTTCGCATGGTACGGCTCGGTCAAGGCCTGGTAATACGCCTCCTCCGCGCCGTTCATCCTGTGAAAATCGTCGCCGTCCCGCCAGTCCTGGATGGAATCCACGATGATGTCCTTTTCCGCGTCACTCAAATCGAATCCCGTCAGCATCGCCCGCAAGAGCCCCGGCCCGGCGCGGTTGATGTTGACCTTTCCACCCTCATCCTCCAGACGGATCCGGAAAAAGCCGCCGCCGTATGAAAAGTCCGGCATGGCCCGGTTGATCCGCCACCGGTCCTCCGGCGGCGCTTCCCCGGGGCCTGCCACAGAAACGACAACCGCGGGCTGGGCGAGGTGCCGGAGCAGTTCATTGATCCCGATGGTCACGCCGGCCTTGGCGATATAGTACGACTGGGCCTCCTCCTTGAAATTTCGGGCGATGTTGACCTCCGTCCGCATGGCGTAGCAGAACTCGCCGACGATAACAGACAGCAGCATCAAAATCCACAAAACGAGGAAAAGGGCAATCCCCCGATCGTTGCGGAGCGGCCGCATCATGGCCGGTCTCCGCCGGGAACCGGCGCAATGATGCGGACGGGCCTGGATTCGCCGGCCCCCCGGAGACTCAGGGCAACCGCGCGCGGGTTGTGCTTCTCGACCTCTGGATCCCAGGCCGTTTCCCAGGAATACTCCTTGCCGCCGGTCCATCCGCCATCCATCGGGCCGGCATCCATCCGGCCGATATGCTTTTTAAAATCCGTTTTAGGATCCGGCTTCATATTCGGAAGTTTTCCCTGGACTTCCGGGCTCGCAACCCTGAGATAGGCGAACCCGCATTCCGCCGCATGGGGGAGCAGGACGTGGAAATCCTCCTCACGGATCTCATTCTCCTGCGGATCCGGGGATCTTTGCGCAAGATTCTGTTCATAAAACAAAAGGGATCGCCCCCCGTCCCCGTCCGTCCGGACCTCGTATTTCACATACACCAGGCCTGCGCGGTTTTCCGGCATCAGTGAGGTCCGGGAGATGAACTCAACGGAGAACGCGTCTCCCCTGAGATGATATTTCGCGGCTTCGGCCATCGGCAGGTCAACGGGGATATAAATTGATGCCATCTGCTGCCCGATGCGGTCCAGGACTATCCGGTGACGCTGCCGGTTGTCGATGTCGCTTTCGCCTTTCTCCCAGGCCCTGACCCCGATCCTCAGTGCGCCGAATACGATGGTGACGATCACCCCCAGGATGGTGAGGGAGATGATCAGCTCCAGCAGGGTGAACCCGTGGGGCTTTTCAGGCGCCGTCTTCGGTCTCGATCCGTTTTGCCGCATGAACCGTCTGCAGGGTGACACTGCGCTCCCGATCGGCCTCCCGCCAGCGCACTTCAACCGTGATCTCGAAAAGATCCAGAGGCCATGGCGTTTCGGGGGGAGATTCCGGCCGCCCTGCCCTTGCCGCCTCTTCGTCGGGCTCCGGATTGAGATATCGAGTCTCGGCCCGCCAGCCATATCCGTCCTCAAAGTCCCCCTCGAGCGCCGTGTCGCGCATCTCGTCGTATAAAAGCATCTCTTCCATCTTTTCACGCGCGTAAAAAACCGCGCGGGTATACTCCCCGGAGATCGCGGCGGAGCGCAGCCCCCCGGAAAAGAGTTGAAGGATGGTGACCAGGGAAATGGCCAGGATCATCATGGCCGTCAATACTTCAATGAGGGTGAACCCGTCGGCTGGTTTTCTCATGTCCGATCACTCTTCCAGCCGGACGGTCCCCATGATCCCGTCGATGGAGAGAGCCGCCCGCCGCCCCTTTTCATCGACGACGAGCACCCTTCCGCCGGAGCTGGCCCCGTCGGGGTAAAAAAAGATTTCGGCCGACTCGTTTTCCTCCGCCTCTCCCGAGGCCCGGACAACGCTTTCAATCCTGACGCCGTCTGCCAGTGAAAAAGCCCTGGGATCGATCAGCAGCAGATTCCCGTCTTCCGATATGGGCGCTTCGCCCGCGGCGTCAGGCAGCTTTCCCACCGCGACCCGAGAGGATTCGAGATGGAATGCGGTGACGTACACCGCCTTTTCCGAGGCGGCGTGGTTTCGGGCATACCGCAGGGCTGTCGCGATGCGCTTCACCGAGGTCCGGGCGCTCGTGCTTGCCAGGGTCCCGGCCAGGCGGGGCGCCACCAGCGCCGTCATGAGGCTCACCAGAACCAGGACAACGATCAGCTCGAGAAGGGTGAATCCCCCGCGGCCGGCTTTTCCGTCATTCCCCAAGATTCTTCCAACTGACGATGTCCTCCCCCTCCCCTTCTCCGCCGGGAACGCCGTCAGCGCCGTACGACACGATATCGTAGTCGCCGTGCTCGCCGGGAGACCTGTAGTCGTATGCGTTGCCCCAGGGATCCAAGGGAATTTCCTTGGGAAGGTAGGGGCCGTCCCATTTCGGTTCGTTTTCGGGCCGCTCTCTCAGTACCTTCATCCCCTGATCCGTCGACGGAAACCTTCCCACATCCAGCCGATAGGTGTCCATGGCGGTTTCAAACAGCGAGATCTGGGCCTTGGCGGCCTTCTGCCGGGCCTTGCCCGTTTTTCCAAACATGCGGGGTCCGACCAGCGCGGCCAGAAGACCCAGAATCACCATCACGATGAGCAGCTCAATGAGGGTGAAGCCGCGTTCTTTTCGATGCAGTTTCAACATATGCAAAATAACTCCTCCGATCTGGAATGGTTGATTGCAGGGTGAAGGCTGAAGGACAGTAACCGATCTTCAATCCCTGCACAACCCCTCTTGTGATGCCGTGGGTCCCGCTTGTCGGGTACGTCGGCAGAGCCCCTTCGGCCTTCAGTCTTCGGCCTTCTGCCTAAAACGGCATGTCATTCATGCTGAAAATCGCCATCAGCATCGAGATGACAATGAAGCCCACCACGAGCCCCATGCAGAGAATCATCATGGGCTCCAGCAGGCTGACAAACCGCTTGACGAGGTTTCTTACCACCTTTTCGTAATTTTCTGCGACCCGCAGCAGCATCTCCTCGAGTTTTCCCGCCTCCTCGCCCACGGTGATCATCTGGATCGCCAAGAACGGAAATATACGAGCATGCTCAAGGGATCTGGAGAGGCGGTCCCCTTCCTTGACCCTGTTGTGAACCTGATCGAGCGCCCTGGAGATGACCTGGTTGCCGATGGTGTCCTTGACCAGCCTGAGGGCCTGCAGAATCGGCACCCCGCTCCTGACCAGGGTGCCCAGGGTCCTTGCGAACCGTGCGACCTCGATTTTCCGGATCAGTTCTCCCATGAGGGGAAATGTGAGCTTGAAACGGTCGATCCTCAGGCGGCCCGACGGGGTTCCCGCAAATCTCCCGTAGCCAATGACGACCGCGCAGGCCCCGACGAGCAGTGTCCACCCGTAGGACTTCAGCCACGCGCTCGTGCCGATGAGCAGTCGGGTGGAAAACGGGATGCTGGCGCCCAGGTCGGAAAAAATCATGGAGAATTTGGGGATGACAAAGGTCATCAGGATGATGATTGAGACGCCTCCGACAAGGACCAGGAACACGGGATAGACCAGGGCCGATTTGATAAAATCCCTCAGCTCCTGGGAGGATTCCAGAAAAAGCCCCAGCCGGTCGAGGACCGCCTCCAGTACGCCCCCGGCCTCACCGGCGCGGACCATGTTGATGTAAAAATCCGAAAACGGACCGGGGTGCTTTGATATGGCGTTCGACAGGTCGCTGCCCCCCTGCACGGACTTCAGAATATCCTGGACGATGTCGCGCATCGCCTGCTTCTCGAGGGTATCGATGAGAATCCCCAATGCCCGGTCCAAGGGCAGCCCGGCCTTGAGGAGCGCCGAAAGGTCCTGCGTGAACAGCATGACATCCTTTGCGGACACGCGGTGGAGGAGCCCGCCGATGCCCTCGAACCGCCGGAACGCCATTTTGCCCATCGACCGTCCGCCCGGCCGGATCTGCATCGGGATGAACCCCGAATCCTGAAGCTGGGCCGCGGCCGCGCGCTCGTCCCTGGCGTCCACGGTGCCTTTGACGACCCGGCCTGAAGCGTCCGTCGCCTTGTAGGTGAATGCAGGCATGCGATCAGCTTTCCAGCGTCACCCGGAGCACCTCCGGTATGGTCGTTTCTCCTTTGATGACCTTCCGCCAGCCGTCTTCGCGAAGGGTGGTCATCCCGTTCCGGGCGGCAACCGCCTTGATTTTCTCGGCGGTTGAATTTAGAACGATCTCTTTTCGGATGGCTTCGTCCACCGACAGGTATTCAAAGATGGCCTTCCTGCCCTTGAACCCGATGCCCCGGCAGTCCTCGCATCCCCGGCCGGCAAAAAAGGTTGTCCGGGAAAGGGTCTCCTCCGGGAGCCCCATGGCGATCTGCAGCCGCTTCTCAGGGTGGGTCGGCGCCTTGCATCCGCCGCATATGACCCGGACCAGACGCTGGGCCAGAACCCCCAGAAGGGTCGAACTCAATAAGAAATTCTCGACCTTCATATCCAGAAGGCGGGATATGGCGCCGGCGGAATCGTTGGTATGAAGGGTGCTGAACAGGAGGTGCCCGGTCAAAGCCGACTGGACGGAAATCTCCGCAGTCTCCCGGTCCCGGATCTCCCCGACCAGGATGATGTCGGGGTCCTGGCGGACGATGGCCCGCAGGCCGCTTGCGAAACTGAGCCCGATCTTCGGGTTGACCTGAATCTGGTTGACCCCTCTGAGCTGGTATTCCACAGGATCTTCCAGGGTGAGAATCTTGTTTTCGGAGGAATTGATCTTGGCCAGGGTGGTGTAAAGCGTGGAGGTTTTGCCGCTCCCTGTCGGGCCGGTCACGAGTATCATCCCGTAGGGCTGGTGGATGGCCTGGTGGTACTGCGCCGATATCTCCTGCGGCAGCCCGAGCTCCTCCAGCTCCAGGATAAGGCTCTCGCGGTCGAGTATCCGCATGACGAGGCTCTCTCCGAACAGCGTCGGTATGGTCGACACCCGGAAATCGATCTCCTTGTCGGATATCCTGAGCTTGATCCTTCCGTCCTGGGGAAGGCGTCTTTCGGCGATATCCAGGTTGGCCATGATTTTGACCCGCGAGACGATGGCCGCCTGAAGGCGGCAGGGCGGAGATTCGATCTCGGCCAGGACACCGTCGATGCGGTATCTCACCTTGAACTCGTTCTCAAAGGGTTCAAAATGAATGTCGGAGGCCCGCATCTCGACCGCATTCAATATCAGGCGGTTAACAAGGCGGATAATGGGGGCTTCCGAGGCCAGGTCCTTGAGATGATCGACATCTGTTTCCCCCTCCTCGGATATCTCATATACATCCTTTCCCGCTTCTTCGATGATTCGCTCGATGGATTGGCTGCCGGCGCCGTAAAGCCGTTCGATCGCCTCCAGAATATCCTCTTTCTTGCCCTTCAGCGCTTCGATTCTGCATCCGTATGAGAATATGAGGGCGTCGACGGTATCCGCGTCTTCCGGATCCGCAATGGCCACCTTCATGTTTTTCCCGTCGAAGGCGAGGGGGATGAACCCAGCCTGTTTCATGAACTTTACGGATAGGTTTTCTATGGCTACGGGTTCTTTGGGATATTCCTGATATGTAATTTGGACGCTGGTATTTTTCACTGAAATCGCTTCGCGGGCCTGGCCGGCATATCCATGCTGATGAAAAGCATACGTTCTTAACGAGACAATATTTTGATAAGACTGGCTTTTTTGAAACATCTCGCCAAGGATCGGCTTTAACCGATCGGGTGTAAAGGACTATTTATCGACCATATCTGGCAGGGACTGTCAAGGAGAATTTGACGCGGAGAGCCGGTGAGCGGGGATGTGGAGAAAGGGATGCCGGCCATTGACGGGGTGCCGCGACAATGGCCGGCCAGGGTGGATGCGTCCTATCCTTTCTTTTCAGTTTCGGTCTGGCTCACCTTTTCATTGCTTTTGGGGGCTGGGTTATCCATATCCCCGACGACGATGCGGTCCTTGTTGAGTTCGAAGATCTTCTCGCCGATGCCCTTGACGTTCATGAGTTCTTCCGGAGCGTTGAACTTGCCGACGCCGGCCCGATATTCTACGATCTTTGCCGCCGTTTTCGGCCCCACCTTGTTGAGGGTGGCCAATTCTTCGACCGATGCGGTGTTGATGTTGACCTTCAAGGCTTCATTTGCCGTCACCTGCGCTGAAAGACAAAACAGACATCCCATAACCAGTGTGATCGCAGCCAGCAGTTTGAATCGTTTCATTTTTTTCTCCCTTTTCGCTTGTTTTGTTTTCCCATCCCCGCAAACGCTTCCCAAGCCGACGGTTTTTGATGCAGAGAGGGCACACTTGCGCCCCTCCCGTTCGCCTGCATCCAGATACAATCCCTTCCCGGCGGTCGCCCTCACATGAGGCCGTCAATTCGCATCACAAGAATGAGATAAGTTATATGTGTTTATAAAACGATCTGATTTTTTATGCAATCCGTACAAATACCTATTTTTGTATAGGTAGTTATGCCTATATGTGGTGCGTCGCCACGCCACAGGGACAAATCCCCCCGACGCGCCAAACTGGATCAGCGGATGCCGGGAAAGACAGATAGGCTATAACACTCTATTTTATCATCCGATAATTTCATGAGAACGAATGGAAAGAAGGCGTTGGAGAAGGTCTTGGATCATGTCTGCCCGCTTTTGTCCCGGCGAGCCATCCTCGCTGCGATGGGACCGCATATTTTTTTTCAGAAAAACGTCAGCAGTTATTGACCGGCTTTTCAGTTGATGGTATAAATAAATTTATTGGATTACCGTTAACTCATATAAATAAATATCAGATATACAAAAATCCTCTTGTATCAACGGTTATATGGAAAAGGAAGCGGATACGGTGCAGCGTTGGATGCTTGACCATCGCGCCAGACATCATCAGAAGCATCGGGACAGGTCGCATGAGCCATTATCGGATTGAAGCGCGGTCGCATACTTTCATTATCTTGGTCTTAGATCGAGACGCCAATTATCGGTTCATCGATTTTAGGAGGGTTCTGGTTTGGCATTCGTCAATCTGAAAAACAAGGAAGTGCAGGCCAAAATCATTTATTACGGTCCGGGGCGAGGCGGAAAGACCACCAACCTTGAGCAAATCTTCTCCAAATTTCGCCAGCGCATCAAGTCTGACATGGTCAGCATCAAAACCCACGGCGACCGGACGCTTTTTTTCGATTTCCTGCCCTTTGACATCGGAAAAATAATGGGATATGATGTAAGAATTCAGCTTTATACGGTTCCCGGACAGATAAAATACAATGCCACACGACGCCTTGTCCTGAAAGGGGTTGACGGGGTGGTTTTTGTTGCGGATTCTCAATTGGATCAAAGAAAGAAGAACCTGCTTTCCCTCAAGAACCTTCAGGAAAATTTGGCCGCTTACAAAAAGAGCATCTTCAAGGTTCCCCTGGTACTGCAATACAATAAAAGAGATTTAGAAAAAGAAGGGGTCCAAATCATGTCAATGGAGCAGATGGAAAAAGACCTGAACAGTCAGCTCAAGGTACCGTACTTCGGGGCGAGTGCGGTTTCCGGGGAAAATGTTATCCCGACCCTCAAAAAGATCATTTCGCTAACCATGACTTCCTTGCAGAGCACCCTAAAATAGGAGGACAGGCTATTGACACCCGATTTTGATGATGACCTGGCTTTTGACGAGTATACCTTCAGCCAGGAACAGCTTGAAACCATAGAGAGCATTATCCTTCACGATCTCATAGAGAGCGGCGCACACAGCGTTCTGCTGATCGATATGGCCGGCAACATTATCGCCAAGGCGGACAACGGCGAATGTGATCATGATATCTATTCCCTTGCCGCGTTGGCGTCGGCCAATTTCGCGGCCGTCGACACCATGGCGAAACTTGTGGGGGAGAATGAATTTTCGCTGCTGTTCCACAAGGGCGAAAATGAAAGCATCCATTTCAGCAAGGTCAAGAAAGACTTTTTATTGATCTCCATTTTCGGGACAAAGGTATCTTTGGGGCTGCTGCGATTGAAGGTTGCGGAGGCCATTGAGAAGATTTCCGCAATATGGAATTAACGCGTCTTTCGATGGATCATTTTTTTTTCAACGCCGCTTGAAGAGGAGAATTACCATTGGCATCCAATGACGAAAGCAATATCATGGAGCAGGTAGGCAGCCGTTTGGATGATCTTTTCGGGGAAGACGCCGTCAAAGACTCGGAGGATGCGCCCCTCAGCGTTGAACATGGATCGGGCGGCATCGGTCAAACGAGTGATTCCCCCGCACCTGAGGGCCGATTCAACAGGGAAACGCAACCGGCGAATGCAAAGGAGACGCATGTTCACAAGATCGATGCCGAGGAGATCGAGAATTCTCCGATTAAAGAGCTGAAATCGATCGTTCTCTCGCTGGAGTGGGAAATTACAGACCAGGTGATGGAAAAACTTGAAGAGGAAATCCGCAAACTGGAAACCCTCTGTCAAAGCGACAAGGTCATCCTGGCGTATCTTCAACTTCTCGGATCGTTGGGAAAATATATCCGGAAAAAACTTGCCCGGGCCCACGTGGATTCGATCACACTGCTTCATTCGGTCTATGACAGCCTCGAAAAGGCGATGCTTTCCAAAGACATGAGCGACGCGGCCAAGAAAAAAATACTCATCGCCCATGTCACGCAGTACAAAAAACTGAAACAAGACATACAATCCGCAAGAAAGCCGGGTTACCCCGGCAAGCCGTCGGAAAGTCATCGCCCCGCACCCACGGTCACCCCTGAAACGGAATACGATGCAAGACAAATTCCGTCAGACTTTAGAGATTTGACCCACATGACCCAGGAGATTCTCAAATCCATGAGAGAGATACAACAGACCATCCAGAACGAATTTACGGTCCTGAGAGGAGAAATCCGACGTCTGTTGGAAGAAAAAAAATAGACTTCGTCTTGTGAGGGAACCCTTCAGCAATGATAGTCTTTTGTGAGGAATGCGGAACAAGAAATACGATTGACCCAAACGCGCTGAATACCG
This sequence comes from Desulfococcus sp., assembly GCF_041737845.1. GTDB lineage: Bacteria > Desulfobacterota > Desulfobacteria > Desulfobacterales > Desulfococcaceae > Desulfococcus. The sequence continues at coordinate 83,097 of NZ_JBGSQX010000080.1, forward strand.
AACAGGAACCCATTCGGTGCAGTGCCTGCAGCGATATTCTCAGATTTACCCCTCCCGCGCCCCGCAATGCCATGCATGACCTGCCGGAAGCGTCCGTCCGGCAGCGGCTGGAGTTGAGATTGGGACGCCTCCTGATCATCATGAACACTGACCGGCCGGAGGTGACCATGGGAAGGCAGCGGCATAACGATATCGAAATCGTCGATACGCGGGTGTCCCGCTCTCATGCCCGCATCGAATTGAGAGACGGACGATTCATCCTGATCGACCACAGCACCAACGGGACCTATGTGAAATTAAACGGAAGAGACGACAGCCTGAGCCTGAAGCGAAGCGAACTTCCGTTGGAGGGGGCCGGGACCATCAACCTCGGCAGGAAAATGATCGATCGGCCCTCCCGGACCATTTACTTCAATCTCATGGCCTGAGTTCCAGCGACCCGGCCGTTGTCACGCACGCTCATCCCTTTTTTTCCGCACCGCCCGAAAATAAATTTACATCCCCCGATCCCATGGTTGATTTTGGCTGCCGGGCTTGGCGGTTCATGACGCGCCGTTCGATTCACGGAGATCCCCTGCGGTGAAAGGCACGTCATGAATACCGGCTATTGGGCTTTTCGGTCTGCTGATGCGGGTACAGCATCCCCGTCGGGATTTTTAATCATCATGGTCGAGGGGTCCAGCGCCAGTTCCTTCACTTCCGATTCGGGGGGGCCGCCCTTGATGGCCCTCACAAAGATATCCTTGCCTTCCGGCTGAAGTTCAATGGCGACATCAAACAGGTCTTCGATATTCGAAAGGGGGATCGGCATGCCCCCATGCCCCGGCGCCTCATGGCGGTGGGTTTTGACCGTGAACCAGATGGGGACCCCCAGGTTCCTGGCAACGGCTTTCAGGTCAACGAACGTTTTCCGACCCCGCTCCTCAAAGGGGAGCCCGTCGATCAGAATCATCTGCGGGAAAAATATCCCCTGTTCGGAGAGATCCGTGATGCGCTCCTCCAGTTTGGGGACGCTGAAGCCGTCCACCTTGAACGTCATGATGAAGCGCCGGGGGAGAATGACCTCCCAGAAGGGATCGAGATGTTTGATGCGATTGCTGTCGGCGATACTCCTGAAAACTTGTTCGTACCAGAGGCAAACCTTTTCCACGGGCTCATCGATGCTGATATGGAGCACATTTTTATCCCGCAGGAGTTTATCTATGGCGATCTGAACAAGGAAAGCGGTTTTGCCGACGCCCGCACGGGCCATCAGCGCGCCGAATCCTCCTTCGGGCAAAACATCTTCAGACGGATACCCCATCATTTTCAGGGGATTTCGCCGAATGATTTCTTTTTTTTCCATATTGAAGTTCCTTTCCATAAAATATATGACATTCGCCGGCGATGAATTCCCGCTGATGTCAGGCAGCATTCTTTTTGTCTTTGGCAAGTTTTTTGTTCAATTCATCCGCGACGCCCTTGGGAACCTGTTTGTAGGCGGCAAATTCCATCGTGAACTGGGCCTTGCCCTGTGTCGAAGACCTGAGAACGGTCGAGAACCCGAACATCTCCGAAAGGGGGACCTGGGCCTCGATCACGCACATGGGTCCTTCATCCTGAGAACCGACGATGATGCCCCGCCGCTGGTTCAGCAGCCCCATCACCCCGCCCTGGAATTCGGTGGGGGTTTCGACGACCACCTTCATGATCGGCTCGTGAATGACGGCCGCCGCCTTGGCGTAGGCCTCCAGAAAGCCGCCGCGCGCCGCGGCCTGAAATGCCATTTCCGATGAATCCACGGAATGGGATGCCCCGTCGTTGATCACGACCTTGACGCCCGTCACGGGAAATTCCATCTTGGGCCCTTTTACCATGCAGGCTCGGAATCCCTTTTCGCAGGCGGGAATGTACTGGGTGGGAACAGATCCGCCGGTGACCTGGTTATCAAAGATAAAATCTTCCTCACACGGCTCCAGGTATCCCGCAATCCGCCCGTACTGGCCCGAGCCGCCGGTCTGTTTCTTGTGGATATAGTCGAACTCCGCCATCCGGGTGATGGTTTCCCGGTATGCCACCCTCGGCTGCCCGGTATCGACCTCCGCCTTGTATTCACGCCGCATCCGTTCGACATAGACCTCGAGATGGAGCTCGCCCATGCCGGAAATGATCGTGTCGCCCGTCTCCTCGTCCACATAGGTCTTGAAGGTGGGATCCTCCTTGGTGAAACGATTGAGGGCCTTGGACATGTTGATCTGGGACTTGTTGTCTTTCGGCACGATGGCAAGGGAGATCACCGGTGTCGGTACGAACATCGAGGTCATGGTCAGGCTGAGGTTGGGCGACGTAAAGGTATCGCCCGAGGCGCAGTCGATGCCGAACAGTGCCCCGATGTAGCCCGCGGGGATGGACTCGATCTCTTCCATCTGATTGGCATGCATCCGGACAACCCTGCCGATCTTGACTTTCTTCCCGGTGCGAACGTTGACAATGGTATCCCCCTTGGCCAGGACGCCTTGGTATACGCGGATGTAGGTCAGTTGACCGTACTGCCCGTCCTCCAGCTTGAAGGCGAGAGCGACGGTGGGATCCCCGGGATTGCTGCTCAGGGTGACGACCTCTTCATCTTTTTCCGTATTCAGCGCCTCGTTGACCACATCGGCCGGACAGGGCAGAAGCTGATTTACGCCGTCCAGGAGGGGCTGAACCCCCTTGTTCTTGTATGCCGATCCCATGAAAACAGGGGTAATCTCCCGTTTCAGCACGCCCTGCCGGACGGCCTCAATAAGCATGTTTTCCGTGATCTCACGCTCTTCCAGGATGGCCTCGGTCAATTCATCGGAAAACATGGAGGCGGCATCGATCAGCTCCTCCCGCTTCTCGAGTGCCTCGTCGAGAAGCTCCGCGGGCACCGCATCGGTCCGGACCGTCTCGCCGTTTTCTCCTTCGAAATAGACGGCTTTCATGGAGACAAGATCCACCACGCCGTTGAATTTGGCTTCCAATCCCACGGGAATCTGCAGCGCCACGGCATTGTGGCCGAGTTTGTCCCGCAGTTGCTGGACCACCCTGAACGGGTTTCCGCCGCTGCGGTCACATTTGTTGATAAAAGCGATGCAAGGGACCTTGTACCGCTTCATCTGCTGATCGACGGTGATGGACTGGGACTGAACGCCGCCCACGGCGCAGAGCACCAGAACGGCGCCGTCAAGAACCCTGAGCGACCGCTCCACCTCGATGGTGAAGTCGACGTGCCCCGGGGTGTCGATGATGTTGACCTCATGGCCCTTCCATTCGCAGAATGTCGCGGCGGACGCAATGGTGATGCCGCGCTCCTTTTCAAGCTCCATGGAATCCATGGTTGCCCCTACGCCATCCTTGCCTTTTACATCATGAATGGCGTGAATTCGCTGGGTATAGAATAGAATCCGTTCGGTCAGTGTGGTTTTGCCTGAATCGATATGGGCACTGATGCCGATGTTCCGGACCTTTTGTATATCGCTGTTCATTGTGTCTGTCCTCTACTTGAGTTTTGATGTATCCAAAGCCTTGGAAAAATATAAAAAGGAGGCGTATCGCCGACAAACGCCCTTTCAGCCGCCTGAGGATCAAAAATGGGCCTCACCTGTCTTTATTGCCGATTGACGCTGCTTTTAATTGCGCCGCAATGGAAACTGCTGTTCGAAAATATCCTCGTGCGCGGGAGGAGCGTTGGTTCAACAAAGATGCGTGTTCGCGGGCGGAGGCAAACTAATTTCCGGTGACAATAATGTCAATAGCAATTTAAGGCATCAACTATTTTTTAACATATGTCAAACAAACAGAGCGTATCCACAAGCAGCCCGATATCGGCACCGCGCGGTTCCCCCGTCACTGCGGTGTACTGTAACATCCCATCATATCATTGGAATTCGATAGTCTCGATCTCGAAGGTTTCACGAAAGCGAATCTCAGGCGACTATTGGGAATCCATCAATCAACATCAGAACAAAATAAAAAGAGGCGCCACTCTAAAAGTGCGCCCTCTTTATTTGTTGTTGGTGCCGAAGGGGAGACTCGAACTCCCACTGCCGTACGGCAACTAGACCCTGAACCTAGCGCGTCTACCAGTTCCGCCACTTCGGCCCCGCAACAATTTATCTCCGACGATCAACCCTCAAAAAGAAAGATTGATTTCGTCATGGACGTGGGGTATGTATACTGTTTCGGATTTGATGTCAAGCCAATTTTTCAAGGGAAACCAAATTATAATGAAGCTCATCGAAGGCATAGATACCATATCGGATCCCTTTCATAACGCCGTGATCACCATCGGCAATTTCGACGGCGTCCACCTTGGACACCAGGCACTGTTTCACGAGGTCATCGAAAGGGCCGCGGAGATCAAGGGCACCTCCCTCGCCATGACGTTCGAACCGCATCCCATCCGGGTTCTCCAGAAAAACAGCCATCCCCCGCTGATCACGCTTTACGAACAGAAGATCGAACTCATCGAAAGGACGGGCATTGATGTCCTGATCTGCGTACCGTTTACCCGGGCCTTTGCGGCGATCCCCGCGAAAGAGTTTCTTGAGGATATCTTGATCCGCCGAATTGGCATGAAGGTATTTGTTGTGGGAGGAGACTATGCATTCGGCAAGAACCGCGAGGGAAACCTTGATTTCTTGAAAAATTGCTCGAACAGCCATCATTTTGACCTGGTCGTCGCAGACTGGATACAGACCCAATCGAATGGGAAGTCAAGAATCAGCAGCACCCGCATTCGAGAACTCGTCATGGAAGGCGAGGTGGTGAGCGCCCAGAAATTGCTGGGGCGCCACTATCAGATCCGGGGCACCGTTGAACATGGGCGCAACCGCGGCGGAAAACTTTTGGGCTTTCCCACAGCGAACATCAAACTCTATGATGAGCTCGCTCCCAAAACAGGTGTATACGCCGTCACGGCGGAATGCATCGGCGGACGCTACAAGGGGGTGGCCAACATTGGCTACAGCCCCACATTTGATGATCACATCTACACCGTTGAGGTTCACCTACTTGATTTTGATAGCAATATCTATGGAGAAAAAATTCGCGTTAACTTCATCGAACGCATCCGGGATGAGATTAAATTCTCCGGCATCGATGCGCTGGCGCAGCAAATCCGAAAGGATGTCGAAACCGCCCGCGAGATCATCCCGCTGTAAACGCGAGCGATCTTGCTTCTGAAAGCCTCTCCTGATCCGGGTCGTCCGCGCCGTGGGAGACGCGATACAGATGCCATCGTGCCGCCGCCGGTACCCTCATTGCCGGGGACGACCGCCGATTCTTCATCGGGCCGGCGCAAACAGCGATGTCCCGAAACATGAATCCCCTTCCCCGGCCAGCGATAGGGCGAGGTGGGGGCGGCGTCCTCCTTTTCTCGGATATCCAGGCTTTTCTATTGAATTTTAATGCTTAGTTTAACAGACTGAGCAGATAATGATGGCTGGAACGTACTGAATACAGAACGAATTTGGATGGATATGCGTCCGGGTGAAGGCAACCGCCCGACACGGTGGGCCTCACGATGACCGCCACCCCAACGCAACCACCAACCCATAACTGCGAGAACATAAGAGACGGTCGCCATGGAACTCTTAGAAATTGTAACATTTCCTGACAAATTCCTGATGCAGCCGACCCGGCCGGTTGAAAATATTGACGGGGAATTACAGCATCTGATCGACAAAATGGCCCACACCATGTATGCGGCGCCGGGTGTCGGTCTGGCGGCAATTCAGGTCGGATCCGACAAAAGCCTCATCGTTTTTGACGGAAACCCCGGAGAAGACAGACCGGCGCTGCAGGTCCTGATAAACCCGAAACTGATTCAATACGAGGGTACGATTATCTCTGAAAACGAAGGCTGTTTAAGCGTCCCCGAGTTTCGCGCCGACGTAAAACGGCATGCGGTTGTCCTTGTGGAGGGGGTGGATCGGGAAGGACGGCCTGTCCGATTGGAGCGGGGCGGTTTCCTGTCCATTGTCCTCCAGCATGAAATCGATCACCTGAACGGGACCCTGTTCATAGACCGAATCAGCGCCCTGAAAAGACAGCTTTACAAAAAACGAATCCTGAAGCAACTGAGACAGCATGCATAAGCCATTCAACATCGTTTTCATGGGCACCCCCGACTTTGCAGTCCCGGGGCTGAGGGCGCTTCACGAAAGCAGGCACGCCGTAAGCCTGGTGGTAACACAGCCGGACCGCCCAAAGGGGCGCGGACGAAAAATTCATCCCCCTCCGGTCAAAACCGCCGCCCTGGACCTGGGGTATGACGTCCTTCAGCCCCACGCCATGGGCGATCCGGAATTTGTCGACCGGCTCAAGACCATCGGCCCGGATTACCTGGTGGTCATCGCCTACGGGAAAATCCTGCCCCGGAGCCTGATCGGTCTTCCGCGTGTCGGCGCCGTAAACATCCATGCCTCCCTGCTGCCGAAATACCGCGGTCCGGCCCCGATTCAACGGGCCGTCATCAACGGAGAAAAAGAGACCGGCGTCACCGCCATGCTGATGGATGCCAAGTTGGATACCGGGGATATTCTGCTGGCGGAAAAAACACAAATTGAACCCGACGATACGTCGGGCACGCTCCATGACCGGCTCGCCCGGATGGGTGCAGCATTGCTGCTTACCGCCCTCGATCAATACGGGTCAGGAGAGATTCGGCCCATTCCGCAGGATCACTCGCTTGCCACATACGCCCCGATGATAGAAAAAAATGACGGCCACATCGACTGGTCGCTACCCGCCGCCGCCATCGAATGCAAGATCCGGGGCATGGATCCGTGGCCCGGTGCGTTTGTTTTCCTGGATGACAATCGTCTTAAAATCTTCAAAGCACGGACCCTGCCGGGCGAGCTTTCTCCATCCTCCGGCGCCCCGCTCTCCAGCGCACCATGGCCCGGTACGGTTCTTCAAGGGTTTCCGGACGAGCTTCGGGTGGCCGCCGGGATCGGGGCGCTTTCCATCCTGGAACTCCAGGGGGCTTCGGGAAAACGCCTCAAGATCCATGATTTTCTGAGGGGCTTCCCGATCCCTCCAGGTACGGTTTTTCGATAACCGAATCGAGCGATCTCATATGCCCCACGGCCCAAAAAGCACCGGCGTCAAGAAAAGACCTGTTCTTCCAGTCAACCGGAAGAAGAGGGCGGCACACAAAAACACCCCCTTGGCAAATCATCCGAGGGGGGCGGCATGGAGTATTCTAGAACGCATGGGTGAAGGGGATCAACCGCTGGACACCGCCCTCGAAAGGTTCTTTGAGACATCGCCTTCCTGGGAACGGCGGGATATCAACCTCCTTCACGCACTCGTTTTCGGGGTGCAGCGCCGACGCGCCACACTCGATCACGTTATTCATCATCTGTCAAACATTCCGCTTCCAAAAATAGACCCCGCCGTGCTCAATGTTCTCAGGGTCGGCATCTTCCAGATCCTTTACATGGATCGCATACCCGATTCCGCGGCGGTGAACACTGCAGTTGACATCACCAAGACATTCGCACCCCGTTGGACCGCCGGATTCGTGAACGGTCTGCTGAGGGCCGCTGTCCGGTCCCGGGACCGTCTTCCTTTTCCGGACATTCGGACCGACCCGGTGCATGGCCTTGCCGTCGTGAAGTCCTTTCCCGAATGGCTTATCCGCCGCTGGTTGGACCGATGGGGTGCCGAGGAGGCCGCGCGGCTCTGCGACGCCCTCAACCGGACGCCGCCCATCACGCTCCGCACAAACACCCTTCGGACCGACCGCGACGGACTCGCAGCAGCCCTGGACAAAGAAGTCGATCTGGCCGTTCCGACCCATCACTCCCCCGACGGCGTCATCGTCAGCGGCATCAGCGCCTCCATTCGAGATCTTTCCGCATTCCATGAAGGGCTGTTTCAGGTTCAAGACGAAGCGGCGCAACTGGTTTCACGGTTTCTGGGGCCTCTTCCCGGTGAGACGGTGATGGATGCATGCGCCGGGCTGGGGGGCAAAACCGGCCATCTGGCTGCGCTGATGGAAAACCGGGGCCGGCTTGCAGCCGTTGAAGTGTATTCCCGGAAGCTCTCGATCCTTGAAGGAGAGACCCGACGGTTGGGAATCTCCATCGTAACGCCCGTTTGTCACGACTTGGATCAGGGCACCCCGCCCTGCCCATACGGCCCCTTCGACCGCATCCTTCTGGATGCGCCCTGCTCGGGACTCGGGGTGCTCGCCCGAAACCCCGATGCAAAATGGTCCCCCGCCAAAAAAGACCTCGCCGGGTACCGGAATCGCCAGATAAGGTTCCTGACCCATCTTGCCCCCCTTGTCAAACCTTCGGGATTGCTGGCCTATGCCGTATGTTCCATGGAGCCGGAAGAGGCCGAAGATGTGGTCTCGGCCTTTCTCGAAAAACACCCGAACTTCAGCGTTCATCGGGATTTCCCCCGCCTTCCCCCGAAGGCCCGCGCGCTGATTACGCCTGAAGGTTATCTCAGGACCTTTCCTCACCGGGATGACATGGACGGTTTTTTTTCGGTTTGCTTCGCCCGGAAAATGTGATAGCGAAAACGGCCAAATTGCTTGGACGCTGATCTGTATTTCACGCAAAGACGCCAAGCGGGAACACCCCAGAAAGATGCGATTTCAACTCTGCGCCACAGCGACTTTGCGTGAAATACCCGGCGCAGGACCGACAAGGAGACATGACCATGAAGCTTATCGCTCCGTCAATCCTCTCGGCTGATTTTTCAAGGCTGGGTGAAGAGATCCGGGCTGTCGAGGCCGCCGGCGCGGACTGGATCCATATCGACGTCATGGACGGACACTTCGTCCCCAACATCACCATGGGGCCCATCATCATCGAGGCGGCCAAAAAATCCACCCGGCTGCCGCTGGATGTCCATTTGATGATTGAAAACCCGGACAGGCTCATCCCGGCCTTCGTCAAGGCCGGTTCGGACTGGATTTCCGTTCAGGTCGAAGCCTGCGTTCACCTCCACCGGACGGTTCATCTGATCAAGGAAAACGGCGCGAAAGCGGGCGTGGTGCTCAATCCCGCGACCCCCCTATCCGCCATCGAATGGATCTTGAACGACGTGGATTATATCCTGGTGATGAGCGTGAATCCCGGGTTTGGCGGCCAGAAATTTATCGAAACCAGTCTGGACCGGATCCGCCGGATCCGCGGCATGATCGAAAAAAGCACCCCCGATTCACGGACGAGCCCCCTGATCCAGATCGACGGCGGGGTCAACGATGAGACCATTGAGCGCATATCCAGTGCCGGGGTGGATGTATTTGTCGCGGGATCCGCCATTTTCGGAAGCCCCGATTACCGGAAAACGATCGAAGAATTCCGGAGGAAGCTCGGCTGATCGGCGGGAAGCGCCATAAGGCAATTATTCCACAGCGGCTTTCCCCGGAGGGGTCACGGCCAGCAACCCGAAAAGGTGGTGCGAGTAGAGCAGTGTTGTTTGCCGCCTCAAAAAAGCCATGAAAAGCCGCCCTTTTTCCGCCGTAAAATCCTCGGTCACCCATCGGTTGAAGATGTCTGACTGAAGCATCAGATGCGTGATCTTTGATTCCCGAAGCCTTGAGGCGATCTCCTCCGGAGAATCCGACCGGTTGACGATCTTCGCCATGAGGCTGGGGCGCCCTTCGTCGTCGAGGAGGTAGGGACGGTCGCAATAATACCCTCTTTTCCCCATGAAAATGAATAATATCCGCGCATCCTCCGAAAGGTGACGGTTGGCGTATTGCATGACGGGATATTCCGGCCGATATCGCGTGATGTATTCGTCCCGGCTTACCTTCCCTGCCAGATAATCGAACGGATCGACAATATTGAATTGCGTCCAGATATAATGAACGTTCAATCCTAAACAGGCGATCAGGATGGCTCCTCCGGCAATTCTGGCGATGGATCGCCGTTCCCGGCCCAACTTTCCTTCGAACCAAACCATCCCGCTTTTCATGCCGAAAACCGACAATATCACGAGCGGCGGAATCATCGGCGACAGGTACCGAATCCGCAAGACCGTGCTGAACAGGGCAAAGAGAAAATACAGAATCGCAAAAGACAGAAGCATTTTTTTCTGCCCCGTAAGCCACCGCTCCGGATCGAATGGCCCAGGGTCCGACCCCTCCCGGTTTCGTCGATGGGAGATCCCCACCCCCACAAATGCCAGAACCGTAAAGAGCAGGAGAAACGGGTTCAGCTTTCCGTCGAAATATTGCCCACTCCCGTCCTGGCCCTCAAAAAAGATTCTCACCGGCAGCAAGAGCATCTGCCATTCGGTTTCCTCGTAAACAACGCTGCGGTAGGAGAAAAGCCCCTTGGCCGCTTTCGGCCGTGTAACTCCTTCCTGCGTCTTGGCAGCGGTTTTGGGAGGATTGAAGACGCTGTCATAAAGCGGGTAAACGGGATTTCCCTTCCAGTGCCAGTTCCGGATCATCCAGGGAGAGAATACCATGAGCGCGACAGCCAGGTACAGCGCCCCATAAGCAATGGCTTTCATGGACGGATGCCGGAATTTTATCCCATGGCTCGAATAGATCCATGGAACAAAGGCCGTCAGCAAGAAACAGACAATCAGGCCGTTGTATTTGGTGCCCATGGCGAGTCCGCAGCAAACGGCTGAACCGGTCAGGAATGCGAGGCTGAAACCGGACTCCTCCCAGCGGAAGAGAAGCAGCAGGGCCGCCGTGGAGAAGAAGATCAAACCCAAATCCACATAGACGGTGATAGAAAGCTTGATGACAATGGGCGTTGACAGGAAGAAAAGCGCCCCGATCAGGGCATAATTTTTCCCGGCCCGGGGTTTCAGGTAATCGTAGATAAGCCATGCGGTAAGGAGAGCGAAGGAAAAGTGGATGAATTTGGGGGCGATGTCATTTCCCAGCCAGAGGGAAATCATGTAGAGCAGGTCGAGGTTCATGGGAAAATAGGAGAACGACATGGACGGGAACTCGACCATTTTTCCATGAAGGAGGTAAAGCTTGGGGATGTTGAGATGATGGACCAGGGCATCCCGGCTGATCGGCGGGACCAGGGAGAGCAGGACAACGGCGCTGATCAGCAGCAGCAGGAAGATCCCAAAAACAGCGGTCATGCGCCTGTCGGTGGCGCCTTCGGGGAGACTTTGGGTCATACGCTATTCAAAGAAGTCTGCGGTGCATGAAGATCAGGTTGGCCGCCACCAGCGCCGTCGCGGTCCATCCCAGAAGAACGACAGCCCCCTGCCAGATCACCGCCTGGGAGACGACGTCATTGTATAGAGCGGCCTCCCGGAAATTGATCGCCTCGAGGTTGGGCAGCAGATAATAGAGGGTATTCAAAACAAATTTCAGGGTCTCGGTCTTGGCATTGTCGGCGAAGATCTTGAGTTCGTTGCTCCAGTGCCCCAGGAAAGAGACCGAAACCAGAAAGAAATTGTGCAGCATCGGAGAGGTGAAACTGGCAAAAAAAAGGCTCATGGCCGACAGCAGCATCCATTCGCCGAAAATGAAGCCCAGCGCCCAAAAATGCGTGCCGGTAAGGGAAATTCCGGCGGAAATGACGATCAGCAGCCATGCGGCGGAGAGCAGAAGAAATGCAGTCATGAGCACCAGGATCATCCCGAAATACTTTCCCAGCAGGAAGGTCGGGCGCCCGACGGGCCGGGACAGCACGAGATAAACCGTCTTGCGCTGCAGTTCATGCTTGATGATGCCGGATCCCAGATAGAGGACCGCGATCAATCCCCAGATGCCGATGATCCAGAATCCCATATCCTGAAGGACGCGAGCCTGGCCTCCCACGGCCATCTGCCCGAAGACGAGGGAGACCAGCATCATCAGTACGCCCGATCCTACTAGCATCAGGATCAACCGGTCCCGTGTCGCCTCCCGCCACACATTGACGGCGAGGGCTTTGACCTGGGGGATGAAAATCGTGTTCATGCCGTTTCCTCCTTTCCGGCCGGCACAGTGCCTTCGCCGGCAAATTTGAAAAGGACCGCTTCGATCTCCTCCTGGACGGGGCGAAGGGATTCGAGGGCAATCCGGTTTTGGGCGGAGAGCTGCAGCAGCGCCTCCTTTTTGTCGATCGGAATGGCGATCCGCCACTCGCCTTTGGGCAATCGTTCCGGATGGTTTCCATTGGTAAGCGCCTTGAGGGCTCCGGGGTTTTCGGCCCGGCAGACCGCCTCGTACCCGATGACCTGTCTCGGCATGTCGGACAAGGCGCCGATCCACCGGACACGCCCCTGTTCAATGAGGGCGACCCGGTCGGAGAGCCTTTCCACGTCGGCCAGAATATGGGAGCTGAACAGCAAAGTCCCCCCCGAAGCCTTGTATTCCTTCAGGATGGTGCTGAGCCGGTACCGCCAGTAGGGATCGAGCCCGCTCATGGGTTCATCCAGGAGAAGGATCTCCGGTTCATGGACGAGGGCCTGGGCGATCCCCGCCCGCTGAAGCTGCCCCTTGGAGAGCGTGTTCATCATCATGCCGGCCTTGTCGGTCAAGGCCATGAGTTCCAGCACGGCATCCACCCGCTCGCGGAGGCGGCCGCCCTTGAGGCCCGTAAATCCGGCCAGCATGCCCAGCCATTCCCGGACCCGCAGATGCGGGTAGATATACTGGGTTTCCGTCAAGAGACCCAATTTTCTTCTGGCATCGGGTTCCACCGCCGGGACACCGTTCACGAGGACATTTCCCTTTTCGGGCGCCGTCAATCCAGCGGCAAGCTTGATGGAGGTGGTTTTCCCCGCGCCGTTGGGGCCGACCAGGCCAAGGGTCGTCCCTTTGGGAAGATCCATATCCAGGTCGTGAACGATGGTTTTCCGCCTCATCCAGAACCCCTGCCGGATGGAAAAACTGACCTTATTCCATTGAAGTGCCGGTACCGTCATGCTGCGCCCTTACCTTTTTGATCTTTTGGATGATAAACTTTCGCTGCCGGGGGTCTTTGGTCATGTTGAGGGCCTGCTCGAGGAATCGCAGGGCCAGGTCTTTTTGGCCCTCGCGCGTCAACAATGTCGCCGATAGCTCTGCCAGATAGACCGGCGCGCCGGGCAGCACGGCGGCCTTCTGGAGCGCTTCCGCTGCGCCCAGATCATCGCCGTCTTTCCATAAATAGTATCCCTTGAAAAACCAGAGCTGCCAATTCTCCGGGTGATGGACCAGGCCTTTGTCGATCATGTAAAAGGCATCATCGGTCGTGTCGCTCGCATCCCCAAGAATTACCGCCCCATAGGTATAGGGGTACTCCCAGCGCGGCGCCAGGTCGGTAATGATGTCAAGGAGATTCATAAGATAGGGGTACTGCTGATCCGTGAGGGCGTGCTGACCGAAATAATAGAGCGCCCGCAGCCAGAGCATATCCGCCAGAAACTCACTGTCCGCAGGCGACATGAAGCGCATTACCGTCGCATCAATGGGCAGATAGACGACATCCCCTTTTGCGTTTGCATCGCACCAGGGGCATTCAGGCAGAATGATGCGGTTGGCGTATCTCTTGTCGAGATAGTTTGCCTGTAGGACCGTGGTGGCTCCAAAAAACAGAATTGACAAAATGAAAAAATAATACCTTTTTCGTATCATACAGGATACTTGTCATTCATGCCGAAAAGAGCGTATTCAATCTTGTTCTAATTTCCTCTACAGGCATTGGTCTGATTATTCAAGTTAAGCATATCATCGATCACCCACTCATCCAACCGTTCCTTGTAATATGCAATTGCTTTTGCATTAAAGCTTGTCTGATCGGCCGAGATGATTTCATAGCTGTAGTAGGGAGTACCCCTCATAAAAAAACCGATTTTGTTTTTATTTGTACTATATGTATCATATTCCAAAAAATAGGCTTCCTGACATTTTGCTATCATTCCAAGGGATTCTTTCGCCTCGCTCTGCCTGGCCTTGCACATGAAATTGTAGTATTCAGGGATGGCCATCGAGGCCAACACTGAAATGATTGCGACAACGATCATGAGTTCAATCAGCGTAAATCCGCGCCGGTCTTTCAAGGTTACCGCCATGCCCTCTCCTCCAAACCCCAGAGATGTTATTGTTAACAGGAGGAAAAGCAATTTTAATGCCATTTTCAAAAAATTCATTTTTTGGTTTTTTTCCGCTTTATCTACAATAATTTTCTATCATAAACCATTCTAATTCATCTTTCTGCAATGCCCATCAAGCAAATTTTGACACAATGACCGCACATTTTTGTCTCCGCCGCCGGCTTTCACCCCTTTGCGTAGAAGGCCGCATCCCTCGACTTTCTCTCCAAGATAAATCAAGCTCTTGCTGTACCAGTAGATCATCTCGATATCCTGAGGCGACCGCTTCATGGCCTCATGGCCGGCCTGCCTGGCGAGTGACCACTCATGGCGTTTTGCATGACAGATTTCTTTGAGCAAAAATAAGGATGCATATGGATAGTTCAGCAGCAACCGATCCACAAGAAGCAGTGTCCTTTCATAGTCTCGCTTCTCGAAAAACAATTCCGCCAGACATTTGAGAGCGTTCGCGTCGTTACGGGGATTGTAATGCCCTTCGTCCAAAATTTTGATCATATTCTCATACACTTGTTCCGAAAGCACGGTATCCTTTTTCACCTGAACCAAAAAAGCGTGCCAGTTCTGCTGAACAACAAAATCGTGGGGCAACGCCTCTGCCATGCCCTTAAGCATGCTGCCGCCTTCGGCAAACCTTCCGGCATTGGTCAGGGCCAAGGCGAGGCCCAACTGGTTTCTGTTTGAGTCGGGATGCTTTTTCAACTCAGCCCGATAGAGGGTAATCTCATCCTTGAAATCCATGTTCCGGATATAGGTTGAGCATCCCAGAATCACGAAAAAGGCTGAAAGGATGATCCACCGGAGGGAGGGTCGTACGGCCTGCTGATGAATGACATCGGAGAGCATCAGCACCGCCCCGAATACGAGACCGACGGAGGGAAGATACATCCGGTGTTCGAAGATGATTTCAAGCGGCACGACAGTGGATTCAATCAGATGGCCGGCAACATACCATGCGGTCATCCATGCGAATACGGGAAACCGGCTGCGACACAACCAGGCGGAGACCACCGCTCCAATCCACGCTGAAATCGATAAGAAGGTCGTCATGGGAGAAAAAAGACCCGAAGAAACAGGATATTCATAAAAAATACTGAAACGGTCACTCACGGGGAATAGAAACAATGAGATGTAGTGCCACAACACTCTCGATTCAGTGAGGAGCCTTTCAGTCAGTGTAAAATCGCGCCTGGCGTAGCCTGACAGAACACGTTTTATCGGGTCAGGCCCCATGTAGAAAAAGACAAGCATGGCGGCCACAAGAATCGCCAGTGCACCCCAGTACCATTTTAATTGATAGAACAGACCCCGCCTGAACAAAAAGAAATCTTGAACGAGAATCAGCATTGGCACAATCGCTACATGCTCTTTGGAAAGCAGCCCCAGAATCCACGCGATAATACCCAATAGCCAGCACACAGATGCCTGCATGCGATCTTGCGCCTCCCAGCGTCTGCGGCCGGCCATCCAGGCGATCATGGCCAGAAGGGCAAACAGAAATGCCAGGCTGGTCATTCTCTGAACAAGATAGGTAACGGCATTGATCTGGATGGGGTGCAGCGCCCAGATAAAGGCCGCCCCCCATGCCAGTTGGTGACGTCTGCCGCCATATCGCGTTCTCAGCCAACCTGTATCGAGAATCTGGCAGAAAAATAGAAAAAGCAATAAAGCAGAGCATATGTGAATTCCGATATTGACCAGATGATATCCTAAGGGGTCATACCCCCCTAATAGGTAATTCAAGGCAAAGGTCAGGTAGGCGAGTTTACGGTTGTTGACAATGTGCGGACCCGACCAAGCTTGTTTGAGGGATTCCCAGGAAAGATCTTTTATTTCAATGGCGGAATTACCGACAATATTGCCGTAACCGTCGAGAAGGAAAGGGCTTTTGACGGTATTGCTGTAAACGGCGGATACGGCAATGATAAGGCCGAGCGCAAGGATGACATGAAAACATATGGGAATGGCTTTTAAATCATTAATCCGCTGAAAATGTATATTGTTTTCACTGGTCATAAGGCTTCAAAAGGTGCGGAAGAACCGGATAACGTAAAAATCCTCCCGCTCCTGATGGTCAAGGAGCGGGAGGTTGCATATCGTTCAGGCGCTTAATTCGTCGTTAAGCTTAGGCTTAATTCTGGCAAGCATTTGTTGTATTGGTAAGCGTAAGGGTTTCCGTGATGGTCCACTGGTCATCGCCGTCGGCCGTCTTGATGCCGCCGTTTATCGAGTCTGCAGTCGCCGTGTACTGATTACCGTTGGGAAGAAGAGAATAAGTATATCGTGCATTTCCTTTTGTCGCGAACCCGATGGCGCCGGTTGTGCTGGCATAGGCATCAAATTCTGAGAAATAGGCTTCCTGAGCTTTCGCAATGGTGCCAAGGGACTGCTTCGCCTCGCTCTGTTTGGCTTTGCACTGGTAATTGAGGAAATTCGGGATGGCGATGGCGGCCAGGATACCGATGATGGCAACAACGATCATCAACTCAATCAGCGTGAAACCTTCGTTCTTTCTCAATTTAGCGAGCATGTTTTATCTCCTTTTTGATTTTTTGTTTTGTATTCCCGATTCACTGAAAAATGATGTCACCCGTTTTTTGACTTCAACTCCCGCAGACCTTTTGCTCACACCCCCTTTTTTTTGTTTGGCGTTATTTTTTCTTAGCTATATAGCAAAAGGAATGCCACTTTGAAAAGAAGAAAATGAATATTGTTATAAGCTTTTATAAATTCAGCAGATATCGACGGAGGCGGGCTTAATAACTATAGGAATTTGGCTTTGGATTATCTATCTGAAATTTCATTTTTTTGTTTTGGATGGACAAAATTTGTCGAAGGATTCGGATCATCAAGAATTTGACGCGCCCTGTCAGGATTCAAGCGGTTCTATAATGGCACACGGAGAAATCCCTGCCCGAACCCCCCGCCATATCCGGAAGGAAAACCACACCGTTCAGCGGCTGTCAGGTGATAAGAGTTGAATGCTCGGAAGGGCAAACAGCCCGGCGAAAAACAAAACCGCCTTCCAGGGCGGCGGCGGTCACACCAGTGAGCTTCAGCCCGCCGGCGCTTTCAGCCCGGAGATTCATTTCCGGGCTCAGTCGGGATTTCCAAAATGGCCTCGGGGGCGCCTCCTTCAGCCTTCGGTCTTCAGCCTACTCCGTACTGATATTCAGCTTCTTCAGCCGATACCTAAGGGATCTCATATTGATCCCCAGCAATTCAGTGGCCTTCTGCTTGTTTCCGCCGCTGATATCGAGCGCTTCCGCGATGTATGATTTTTCCAGCTTGTTGAGTTCATCATCCAAGGATATCCCGTGGGAGACACTGGAAAGATCGATAAGCCCGCCCCTGTCGTTTTCGACCCCCTTCCGTTTGTGGATGGAAAGGGCCAGGCTGTCCGGAAGGAGGATATTGGTGTTGGTGAGCGCCACGCTCCGCTCGAAAAGGTTTTCCAGCTCTCTGATATTCCCGGGAAAATCATATTTTTGCAGGAGGTCTATGGCATAGGAGGAGACCTTGCTGATATCCTTGCCCATCTCCTTTGAATATTTCTCGAGAAAGTGCTGGGCCAGCAGTTTCAGGTCCTCCTTTCTTTCCCGAAGCGGCGGTACTCGGATTTCGATGACATTGAGCCGGTAAAACAGATCCTCCCGGAACCGCTTTGCAATAACCTCTTCCTCCAGATTCCGGTTGGTAGCGGAGATGATCCGGACATCGACATGGACGTCTTCGTTCCCCCCGACGGGTCTGATCATTTTTGTCTGAACGGCCCGCAGCAATTTGACCTGGATCGGGATGCTGATCTCTCCGATCTCGTCCAGAAAGAGCGTGCCTCTGTGGGCGGTTTCGAAAAGCCCCTTTTTATCGCCGGTGGCGCCGGTGAAGGATCCTTTTTTGTGACCGAAGAGCTCGCTTTCCAGCAGGGTTTCAGGAATACCGCCGCAATTGACCGCCACGAAAGGCTGATCGGCGCGGCTGCTCTCCCGGTGAATCGCCCTCGCGATCAGCTCCTTTCCGGTTCCGCTCTCTCCCGTGACCATCACGTTGGTGACTGTCTGGGCGACCTGTCGGATCATTTCATAAATGCGGAGCATCTTGGGGCTGTTTCCCATGATGAGGCCGAAGTGGAGGTTTTTCCGCAGGTCATCTCCCACAACCTTCTTTTCCCGTTCAAGCGTCCGCATCTCGAGCGCTCTCGCGATGGCCTGCCGCAATTCAGTGTTGTCAAAGGGTTTGGGCAGATAGTCGTAGGCCCCGTCGTTCATGGCCTGGACCGCTGTTTCGGCCGAGGCATACGCGGATATCATGATGACCACCGTATGTGGATTCCTGGCCTTGGCGGCCCTCAGGACATCGATGCCCGTCATGTCGCCCAGGCGGATGTCGCAGAGCAGGAGATCGAAATCCCGTTTCTCGATCAATGCGATCGCCTCTTTTCCACTTCCGGCGGTGGATACCGCATACCCTTCTTTCTCCAACATGAAATCAAGAAGCTCGCGCATGCTGATCTCATCATCGACGACCAATATATGGGTTTCCTTTTCCGCCATTCGCTTGTCACTCCGAAAGGGTTGGCACTTCAAAAACAATGTCCCCCGCGACCATGGTCATCACGGCCCGGCCTGTCACCATCCACTGATCAAAAGGCGTGTTGCGCCCTTTGGATTTGAATGCGGCGGCATCGATCCGGTGCGCCGCACGGGGATCGATAAGGGTGATATCGGCGGGATTGCCTGCCGTCAGACGATTGTCAATGCCCAGGATCCGAGCGGGGTTGACGGCCATTTTTTCAATGAGCTGGGTCATGGAAAGGCATTGATCCCTGACCAGGCCGAGGCTGACGGCCAGGGAGGTTTCCAGACCCACGATGCCGTTCGGCGCATCCGCGAAATTCCTTGCTTTCTCCGCGGGCGTGTGGGGGGCATGATCCGTGGCGATGACATCGAGGGTGCCGTCGGACAGCCCCCGGCGAATCGCTTCCCGATCAAGATCGGTCCGTAACGGCGGATTCATTTTGGCATTCGTTCCGTATTTTAGAACATCCCTGTCGGTGAGGGTAAAATAGTGGGGCGCGGTCTCGGCGGTCACCGGGACCCCGCGGTCCTTGGCGTCCCGGATGGCCCGCACCGAACCGGCAGTGCTCACGTGGGCGATGTGAAGCCTTGCGCCGGTAAGCTCGGAAAGGGCGATATCCCGCATGACGCCGATGGTTTCGGCTGCACCGGGAATGCCCCTTACCCCCATTTGACGCGACACGTCCCCTTCGTTCATGGTGCCTCCGGCGGCCAGGTCAAGGTCTTCCGAATGGGAAATAACCAGAAGATTCAATTCCTTGGCACGCTCCATGGCCTGCCGCATCCGCAGGCTGTTCATCACCGGCATGCCGTCATCTGAAACCGCGACGGCGCCGGCCGACCGAAGCTCCTCGTAATCGCAGAGAAACTCCCCTTTCAGTCCTTTGGTGATGGCGCCGACCGGGTACACTCTCGTGCCGCCGTTGGCGCGGCTCTTCTTCACGACGAACGAGACAGTCTCCCTGCTGTCCGCCGCCGGATGGGTGTTGGGCATGGTGCAGACCGAGGTAAATCCGCCCCTGGCCGCCGCAGCCATGCCGGTCTCAAGGGTCTCTTTTTCCTCCTGGCCGGGTTCCCGGAAATGGACATGCATGTCGATCAGCCCGGGGACGACGATCCGCCCCGAAGCGTTTATCGTACGATCGGGGGCATGGTCAGGGGTGCTCCCGGATGTCTTGTGCGGCGGTGTCCGCTCACTAGTTTCCGGAAAGATGCCGATGATCTTTCCGCGGTCGACGAGGATATCGAATCTGCCGTCCAGAAGACCCGGGTCGATTACCCATCCGCCGTGGATCCATATTTTCATGGGCATTCCCTTCAATCGGCCTTTTTACGGAACCGCTAAAAGTTATTTCAGGAAGTCGCCGATCCTGGACCACCTGACCCCAAAATTCTCTTTATCCCAGGACCAATAAATAATGAACGCCTTGCCTTTGACGGCTTTCAAATCGACGAACCCCCAGAACCTGGAGTCATAGCTGTGGTCCCGGTTATCCCCCATGACAAAAAGAGAATTTGGCAGAACGGTTATCGGCCCGAAATTGTCTCTCGGCTGCACCCCTTTGGGAATTGCCACGGGGTCGGTAAAAATGGCCTGTTTGTAATCGACGGGCGCGCCGTTGACAAATAAGTGCTTGTTCCGGATTTCAATGGTATCGCCTTCTACACCGACCACCCGCTTGATAAAATCCTTGTCCGGGTCCTCCGGGAATTTGAATACGACAATATCCCCGCGCTCGGGGTTGCTGACAGGGACAAGGGTCATGTCGGTGAACGGCACCTTGATTCCGTATATAAACTTGTTCACCAGGATGTGGTCGCCGATTTTCAGGGTCTCTTTCATGGAGCCCGACGGGATTTTAAATGCCTGAACAACAAAGGTGCGAATAAACAGCGCCAGCACGATGGCGATGAGGATCGCCTCGACATTCTCCCTCAGGCTGCTTTTCGGGGTGATCTTTTCATTTTCGGTAGCCATTGGCGTGATCTTGGAATTCAATTGAATTCACAATCCTTTCTGATCTGGTGGGAACTCGTCTATCGCTGCGGCGAACTATCCTCACGCACTTCCATGTCAAGATGCCGGCCGGCGTCAGACATCCGCCGCGTAATTCGGGCACCCTGATGCCGGAAATCCATCCCGGGAAGCATGCGTCATGGACGCTTCAGTAGGCGATATCCTTTTAATACATTTATTTTTATCTATAATTCCAACAGGTTTTTGTCAAGATATTGTTCGGTATGGAGTCGGATGATCTCCAGGAGCAATTCCGTCATCCCCACCATATCCTCAAGGGCCACCGACTCGCGCACGGTATGCATGTCTTTCATCCCCGTGCCCAGCACACCGGTAACAATCCCCCTGTCGAAAAATATATTGGCATCGGCCCCGCCTCCGGTCATCTGGGGTTCCAGGACCCTTCCCAGGTTTGCTGCGGCCTTCCGCGCGGTTGCGACAACCGGATGGTCCGGAGCGATGGCGGTTGCCGGGAAGTCGTGGTGGATATCAAACTCCACTCTCGGCAAGGGATCATCGTCGGCGGTTTTTGCCGCGCGGACGGCATCCTCGAAGGTTTTGACGATCTTTTCCGTCATCTGTTCCAGTTTATCGGTGTCGTGGCTTCTCACCTCGCCCCGAAGCGTAACCCGGTCCGGCACGATATTGGTGGCGGTTCCCCCCTCTATCGTGCCGATATTACATGTCGTTTCTTCGTCGATCCGCCCCAGGTCCAATCGCGCGATCGCCTTGCTCGCCAGAAGAATAGCGTTGATGCCCTTCTCGGGCGCCGCGCCGGCATGGGCATCCTTGCCGTGAACCCTGATTTCAAAACGATTGGCAGCGGGGGCCCGGGTAACGATACCTTCAATGCTGGAGGCATCCAGCGCATATCCGTGCTTTGCGGTAATGCATTCGAAATTCAGATGTTTTGCCCCCATCAGCCCGATTTCCTCGCATACGGTGAGAACCACCTCGAGAGGACCGTGCGGCAAGCCTCCCTCCTGGATGATCCGTATCGTTTCGATAATGATGGCAATAGCGCTTTTGTCATCCGCCCCCAGGATGGTCCTGCCGTCGCTTCTGAAAACACCGTCTTCAAAAATGGGCACCACCCCCCGGCCAGGCTCAACCGTATCCATGTGGGCATTCAGCATCAGCGTCGGAACGTCGGCGTGCCCATCAAAACGCGCAATGAGGTTTCCCGCGTTTCCTCCCACGGCCGATGCTGCACCGTCAACCCGGATATCCGCCCCCATGGATGCCAGAAGCGTCTGAAGGTGCTTCGATATTTCAGATTCTTCCCTTGACACACTGTCGATGCCCACGAGAAACATGAACATATCCGCCAATCTTTTCCGGTTGACCACGGATCGACTCCTTTTCATAAATCTATTGACAAAAGATAATTTCGGGCTAAGATATCCGCGCTTCGATCATTTCTGATGGTTTTAAATTGGGAGTGCACAGCTCACTGGTGGGGCTCCCGGACTTCAAATCCGGTGTGGGGCGCTAAAACCGTCCCGGGTGGGTTCGATTCCCATGCACTTCCGCCATCTGAATTGAAAAAAATATATTCATCAGATACATCCAGTCATGAAAATCACCGCCGTAAAAGCCATGACAGAACGAGCGTCGCGTCACCCTCTCGTCTTCATGATCACCCAGTAGATCAGCGGCATCAGCAAGGCGAGTACGATGATCACCCCCGGTATCGTCAGATAGGGTTTATAGCGCGGTTCATGATTCGCCCGCGACTTGCGGACCTCCGCCATAAACCAGTTGCCCAGCATGACGGCCGCCGCCAGGACGGCAACGAACCTGAGAATTTCAAACACTTTTTCCATTCAATGCGACCATCCTGTATGATGTTCCGGTATGATGCTCCGGCTGTGATGCCCCCACCCTGTCGAGTTTTTATGGCGTCGAATTGGGCGCCTGGTATCCTTATCAAAAAACGTCTCATTTTTAAACCATTTTAACAGACGGCAAAAAGGAAATTCCTGCGTCCCGGTCTCGGGCGGAACTGCTTCGTGACCGACATCTTGATCAAATCGACGCCAGATGCTATAAACCTGAGGCGAATTCAGCGGGGTTGTCCGCGATCTCCATCTCGTCGGCTTTCCTCACTCTGCCTTGTCAAGCGCAGTGTCTGAGGGTTTTCCGGCAGGATATGGGCATTGGATTTTATCCGTCATTGAGAGGTTCACTGCATGCCGCAAATTAATTTCGAACAGATTTTTTCATCCGATCATCTATCCGCAATATTCCCGAACCATCGCGCGGACGATTTTTTCGAGGCGCTTTTCGGCGATACGGAAGACGGCGCATACGATATTGCACTGGCCTTCAAAAAGGCGGCTTCCAATGAATTGACGTTCGAATTTCGATTGAAGCGGCGCCCCGGCAAATGCCTCGCCTGCAACCTGACGTATGGACTGCCGCAGGTGTTCTCCCGTCATCCTGTGATTGATATCGGCGGCATTGTGAACAAAGTGGACCACCTGCTCAACGGCCAGGCGCAATGCGGGGAATGGCGCCTGGGATCGACGCAGGAAATCTCGAGGGATCTGCATGTGATCCCCCTGGTCATCGCTTTTCGGAATCATCGAAACACCCCGGGCGGGACAGCGCCGTAGCAGTTGTTCCTAAAAGTTTGCACCCTCAACAATCCGAAAAAGGAGATCTCTTCCACACAGCATCATGAATTACACCGGCATCAACCATCTCGCCCTGGCCACCGCGGATATGGAACAAACCATCCGCTTCTGGCGCGACCTCCTGGGGATGCGACTGATCATCGGCACCGGACGGCCGGGATATCGCCAGTACTTTTTCGAAATCTCACCGCACGATACGATCGCTTTTTTCGAGTGGCCCGATGTCCGGCCGATTGCGGAGAAAGATCACGGCGTTCCGGCAAAAGGGCCGTTCGCGTTCGACCATGTCTCGCTGGGCGTGGAGACCGATGAGGACCTGTGGCGGGTGAAAGACACGCTCGAAGCGGCCGGAGTGTGGGTGTCGGAAGTCGTGGATCATGGGTTCATCCATTCCGTCTATGCTTTCGACCCCAATCATATTCCCATTGAATTCAGCGCGCCCGCGGCAGGCATCGACTGCCGCAAACGGCCGGTCATGACAGACATCTCCCCCACGCCGGCTGCCCGGGAGGGGGATGCCCCGCAGCCCGGCGTCTGGCCTCCGGTCACGCATCGGACGCCAAACACCGAGAAAAAAATTTATCCCGGCGAGGGAGATTCCTTTATCAAGACCCGATAGTGCCCATGCTCCCCGGGAATTACTGCTGCGAGGTTCTCTTCGGCCTGGGCCGCGAACGCCTGCCTCCCTGGCTTCGTCCGGGGGGCTGCTTTCGCCGGTCTCCCCCTTCTTTTCCTTTTCCCCTCGGTGCTTCGGGCAGCTTCAGCCAATCGTCCTCCGGCTGCGTGCAGGCAAGCTTGTGACCGATGAACCCTTCAATGTCGGGAATGTAAAATGAATCGTCTTCGCAGGCGAAGCTCACGGACGTACCCGTCGCACCGGCCCTGCCCGTCCGGCCGATCCGGTGGACATAGTTCTCCGGTTCATGGGGCATCGCGAAATTGATGACATGGCTGATGGCGTCGATATGGAGCCCCCTGCCCGCCACATCGGTCGCCACGAGGACGCGGATGTTGCCCGACCTGAAATTTTCGAGGGTGCTGAGCCGCTTTTTCTGGGGCACCTCGCCGGATATCACCTCGCAGTTGATGCCGTAGCGGTTGAGAAAATCGGCCACCCGCTGGGTCTCGTCCCTGCGGTTGCAGAAAATGATCACCCGCTTCAGGTTCTGGCGCTCGATGATGTTGTAAAGGAGCGCAGGCTTCTGCCGGGTGGTCACCAGATAAACAAGCTGCTCGACGGAAGCCACCTCGACCTGCTCCGGTTCAACCTCCACAACCAGGGGATCGCGCGTCCACTCGGACGACAGGCGCTCGACCTCTCCGGTGATGGTGGCGCTGAAGAGCAAGGTCTGCCGCTTGTCTTTGTAGGGCGTCTTTCGGACGATCCGGCGCACCTGGGGGATGAACCCCATATCCAGCATCCGGTCCGCTTCGTCGATCACCAGAATCTCGAGCTTGTCCAGATGCACATCCTCATACTGACAGTAATCAATCAGGCGTCCGGGGGTGGCGACGATGATGTCGACCACCTGCTCGGTCAGTTCCCGCCGCTGCTTTTGATAGTCCATGCCGCCGAAGATGGATACGATGGTGCACGGATAATATTTCGCAAGAAGCCTGGCCTCCTCCGCGATCTGAATGACCAATTCCCGGGTGGGGGCGAGAATCAAAGCCCGGGGCGTTCCCCATGCACGGCTGCCCTCGATGGGCTTTTTGATGAAGGTGGCCAGCATGGTAATCAGAAAGGCCGCGGTTTTCCCCGTACCGGTCTGGGCCTGGCCTGATGCGTCCCTGCCTGCGAGGGTCCCCGGCATGATCTCAGCCTGAATCGGAGAGCAATATTGAAATCCCAGGTCCGCCACTGCGTGCAGGATCTCCCCGGGAAGATCCAGATCGTGGAACCGTGCTTTATCCTCCGCAACGGGGATGTCATAAGATGAAATGTCCCACTCCTGGTGGGAGGCGATCAGCACATCCTCCGGCGCAGCCTCCTCCGGTGCCTGCGCATCATTTTTTCGGGGCTTCCCCCGTTTTGAGCGCCGCCGTTTCCGTTTCGATGCCTCGGCCTGTTCCGTGTCGAGGGTGCGGGCGGACTCAGCATCCGGATCGCCAAATGCAGGAGACCGCTCCGAAATGGGTTTCTCCTGGCTGTCGGCGTCCTTTTTTCTTTCCGCTTTCCGGAGCCCCTTCAGCTTGTTTCGAATATTGTTGAATAACGTTTTAACTATCAAATGTTTCGCTC
The DNA here is from genome assembly GCF_041737845.1 of Desulfococcus sp. Classification (GTDB taxonomy): domain Bacteria; phylum Desulfobacterota; class Desulfobacteria; order Desulfobacterales; family Desulfococcaceae; genus Desulfococcus. The sequence goes on from NZ_JBGSQX010000080.1 coordinate 108,603, forward strand.
TCTCTTTCTGATTTTCGTGTTCCGGCAGACGGGAAAAGGGTCACAACCTGCAGTCTTCAGCCTTTCCCCTGGAACAGCTTATTCTCCGTTGACCACATCGGTGGTCAGTTTCCGGACGGCATCCATATACTCGGCAAAGCCGACATACAGCAGATCATTGTGATTGGCGCGCGGAATCATGAGCAGGCGCTTGTTTGCCGCGCCGCAGGCATCGTAAAGGGCCTGGCCGTCGCTATACGGGATGATATGATCCTTCTCCGCGTGGATCATCAGGGAGCTTCGGGTCACCTGACGGATTTTGTCCACATTCCTGAAACCCCTTTTTTCCTCGAATCCAACGGCGGCCAAATCCACCCCAAGAAGCGCCAGGAGCGGCCCGGCGTAGGCAAAGCCGCTTTCGACGATCAATCCGCGGATCTCTTTTTGATATCGGGATGCCAGTTCCAGGGCCGAAGCGCTGCCCAGGGATCGTCCCATCACGATCAGGGGCCCTGCGCAGGCGTTTTCCGCGAGCCAGGTCAGCGTAAACGACAGAATGGCATGTCCGTCCCGCATCATGTTCGTCACGGTGGGACTCCCCGTGGAACGCCCGTATCCCCGGTAGTCCACCGGCAGGAAATTGATGCCCATCCGGTTGTAGACGGGACCCAGGTCCTCGTAATCGGATACGATTTCTCCGTTGCCGTGAAAAAACAAAATGTTGGGGGCCGACTCATCCGCGATGTAAAAGCACCCGCCGATCTCGACCCCCGGGCCGACGGGTATCATGACCGTTGTTCCCGGCCCGTCATTCGGGCCGGCCCGCCTGTCATCGGACCGCGGATGGAACAGCACTCTCGTGATGTCAGGCCGATCCAGGGGCGAATAATCGATTGTATCAAGGTCCGTCATGTGCATGATCCTCCCTTGGCGGAACACCGTCTATGCCCGCGTCAGACGGCGGTACTTGATGCGTTTGGGCAGGTCGGCATCCGCTCCCAACCGGGTCTTTCTGTCCTTCTCGTAGTCGGAATAATTGCCTTCGAACCAGATGACCCGACTGTCGCCTTCAAACGCCAGGATATGGGTCGCAATCCGGTCCAGGAACCAGCGGTCATGGCTGATCACCACGGCGCAGCCCGCGAAGTTCTCGATAGCCTCTTCCAGGGCGCGCATGGTGTTGACGTCCAGGTCGTTGGTCGGTTCATCCAGGAGGAGCACGTTGGCGCCCTGCTTCAAAATCCTGGCCAGATGAACCCGGTTCCGCTCACCGCCCGAGAGCATCCCGACCTTTTTCTGCTGGTCCGCCCCTGAAAAGTTGAAGCGCGCCACATAGGCGCGGGAGTTGACCTCCCTGCTGCCCAGGACAATGCTCTCCTTGCCCTCGGAGATGGTCTCCCAGATATTCTTTTCGGGCGAAAGCACATCCCGGCTCTGGTCCACATAGGCCAGGACAACCGTCTCCCCCACCCGGATAACGCCCGAGTCGGGAGTCTCCTGCCCCGTGACCATCCGGAACAGGGTGGTCTTCCCCGCACCGTTGGGACCGATCACCCCGACGACGGCCCCCGGCGGAATGGCAAAGGTCATCTCTTCCATCAAGAGCCGGTCTCCATAGGCTTTTGTGACGGACTCGGCTGAGACGACCTCGTTGCCGAGCCGCGGCCCGGGGGGAATATAGATTTCCAGTTCCTCGTTTCTTTTCTCCGTTTCCTGCTCCAACATCGTTTCGTAAGAGTTGATGCGGGCCTTCGATTTGGCCCGCCGGCCCTTGGGCGACATGCGGATCCACTCCATCTCCCGCTCCAGGGTCTTGGTTCGCTGGCTCTCGTGCTTTTCCTCCCGGGCGAGCCGCCTGTGCTTCTGCTCCAGCCAAGAGGAATAGTTGCCCTTCCACGGGATGCCGTATCCGCGGTCCAGCTCAAGGATCCATCCCGCCACATTGTCCAGGAAATACCGGTCGTGGGTGACGGCGATCACCGTCCCGGCGTAATCGTGGAGGTGATGCTCCAGCCAGGCGACCGACTCGGCGTCCAGATGGTTGGTGGGCTCGTCGAGAAGCAGGATATCCGGCTTCTGGAGCAGGAGACGGCAGAGGGCGACACGGCGCCGCTCGCCGCCGGACAGGACATTCACCGGGGTATCTCCCGGAGGGCACCTGAGGGCGTCCATGGCCATCTCCAGCCGCGCGTCCAGGTCCCAGGCGTCCAGTGCGTCGAGCTTGTCCTGGACCTCGCCCTGCCGATGAATGAGCCGGTCCATCTCGTCGTCGCTCATGGGCTCGGCGAACTGCTCGTTGATCCGGTTGAATTCGTTCAGCAGGTCAACAGTTTCCTGCACCCCCTCCTCCACCGCCCCCCGCACGGTTTTTTCGACGTTCACCAGGGGTTCCTGCTCCAGGAATCCCACAGTGTATCCATCGGACAGGATGGTTTCCCCGTTGAAGGCGGTATCCACGCCGGCCATGATCTTGAGCAGCGTCGATTTTCCGCTGCCGTTCAGGCCGAGCACGCCGATTTTGGCCCCATAAAAATAAGAGAGCGAAATATCCTTGATGATCGGCTTCTTGTTATGAAATTTGCTGACGCCGATCATCGAATAGATGATCTTGTTCCCCGGCTCACTCATGACTTACTCCATTTTGATGGACTTCGAATTTTACAAAGAGCTGACCTTCCCGGCCGTCGATCTCCGGTGTGTTGTCGTTCCAGTTGATGATCCTGCACCCGTCCGTTTCTTCTGAGGGGTATGAACAGCCGATGTACGGCATCAGCGGATCACCCGCCATGGATTTATAGTTGGTCAGTATGGCCTTTTCCTTGGGGATCTTATCGAATTCCAGCAGGCGGGACAGGAATATTCTGCACTCGCCCTCAAAAAGCGAGCTGGTATTCCGAAAATGGGAGATTCGTTCCCGGAACAACCGAAGCGCCGCATCCCTGTTTTCCGCATCGACCAGCAGATTGAACTCTCCATGCCGTCTGTCCGCCTCGGATTCCTCCTGCTGATTCGTCGTATGGAGAAAAGTTCCGATATAGATCATGATTCTTCCTTTCTATAGGGGGTTCAGGCTGATGCGCACAGGCTCATGCATCGCAATGGATCTTGTCCGGAGCCTAAACCCGCTAGGATGGGTGAAGCAGAGCGGAACCCATCGACTGACCCAATCAGCCTGAAATCTCTATTTATAGCAATCTATGACTGTCCAGTCAATTTTTCTTTCGATATCGATCCATTACCCCCGCGGATGATATTTCTCGTGGATCTCCTGCAGATGCTTCCGGGCGACGTGGGTGTAGATCTGGGTGGATGAAATATCGGCATGACCCAGCATCATCTGAATCGATCTCAGATCTGCGCCACCCTCGAGAAGATGGCTCGCGAAGGCATGGCGGAGGCTGTGGGGGGTGATCTGCTTTCTGATGCCGGAGTGTTCGGCATATTTTTTCAAGATCTTCCAGAACCCCTGGCGCGTCAGCGGCTTTCCCGCCCTTGCGACAAAGAGGTGAGCGCTTTCCCGCCCCTTGAGGAGCAGGGGCCTCGCCGTTCCAAGATAAAATTCGAGCCGGGCCTTGGCATGAGAGCCCACGGGAACGATCCGCTCGCTCGCCCCCTTTCCCATCACCTTCAGAAAGCAGGCCTCGGTGTTGACATCATGCCGTTTCAGGGTGACGAGTTCCGAAACCCTCAGGCCAGCCCCATACAGGACCTCGAGCATGGCCGCGTTTCTGGCGCCGACGGAATCCGTCGTGTCGGGCATTGCAAGCAGGCGTTCCACCTCTTCAATCGACAGGACATCCGGGAGCTTCAACCCTATCTTGGGAAGATCGACCCGTCTGGAGGGGTCTTCGGCCAGCACCTCCTCCTGGACCAGAAACCGGTAAAATCCCCTCAATGCCGCCAGATGCCTCGCCCGGGATCTCGGCGAAAGGCTCGTTTTCTCCATCTCGGACAGGTGGCCGATGATGAGGGGCATATCCTCGGCGGACACATTTTTTACCCCATTCGATCGAAGATGGAGAAAATACTGGGACAAATCAGTCCGGTAAGACGCAATCGTCTTCTCGGAAAGGCCTTTTTCCACAACGAGGTAATCCAGGAATTGCCCGGCGAGCAGATCCAAGTGAGGCATACGGATTCTTTCTAACGATACGAATCTGAAAGAAAAGAGGCTGAAAGGGTTTAGACTGAAGGCTGAGGGGAAGGTCTCTTTTTCTTATATCTTCGGCCTTCAGCCTGAGTCTACCCGGTGATCAGCGGGCGGTCCAGCATCTTTTCATACAGATCGATATATTGCCTGGCGGTGACATCGTAATTGAAGGTCTCAATGGCCTCCTTCATCACCCGGCGGATCTGGATTTCCCGAATTTCCGGAGCCAGGGAATAAAACCGCATGGCCTCACGGATGGCCCAGAAGAGGCCGCCGGCATCATAGGTTTCGAACAGGAATCCGTTTCCTTTGTTCTCGGCGGCGTTCATGTGCACCACCGTATCATGAATGCCGCCGGTGTCATGGGCCACCGGAAGGCTGCCGTAGATGGGGGCGATCATCTGGGGCAGTCCGCAGGGTTCAAATCGTGAGGGCATGAGAATGAAATCCGAGGCCCCGTAGGCCATATGTTCCAAATGTTCGTCAAAATGACACACGGCAATGCGGTTCTCATATCCGTGAAATCTCGCGATATCCCGGAAATGTTTGTGATATTGCCCATCCGCGACAAAAATGATCTGGAGATGCGCTTCCCAATATTCCGAAATCGCGGCATACAGGATATCCGACAGCAGCTGACACCCCTTCTGAATGGGATCCAGGCGGGACGGCCAGAAGAAAAGGGGCGCATTTTCATCCTCGATCAGGCCCAGTGACGCCTGAAGGAAGCGTTTGTTCTGCCGTTTTGCCGCCGCATGGTTATCGGGCCCGTAACACTGGTGGATCATCCGGTCCGTCCGGGGATCGAACGCCGGATCCGGCGAATTGAGGATCCCGGTCGCGCAACCGGCATGGTATTTTTGGGACAGTTCGCTTTGGATGGACGGTTCGACAAAATCGTGTCTCCCCTCGACGATCTCCTTCAGGAAGGTGTCGCTGACGGTGTTGACAAAATGCGCCGCGAAGATGCCGCTGGTCAGCAGATCGATCAGGTTGGTGTTCCACGATTCCCCGTAATCGACGGGCGGCCGCTCAAAATAGAGGTGCTTCCAGAAAGAGGCCACGTCGATGCCCCGGTCTTCGATGTGGGCCAGGTAGCACTTGACCGTATGAATGTTGTGGATGGTGAAGAGGCAGGGAATTCCCCTTTCCCTGGCCGCGGCCGGAACCAGAGCGGTCATCCAGTCGTTGCAGTGGATCAGGTCGGGATTGACGCGGGGCAGGATATAATTCAGCACGTCCCGCTGAAACGTCAGCGCCAGTTTGGTGTTCTCGAAGCCGTCGCCCGAGTAGATCCGGTTCAGGTAGAAAAAGGAGCTGTCTTCTACCAGATGGATTCGTTCCTCCGGCATGACATCGAGGATGGCCCGCTGCTCTTTTTTGAGAAAAGGGGCCAGGCGGTCGCTGAATATGGACCGGTAATCCGGAAGCGCGACATGGACGTCGGCGCCCTGTTCAAACAGGGCGCTGACCAGGGCCGCCGATACATCGGCCAGCCCGCCCGCCTTGGCCGTCAGGGTGTTGGCCAGGCTTCCCATCCGATCCGGCAGATACGTCACTTCCGGCGTAACGATCAATATTCTTGGATTCCGCATTTTTGCGGTCATCGACTATCCTTTCCGCGCCAATCGAAAGATGATACGGATTGTCGCATTTCGGTCGCAAACAGGCTCCCCGATATCCCAAGGGAACCGGCGTGAGATCGGCGCCGCGTCAGGTCCAGCGGATCAGGCCCGGCTCGAACCTCGCCCACGCATCTCCTGCCGGAAGCACCCGCGCCGTGAAGCCGTACCTGCCCGACATGGGGCACGAAATATCGCAGGCATAGAGGTAGCGCCCCCCCCCGTGGGCTTCCAGCATCTCCATCGCCTTGGCCTTTCCCAAACTCAGCAGGTCGGCGGATTGAAGCATGCCGTAATAGAGTTCCACCGTCACATCCTCCGGTGAGAGCTCCCCGAGGTCGATCAGGGCGGTCATACGGAGATTTTCCCCCACCCGGAACGGACCTGCCGTCTCCTGGATGGGCGGCTCGACCCGGATGTTCCGCCAAAAGGTCTTGAGCTTTTCTCTCCGGACCGCCAGTGCCCTGGCCTCGCCTGCATCGCCGGCCAGAAGCCTCGCCAGCCGGTCCCGGGCGGGTTCGTAAAAACGGCCGTTGTACTCGGCGACCATCCGGTGGCTGCAGAAAACGCTCATGCCCATCTTCATGGAGGCCTTCATCATTTTGACCCATCGCACCGGGATGTCACCGTTCTTCCGATCGTAAAACCGGGGAATGACCTCTTCCTCCAGGACGTTGAAAAGCGCCTGGGATTCAACGGCGTCCTGATAGGCCGGATCCACATATTCCTCGCCGTTGCCGATCCGCCATCCCCTCTCCTCGCTGTAGCCCTCGCACCACCAGCCATCGAGGATGCTGAGATTCAAGGCGCCGTTGATGGCGGCCTTCATGCCGGAGGTGCCGCAGGCCTCCAGCGGCCTTCGCGGCGTGTTCAGCCAGACATCCGCGCCCTGGACCAGATATCTGGCCACATGAATGTCGTAATCTTCAATAAAAACAAGCTTGTTTCTGATTTCACGCTTGCGGGCGAATTGGACAAGCCGCTTGATGAGTTCCTTGCCCTCATGGTCCCTCGGGTGAGCCTTCCCCGCAAAAATAAATTGGATCGGACGGTTTTTGTTCATCAGCAGTGCCTCAAAACGCTCCGGGTCCTGAAGCAGCAGGTTTGCCCGCTTGTAGGTGGCGAAACGGCGGGCGAAGGCGATGGTCATGATATCCTGATCCAGGACCAGTTCCGCATCCCGCATCATCTCTTTCGGCGCGTTTCGCCGCTTGTACTGCCGGGTCATGAGCCTCCGGCAGGCGCGTATCAGGCGGGCCCGGCACATGACATGGGCGCGCCACAGCTCCTCTTCGTAAATATCATCGATCCGGCTGGTATTACCGGGGTTTGACGGATGGTGATGCCATTCGGGACCGATATGCCGTTCAAGGAGCAGAGAGATTTCACGCGACAGGAAAGATGGGATATGCACCCCGTTGGTCACATGGCTGATGGGAATTTCTTCTTCGGGCATCTCCGGCCACACGTGGGTCCACATCCGCCTGGCGACGCGGCCGTGAAGCTTGCTGACGCCGTTGCAGTATCTGGCCATTCGGGCGCCCAGTATGAACATGGATATCGGCGAACTGGGCAGCGCCCCGATGGGCTGCCCCCACGAGAGAATTTCATCCGCCAGGGCCCCGATGCGCTCCTCCAGGGGGATCAGGTAGGGCCGGATCAGTTCGATCGGAAATTCCTCGTTGCCGGCCGATACCGGGGTGTGGGTCGTGAAAACGGTGGTCCGGGGGATGATCTCGAGGGCGGTCTTCAGATCGACCTGATGGCTCTCCCGGATCTGGGCGATCCGCTCCAGGCTGGAAAATGCAGAATGCCCCTCGTTCATGTGGCAGACGGACGGATGGATGCCCAAGGCGGCAAGGGCCCGCATGCCGCCGATACCCAGCAGCATCTCCTGGGCGATGCGCATCTTCTGCTCCCCGATATAGAGCTTCGAGGTGATTTCCCGAAGATCTCTCGGATTTTCAGAGACGTTGCTGTCGAGAAGAAACAGGGGGACGCAGCCGACGTTGAGCCGCCAGACGGCGGCGTGGATATCCCCGTCAGGACCTGCCACGGACACGAAAAGATCGTCTCCCCGCGCGTCCGTGGCTCTTTCGATGGGAAGCTGATAGATATCGGTCTCGGGATATTCCTCCTGCTGCCACCCATCCTGGTCGAGGAATTGCCTGAAATAGCCCTGCCGATAGAGAAGCCCCACTCCGACCAGGGGCAGTTCCATGTCCGAAGCGGCCTTCAGATGATCTCCCGCAAGAATCCCCAGCCCGCCGGCAAAGAGGGGAATACTCTCGTGAATGCCGAACTCCATTGAAAAATAGGCGATGGTATTCGAACGGGAGATAGAAGCATCCCCGTCCCATCTCCGGGAGCAGGCGGTCACCTGGAACTGCTCTCTTACCCTTTCCTGGTGGCTCAGAAAGCTCTTGTCCCCGGCCAGTTCCTCAAGGCGCTTCTGGGGAAGATAGGTCAAAAAAAGGATCGGATTTCGCCCGCTCCTATCCCATAGCCGGGGATCGATCCGACGGAAAAGCTCTACGGCATCATATTGCCAGCTCCACCAGATGTTTCGGGACAACACCTCGAGAAAAGAGAGTGCGTCCGGGATATCGGGCAATACACGAAATGTCTGTAAATATTTCATAACTGTCAGATCTGTATCTCGTTTTAAGGTATAACGTTATGCCGGTTGAGAAGAACGGTTGAAACCGCTCGACGGAAAGCCCACCGGAAATTCGACTTTTGCAAGTCTATCTCACTTACGCTTAATAAACAATCGGGCTTCATAAATCAAGCGGATAAAGCCGCGCGGCGCAATGCGGAAGCCCTGAAAGAAACGTCATAATGAAGGCGCCCTGGACGGCGGCCCGGTGTGTCTTGATGAATCCGACCGGGTGTGATAGGTGCCTTACCATTCGTTTTTGCCTACCGGGACATGCATGCCGTTCCCGTCACGATAACCATCATGGTATCGCCTGAATATGACGCCTGCCAGGATTGCAATGCTGGGATCTTTTCCGCCCCTTCGGGGGGTGAGCGGCTACTGCCGTGAACTGGCCGCCGCCATGGCGGCGCTTTGCCCGGTGGAATTCATTTCTTTCCGACAGATGTATCCCCGGTTCCTGTATCCGGGCGGCGGCCTGGCGGATGACCCCACCCTCCCCGACATCCGTCATCCCCAGTTAACCGTGCACCGCCGCCTGACATGGTACGACCCCGCGGGATGGCTCCGGGCTGGGCTTACGACGAAAGCCGACCTGCTTCACGCCCAATGGTGGAGCCTTCCCCTGGCGCCGGTCTATCTCGCCGTCTGCGCCGCCTTCAAATTGCGGAAAAAGCCCGTCGTTTTCACCGTCCACAATGTCCTTCCCCATGAAAAATCCACAGGATATGTCGCGGCTTCCCGGATCCTGTTTGCATTGGGAGACCATTTCATCGTCCACACCGAACAGGGGCGGCGCCGACTCTCGGCTCGCTACAGCATCCCCGAATCCCGGGTCAGCCGGATTCCCCACGGCAACATGGATTTTCATACCGCAACCGGCGGGGGAACAGGCAATATCCGCAAGACCATGGGAATCGCATCCGATGAAAGGGTCGTTCTCCTTTTCGGCGCCATCCGGCCTTACAAGGGGATTGACACGGCCATCAAAGCCTTCGCCGAGGTCAAGAAAGCCCAAGCCGGCACGCGCCTGGTGATTGCAGGGAAACTGTGGGAGAGCTGGGCGCCTTACGACCGCCTGATCCGGGAGCTGGGTCTTGGGGGTCATGTCACCACGGTCCTGGACTATATCCCCTCCGGAGAGGTTCACCGGTTCTTCGCCGCCGCGGACCTGGTGATCCTGCCCTACCATCATTTCGACAGCCAGTCGGGCATCGGCAACACGGCCATCGCCTTCCGCAAGCCCATGATCGTCTCCGACGTCGGGGGCCTGCCGGACCTCGTCGCAGACCCGGGATGCGTCGTCCCGCCGCAGGACGCCTCGGCCCTTGCCCGGGCCATCCTTCACTGCATCCAGGACCCGAGCCGGCTCAAGGCGCTCTCTGCGGATGCCGATAACATTTCGCATAAATTTTCCTGGCCGGCCATTGCCAAAACCACTTATCTGGTGTATAGGGAGGTCTGTAAAAAGTTATAAGGATTTAATCCCCGTCTCAGGAGCCGACAGTGAGCTATCTCAAGGAAATTTCGCCGAAGATGCCGCGATACGCCATGGCCTACAGAGGGCTGGTGCAGCCGGGGACGCCCCTCAACCTGACCTTCTCCGTCACCAACCTGTGCCAGTCGCGCTGCAAAACCTGCGGCATCTGGCGGATCTACCGGGACGACCCCGCAAAGCGGCAGGAGGAGTTGACGACGGACGAGATCGAAAAGATCTTCCGGACCCTGGGGCATGTCTATGTGTTCAACATCAGCGGCGGCGAGCCGTTCCTGCGAAAAGACCTCGGCGAGATCATCCGGCTCGCCTGCCGCCACCTGACCCCGGGCATCATCCACATCCCGACGAATGCCATCGCGGCGGACCGAATCGTTGAGCAGACCGAGGCGATTCTGGCCTGCCTGGAGCGCATCTGTCCCCAAGTGCGCCTGACGGTCAAGCCCAGCCTCGACCACATCGGCCAAAAACACGACGAGATCCGGGGCGTTGCCGGGAATTTCGAGAAGGTCATGGCGCTGTTCCGGCGGCTGAAAGCCCTTCAGGCGGACCACCCCCATTTTCACGCGGAGCTCGGCACGGTCGTCTCCCGGTGGAACGTCCGGGACATCGAGGAGATCGCCGCCTTCGTCACCCGGCTCGGCACCGACAGCTACCGGAACGAAATCGCGGAGCAGCGCTCGGAGATGCTCAACCTGGACGACCCCATCACCCCGGACCCAGACGAATACGAGGCGGCCATCCAATTTTTTGTCGGCCAGATCAAACGCAACATGAAGCAGCGGGTCCTGTTCCAGCGGATCACCCACGCCTTCCGGCTGGCCTATTATGGGCTCGCCATCCGGATCCTTCGGGAAAACCGCCAGGTCATCCCCTGCTACGCCGGCATTTCCAACGCCCACATGACCCCCTACGGCGACATCTGGGCCTGCTGCACCCTGGGGTACGACAAGCCCATGGGGAATCTCCGGAAGCACGGGTATGATTTCCCGGCGCTCTGGAACAGCCCCCGGGCGCGCGAGGTCCGGCGGTACATCCGGGAGGGCCGCTGCGCATGCCCCATGGCGAACCAGGCCTATTCGAATATTCTCATGCATCCGCCGTCGCTTGTGCGAGTGATGGGGGGGATTGTCGGGGCCGGCTGAAACGTTATTGATTACGCTTTTATAAAAAATTCAAGGTGCTGGAAATGAAGATTCTCATCACGGGCGCATCCGGATTCATCGGCCCTCACCTTGTCCGAAGGCTGATCTCGGACGGGCATGAATGCCGGTGCCTGGCCCGATCTCGAAAAAAGTCGGAACCGCTCGAACTTCTCGGCGCTGAGATTATTGAAGGGGACATCACCCAGGCCCAAAGCCTCAAGGGCATTGCGGGAGGCATGAATTGCCTGATGCACCTGGCGACATTGGGCCACATGAGCAACTTCACGGTCACCGAGGCCATGTTTGAGGCCGTCAATGTTCTGGGCACCCTGAATATCATGACCGAAGCCCTGAGAGAAAAGGTGGCCCGAATCGTCCACTGCAGCTCCGTGGCCGCCATGGGCATCTGTCCCGAGGTTCCGGCCACGGAAAAGAGCGAATGCCGACCCCACCATTCTTACGGCAGGAGCAAGCTCAAAGCAGAACGTGCAGTACTCGACATGGTGCGAACTCACGGGCTCCCCGCGTCCATCATTCGCTTCTCAATGGTTTACGGCCCCGGGGACTGGCGGGATATGCTGAAGCTGGTCCGACTGGCAAGAAAAGGCATGTTTCCAAAGATCGGCAGCCGGCCCAAGCTGACCCCGATGATCCATGTGGACGATGCGGTTCAGGGAATCCTGCTCGCCGCCGAAAAGGGAATCCCCGGTGAAATCTACCTGATTACCAACAAGCAGTCCGAGCCGTTTGACCGGATCAGGCAAATACTCCAAGAAGGATTGGGCATCCGGCGGGTTCCGCTGTATATCCCCGAATGGCTGGCGCTCTTGGCGGCAACCATGATCGAGAAATCCTTTACGTGTGTAGGCAAAACACCCCCGGTGGCGCGGAAGAATATCGAATCGACGCTGGCCGATCGCGTCTTTTCCATCGAAAAAGCCCGGCAGGAGCTCGGATTCAATCCAACGGTCGATTCCGAAGCTGGTTTGAAGGAGACCGTAGCCTGGTATCTCGAAAACAAATGGATATAGGACGAGAAAGATGAGCAAAAAGGAAGTCGAGGTTTTCGGGGTCACCTATGACCGCTACGTGCTGCTTCAGCTTCACGGACTTCTGGCCCGCTCCCTCCATCTTCAGGAGATCGTGGAGATGCCGAGCCACGGCGCAAAGGCGGCGGGATCCCTTTACAGCATCGGGTTCGGCCTGGCCGGGTGCCGTGTCACGCTGGTCAATCCGGAGCTGGAAATGATGCACGGATGGGATGAATTGGGAATTCGGCAGCAGGTGAAAGCGATACCGGACGTGAACGTCTATCGCACCGGCTTCGACGCCGACAGCTTCGACCTGGCCTGGAATTTCGTGACCTGGACGGAACTGGCCGACCCGGCCCGCTACCTCGAAGAGATGAAGCGCATCTCCAGAAAATATGTTTTGCTCATCACCTGCAACAATTTCCAGCCCGGATACCCCTGGCACCGGTTTCTTCACATGATCTTCGGCTTTCCGTGGTCCCACGGCCAAGTTAAATACAACCACATCACCAAGGTCAAGAAGATGTTCTGTGATGCGGGGATGAGGGTTCTAGAATACGGCGCCATCGACACGCCCGGCTGGCCGGACCCCAGCGGTCCGAGGGATGTTCGGCTTCATCGGAGATATGGCGGCGGAAAGGCGTTGTCGCCAACAAAACCGGATTGGGAGGTGCCGATTCTACGTTACGTGAAATCGGGCCGTTTTCCCGGTTGGATGACTTGGCTGGGGCGGTGGGATATGTTATTTCGGAAAGGGGTGCTGAAGCTGCCGATGAGTCATCTGTTTTATGTGCTGGGCAAAAAGAGCACCCTGCCAAACAAAGCGGTATGATCAACAATTGCAGATTGACTCTATGTCAGGAGTTCTGAAATTAGACGCACATTGGACTTGCCATCTATATGATCATGCGTGCATGCTCGGATTTTCTGACGCAATGCCGCATAATCATCCTGACACCCATTTTTGAGAATGGTTTCGATATACAATTCAAGCTGATCAACTTTATTGCATTTCATCCCGGGAGTCATGACTTCATAGTCAAAATACATGCTCCGATCATGATTTAAATATGCATCTAAATCATAAGCGAAAAAAAGAATCGGTCTGTCAAGCAACAAAAAATCAAAAAAGATCGAAGAATAATCCGTTATCATCAGGTCGCACATAGGCATGAGCGGATAAATATCGCATAGAGGATTGTATTCAAGTATATTGGAATAATTCTTGATCTGTGAATGCCCATGCATGAAGGGGTGTAGCTTCAGCACAATCAGCAGATTGTTTTTTTGTGCAAACTTGGAGAAACGACTTAAATCGATGGTTGTTTCAAAAGGATCGAACAGTTCTTTTCGGAATGTCGGAACATACAGGCAAATTTTTTGTCCTTTTGATTTCGCTTCCGTGACTTTTTTCAATCCATTTCTGTCCACGTTAATCCACGCCAAACGATATATGATGCTGTCAGATTCTGGCCAGCCGAATAAAATATCATTACGCGGATAACCGGGAGATATGAACTTTTTGGCATTAAAACATTGCGAAAAGACATTGTCGACAAACCATTGAGATGTTGTCACAACCACATCGTAAACAGGATAGCGCCCAATTAACCATTTTTGAATTTTTAATACAGGCCACATCCAGGCCGGTATCGAATTCAGGCGCTTCCGAAACAAATCCAGTTCTATATGCTTGATCGGTGCACCATGCCAAAGCTGGATCAATTTGGCACCGATCGTTAAGGGATATGATCCGAATTTGAACCAGTCCATATCAATAACGACCTTGCCGCATCGCAACAGTAGGTACATGGACTGCAAGGATGGATGGAAGACAGATTCTCCCCCTGCATCAACAATCAATTTCTGTATGCCACGATCAAATGTAAGCATAACAACGCGTTGGTTCTGTCCGGCCATGCCGCTCGCATGGGCGAAAAAATATTTGCTGTTGTCTGCAAAAGACGAGCCCGGACGATTAATCACCAGCATTAATTCTGGATCGCGTCTTATCAGGCAGCTCAAAGGAAATCCTATAATCCTTGCCAGGATGGCGACAACGGTCTGACGGCAGGCAACATACCATGCATTCATCAACCGAGGATTAAACAAATTTTTCATAAAATCTTGAGAGTTCAACTTGCTGTTAACCTTGTCTGCGGGAGTGCTAACGGTATTGATTGGGCAGGCAAGACTCTCGGACGGCCGTTGCGGGTCAAGTAATGCGGCACGGCGTTTTTCCTCCGTATCAAGCTTGATCGATGCAATCATAAAAAAAGCTCATGCTTCTTTAACCCTACAACGCAACTTAAAAATTCATCATACCGAATTTACAGGGAAAAGTTAATTTTCGGGAATTTGTTTGAATATAAAGTATTTTCATTTATTACAAATGCTTAACAAATTAAGTGTCGTTGTAGGGTTAAAATTGAACTTTAAGCTTCTCTATGGATATCGAATTGTTTTTTTGTTCTTATCATCTTGTCATTTCGATAAGTCTGACTACAAAAAATATCCGAAAAAAACAAGGCAATGAAAGTCGTTAATAGATATCCGCAACGGTGTTCAGAATTACATCCGGTTTGGAGTTGATATTTTCGACCATGGTTCTAGATGTTTCTCCTGAAAGTACCAATATGGATTTCATCCCGGCATTTTTTGCCATTTCAATGTCTGTATGGAGGCGATCTCCAACCATAATACATTGATCTGCAGCATATCCATGCTCTCGCATATGATGCAAAACCATATCTGGAGAAGGTTTTCCAAAAACAAGGGCGGGTTTTCTTGAAGTGGTTATTTCTATCATGTTTCCGATTGCCCCTGCATCAGGGATAGGACCATCTCCGGATGGGCAAAAGACATCAGGATGAGTAATTATATAGTCTACACCGCTATTCACAAGCCTGCATGCGGTAGCAAGCTTATTGTAGGTAAGCTCTTTGTCATAGCTAATAATGACATATTCCGGCGCATGGGTATCGATTTCAAACCCCTCGTCAATAAAAACCTTAACGAGGCTCTTTGTCCCCATTACATATACATTTTTGACTTGCCTTTTTTTTAAAAAATCAATGACGCCATCAGTCGATAAGATTATATTTTCAGCGCTGCATTCTATTCCGAGGTCATGAAAAAATTTAACATAGTTTGATTTGCTGTTAGATGAATTATTGGAAAGAAAGTATATTGATTTGCCATCAGATTTTAATTTTGTGATTATTTCATTCGCTCCTTCAATAAGCTGATCACCAATACATAGTGTGCCATCAAGATCAAAATAATAAGTCGTGATATCTTTTGACCAGGTACTGAAATTTGAGAATAACTTATCTGAAACGGACAGATCATGAAAATCATCAATCTCCACCCAATTCAAACCCGAAATATCATATGGCTTAAATTTCAGTTCACGAGATTTGAACAATCGCTGCATTGCAACTTCCGTCCAGTCTTTCTTATTATTTTCATTCTCAACAATATCGATAATTTTTGAAAAGAATATTTCACATGATTCTTTTGAAAACTTATAAATGTCGATTGAACAGCCGAACGCGTTATCCCTTCTCATTTCTTTTGAGATGTCGTTTATAAAACCTGTCTCGTCTATACTGACTTTCATGCTTTCTTCGTTATAAACATTTCCATCAACCGCGACCAAATTTGGTTCATTAGATTCACATAATTTTTGAATGATTTTTGAATCAATGCTAAGATCTGCGTTATTTAAGATGAATGGTTTATTTTTTACGATATCTCTAGCTAAATAGAGTGAATACATATTATTGGTATTTTCATAATCTGGGTTTTCTACAATTTCTATTTTGAAGTTTTTTATGTGCTTACAGTAAGTTATGACTGATTTACCCTCATAGCCAACAACAATACAAATTTCATTAATACCTGCTTCTCTATAAGCATCAAATTGGTATTGCAATATGGGTTTCCATGCAGTATTGATTAAACATTTTGGCTTCTTATTCGTGAGAGGGCGAAGACGGGATCCAACTCCGGCAGCTAAAATTACTCCTATCATTTTTCCTCCTTAATTTAAGTGCATTTCGATATCCATTTTCAATTTTTACGTTACCAGAAGGCGTCTAAAAGTTCGGGTCTATAGATTCCAGTTGGCAGGTTCAACCATCGTGTCTAACAAATAGGATTTCAAGTATCCTACTATTCTTTCGCAACTATTGTTATCTGAAAAGGTATTAAACCGATTTCTTAGTTCTTCGCGTTTTCCGGAATAAATTGAATGATCAATGCACATGCATTTTTCCAATTCCACCCAATTCCGGGCAATGGGTCCTGCGCAGATTTCATTATAGCTATAAAGAAAGCCCGCATCGTTTTTAAAGTAGTCGTCAAAGTCAAACGGGCTATAAATGATGGGTCTGTCCGAAAGAATAAAATCAAAAACTATACTGCTGTAATCTGTTATTAAAATATCAAAAGAATCAAGGATTTCATAAATATCGTCTACAGAGCAATATCTGATATTAGAAAATTTTTGGAATTCAGCTGTAAAATTAGCAAGCATATTGACACTGTAAGGGTGAAGTTTAATGTTAAAAACGATGGCGCTTTCCTTGCAGAAACGATTTAGTCGTTCTAAGTCAAATTCATAATTCGTAAACAGTTTCCAGTCATTATTACGCCAGGTCGGCATGAAGACGACATTGGATACGGAAGGGTTCTTATAATCTAAATGCCTTGATTTCGCTCGTGAAAGCCAAGGATCATTTTTGGGATAGCCCGCTAGGATGGTGTTATTGTTTCTTAAAAGGAACGAGTCTTTCAAGGCATCTGTAACCAATGGCGATGCACTTAGCATCTTGTGACAACTTGATCTATTTTTAATGAAGGGAAAGAATATATTTGCGGCCTTTTTCGCTATCAACTTGCCGTACCATTTTAGCCCAGTTTGGGGATCAGTCTTTCGTGTAAGACCGATGCCTTTCATCGGTGAACCATGCCAAAGCTGTATGATTGCAGTTTTACAACTCGTTGCATAATCATTGTAGTCTGAGAGAGATCTTTTATAATGTGAAATGATAGTGGCTCCGGCCCTCATGGAAAGGTAATATCCTTTAGGAGAATAAGCCATGCAGACATGCTTGTTATTTTTCTTCAACGCATTATATACATTACGGTTCTTGGTAACCCAGATCGCTTTTATATCCGGACAATTTTTTATTACATATTCAAATAGATATTTAGAATTCTCTGCATATGATTTTCCTTGCCTGCAACCGAATAACCATACATTTTTTTCCTTAGGTATGAAGTTAGAAATCCAATATAATGGTAGATTTATGATCCAGACGGGAAGATGTACCAATGCCCTCATCTTCTCGCCAAGCTGCAGCATCAAATATGTTAGGGCGGAGAGAACAATTATCGTAAGATAATTGAGTCTAACGGTTATGTTCATTATCGGAATATTCAGCTCTGTAGGTTTGATGAACTGGTGAAGAAACGAGTCTTGTAACGACTTTTCTACAACGACACAGATTGTATACCCAAATAATAGAACTAAAGAATATCCAACAATATATTTAGGTAGGTAAATGCAGTAACGCTTGATTTTTCCCTCAACGTAGTAAAGCTTGTATTTCATTTGTCCAATTTTTCTATATCTTAGTTGTTAATACAGTCAGGAAAAAGCAAATATTACTCGATGTTCAAGTTTTTTATAACCGATTGAATTTACTGGATCTATATTTTAAGGGTTTCACAGCTCCCATAATGTAAAATCAATTGGTTACGATCAAATGCTATCCGGCGAACCCTATGATAGCCTGAAAAACTTGAACATTGAGTATTAGGCACGCATTTTGAGAAATTTATATAGAATTCAAATACGTTATTTGGGTAATACCATCAGTTTGTCGGCCTTTAGTTGGCAATCCGCAATGGCCCCCGGGTAGGCACCGTAGATCAATACCTCGTGGTTTTTGTATGACCAGACGATTAAATCGCCGAAACGGTCGATCAAATTAAAGGCTAAATAATATTTACCATTTTTAAGAGATATTGATGCTAAGCAGATTTTAAATTCAGTTGAGCCTCTAGTGATTTCAATTTCATAATCATGAGATTGAAAACCGCCATCAGCGGCGAATGCCCCTGCGGAGTTATAGAAAATGACCTTGAGCAGGAAACTAGAGAAATCTCGTTTGCTTTCAACCTTGAAACGTATTTCAAGCGGCTCGCATGAAGCAAGTTTTATTTTTGAAAGAACAGCATCAAAAGCTGTAATCGGATACTGTAGAGAGAGGAAAGTACCTCCTTTGAGTTTTGAATCATTAAGCTGATCATAGAGCGAAATACCTTCAGCTACGGATTGAATAGCGTAAGGAGTACCATTCTTCATCACAAGGATTTGAGTTGATGTTCTGGCAACCTGATCCATGTTGTGAGATACAAAAATCACTGCCGCCTTTTTCCGAAGTGTTGCGATCCGATGATAGCACTTGTCGCGAAATGAGGCATCGCCCACAGCCAGAACCTCGTCCAGAAGAAGGATGTCGGGTTCTAGAATTGTCGCCACAGCAAATCCTAATCTAACAGACATACCCGAACTGTAACTCTGCACTGGCGCATCAATGAATTCGCCAAGCTCTGCAAATTCGACTATTTCATCTATCTTTGTCTCTATTGCCTTTCTGCTAAGCCCCAACACCGCAGCATTGACATAGATATTTTCCCTGCCCGTCAACACCGGGTTAAATCCCGCACCTAAAGCTATCAAGGCTCCAACACGCCCCTGCATCTCGATTCGTCCTTTGTCTGGCTTTATAAGACCGTTGAGCATTCGCAGCAAAGTGGTTTTGCCAGCCCCATTTCGCCCGATCAAGCCAACACATTCGCCTCGCTTCAATTCGAAACTTACATCTTTTACCGCCCAGAACTCATCTTTTCGCAGCTCCGTTTCATGGTTTTGATGGGGAAATAGAATTTCACTGCTCAAATCCTTCATTCCATACCAGAGGGAACGCTTGAGATCCCGGCAGAACTTTTTGGAAACGTTGTCAACCGTTACTACTATTTCGCTCATGCCATTCGCCTCCGTCCTTTCAGGCACTCATCCGTTCGATCAAAATCGGCATAGCCGCCCGGTATACGACCCACACCACCAGGAGCAGAGCGACAACCAGTCCATTGACCAGGAAAAATGTTCCCAAATAGGCCGGTGAAAATCCGGTCAGCCAGTCCCGGGTGGTCAAAATGAGAGATGTCATGGGGTTTATCTTGAACATTACCTCGGCCCATCCACCGCTCGGCATTGGGAAGACGACCGGCGTCATGTACATCAGAAACTGCATTAGCAGCGGCAGGGACTTCCCGATATCCGTATACAGCATTCCCACGGGCGTCACTAGGAGCCCCAAGGCCGTTCCTGCCAGAATCAACGACAGTATGCCCAGCGGAAACCAGATCAACGTCCATTTCGGTGAAATACCCAGGATCATCAATGTGACCAACATCAGAAGGATCTTGATCGCCCCGTTGAACAGGGTCTGATAAATCCCGGAAACCACCAAGGCTTCCCTCGGGAAATTGATCTTGGCCAGCATCTGCTTGGCCGCGATGGTCTGCTGCAGCGGTGCGTTGACGGCGTCCATGAATATGGCCCAGATCATGGTGCCGGTAAACACATACACGGGGTATGGCAACGCCGTATCGCGGACGGTAACGATACCTGCTCTGCTCAGGAATATCCAGGTCATCGTATGTGCCAGGGGAAGGATAAAGGCCCAAAGCAAGCCTAAAGCCGTCTGTCGGTACTGGGCACGGATATCCCTCACAGCCAGTTGCCATGCCAGCTCACGCCCGGCAATCAGATCACGGAACATCGCCAACAGCATACGGCCTGGGTGCCTTAACGAGGAATCCGGCGTATAAACCGTTATATTGTTTCTTTTCATATCGTCATCAGGAATATTTGCTGGTGCGCAGAAATGATTTGAACGTCGTGTCCTCGACAATCCAAATGCATTGTGGAACGCTTTTAAAAACTCCATCACGTCTTCTCCCTCACCTCTCCCACACCAAAAGATGCGGCCGGGTATTCAGCGCCGGCAGAAAATCCTCGAATTCCTCCCCGCTCATCACCAGCGACCGGATCTTCCGCTCAATATACCGTTCGGTTTTCCTGCTCAAATCGCTCAAGTGATATTGATCGATATTGCCCACCAGAAGCAGATCGACGATGCCGCTGTCCTTTCCTTCGGCGTAGTCGTCGATAAGATAGGCTTTTTCGAGGTTCCCCAGGCGGCCGATGATGCTGTCGATGATCCGGTCCAGGCCGATCACCTTGGTAATCATGGATTTCAGTTCCGGAAACAGGGGATGCATCGGATTGGCCGAGTAGAGAACCTGCCGGCCGTCTTTTTCGGATTTCAGGAGATTTGCACGGGTGAGTTGATTGAGTTCCTCACGGACGGAATTGGTGGAGAGGTGAAACTCTTTGGACAGTTCCCTCAAATAAGCGCTGCTGTGCGGGTTTAAAAACAGCCGCACCAGCAGTTTGATCCGTGTTTTGGAGGATATCAGGCCGGACAGGATATTCAAGAAAGCCGCTCCTTGACTGAGTTGTTTTCCTACTCATACCAGAACGGCCGGATTTGTCAATAACTTTTTTTATATTGTTTATCTTACTGGTTTGGTTCGAATTTACGCATTCGGCGGTCGCTGCTGCGCCGTTCAAAGCGCATCTGGCAGATCTGCTCGGAGACCAGTCCCATCATGAAGATGACGATCGAGGTGGTGAACAGCAGCGCGCTCATGTTGGTGAAACGGCCGGCGGTGATAAACGAATGGATATAATGGAGAAAGCCCAGGACGAACAGTCCGAAACTGACCGGCAGAAACACCCGCATGGGCGAATAGAGGGTGCAGATTTTGGTGATGATCATGAAAAACCGCACCCCGTCGTGGACGATGCGGATCCGGCTCTTCCCGCTGGTTCGTTTGTTGGTCTCGATCGGCATGTATCGGACGCTCTTGCCGTCCCGGAGGACGCCCAGGGTCATGGTGGTGGGATAGGAATAGGTGTTGGGGAGGAGGTAGATGTAGCTTTTGGCAATCTCCGATTTGACGGCCCGAAAGCCCGAGGTCAGGTCCTTCACGTGAAATTTGGTCACATAGGAGGCGAGCCAGTTGTAGACCTTGTTGCCCACGGCCCGCTCGAAGGAGGCCTGTCCGCCCATGCCCCGCTCTCCCACCACCATATCGTAGTCGGGAAAGAATTCGAGGAGTCTCGCGATATCCTCCGGGTCGTGCTGGCCGTCGCCGTCCATGAACACGAAGATCTCCCCCGTCCCTATGCGGATGCCGCTTTTGACGGCGGCCCCGTTGCCCATGTTATAGGGATGGCTGTAGACCTCGGCACCGGCGGCATGGGCCGCCTCTGCGGTCTTGTCGGTTGACCCGTCATTGATGACGATGATCTCGAAATCAGGGTGGAGAGAGCGGATTCTGGCGACGATGTTGCCAATGGTCTCCCCTTCATTGCGCGCCGGAATGATGACGGATACGGTGTGCTCCATCCTTTGCCTCTTGTTTTTGGTGATAAAATGGCTGGTTCGGAAAATGGTTATACTAAAGCCGGTCTTCGGCCTTTAGGTTCCGGTTTTTCCCCGCCCTTCTCAAAGGAGTCAGTGGGTTCTGTCTTTTACTACTTTAAGAAGGGTATCATTAACCCATGTATTGAGACTTTTGCCGTTTTTCCGTGCCTGTATGACGAGAGTTTTATGTAGCTCTGGCCCAACACGAACTAAAAATTTACCAGAGTAAGGCTTTTCAGGATCCTCTCCACGCTCAGCACAAAATTCCAAGTAGTCCTCTACTGAATCCGTGAACGCCTTTCGTAATTCATCAACAGATTCACCTTCAAACGTGATTACATCACGCAAATTGATGACTTCACCATGAAAAATGTTAGCTTCGTCATCAAACTCAACCTTTGCAAAATACCCTTTATATTCCATCATGGTTTCACCCCCGCTTCTTGCAGGAATCTTCGTACAGATTTAACGGCTCCCTTGTTTGTGATTTTTTCTGGGTGTGGTCGATGAAAAACAGCACGGACATCATGTAACGCGACCCTGACTCGTGAACCTCTGCCCTCTGAAATATCAGCGCCAAGTGCTATAAATAACGACTCAATATGCACCCACGGGATATCTGAACGAGCGGGTTTTTCAAAAATTTTATCAAGGGTTTGCCGCTGTTTCTTGTTCATGGATATATAGTATCTAATATTGATACCATGTCAAGGATTTGTTTTAGATAAATTTTGGCACCAAACCACTGATCATTTAACCACTTACCTTCAACCACACCCGGAGCAGCTCCGTATCCCCCCACGCCTGGGCGTCGCAGCCCCGCTGGCGGTGGGGGTAATCCCCGTCCAGGATTTCGGGCATGTGGCCTGCGCAGTGGGCGTTGATGATCCCGGCGGCGGAGGAAAGCCATGCCCGGGCCGCCGCCTTTCCGGAATCGCCGTAATGGTCGGCCCACGCCTCGCAGAATGACGGAAAGACCCAGGTCCAGGCCGTGCCGTTGTGGTAGGCCGGTTTTCTCATGGTATCCTCGTCTCCGGCATAATTACCGCGGTAGGGCTGATGGGGATCCCCCAGCCGGCGTCCCTGGTGGAGGATCTCAAGCGGATAAACTGCCGGCTTGTCGGCAAGGCTGCGGATGGCCCCGGGCACCAGGAGCCGCAGGCAGGCATCCAGAACCCCGCGGCATATGACCGGGTCGGCCACCGCCCCCAGGGTGAGGGCAAATAACTGGTTGGGCCGGAGGGCGTCGTCCGCCGCAGCCTGGCGCGCGGATTCGCCGGGCTGGGCATGGAGGCAGTCGGACAGATACCCTTCATCCTTCAAATAGTAAAGCCGGGCAATGGCATCCCGGACCTTTTCCGCGAGACCGCGCCATGGCTCCGACGGCTCGCCGCCGCTGATCCGTGCCAGAAACGAGAGGGCATAATGCCAGAGGGCCTGGATCTCGATGGGATATCCCTGCCTGGGGGTCCCGGCAGGATGGTTGGTGTCCATCCAGGTAAAATGGGAGGGACTGAAAACGAGGCCCGATTCCGGGTCCATCCGGATCCCGTTGGGGGTCCCGCCGACAATCGAACGCCCCATGGAGAGAAGGATGTCGCGGATCGTCCGGCCTTCCAGGTCCGTATCCAGGAATGTGCCGTCGGCTCCGGCCATTTCCTTGCAGGCCACGAAAAACCAGAGGGGGGCGTCGGAGGTGTCCCGGTTCCGGGCGTCGTCCCCCCGGATCATGTTGGGCAGGGTGCCGTCCTTCTCGAACCGGGCGAACTGCAGCAGGATCTCGCCGGTCTCGCGGATTTTTCCCGCCGCGATCAGGCCGCGGGCGGCAATGAGCGTGTCTCTCCCCCAATCCAGGAACCAGGGGTATCCCGCAATGACGGTACTGAAATCCCCCCGCCGGACAATATAGTTCTCCACCGCGCCTCGAAGCCCCGCTGAAAGATCCCGGCCCGCCGTTTCCGGCGGATCGGCTTTCTTGTGATCTGTTGTGGAAAAAAGCGTATCCGTGGGCATCGGGAGGCGCGTCCTGCCGAGGATCTGGGCGAAGAGGTCAAGGGTTTCGCCCCCGGAGAGCGGGGCCTTGAAATAGCCGGGGCTGAACAGATCCGAATCGGGATCCAGGCCCCGTTCGGCCTCCAGGGGCCGGTGGACCATATACTGCCACTCGGGGTCGCTCACATAGGCGCCCCGGGAGATCTCGACGATCAGCCGGCGGTCCGGCGCGGGTGTGAAAACGAACTCCCGGTCGCCTGCCGCCGCCGAACCGGGCCACCTGTGCTCCGGACCGGTGAAGGCCTTGGTGGTGTCGTGAAAATTCCGGTCCTCGATGTCGGGCCGAAGGATGATGCGGACCGGCCGGTCATCCGACAGCCGCCCTGTCGTCCCGAGTCCCGGGTGCCGGTAAAAGGAAATGCGGACGGCATTTTCCCCCGGGATCATCCGAGCGGCGATGGAAAGCGATATATCCTCCCCCTGGCCCGTGGGGATCTGGTATCGCCACCGGGCGACCGCCCCGTCATCCACCCGGAAGGCGTCGAGGCAATCCAGTCCGATCTCGTAGGAAAATCCCTGATAGACCACCCAGGCCCGGCACCGGGTGAACATGACCCACCGGTCCTCTGGATACAAGGGGTTCAGGTTCCCGGCCAGAAGGGCGTCGTAGCGGCTCGACAGCTTTCCCCAGGAGGCATGGGCCCGGAGCATGCCGCCGCGGCCGTTGGTCCCCAGAAAAAGCAGGGGCCGGGCGAGGAGTTCGCCCCGCCGGAACCCCCGCCGGATCCTGGCGTTTTCAGGCCGGGAAAGAAACAGGAGCGGCGCTTCGCGGTGGACCGTCCCTTCGCCTGCGTATACGGTCAACCGGAGCGTTCCCGGGCGATGGCTCTCGGGCGCGGCCGTGGGGGCAAACAGGGCAAACCATGGGCCGTGTCCCCCGCCCGGAAATGCTTCGCGGGGCAGGCTTTCCTCCCGGGCAAGCACCCTCCCCCCGTCAACCAGGCCGGCTCGGAAAGGCGCATCCGCCAGAACCAGCAGAAAATGGTCCGGCGGGATCATCACGGCCCGCCTCAGATCCTCGGGCCACCGCCAGGATACCACCCGGGGATCCTCCCCTTCGGGGTTCATGGCGCGGCAGAATTCGGCGGGATGGGTTTTGAGCCGCCCCGCCGCTTCGGCGAGGTCGAACCCGCCCATGTCCCCGGTGCCGTGGTAGAAGCGGTGAACGTCCATGACCTTTGCGCGGAAACGCTGATCCCAGACCCGATCCGGCGTAACGGGAGGATCCTCCATCCAGACGCCCGCCGCGCCGGCGCCCAGGCACAGGACCTGGCCCGGCCGCAGTTCCAGCACCTGGGTGGCTCCATCCGGCTTGAGGTAAACAGGACGCCCGGACAACAAATCCCGGAGGTCGTCTCCCATATCGGGTTGCCGTTCCCAGGCCAGATTCACGGGATGCCCGTCATCCAGATTGACCAGAATGATGAGGCGCTGGTCCGTGGGCAGGTGATGCCGCAGGAGCGCCAGGCCGTTGCCCTCCCCCTGCTGAATCATCCGGACCGCGACCTGATCGTGAAACGCCGGATGGTTTTTCAGCAGCCCGTTCAGACGGCGGATGTGGAAGACCTGGTTCTCCTCGCTGCCCCAGTTGAGGGAGGGGGCGTCGTGGACCCTGATCTTCTCCCGGGCGAACCATTCCACACCGTTGGCAAAGGCAAAGCCGCCGTTCAGGGAAAAGAGCGCGCAGAGGGCCGTCCGCATCCGGGCCCACGTCTTTGACCTGGCCGCCAGCCGGTTGTTGTCGTGGGTTTCGGCAAAATGGATGAGCAACCCGCAGCATTGGTGGATCTCCCACGCCTCGCTGAGATAATGCGCGATCTGCCCGCGGTCATAGTTCTGGAAAAGTTCGGAGTAGGCCCAGTTGAGGTTGGCCCGGTTCAGCAGGTCCCGCGTCACCGATATTTTCCCGCCCAGCCCTTCCAGAAAGAAGATCGTATCGGGGTATTCCTCCCGGACCCGGGCCGTAATGTACATCCAGGCGGCCTCCGGGACCATGTAGCCGGCGTCGCAGCGGAACCCGTCGACTCCCCGCCGGCACCAGGTGAGGAACACATCGGCCATGTAGACCCAGAGGTCCCTGTGGCGGTAGTCCAGTTTGGTGAGGTCCGCCCAGGTCACTCCCCAGGCGCCGGGCATCTCGATCCGTCCGTCCTCGTCCCGGGAGAGCCACTGGGGATGGGTTTCATGGAGCGCGGCCGCCCATCCGGTGTGGTTGATGGCGATGTCCATGATGAGCCGTCCGCCGCGGGCGTGCACGGCGTCCAGGAGCTCGATGAACTGCTCCAGGGGGGTTGCTTTGGGGTCAAATACCGCCAGGGCCGGATCGACCTCCGTAAAGCTCAGGGCCGCGTAAGGGCTCCCGAAGCGTCCCATGCGGCCGTAGGTTGTCGGCGTGGGGTGGATGGGCAGCAGTTGAACGTACCGGCATCCCAGCTCGCAGAGGATGAAATCAAGCTCCCGAATCAGGTCCCGGAAGGTGCCGGACCTGGGGATCACCGTGTAGCCGTCCCGGTCCATCCGCTGAACGCATTCGGCCATGACGGGATCCATCTCGGCTTCAGCACCGTCGGCCTTGTTGGGGCCGAACTGACGGACGAAAGCGTTGTAGACGATGTTACCGCAGCAGCAGTCGGCCGGCGCTACATTGAACACGCTGTTGGCCCCTCCGGGCCACACGGGATCGGGATCGCCGTCCGGCAGGAAATAGGCCTTGGCTTCAAAATGGCCGACCTCGGCCAGGGAAACCCTTGCTTCAAACCGGGAGGCCGTCGATTTTCGCATAGGGATATCGAACCAGTCACGGCTCAAAGGGGACTCGTCGTGAAGCACCTCCCGGATGATCTCCCGCCGGGCGACCGCGGCCTGGCCGATGTTGGTCCGAAGCCAGGCGCTCCCCCGCCACGATTCGGGCGCTTCAAGTACGACGGTGACCGTATCCCCCCGAAATTTCACCATCCGCGATCCGGGGGCCGGCGTCTGAATCAATCTGGCGCTGGTTTTCATTTCTCATCAACTATTTTCACTGTCATCTCAATCCGTTTCACCGGATTGTCCCGGGAATCCCGCTCCTGGGAGACGATGGCGTCCACTGCGGTCATGCCCTCGACCACCTCGCCGAACACCGTGTATTTTTCATCGAGAAAAAAGGCGTCTGCGACACAGATGAAGAACTGGGATCCCGCGCTGTCGGGCTGCTGGGACCTGGCCATGGAGAGGGTGCCCCGCTTGTGGGGCCGCTTGTTGAACTCCGCCTTCACCTGGTAGCCGGGGCCGCCGGTGCCGTGGCGCGCCCGATCCGCGTCCCTGGAGTTGGGGTCTCCCCCCTGGATCATGAACCCTGGAATGACCCGGTGAAAGGTGGTCCCGTCATAAAAGCCCTTTTGGGCCAGCTCCAGGAAATTGCGGACATGGTTCGGGGCCTCGGCTGGAAAAAATTTCAGGACGATATCGCCGAACTCGGTGTGGATGACCGCCTTCCTGGCAGTCATGGTCGAAATCTCCTCGGGTGAAAAGGTCTTCGGCGCACCGCCGTCGGCCGCCCGGACGACCCCGCCAAAGGCAAACAGCGCAGTAAGGGAACACAGGACAATCAGCGGAACTATCTTTTTCATAACCAATTCCTTTCCAAAAATTCGTTCATTCAGACATCGAAAGTTATACCATTTCAGATCCCTTGCGTATAGAATTATTGTGACCGGTGGCTTTTTCAGGATGAATCGGTAATAATTCCAAGGAAAAACCCTGGGTGCTTCTTCTCTTGCAGGGTCATGGAAAAAATGATATACACCTAACACTCAAAATTTTAAAATGTTAAAAAAATAGATAGTTAACACGATCAACGAAAGGGTGCGGCAAACAATTATGATGCAGACGTTGCAAATTGCGTTTTATCGGCCCAACAAAAACGACCCGGACACCCGTATCAAAATTCCGCTCTCTTCATTGAATATCTCAGAAAAACTGCTCCCGAGCAAGGCCAAAGCCTCGCTTGAACGGGAGGGCATCGATCTGAATCACCTGAGCGAATTGTTTGCCAAGCAGGGGCCGAAAGGCACGCTGATAGAGATCGAAAACGCCGAGGAGAGGATCGTCATTTCAATCGAGTAATCTTGGGAAAAACGGAGTGGGGCCGCAGCAGGCCCATCCGTAGCCGCATGGGCGGTGAAGCCGCCGCTCGAAGGCGGCTTCCGGGGGGTTTGTCCGCAGCGCGCCGGCGCTGCCGCCCTGAATCAACGAGGATGCCATGTTCAAAACAGAAGAAAAGGTACCCGCAGGCGAAATCGATCATCGCATAAACCGGCTGAGGGTCCATCTCGAGGATGCCGGGGCGGATGGCGCGCTGATCCTTCAGAAAGCAGACCTCTTTTATTTCTCGGGGACGGCCCAGGACGCACATCTCTATGTCCCCCGAGACGGCGATCCCCTGTTGATGGTCCGGAAAGACCTGGACCGGGCTGCCGCGGAATCCCCGATCGGACGCATCGTTCCGATAAAAAGCCCGAGGCAGGTGCCGGAAATCCTGAAACAGAACGGATATGCCATCCCCCGTTCGCTCGGGATGGAGCTGGACGTAGTGCCGGCGAACCTCTATCTGGACAACTGCCGCACCTTTGGCGGGTCCGGCATCGTGGATGTTTCCCACCCGATACGGCTGATACGGATGGTCAAATCCGATTATGAAATTCAAATTCTCCGCGAAGCCGGAAAGAAAGCGGACGAGCTTTACTCGGGCATCCGGGAATTCATCACCGAGGGCATCCCGGAGGTGGAACTGGCCGGAAAAATCGAGGCCCGGGCGCGGAAGCTGGGGCACCAGGGTACGATTCGAATGCGCCTGTGGGGGAGCGAAATTTTTTACGGACACCTCATGGCAGGACCCTCCGCGGCCGTTCCCAGTTTTCTCGCCTCGCCCACGGGCGGAACCGGCACCGGTCCGGCCGTCGGCCAGAGCGCAGGCTTCCGGCCCATCGGCCGCGGCGAGCCCATCCTCGTGGACTATCTTTTCTGCTATCAGGGCTATATATCGGATCAGACGCGGATATTTGCCATCGGCGGGCTGTCCGACGACTGGTGCAAGGCCCACGGGGCGATGATCGAGATCCAGTCACTCATCCGGAACGAAGCCAAACCCGGGGTGAAAACGGGTGAACTTTACGACATGGCAGTAAACCGCGCCGCTGAGCTGGGTTATGGCGACCATTTC
The DNA here is from genome assembly GCF_041737845.1 of Desulfococcus sp. Taxonomy (GTDB): domain Bacteria; phylum Desulfobacterota; class Desulfobacteria; order Desulfobacterales; family Desulfococcaceae; genus Desulfococcus. Next base: position 137,511 of record NZ_JBGSQX010000080.1, read on the forward strand.
ATGGGCGCAGGCCCCCAGCGCATCCGATTTATCGGGCACGGTACGGGCATTGAGCTGGATGAATACCCGTTTATCGCCAAAGGCGGGCAGACTCCCATCGAGGAGGGAATGTGCATCGCCATAGAGCCCAAGCTGATTTTTCCGGACAAGGGCGTGGTGGGCATCGAGAACACCCATATCGTGACCGGAGACGGCCTGATACCGCTGACGGTATTCGAGGAGACCATTGTACGGGTATGAATTGCACCCGGCGGATATTTCGAGTGAATTTTCCTTCACCAAAGAACGCGTTTTACCATTGTGTCGTGTTGGTTTCGTGAACACACGAGGAGGTTGCCATGTCCGTTGATCTGCCCGAAGGGTACATCCCCAGCGATGATGAACCCTACATGAACCCGCGCCAGATTGAATATTTCCGAAGGGAGCTGATTGCCTGGCGGGAAAATCTGCTGCAGGAATCGGAAAAGACCCTGAACAAGCTGAAGGAAGACAAGGAGCGCGATATCGAGGCCGTGGACCAGGGCACGAATGAATCCGCAACGGCTTTCGAACTGAGGACCCGGGACCGGTATCGAAAGCTCATCAAGAAGATCGAAAGGGCCCTCGATCGGATCAGCAACGGGACCTACGGCTACTGCGAGGAGACCGAGGAGGAGATCGGCATCCGAAGGCTGCTGGCCCGTCCCATTGCCACGCTCTCCCTGGAGGCCCAGGAACGCCACGAGCGCGAGAAGAAGAAGCGGGAGGCCAGAGGCGGCTGACGTCCGGCCCGCCTGTCCGGAAAGCGCAGCGGTAGTTTCAGGCGATTACCGCTGGTTCTCTGGGGGCGGCATCCTCATTGCCTGAACACCTTCATTCCGTCTTTCCCGTCCTGAACCACATACCCGAGGGCCTGAAGTTCATCGCGAAGCTCGTCGGACAGGGCCCAGTTCTTCTCCCGCCGCGCAGTTTCCCTGGCGGTCACCTTTTCCTGGATATCCGCGGGAAGGGATGCGGCCGCCCCGACCCGGTCGAGGTCAAACCCCAGCACTTGGTCGAACGCGAGAACCGTCTCGAGCTTCCAGGCCGGCGTCATCTCTGATTTCAGCACATCCTGAACCACCGCCATGGCCCGCGGCATGTTGAGGTCATCGTTCAGGGCCTCCAGGAAACGGCCCCGCGATTCATCGGCGGCTGCGGGCATGGCCGCCGCATCACCCGGGGAGCAGGCGTCCATGATATGCCGGACCTGGTTTTTGAGGTGCAGCAGCCCGTTCTGGGCCGCCTGGGTGGCCTCGTCGCTGTATTCCATGGGGTTGCGGTAATGGGTCTGGAACGCCGCATACCGGTAGGCCAGGGGGTCGATCCCCCGATCCACCAGGGAATACTGGATCGTGAGAAAATTGCCGGCGCTCTTGGCCATCTTCTTCCCGCCCGCGATGTTGAGAAAGGCGCCATGCATCCAGAACCGGAAAAAGGGCTTTCCGGTGGCGGCCTCCGACTGGGCGATCTCGTTGGTGTGGTGGACGTCGATGTGGTCCGTGCCGCCGCAGTGGATATCGAGGTGGTCCCCCAGGAATTTCATGCTCATGGCAGAGCATTCGATGTGCCACCCCGGGAATCCGACTCCCCAGGGCGACGGCCACTCCATCTGGCGCTTTTCATCCCTGGGAGAAAATTTCCACAGGGCGAAATCGGTGGGGTTCCGCTTTTCCGGGTTTCTCTCCACCCTCGCCCCCTCCTGAAGCGCCTCCAGGTTCTGATGGGAGAGCTTGGTATAATTCTCGAACCGGGAGGTGTCAAAATAGATGCCGTCGCCGGTGGCGTAGGTATACCCCTTTTCCTCCAATGTCCGGATCAGCGCGATCTGCTCGGGGATCGTGTCCGTGGCCCTGCACCAGATGTCGGGCGGGAGCAGGTTGAGCCTGTCCATGTCTTCCTGGAAGGCCCGGGTGTACATTTCCGCGATCTCCCAGGCGCTGCGTCCCTCGCGCTGGGCCCCCCTCTCCAGCTTGTCTTCCCCCATGTCCCGGTCGCCAGTGAGATGCCCCACGTCGGTGATGTTCATGACATGTCTGACGGTATAACCGTTGAAGCGCAGCACCCGCTTCAGGACATCCTCGAAAATGTAGGTCCGCAGATTTCCGATATGGGCATGGTTGTAGACCGTCGGACCGCAGGTATACAGGCCGACGTAATCTGGAAAGAGGGGCGCAAATTCCTCCTTCCTTCGGGTCATGGTATTATATAGATAGAGTTTCATAGATTACCCCGAAAAGTTTGGTTTCAACGATATCCGGACCCCCCGCCCTGCCCTCCCGGCTTTTCATGCGCCGATTTCATGAACGGGAGGGGCGCCGGTTTTCTTCAAATAAACATAGGAGAGGACCCCCGAAAGGATCATCAGCGCGCAGAGAAGCTGCCCGGCGGTAAAACGAAACATCACGAATCCCAGATGGGCGTCCGGCTGCCTGAAAAACTCGACAAAAAACCGCGCCGCGCCGTAGCTGACCAGGTAGAGGGACAGCATGGCGCCCCGGGTCCGGATGCGCTTCCGTGGAAGCCACAGCACGATAAAGCAGAGGATTCCCTCCAGGAGAGCCTCGTAAAGCTGGGAGGGATGGCGGCGCTCGGGTGTCGGGGCCATGGGGAAAACCATCCCGACCGGGAGATCCGTCACCCTGCCGTAAAGTTCGCCGTTGATGAAGTTGCCGATCCGCCCGAAGGTGTACCCCAGGGGGACGGCCGGTCCGTAGAGGTCTGCGATCTCCAGGAAAGCGACGCCGTTCCGGCGCCCGTAAACCACCGCGGCGATAATGACGCCTATGAGGCCGCCGTGGTAGGACATGCCGGAGATGCCCGTGAATTGAATGCCTTCGCCGAAGCTGAAGGGCAGAAAGATCTCCAGGGGATGCCGCAGGTAATAGCCTATGTTGTAAAACAGGACATACCCAAGCCGCCCGCCCAGGATCACGCCCACGATCATGGCCGTGGTGAGGGCTTCCACCTGGGCCGACGTGAGGGTGAAGCCGTCTTCGCGCCTGATCCTGTACAGGACCAGGGCATAGGTCAACCCGAAGGCGACCAGGTACATCAGGCCGTAGTACTGGAGCTTAAAAAAACCGATCTCGATGATTACGGGATCGAGACGCTCGGGGAGGTGCTGCCACCAGTTCCAGAATTCGTTTGTCATCTCTCATGCCGTTCCATGCAATGCGGCTTTTGCGGGATCATCAAGGTGTGCGGATCCCGCAAAAAGCAGACCCTCAGGAGGTTTCGAAAAAGTCCTTGTTCCAGCATGACGCAGATATCGGACTTACGGAACCGTCAAGCTGTCCGCCTCTGTAAAAATGACGATACCATAAGCCCTTCATTCCGCTAAATCAAGCTGATTTTCCGGATATGTCACCCCACTTTCAGGAGGCCATCCGATTTCTCGACGCTCAATTTTACGCAGCCGGGGGTTTGCCAACCGCTGCAAAAATGGTATGAGGTCCACCGGTTGAACTGAAACGAAAGGAAGCGGCCGATGAAAACCCGTCACCAGTTTTGCTTTTCCTCCGCGGAAAGCATGCCCCTTGTTTCTTCGGAAAGCGTCGATCTGATCGTCACCTCGCCCCCCTACCCCATGATCCGGATGTGGGATGAGATGTTCTCGGAGGGGCGGCCCGAAATCCAGGATGCGCTGAAGCAGGAGCATGGAAACACGGCCTTTGAACTGATGCACCAGGTCCTCGATCCGGTTTGGAAGGAATGCATGCGCGTCCTGAAACCGGGCGGCATCGCCTGCATCAACATCGGGGACGCCGTCCGGACCGTGGACGGCGACTTCAGGCTCTACCCGAACCATGCCCGAATCCTTCAGGCCGCGCTGGAAGCAGGTTTTTCCGCCCTGCCCCCCATCCTGTGGCGGAAGCAGACCAACGCGCCCAACAAGTTCATGGGGTCGGGCATGATGCCGCCCGGCGCATACGTGACCCTGGAGCACGAATACGTTCTGGTCCTGCGGAAGGGGGCCAAACGACAATTCAATCGGCCCATGGAAAAGCAGAACCGACTGGAAAGCGCCTATTTCTGGGAAGAACGGAACATCTGGTTTTCGGATGTCTGGACCGACCTGAAGGGCACGGTCCAGAAGATGGTCGATCCCCTCGTCCGGCAGCGCAGCGGAGCCTTTCCCTTTGAACTGCCCTACCGGCTGATCAACATGTTTTCCGTCAAGGGGGATACGGTCCTGGACCCGTTTCTCGGCACCGGCACCACCGCCGCAGCCGCCATGGCAGCCGCCCGGAACAGCATCGGGTACGAGCGGAACCCCGAGCTTCGGCGCGCCGTCCTCGACCGGACCCGGGACATCGTTTCTTTCGCCAACACCCGCATCCGCGAGCGGATCGAACAGCATGCCGCGTTTGTCCGGGAAAGGGTTGCAGGCAAAGGCCCCTTGAAGCACCGGAACGTCCATTACGGCTTCCCCGTCACGACGAAGCAGGAGACGCATCTTATGATACCCCCCCTGGAAAGCTGTCGGGTTTTGGACCGGGACACCGTCGAGGTCGCCTACACGGATCAGCAGGAGCGCATCCAGATGGAACTTTTCAACGGATGAGCCTGTGGGTGTTTTTCAGGAAACCCGTCGAAAATCCGGCATCGCATGTTGACAAAAAGACGGATCAATCCAACTATTACCTCACATGCGAGACGGCCTGCTTTCATGCTGAACTGCATTTTTATTGGAATCCCAATCGAGGAGCATCATGATCGAACTCAAAAATATCCGGTTTTCCGTGCCGGCGGATGAAGCGAGCAACGGAGGCGGCCCCGTCAGGACCATCATCGACGATGTGAGCTTTTCCTTCGAGCAGGGGAAGTTCTACGGCATCACCGGTCCCAACGGCGGCGGCAAAACCACCCTTTCCAAGCTGATCATGGGGATTAATCCCATTACGTCGGGGTCGATTCTCCTTGACGGACAGGATATCACCGCCCTGTCCATCACCGAGCGGGCTAAGGCAGGCATCGCCTACGGGTTTCAGAGCTCCGCCCGTTTCAAGGGGACGACCTTCCGGGACCTCCTTGCCATCGCCGCCGGCACCGACGACGAGATGACCCTGGTCAAGATCATCGCCAGGGTCGGCATCTGCTCCCTCGATTTTCTGGAAAAGCCCGTGGACGCCAAGCTCTCGGGCGGGGAGATCAAGAAGATCGAGCTGGCCACCATCATCGCCAGAAACCCCAAGGTGGCCATTTACGACGAGCCGGATACGGGCATCGACCTCTGGACCATCGGGCCCATGGTGGATCTCTTGAAGCGGGAACAGAAAGAAAAAGGCACCACGACCATCGTCGTCAGCCACAACCGCGCATTTCTGGAGGCGGCCGACGTCATCGTCATGGTTCGAAACGGCCGGATCGCCTACACCGGCGATCTGACCGGGGCGCTTCCCATACTGGATGATCTGAGTGTTTGCGGTTATGGTGATTTCTGTGAAGGAGACAGCAATGCTGGATGTTTTAGATAAGGAACTGTTGAAAGCGGTCGCGGGTCTGGAGAGCATCCCGAAAGGGGCTTTCAATATCCGGAAAAACGGGAAGCTTCTGGGCCGGGAGGTGTCGGCCAACATCAATATCGAAAGCAATGCCGAGGGGACCGGGATCGTCATCACCATCCAACCGGGCACGGTGAACGAATCCGTGCACATTCCGGTCATCTTGAGCCAGGCCGGCCTCCACGACGTGGTTTACAACACCTTCATCGTCGGGGAGGATTCCGACGTCACCATCATCGCCGGGTGCGGCATCCACTGCGGCGGATCGGCCCCGGAAGGGCACGAGGGCATCCATGAATTCAGGATCGGCAGCAACGCCCGCCTGAAATACGTGGAAAAGCATGTCGCCCTCGGGCCGGGCAAGGGGAAACGGACCCTCAATCCCACCACCAGGGTCTACCTGGACAAAGGCGCCTACGTCGAAATGGAGCTTTCCCAGCTGGGCGGCGTGGATGAGGCCAGACGCCTCAACACGGCCGAACTGGGCCCGGGCAGCGCCGTCCTCATCACGGAGCGGGTCATGACCGACGGGACCCAGCGGGCGGAATCCAGAAACGATCTGGTGCTTCGCGGGACGGACAGCAAAGCCAACATCGTCTCCCGGTCGGTGGTCAAGGGGAATTCCAAGCAGGATTTCTATGTCAACCTTGAAGCCCGGGCCAAGTGCTACGGGCATATCGAGTGCGACGCCATCATCATGGACAACGGTATCAGCGAGACGGTGCCGGCCCTCAAGGCTCTGCACCCGGATGCGGAGCTTACCCACGAGGCCTCCATCGGCAAAATCGCCAACGACCAGCTTATGAAGCTGATGAGCCTTGGCCTGACCTATGACGAATCCGTCAACCGGATCATCCAGGGCTTTCTGAAATAACGACCGCGCCCCCGGGATGGCATGGGGCGGAGGTTCCCCCTGCCGCCGTCCCGGAGGCGGAAATGAGGCGCCCGCCTTCAGCCCCCCTGGACAAGGCAATCCACCCCGTCCAGCCCCATGTGGATCAGCAGGCCTATCCCCGCCCACCGGAGGAGCCGCGAATCCGGCAGTATCGCCAACAGCCCGTAGGCGCCGATGGCAAGCACGGTGTGGAGGGGATGAAACCCGATGCTGCAACGGTCGGGGTCAAAAACAGGATTGGCCAGAAGATGGTCCAGATCCACCACCATCACCCCCGTCATCACGGCCCAGCATTTCCAGAACGCCTCCCGAAAGGCCGCCCGGGCCACCAGGGCCGGGACCGCGAAGTGAAGGACGATATGCAGGCCGGCCTGTAAGCCGATCACTCTCCCCCCGTTTCCGCTGAATAATGCACCGCCAGCCAGATGGTGTCGTTTTTGGGATCGGTCCATTCCACCCGGTGCCGGACGTGGGCCTCGATGATGAGGTAATCGCCCGGCGCCAGCACGACCGTTTCAGCCCGGCCCTCGATGGCGATCCCCGCCCGCCCCCGGACCAGCAGGACGAACTCGTGCCGGTCCAGGTCGTACCAGAAGTCCCCGGGGGAAGCATGCCCCCGGGACACAATGCGCTCGATCCGAACATCACCGGCGGCGGCCAGCGTATCGAAGAGTTCCTCCGGCAGGTCCGGGGGAAGGGGTGTGAACAGGGTTCCTTTCATGGACGGTACCTTGCTCATCCGCCGAACGCGGCCAATCGACCCGTTTCGGGGTCATCAGGATGTGGCTGGACAGTTTTTGTCATTCCATCACAACTTTTTTGTCATATTGTTCCCGCAGGCCAGGCGGAGGCCCTCCGGCCGAAGCCGTTTTGACGCCGGCGCCCCTGTCCCATGAAAAAAAGCTAATCATTTAAAATCGAACACTTATGATCTTGACGGGGATGCCACCGCCGGAAGGCTTGGCGGCCGAAGAAAAAGCGGCACATATTTTGCTTAGACTTGTTGTATCCGGAAGCGGCCACCCCTGGAGGGCCATCCATCGGTATCCACGAGAACAGACAGCGCCTTTTGCAGAGCCGAATTCAGATGTCAGCATACAACCTGAGGTATATCGCCATTCTGATCACCGTCACCCTCATCTCGTTCCTCGCCATCAAGCTCGTCTCCAAACCTCCAGGGGCGCCGCTGTCCGGAAAGGCCCCCCAAACCATCCGGCCGATTCCGGCGGATGCCTGGATTCCATCCGTACCGGCGGGAGAGACGGATAGAATGAACACAAATGAGAAGAAGACCGCCGCCGCAGCGAAAATCGAGGGGGGCGTCCCCCGGGTGCCGCTGTGGGATTGAAGGATGATGCCTGAATGCGGATAATGGATTTTTTTTCGAAACCCGTAACAAGTCGAAGCGCACCAAACAAAAGGCCGAATCCGCTGACAGATTCGGCCTCGCTGTTTTATTGTGGTCGGGAAGACTGGATTTGAACCAGCGACCCCAGCGTCCCGAACGCTGTGCTCTACCAGGCTGAGCCACTTCCCGACAAGGGCTCTCTTCTATTTCAGTTGATGCAAAATGTCAATCGAAAATTGACGGTTCCGTAAAAAGTCCAAAATCCGCGTTCTGCTTGATCCCGCGGGGGTTTTTTGCCGGCCGCGCCTATCGGAAAGGGTTCTCCAGAACGATGGTTTCATTCCGCCCCGGCCCCACGGACACGATTTTGATGGGGGCCTCGATCAGGGCCTCGATCCGCCGCAGGTAGCTCCGGGCGTTTTCCGGAAGGTCTTCAAAATCCCGCACCCCTGAAATATCCTCCTGCCATCCGGGAAGGACCTCGTAAACCGGCTCGCAGCCGGCCAGGACTTTCAGGCTCGTTGGAAAATCCCGGAAGGTATCGCCGTGGTATCGATATTCGTTGCAGATCTTGATCTCATCGAGCCCGCCCAGCACATCCAGTTTGGTGATCACCAGGCCCGTCAATCCGTTCAGCCGGACGGCGTTGCGGAGGATGACCAGGTCCAGCCAGCCGCACCTCCGCTTGCGCCCGGTAGTGGCCCCGAATTCGACGCCCTTCTTCTGGATCGCATCCCCGACCGCATCAAAAAGCTCCGAAGGGAAGGGCCCCTCGCCGACACGCGTGGTATAGGCCTTGACGATTCCGTAGACGTCGTTGATGGCCGTGGGACCAATGCCGGCCCCGCAGCAGGCATTGCCGGAAACCGTATTGGACGAGGTGACGTAGGGGTAGGTGCCGTGATCAATATCGAGGTGGGTCCCCTGTGCCCCCTCGAACAGTATCTGTTCGCCGCGGCGGATGCTCTGGTCGATGATGACGGAGACGTTGGTCACATGAGGCGCCAGCCGTTCGGCATACCTGGCATATTCGGAGATCACCGCCTCGGGTTCCAGGGGATCGGTCTTGAGGAATTTTTCAAGGTAGAAATTTTTCTCGATCATGAGGGTCTCGACCTTTTCCCGGAAGACCTCCGGATCCAGGAGGTCCACAAACCGGACCCCCCTGCGGGTGGCCTTGTCCTCGTAAGCCGGTCCGATGCCCCTGCCGGTCGTTCCGATCTTCTTATCCCCTTTCATCCGCTCGCGGCCGAGATCGATGGATCTGTGGTACGGCATGATCATCTGGGCACGGTCGCTGATCTTGAGGGTGGTTTCATCCACGCGGATTCCCTTTTCGATGAGATAGTCGATCTCCTCCACCAAGACCGCCGGATCGACCACCATCCCGTTTCCGATCAGGCACGTACGGCCCTGCAGGATTCCCGAGGGCACCAGGTGGCTGATAAACTGCTCGCCGTCAACCACCATCGTATGCCCGGCGTTGTTTCCGCCCTGAAAACGCACAACCACATCCGCATACTCGGCCAGCAGATCCACGATCTTGCCTTTGCCTTCATCCCCCCACTGCGTCCCGACAATAACGACATTCGCCAATTGCTTCTCCTTGAAAAGATGTGCATCTCTCGGAAATAATTATGATGGATCGGTATCTGCGCAGGAGAACCCTCTGCCGGGTTTCCCTCATCCGCCGTTTTTATCGACTCTCCGTGCCTGAAAAAAATCCCGCATCATCTGTCTGCACCGGTCTTCCATCACGCCGCCGACGGCGGCCACCCGGTGATTCAGACGGGTATCCGAAGCCAGATCGTAAAGAGAACCCGCCCCGCCCCATTTTGGATCATAAGCGCCAAATATAATTTGGGATATTCTGGCATGGACGATGGCGCCCATGCACATGACACAAGGCTCAACCGTAACATACAGGGTCGTATTTAACAACCGATAGTTTCTCAAAATCCCTGCGCCCCGCCGCAGCACAAGCATTTCCGCGTGAGCGGTCGGGTCGTTCAGGGTGATCGTCCGGTTATGGTCCGCGGCAAGCACCGACCCCTGCTCGTCGACCAGGACGGCGCCGACCGGGACCTCTCCATCACCGGCCGCACGTTCGGCCTCGCCCACGGCCAGCGCCATCATTTCCAGAGATATCTTTGCTTCCATGGAATACCCCGAACCAATCCCTCTCTCATCAAAAAAATTGAAGAAATCGTTGACAGACGAGCCATAATAGCCTATTAACGCCTCACAATTCAACGCTTCTCTGCGCCCGTAGCTCAGTTGGATAGAGTGCCGGACTACGAATCCGTAGGTCGCAAGTTCGAATCTTGCCGGGCGCGCCAGTAAAATCAAGGGCTTAGCTGAATGTGGCTAAGCCCTTTTTTATTTTTGTGCTGTTTTGTCCCGGTATTGTCCCGGAGTTTTAAGTCGCCATGAAAACAAATGCACTGTAGATTTTTTCGTTAAATTCCCAGAATTTTCCCGCGGAGATTTACCGAGGGAAAAAGGGCTCGGCGTGAGCCGAGCCCTTTTTTGAGAGGCAGAAAGCAGTCTACCGCACCGGGCTATCCCTTGGCGCCGGAGTCCCCTCGCAGGCGCCGCTGTTTCACCCGGATATGTCCATCAGATCAGAGCTGAGAATCAGTTGGGATCCGACGGTTTTTTCATGTCGATGATAGGCCTCGTCGAGGAGCAGGGTTGCGACGTTCATGATTTGTCGCCGGTTTCCTCGGCAATGAGCGGCGATGATGACCCTGGCGTCGGTGTCGAACAAGCTGTCCGGGGCCTTTGCCTGGAGGAGCCGATAGGCGATAAAATCCCGGCTTTCGGCGTCGTCGAGGGATGTCATGGCAAAGATGCCGGTGAGCCGGGTTCGGATCGGTGTCATGGCGTGGAGTCCAAGGGTTTTGGCCAGGGTTTCGTCGCCGACCAGGATGAGGGACGCGGCGGCGGTTTTTTTCTGGGGGCTGACCATCATGGAGCACAGATCCATCATGGATTCCCGCTCCATGAGCTGTGCATCGTCGATGACAAAG
>NZ_JBGSQX010000143.1:0-27144 GCF_041737845.1 Desulfococcus sp.
CCATGTCAACGGCTACATGGACAACATCGTCGATTTCATCCGGCAAAAGCACAACCTGCCCCGGATCAACCTCATGGGCATCTGCATGGGCGGCGCCTTTTCCGTGATGTATTCGGCCCTCCACCCCGAAAAGATCAAGAATCTCGTCACCACCGTGACCCCCACCCACTTCGATACGGACACCGGCCTCCTCCATATCTGGATGAAGAACACCCGGGCGCTGGAGATGGGCGACGCTTACGGCAACATGCCGGGGGACATGATGAACCTGGGCTTCCTGCTCCTCAACCCCGCCCGGCTCATCCTTGACAAATACGTCGGGTTCTTCGAGCACATGGACAACAAGGAGTTCGTGGAGAACTTCGTCCGCATGGAGAAGTGGATCTTCGACAGCCCGGATATTCCCGGAGCCACCTTCCGGCAGTTCATCGAGGACCTCTACAAGAAGAACCTCCTGATCCAGAACAAGCTGGAGTTGGGCGGCCGCCGGGTCGACCTCAAGAAGATCACCATGCCCCTGCTCAACATCTACGGCAAGTTCGACCACCTGGTTCCGCCCGCGGCATGCGAGCGCCTGACCGCGGCGGTGGGCAGCGAGGACACCGAGGACCTCTGCCTCGATACGGGGCATATCGGCATCTATGTCAGTTCCAAATATCAGGCGGAGTTCGCCCCCAAGATCGCGGGGTGGCTGAAGTCGCGGGAAGGCGATGGAAGGGCGCCCGCCAGGCCGGAAAAAACTGCATCCCGGCACGTCATCAAACGGAAGAAAACCTCTTCCGACACACCGGCACCCCTCACGGCCGGACCTCGCCCGGAGGCCATGCGCGCGCGAAAGAAATCCGCAGGAAAAGCCTCCGCCCCCATTCCCGCAGTACGGCGTCGGGCGGGGGATTGAACGACTTTGGGCCGCAGGAAACGACCTGCGGCCCAAAACGCTAGAGAATATTTCCCATCAGAAAATTATCGATGCAATCCTTGATGGGTCCTTCAGAGATGCAGCAGACGCGGTTGAGGCAGTCCCCGCAGAGATGCTCGGTTTCGGCGGAGCAGCCGCAGATCGGTTTATCGCACAGTCTGCAGGTCTCCATTAAAAATCTCACACCCACCTGGTAATCCAGCGCCTGGCCGACGCCTGATTTCACGCACCATCGAACCTCGGCGTAAAACTCCCGCCTCGCATCCAGCCAGTAAGGGTCCGGCGCGAGTTCGGCCATGCTGATGAGGATGCCTTCACCGGGCATAAGTTCGCAGCCCGCAAGAAAGGCCATTCCGCCGACGCTGCTGTTGATCATCTCCCCGTGCCGGCGCTCTTTCGTCGTGCCGTGGATAAAATGAATCGGCGCCCGGCATTCATTGCGAGTGTAGGCTCGCATGGTGATGACGCTCATGTCTACACCTCCTTCAATTGAATGGGCATGCGTATGCATTGCAAAAATTTATGGTTTTGTCTATGGGGATTTGCCATCATTTCATCTGGGGAAATTTCCCGTACGCAGATCTCCAGTCTGTTCCGCGAACCTTGTCCATTTCAGTTCGAGCGTTAAATATTTTTTCATATTCGACAGTTTTTTTTGCTTTTTGTCCCCTCATACTGAAAATATTTTTTCATCTATGCCGACCCCCTGGGGCGCCGGCCGCCTGCACCTCACGGGCAGCGGCCGGCATTCGAGGCCGGCAGGTCCGGCCCTAACCATCCGGAATTAAATCCGATGCCGAAATGATTCCGCCTGGAGCCCCGGCATGGGGGCGGAAGATCCGGGCCGTTTCCCGGCATGGCATGCCGTGTGCATTTCAACAGATTCCGGGGCGCGCGGGATCAACGAAGGATCATTCAGGATATCCCCTTGCTCAACACCCAATAAAGGAGCGTGACCATGTATGACCGCATGCAGACCCTGACCCAGGAAGAGATGACCCGGATTCATGACGCCGCCATGGATCTTCTCGGGACCACCGGCATCGCCTTCAACGAGGACGAGGCCCTCACGATTTTCAAGAAAAACGGCTTCAAGGTCGACGGGAAGACCGTCTACTTCACCGAGGCCCGGGTGCGAAACGCCCTGAGTACGGCCCCGTCCCGCTTTACCGTGACGGCCCGGAACCCGGAGAAGAGCGTTGCCGTGGGAGGGGATGACTACGTCTTTGTGCCGGGATACGGCGCGCCGTTCATCACCCTCACCAGCGGCCTGCAGCGGGAATCCACCATGGACGACTACGACAATTTCTGCAAACTGGTACAGACCTCCAGACACATCAACATGAACGGGTTCATGATGGTGGAGCCCTCGGATGTCCCGGCGGACACGGCCCACCTCGACATGATCTTCTCCAGCATCATCCTCTGCGACAAACCGTTCATGGGCAGCCCCGTCTCCAAGCAGGGCGCCCGGGACTGCGTCGACATGGCCGCCGTCGTCTGGGGGGGCATGGACAAGCTCAGGGCCGTCGGCCCGGTGACCGTCTCCCTCATCAACTCCCTCTCGCCACTCCAGTTTTCCGACGAGATGGCCGGGTCCCTCATCGAGCTGGCCCGGGCCAATCAGGCCTGCGTCATCGCGTCGCTCATCATGGCGGGCTCCTCCGGCCCTGTCACCCTCGCAGGCGTTCTGGCCCTCCAGACCGCCGAGATCCTGGCCGGCCTCACCCTGGCCCAGTTGGTCAACCCCGGGGCCCCGGTGGTCTACGGCTCGACCTCCTCGGCCATGGACATGAAGACCGGCGGACTCTCCATCGGCTGCCCCGAGCTTTCCGTCGTGGTCTCCGCCACCGCCCAGATGGCCCGGTTCTACAACCTTCCCAGCCGGAGCGGCGGCTCCCTCACCGATGCCCATTTCCCGGATGCCCAGGCAGCGGTGGAATCCACGCTGGCGCTCACGACTGCCGCCCGGAACGGCATCAACTTCATCCTCCACGCCGCAGGCATCCTGGGCTCGTACATATCCATGAGCTACGAGAAATTCCTCATCGACGAGGAGGTCTGCGGCATCACCCGAAGACTTCTCAAACCCATGGAGATCACCCCCGGGTCCATCGACACGGACATGATCAAGACCGTCGGCATCGGCGGGCAGTACCTGACCCAGCCCAAGACCTTTCAGCTCTGCCGGACGGAATTCCACCTGACCGATTTCATGAACCGCCAGAACCATGCCGGCTGGAAGGCGGGCGGCAGGAAGCGGATTGACGAATTCGCCGTGGACCGGCTGGGACAGCGCCTGGCCCGCTACGAGAAGCCGGGTATCGATCCGGGGGTAGAGGCGGCGCTCGCGGATTTCGTCACCCGAAGGAAGAAAGGATAGTGGGGCCGTTCGCGCGGATGAAAGAAGATGCTCTCAGAATATTTTTCACGGGCATGGATTTTTTAAGTGGTTTCATTTAGTGGGCACTGGTATCATCCGGTTTCGCCCATATCGATGGAATTTTGTCAAATGTAACGGTTGATCATCATTACCGGCAGGGTTTATTCATTTTTCAGGGGTTCAATCCATCATCACCCAACGACATCAGGAGGCACCAATGGCAATTCAAGATATTTTTCAGGCGGTCATGACATTCGACGAAGCATCGGTCAAGAAACTGGTCCAGGCCGAACTCGACGCCAAAACCGACATCGATTCGATCCTCAACGAGGGCCTCATCGGCGCCATGGACGAGGTCGGCAGGCGGTTTTCCGAGGGTGATCTCTTCGTGCCCGAGATGCTCATGGCGGCCCAGGCCATGAAGGGCGGGCTCGCCATCCTGAAGCCGTTCCTGGCCGAAGGCGCCAACGAATCCAAGGGCACCGTGGTCATCGGCACGGTCAAGGGCGATCTCCACGACATCGGCAAGAACCTCGTGGCCATGATGATGGAGGGCGCCGGTTTCAACGTGGTCGACCTGGGGGTGGACGTGGACGCCGCAAAATTCGTTGCGGCCGCCAAAGACAACAAGGCCCATGTCGTGGCCCTCTCGGCCCTTCTTACCACCACCATGCCCGCCATGCAGACCACCATCAACGCCATCCGGGAGGCCGGCATCGCCGTCAAGACCATCGTGGGCGGCGCCCCGGTCACCCAGGCCTTCGCCGACCAGATCAAGGCCGACGGCTACTCCGACGACGCCCCCGGCGCCGTGGAGCTGGCCCGCAGGCTGATCGCGGCCTAGCGGCTTTCCGAAGATTTTCAAACCGCTGCAACGTGGGGGCGGGGGCGGCTCCCGGCCGGCCCGGCCCCACGACAGTCATAACCCCTTAGACACCGAGGAAACGATCATGATCATCATCGGAGAACTCATCAACGCCAGCCGGAAGGCCATCGGCGCAGCCATCGAGGCCCGGGACGCCGCGGCCATCCAGAAGACGGCCCGGGATCAGGATGCGGCCGGCGCCGACTTCATCGACGTCAACGCCGGCATCTTCGTGGGAAAGGAGCCCGAATACCTGAAATGGCTTGTTGAAACCGTCCAGGCCGTGAGCGAAAAGCCCTGCGCCATCGACAGCCCCGACCCCAAGGCCATCGAAACGGCCCTGGCCGTCCACCGGGGCACCGCCATGATCAACTCCATCTCCCTCGAAAAGGACCGCTACGACAACCTCATGCCCATCATTGCCGGCACCGACCTCAAGGTCATCGCCCTCTGCATGAGCGACGCCGGCATGCCCGAGACCGTCGACGACCGCATGAAGATCGCCGACAAGCTCGTGGGCGGCCTCCTCCAGAACAACGTCAAGATGGAGAACATCTACGTCGACCCCCTGGTTCAGCCCATGTCCGTCAACAACACCTTCGGCGTGGAGTTCGTCAACACCATCGAGAAGATCGTCACCACATTCCCGGGCATCCATACCGCCTGCGGCCTCTCCAACATCTCTTACGGCCTGCCGGCCCGGAAATTCCTCAACCAGACCTTCATGGTCATGGCCATCGCCAAGGGCCTCGACGGCGCCATCATGAACCCACTGGACAGGAAGATGATGGCCAACATCATCGCCGCCGAAGCCCTGGCCGGCAAAGACAACTTCTGCATGAACTACCTCAAGGCGTTCCGGGCCGGGATGTTCGAATTTTAAAAAGATCGTCCCATCACCTCCCCTCCCGGCCGCACCCGCCCCGAAAACCCGCCTTTGCCCAAGGGCGGGTTTTTTTATTCCATATACCCCTTGATTTTCAGTGGCGCTTAAACTATTTGCATTTTGTTAGAATTGATGTTCCGGCGCAATCCGGACCTCCGTTCCTCCAGGGGAATCGCGAATCCGCCCAATGATATCCATCCAATTGTTATGGAAAGGGAAATCCATGCCCAGACGTGACGACATCCACAAGATCCTGATCATCGGCTCCGGTCCCATCGTGATCGGCCAGGCCTGCGAATTCGACTATTCCGGCACCCAGGCCTGCAAGGCCCTGCGCTCGCTGGGGTATGAGGTCGTACTGGTGAACTCCAACCCGGCGACCATCATGACCGATCCCGGCATGGCCGACGCCACCTACATCGAGCCGCTCAACGTCAGGATCATCGAAGAGATCATCGCCGCCGAACGGCCCGACGCCGTCCTGCCGAACCTGGGCGGCCAGTCGGCCCTGAACCTCTCCTCGGAGCTGCACAAGGCCGGGGTCCTCGACCGCTACGGCGTCAAGGTCATCGGCGTCAACATCGACGCCATCGAACGGGGCGAGGACCGGACCGCCTTCAAGAACACCATGGAGCGCCTGGGGATCGAGATGCCCCGCAGCCGGGCGGTGGAGAGCGTCGACGCGGCCGAGGAGATGGCCGACGAGCTGGGCTATCCTGTCGTGATACGGCCGGCCTACACCATGGGCGGCACCGGCGGCGGGCTGGTCTACAACCGGGAGGAACTGCGCACCATCGCGGCCCGGGGGCTCGCGGCCAGCCTCATCCACCAGGTGCTGGTCGAGGAGTCGGTGCTGGGCTGGGAGGAACTGGAGCTGGAGGTGGTGCGGGACGCCAAGAACCAGATGATCACGGTCTGCTTCATCGAGAACGTCGACGCCATGGGCGTGCACACCGGCGACTCCTTCTGCACGGCGCCCATGCTCACCATCGACCCGGCCCTCCAGAAGAAGCTCCAGGAATACAGCTACGCCATCGTCGAGGCCATCGAGGTGGTGGGCGGCACCAACGTCCAGTTCGCCCACGACCCCAAGACGGGCCGGGTGGTCGTCATCGAGATCAACCCCCGCACCTCGCGCTCCTCGGCCCTGGCCTCCAAGGCCACCGGGTTTCCCATCGCCCGGGTCTCGTCGCTTCTGGCCGGCGGCCTGACCATGGACGAGATTCCTTACTGGCGGGACGGCTCCCTCGAAAAGTACACCCCCTCGGGCGACTACGTGGTGGTCAAGTTCGCCCGCTGGGCCTTCGAGAAGTTCAAGGGCGTTGAAGACCGCCTGGGCACCCAGATGCGGGCCGTGGGCGAGGCCATGAGCATCGGCAAGACCTACAAGGAGGCCTTCCAGAAGGCCATCCGAAGCCTCGAGATCAACCGCTACGGCCTGGGCTTCGCCAAGAATTTCAACACCCTTTCCCTGGAAGAACTCATGAACCGGCTGGGCGAGGCCACCAGCGAGCGGCAGTTCCTGATGTACGAGGCCCTGCGGAAAGGCGCCGACATCGAGCGCCTGTACGAAAAAACCCATATCAAGCCCTGGTTCATCCGGCAGATGAAGGAGCTGGTGGAACTGGAGGAGAAGATCCTGACCTGCCGGGGGCTGGAGGTGCCCGACGATCTCCTGGTCCAGGCCAAAAAGGACGGCTTTGCCGACCGGTATCTTGCCATGCTGCTGGCCGTGCCCGAAGCGGAAATCCGCTCCCGGCGGCGGGCCGTCGGCCTCAACCAGGCCTGGGACGCGGTGCCCGTGAGCGGGGTCGAGAACGCCGCCTACTACTATTCCACCTACAACGCCAAGGACACCGTGCCCGTGAGCGACCGGCGGAAGATTATGGTCCTGGGCGGCGGACCCAACCGCATCGGCCAGGGGATCGAATTCGACTACTGCTGCGTCCACGCCGCCTTCGCCATCCGGGAGGCCGGCTACGAGTCGATCATGGTCAACTGCAACCCGGAGACGGTCTCCACCG
Source organism: Desulfococcus sp. (assembly GCF_041737845.1). Lineage (GTDB taxonomy): Bacteria > Desulfobacterota > Desulfobacteria > Desulfobacterales > Desulfococcaceae > Desulfococcus. Next base: position 7,078 of record NZ_JBGSQX010000143.1, read on the forward strand.
ACTACGACACCTCCGACAAGCTCTACTTCGAGCCCCTGACCGTGGAGGACGTCTTAAGCATCTATGAAAAGGAGAAGCCCCTGGGCATCATCGCCCAGTTCGGAGGTCAGACGCCGCTCAACATCGCGGGCGAGCTGGCCCGGGCCGGGGTCAACATCCTGGGCACCTCGCCCGAGACCATCGACCTGGCCGAGGACCGGGACCGATTCAACCAGGTCATGCGCAGGCTGGGCATCCCCCAGCCCGAGTCGGGCATGGCCGCCGGCTTCGAAGAGGCCCTCAAGGTCGCCGCGCGCATCGGCTATCCCCTCATGGTCCGCCCCTCCTACGTTTTAGGGGGCCGGGGCATGGAGATCGTCCACGACGACGAGAACCTTAGGCGCTACCTCACCGCCGCGGTCGAGGAGATCTCGCCCGAGCGGCCCGTGCTCATCGACGCCTTCCTCGACAACGCCATCGAGGTGGAGGCCGACGCCATCGCCGACGGTAAGGACGCCTTCGTGCCGGCGGTGATGGAGCACATCGAGCTGGCCGGCATCCATTCGGGGGATTCGGCCTGCGTCATCCCGCCCCTGAGCCTCTCGACCCGGCACATCGACACCATCCGGGACTACACCCGCCGCATCGCCATCGAGCTCCACGTGGTCGGGCTCATGAACATCCAGTACGCCATCCAGAACGACACGGTCTACGTGCTGGAGGCCAACCCCCGTGCGTCGCGCACCGTGCCCATCGTCTCCAAGGTCTGCGGGCTCTCCATGGCCCGGCTCGCCACCCAGGTGGTCCTGGGCCGGAGCATCGCCGACCTCGACCTCAAGGACCGGCGGATCCCCCACTACGGCGTCAAGGAATCGGTCTTCCCCTTCAACATGTTCCCCGAGGTCGACCCGGTGCTGGGGCCCGAGATGCGCTCCACCGGCGAGGTCCTGGGCCTCTCCCGCTCCTTCGGCCGCGCGTATTTCAAGGCCCAGGAGGCCACCCAGGTCTCCCTGCCCCTCGAAGGGACGGTGCTCTTCACCATCGCCGACCGGGACAAGGGGGCGGCCATCGAACCGGCCCGGCTCTTCCGCGACCTGGGCTTCCAGATCCTGACCACCGAGGGCACCCACCGCTTTCTCAAGGAAAAGGGCATCGACACCGTCTCCGTCCCCAAGCTCGGGTTCGGGCGGCCCAACCTGCTGGACGCCATGAAGAGCGGCGGGGTCCACCTCCTGGTCAACACCCCCAGCGGCAGCGAGAGCAGCGCCCAGAGCGCGGACATCCGCAGGACGGCCATCGCCTACAAGATCCCCTACATCACGACCACGGCGGCGGCCATCGCGGCGGTAAAGGGGATCGCGGCAAGGCGGGCGGGCCGGTCCAAGGTCCGCCCCATCCAGCAGTACCACGCGGAAATCCATTAACCTCAACAGCGGGCGGCAAAACGGCCCGGTCGGAAAAAGGCATCCCCCATGGGCGGACTTTTCGGCATTGTATCGGCTTCAGACTGCGTCTCCGAGCTTTACTACGGCACGGATTACCACTCCCACCTGGGGACCCGGCGCGGCGGCATGGCGGTCGCAAACGGCAGGGGCATCCAGCGCGCCATCCACAACATCGAGAACAGCTATTTCCGGACCAAGTTCGAGCCCGAGCTCTCCCGGTTCGAGGGCAGCCGGGGGATTGGGGTCATCAGCGACACCGATCCCCAGCCCCTGGTCATCGGCTCCCACCTGGGGACCTTCGCCATCGTCACCGTGGGGAAGATCAACAACCAGGCCGACCTGATCCGGCGTGCCTTTGAAAAGCGGGGCTACTTCGCCGATACCACCGGCGGCGTCGTCAAGCCCACCGAGCTGGTGGCCCGGCTCATCTGCGAGGAGGCCGGCTTCGAGGCGGGCATCGTCAACGCCCAGGCCAGCATCAAGGGGTCCTGCTCGCTCCTCCTCCTGACCGACAAGGGCATCTATGCCGCCCGGGACCGCCTGGGCAGAACCCCCCTGGTCATCGGACGGCGCGAAGGCGCCGTGGCCGTCAGCTCCGAGACCAGCGCCTTCCCGAACCTGGGCTTTGGGGTCGACCACTTCCTCGGCCCGGGGGAGATCGTCCGCATCACGCCGGACGGGTGGGAATCAACTCACCCTCCGGAGAAGCGGATGCAGGTCTGCGCCTTTCTCTGGATTTACTACGGGTACCCGGCTTCGGAATACGAAGGGATCAACGTGGAGTGGGTCCGCAACCGGTGCGGCGCGGCCCTGGCCCGCGGGGACGACGCGGCGGTCGATTTCGTCTCGGGCATCCCCGACTCGGGCATCGGTCACGCCCTCGGGTACGCCGGCGAGCGCCGCATCCCCTATCGGCGGGCCTTCGTCAAGTACACCCCCACCTGGCCCCGGAGCTTCATGCCCCAGAACCAGAGCACGCGGGACCTGGTGGCCCGGATGAAGCTGATCCCGGTTCGGCGGCTCATCGAAAGCCGGCGCATCCTCTTCTGCGAGGACTCCATCGTGCGCGGCACCCAGCTCAAGGAAAACGTCCAGGTCCTCTTCGACTACGGGGCCAGGGAGGTGCACATGCGGCCGGCGTGCCCCACCCTGATCTACCCGTGCGAGTTCCTCAACTTCTCCACCTCGCGCTCGACCCTCGACCTGGCCGGCCGCAGGATCATCCGCGAGCTGGAGGGCGACGAAAACCAGGATCTGGCGGCCTACGTCGCCCACGGCTCGGAGAAGAACCTCGCCATGATCGAAAAGATCCGGCGGATGCTGCGCCTCACCACCCTCAAGTACCAGCGCTTAGACGACATGGTGGCGGCCATCGGCCTGCCCCGGGAGCGGGTCTGCACGCACTGCTGGGACGGATCGAGCTACGGGCTCTGAAGCGTAGGGCGCAAGGCGGGGAGGGGAGGTGCCATAGCCGGAAGATGCAAACTCGCGGATTTTGCGTGGGCACGCCTGTACCGTTTCTGCTTGAACCGGCGCATCCTGCGGTAAGAGCATATCCCAAGCATTTTTCCGAATGCTGATGCGTCCGGATCAGGGTGTCCTTTTTCGCTTCTTCAGGCTCTTGTAAATGGAGTCTCGTCGGCCGACACAGATAACAAAGATGGTGATCTCTTTATCATCGGCCTCGTAAACCAGACGATAGCCCACCGACCGAAGCTTGATTTTGTAATGGTTCCGGTAGCCCCGAATCCTTGCAGTCTCGATGTGGGGATTTTCCAGCCTGCGCACAAGATGGGTCTTGAATTGCGCTTTGATTTCAGTCGCCAGCTTGTGCCATTCCTTCAGTGCACTTGGCAGAAATTTAAGATCATAGCTCATCGAGGTTGACCTTGACGGCGCGTTCCTTTTCGGTCTTTCTCTCTTCTATGATGCCGGCCAGTTCCAGATCCTCAGCCAGGTCCATCAGTCTTTCATATGTCTCGGCCGGGATGATATATGCCGCAGGCTTGTTTCGGTTCAGCAGCGCTATCGCCTCGCCGCGGGCTTCGTCGATGACAGCCTGCGGGTTGCGCTTTAGTTCGCTGATACTGACCGTCAAATCAGCATGGATTTTCGTGAGCATTCTCAGACTCCTTTTTATAAGTACATTTTATAGCACTTATAGTAGATCTATTAAAAAACCATGTCAAGCGGCTGGATGCCCCACACAAGGAAACCTGGGAATCTGCTTTTGGGAGATTTTATAAATCTTTTTTCTCCATGCCGGCTAAATGTTCACCACCTTGTCGGCGAGCTGCATGGCCGTCACGATGTCGAGCATGTTGGTGGTTTCGCCCGCCTGTTTGGCATTCAGGAGGTCGAAGTGGGTGAGACAGGTGCCGCAGACCAGGATCGTCACCCCGGAGGCGGCCAGGGACAGGAGGTCCGCCAGGGCCGCGGACCCCTCGACGGCGAGCTTCACGCCGTTGTTCACCAGGACGAGGCGCCAGAGCTCGCTTCCCATCTCCTTCAGGGTCTTGATGAAACTGAGCATCAGCTTCAGCCCCAGCTCGTCGTCGCCGTATCCCATCCGGTCGGTCGTCACCATGACCATGATCTTCTTGAGGTCGGCGTCCGGAAACTGGGAGACAGACGGGGCGGCCGCGGCCCCCGGCGTCCCTTCGCCGGTGACGTGGAAATCGCCGCCCTGCTCTTCAACGGAGACCTGAAATCCCCGGGATTCGAGAAACAGGGAGACGTTCTCCCCGGAGGCCCGGTTGTCGACGATCACCCTCACCCGGCCCGCCGCATCCGTTTCGACGGCGTCCTTGGTCATCAAAACCGGCGCCGGACAGGCCAGCCCCCTGGCATCGATTACTTTCATGCTGCATCCTTTCCCTGTTCAGGGTCGAAGATAGAATCCAAAAGCATCACGCACGCGTCACCCGGATCCTTTCGACCGGTTCACGCACAACCTCCCCGATGACGGCGGCATCATCATGCCCGTTCCTTTTGAGCTCCGCTGCCAGGGCATCCGCCTTTTCAGCGGCAACCGAGATCAAAAGCCCGCCCGAGGTCTGGGGATCAAAGAGGACATAGGGCATGATGCGGCCGACATCCGCGGCCATATCGACCATGTCCGCCCGGAAGTCCCGGTTGCGGTGGGCGCCGGCCGGAATGAGCCCCATCCCGGCGAATTCAAGGGCTTCGGGAATCACCGGGACCCGGGCGGCCTGGATGTGCGCCCCCAGCCCCGAGCCCGTCACCATCTCCGCCAAATGCCCCAGAAGCCCGAATCCGGTGATATCCGTGCAGGCATGGACGGGAAAGCCCGACATGATCTCCGCGGCCCGCCGGTTCAGGGCAGCCATGATGCGGACCGCCCGCTCCGCCAGGCCGACTGCGGCCATTCCTGCCTTCATGGCCGTCGTGACGATCCCGATGCCCAGGGGTTTGGTCAGAACGAGCCGGTCCCCGGCTGCCAGGCTTTTCTTGGTGAGGACCCGGTCCGGATGGATGAATCCGGTGACCGAAAGGCCGTACTTCAGCTCCTTGTCCTCGATGCTGTGGCCGCCCACCAGGACGACACCCGCCTCCCGCATCTTGACGATCCCGCCCTCCAAGATCCGCCGCAGGACCGAAAGATCCATCCGGCCGAGGGGGAAGCAGACGATGTTCATGGCGGTCTTGGGCGTCCCGCCCATGGCGTAGACATCGCTCAGGGCGTTGGCCGCGGCGATCTGGCCGAACCAGAACGGATCGTCCACCACCGGCGTGAAGAAATCGACCGTCTGGATCATGGCGATCTCGTCGGTGATCCGGTACACCCCGGCATCGTCGGCCCGGTCGAGCCCGACGATCAGGTTCTCGTCCGTCGGGAAACCCAACCCGCAAAGCGCCTGCTCCAGGTCCCCCGGAGGCAGCTTGGACGCTCAGCCCGCCCCGCTCACGGTCGCCGTGAGCCGGATGTTTTCGCCGTCCGTCATTTCCCCTCCTCGTTTCGGCCTTTTCCCGGCGAAGGCGTCCCCCCGGAAAACGGGCATGCCAGCCGGTCCGCGTCGTATTCGTGAATCCCGCCGCAATGGGGGCAGGGGCTGTTGAGGCGCACCCGGGCATCGAGCCGCCGGTTCCCCTCCCCGTCCACCACGACCCCGCGGTTGTCGACAAGCCTGAAATCGCCGCGCTCAAACTCCCGACCCGCCACAGGACAGGTGAAAATCAATTTCATCATGACCCCGCAAGCATTTCCCATGTTTTTGAAAAGGCTACTATGCCATGCGGATCCCGGTCAAATCGCTAATCCTGATGGGAAGATTTGATCGGATATATGAAATCTATCGGTTTGTTTGCAGCTACGCCTCTTGTCTGGCGCTTTTTCGCGACTTCCGGCCGGTGCGGCCTTCCCGCTTGATTTCCTCCGGATCCCACGGCGTGGACTCGCCGCTGTCGAGGCCGTCACGGATATCCCGGCGCAACTGTTCTAGCTTGAGCGCACGAATGCGATCCTGCTCCTCCATAAAAGGTGCCATTCTGATTTTAGGAATTTATATTGCGTGAAAACGCAACGATGTTTTAATTGGTCCTGTAGATGCGTTTAGCCATTGCCCTATCTATTATCCGCAAAAAACATTTTGATAAGGCTCCCCGTTTTTGTGGGGGCTGATCTGAATCGTCACTTTCTGATTCATGCGTTTTAAAAAATCGAGCAGCTTGTCCGTGGTGAATCGGCTGAAATGACCATTTAGCAGGTGTGAAATTTCGGCCTGCTTCACTCCCAAAAGCCCTGCCATCTCCCGTTGTTTCATATTTGTATCCTTTAAAAGACGGATAACATGGTAACCGATCATGGCCCGCATCTGTAATTCTTCGGCATCTTCCACCTCAAGATCAGCAAAAACATTGCCCGAACTTTTTTCAAATTTTATGTCCATCTTCTCTTTTCTCATCTTTTGCAAGCTCCTGTGCTTCCTTGTAACGTCGGTGGATCAGGTCTACGTCCTTTTGAGGAGTGGCAATGCCCTTCTTTGATTTTTTCTGAAAGGCATGCAATACGTAAATCTTTTCTCCTAACTGAACCGCCTGCACACAGCGATAAGATTCCTTGTCGTATTTCAAGGCTATTTCGATAATGCCCGGCCCTGACCCTTTAAAGGGTTTTGCATCCTTTGGCATTCCGCCAAACTGAATAAGCTGAAGCTCATCACCAATCAGCTTTCTGACCTCTTCCGGAAACTGCAAGATACTTTTCCTTGAGTCTCCAAGCCATACGATAGGGCGTAATGTGTCCGGTTTTGCAAAATTCATTCAGGATTCCGCCATATAAAAAATATATAGGGAAATTCCTATAGAGTCAAGTTCATTACTATCATTATTGTCACCGGTAACAGGCGCTCCTTTTTCTTCTGCCCAATCAGGCAAGCTCGCGAGCTTTGTCCTGGCTGATCCTATCCCCATTCTTATGATAAAAAACACGTAACTATTCAGCCCGATTTTACAGGCTCCTTGATGTTTTAAGTACCCATTAAGCGACGTCTTTTGAATCACAAGATGCCAAGTGACTTCGATCGCAATCCTGCCAAGCATTACTCTCACCCTCCCCTACCCCCCCATCCATTCATTTTCCCAATCTCCGACATCAAAATCATCATGATTATCGATTTGATTATGCACCATTTCCATAATAATCTGTCGCCTTCATCCCCTGATATTTAAACTTGAGAGGTGACAGACATGGATAACCCGTACGTTTCAATGTGGCAGGATCTGGGGCTCGACCTTGCGGCCCACGACGCCCTGCTGGATGTTCTGGGGAGGGCCTACACGGACTTCTTCCTCACCCAGAAGAACCGGCCCGAGGGCATGGGATACTTCGATTTCGTCATGAGCGAGGTCCACGGCCTCCGCATCAAGGAGCTGCTGGACGAGAAGGCGGCGGGGCGAAAGATCATCGGCTCCTACTGCGTCTTCGTGCCCGAGGAGATCGTCCTGGCCGCGAACGCCACCCTCGTCGGGCTCTGCTCCGGCGCCGACTTTGCCATGGAAGAGGTCGAGAAGATCCTGCCGCGAAACACCTGCGCCCTCATCAAGTCCTCCTTCGGCTTCAAGCTGGGCAAGGTCTGCCCCTACCTGGAGAGCGCGGACATGGTGGTGGGCGAGAACACCTGCGACGGCAAGAAGAAGGCCTATGAAACCCTGGGGTCCCTAGTGAAGAATCTCTACGTCATGGACCTTCCCCAGGTCAAATCCGAGCAGGGGCGGGCCCTCCTGAAGACCGAATATGACCGCTTCAAGGACGCGGTGGAGGCCCTCACGGGCGTCGCCGTCACCGCCTCTTCCCTGAAAGAGGCGATCCGGACGGTGAACGCCAAGCGGGCCGCCATCCACCGCCTCTCCTCCCTGCGAAAGGCCGACCCCGCCCCCATCTCGGGCATGGACGCCCTTCTCGCCAACCAGGTCTTCTTCTACGACAATCCGGCCCGGTTCACGGCATCCGTGAACAAGATCTGCGACGAACTGGAGCAGCGGATCGCGGAGAAAAAAGGGGTCTTCCCGGCGAAAACGCCCCGGGTCCTCATCTCCGGCTGCCCCCAGGCAGTGCCCAACTGGAAACTCCCCTATATCGTGGAGACCTCCGGCGCGGTGATCGTGGGCGAGGAATCCTGCGTGGGCGAACGGGGCACCCGAAACCTCACGGACGAGACGGGCGAGACCGTCGACGCCATGATGACGGCCATCGTGGACCGCTACTTTCAGGTCGACTGCGCCATCTTCACCCCCAACCCCGAGCGCATGGCTCACATCGAGGAGATGGCCGCCGCCTACAGGGCGGACGGCGTGATCCACTACGGCCTTCAGTTCTGCCAGCCGTATCTCATGGAATCCTTCCCGGTGGAAAAAGCCCTCGAGGAGAAGTCCATCCCCACCCTCCGCGTCGAAACCGACTACGGCATGGAGGATATGGGTCAGTTGAAAACGAGGATCGAGGCCTTCATCGAGCAGCTTCGATAGCCAGGCCCAAAACGCCTATAGAAAACAAGAAAAGAAAGGAGTCAACAATGAAATACGGCGCAAGAAACACCATCACAGCCAAGGTGACCTCCCTGAAAAAAGGGGATGTCATGTCTCTTGTCAAATTTCACGTCACCGGCCCTGTTGAGATGGCATCGGTCCTGACGACCGAATCCGCGGAGTCTCTGGACCTGAAGCCGAATGACGAGGTTCAGCTCATCATCAAAGCGATTCACGTCCTGCCGGTGAAAGAGTAATGCCGGGTCGTGAAGTTTTAGCATGAAAATCCAACGGCTTCAGGAACCCGATAATTGTATGAGATACGCAGGCATCGACATCGGGTCGCGCACCATCGAACTCGTGGTGGTCGACGCGGCGGGCGGGATTGTGGAGAGCTTTCAGGCCGACACCGGCTTCGATCCCATGGCCGATACCCACAGGCTCATGGACGGGGTGGCCTATGAAGCCATCATGGCCACCGGCTACGGCCGGAACCTCTTCGAGATCTCCTTCGAGGCCCCCACGGTCACGGAGATCAAGGCCCACGCCCGGGGAGCGAGAAGGCTCTTTCCCGAAGCCCAAACCGTGCTCGACATCGGCGGCCAGGACAGCAAGGCCATCTCGCTCCTTCCCGACGGCCGGGTGAGAAAATTCGAGATGAACGACCGCTGCGCCGCCGGCACCGGGAAATTCCTGGAGATCATGGCCAGGACCCTGGGCTTTTCGATCGACGACTTCGGCCGGGAGGCCCTTCTGGCGGAGCAGGACCTCAACATTTCCAGCATGTGCACCGTGTTCGCCGAATCCGAGGTGACCTCCCTCATCGCCAGGGGCCAAAGCCGCCGGGAGATCGCCAGGGGCCTGCACGTCAGCGTGATCCGCCGGGCTGCCGGGATGATCAACCGCGTCTCCCAGGCGGGCGACATCGTCTTCACCGGCGGCGTGGCCAAAAACCCCTGTATGCGCGCCCTCCTCGCCGAGACCCTGGGCCGAAACATCCTGACACCCGAAGACCCCCAGCTCGTCGGCGCCCTGGGCGCCGCCCTGCTGGCGGGGGAACTGCGATAACCTCAACCGGAAAGCACGGCATGACCCCTTCATTCATGAACACCCTCCAGCAGATCACGGATCAGAACCTCGCGGACATCGAACAGGCCAAGGCAGCCGGCCGCGCCGCCATAGGCTTTTACTGCCTCTACTCGCCCACGGAGATCGCCGTCGCGGCCGGGGCCATCCCCCTGCCCCTGTGCGGCACCCGCAACGACCCCATCGCTGCGGCCGAGGAGATTTTGCCGCGGAACCTCTGCCCCCTCATCAAGAGCAGCTTCGGCTTTGCCGTCACCGACACCTGCCCGTTTTTCAGGTTCTCCGACATCATCGTGGGAGACACCACCTGCGACGGGAAAAAAAAGATGTTCGAGCTGCTCTCCCGGTACAAGACCACCCATGTGCTCCAGCTCCCCCAGAACCAGGACCCGGCAACGGCCCTGCCCTTCTGGCGGGCCGAACTGGAGCGGTTCAGGCGCATCATCGAGGACCGGACCGGCGTGATTATTGACGACGCTCGCCTCCGCGCCGCCATCCAGCTCATGAACCGGGAACGCGCCGCCAGGAAGGCGCTCATGGACGTGAACCGGCTCAAACCCGCTCCGCTTCCCGGCTCCCGGCTGCTGGAGGTCCTGTTCAAGGTGGGATTCCTCGCGGACAAGGAAAAGGGGATCGCCCTCATGAAACAGGCGGCGCTCGAAGCAACCAAGGGAACGCTCCATGCAGACGACCCGAAGGGCTCCGGCCGCAAACGCATCCTGCTTACTGGCGTGCCCGTCGGGCTGGGGAGCGACAAGGTCGTGAAGATCATCGAGCAGAGCGGCGCCGACGTGGTGGCCCTTGAAAATTGCTCGGGATACAAGCAGGCCTTTGCCGTCGACGAGGATAAAGACCCCATGGACGCCCTGGCCGAGCAGTACCTCGCCACCCCATGCTCGGTCATGAGCCCCAACACCGGCCGCTTCGACCTGCTGGCCGAAATGATCCGGGGGTTTTCCGCCGACGGCGTCGTCGATCTCACCTGGCAGGCCTGCCACACTTACAATATCGAGGCCTTCAGCGTGGACGCCTTCATTCGGGAGACCTTCGGCATGCCCACCCTGCACCTGGAAACCGACTACGCCGAAAGCGACACCGAGCAGCTCCGGGTACGCATCGAGGCCTACCTGGAGATGCTGTAGCACCGCCATTGCGGTTTGGATAACCCATCTCTTTTACACCCAATTTACATTCCAACGACACATGAAGGAGAACAAGGATGAAAAAGCGCACTGCTGCAATCCTGTCGGCCGTGGCCCTATTCCTGACGCTGGCCGTCGGCCACGCCCCTGCCGCCGAAAAGCTGCCTCCCCTGGGCAAGGACGTCACCATCTGGTTCGACACTGGCGGCCCGGTGGGCGGGCCTTACAACACCATCGTCCAGAACGGCGCCACGCAGGCGGCCTCGGACCTGGGATGCGACCTTAAACTGCTGTACTCCGACTGGAACCCGGAAAGGATGATTGAAAATTTCAAGACCGCACTGGCCGCAAGGCCGGACGGCATTGTTGTCATGGGGCACCCCGGGGACGGCGCCTATGCGCCCTTCATCCAGGAGGCCTTCGACGCCGGCGTGCTGGTGACCTGTGTGGACACGAACCTCCCCAAGGCCCTTGAAAAATACAAATCGAGAGGATTCGGATCCATCGGAACCGACCCGGATATCATGGGCACCACCCTGGCCAGGGAGGCCCTTGTCCGATCCGGCCTCAAAAAGGGCGACCGGGCCTTCATCTGGGGGTTGAAACGACTCGAGGAGCGTGGCCGCAGGGCTCTTGCCATGATCCGGACGCTGGAAGAAGCCGGCCTGGTCGTGGATTACATCGAAATCAGCCCCGAGGTGGACAAGGATACGGCCATGGGCGTCCCCATCGTCACCGCCTATCTGTCCAGTCATCCGGACTGCAAAATGATGCTGATCGATCACGGGGCCTTGACATCCCAGATGGAGAACTTCCTCAAGGCGGCCGGCGTGGGGCCGGACGCCATCTTTGTGGGTGGTTTCTCCCTCTCGCCTGCCACGGCATCGGCCATTGAAAACGGATACGTGGACCTGGTGTCGGAGATGCAGCCCTATCTCCTGGGATACCTTTCCGTGGCCCAGATTGTACTGACGAAAAAATACGGCTTCACCGGCCTCGAAATCGATACCGGCGGCGGATTGGTCCATAAAGGCAACATCGCCCTGGTCGCGCCCCTGGCCAAAAAAGGCATCCGATAATCGATGGATGAATACCGCAGGGATTTCAGGCAGGCCCAACCCGTGCTGTGCCTTCGGAGAATATCCAAATCTTTTGACGGAGTCGAGGCCCTGAACTCCGTCAGTCTGGATATCCGTCCCGGCGAAGTCCTCGGACTCGTGGGGGACAACGGCGCGGGCAAATCCACCCTCATCAAGATTCTCTCCGGCGTTCAGCGGCCCGACGCCGGGGAGATGACGGTGGGCGGCAGCCCTGTCGATTTCGCAAGGTACGATGTGGCGGCGGCCAGGCGCCTGGGCATCGAGACGGTGCACCAGGAGCGGTCGCTGGGCGAAAAACAGCCCCTGTGGCGCAATATCTTCGCCGGCAGACCCATGACGAACCGCCTGGGCTTCATCCGGGTCCGGGCCCAGAAGCGGGCGACCCTGGAGATATTGAACCGCCACGTCGGCCTGCGGGGGGTGGGCATCAGCGCCGAGGCCCGGGTCCGCACCCTCTCCGGCGGGGAGCGCCAGGGGCTTTCAATCGGCAGGGCCATGTACTTTCACGCCAAAATCATTGTCCTGGACGAACCCACCACGGCCCTCTCCCTCACCGAGGTGGACAAGGTGCTGGGGTTCGTCGGCCGGATCGCGGAGGAGCAGAAGGCGTGCATCTATATCTCCCACAACATGGCCCATGTCCACCGGGTCGCCCACCGGATCGCGGTCATGGAACGGGGAAGAGTCGTCGGGGAATACCTGCGGGATGAGCTGACCCTCGAGGGCTTGGGCCTGGAACTCATGCGGATCACGGCCGGCGCCGCCCGTGAGCGCTTCTCGTGAAGGCTTTTTTTCGCCGGTTCAGCGTCCAGGCCGGCATCTCCTGCGTCCTCGTCGGCCTCCTGGGGATTTTCATGATATCGAGTCCGGGGACCTTCCTGTCGCCGCACATCTATATCTCCTTCGGATCCACGATCCCTTTCACGGCCCTTCTGGCTTTAGGCCTCACCTTTCTGATCATCGCAGGTGAGATGGACCTCTCTTTTCCGTCGGTGATGGCCGTCTCCGGATTCGTGTTCTCCGAGCTCTTTCTCGCCACGGGAAGCGCGCCGCTTGCATTTATCGCGGCTATTGCCGCAGGCGCCGCGGCGGGGCTCCTGAACGGCCTGCTCGTCGTCAAGGTGGGGGTGCCGTCCATCATCGCCACCATCGGCACCCAGTTTTTCTGGCGCGGTGTTGCAATCCTGCTGGCATCCGGCCTCGCCAGGAACATCGTCCCGGTCCGGGACACCCTACTCCACCATCTCTTCGCCGGCCGGATCGGCGGCCTTGTGCCGGCCCAATTTCTCTGGTGCCTGGGGATTGCGGGCCTCATGGGGCTGATTCTGAACCGCCACGCCTTCGGCGACAACGTCCTGTTCATCGGCGACGATATCCGCACCGCACGATTGATGGGGATCGACACCGACAGGGTGCGGATCCTCCTGTTCGTATTCATGGGGATTATGAGCGCGCTCGTGTCGGTGATGGTCTGCATGGAGATGGCCAACTGGTGGCCCACCCAGGGGGAAGGCTACCTGCTTCTGGTCTTCGCCTCGATCTTCATCGGCGGCACCTCGGTATTCGGCGGCGAGGGGACGGTCTTCGGCACCCTCGTGGGCGCCGTCATCATCGGCATCATCGAAGCCGGCATCATCAGCGCGGGCCTCTCGGGGTTCTGGACACGCCTGGTCCACGGCGCCGTCATCGTTGCGTCCGTGTCGGTGTACGCGATATTGTTTCAAAACAGAAAACCGGCGTGAGGGAATTTTCTATCCTTTCAAACAGCATTATAGAGCATATCGAATTGACAAATCGATGATCTCGATATAGTATCCCTCTCCATGACATGGCATCGACGGCGGCCTGTCAACAGAAACCGGCCGCACGTCAAGGATTTCAGTGTTACAGGATTTGTAAATTCATGTTCAATCTGTCCGGCTTTACATGAACGGCCGCACATCTCTTAACCGTGCGTGTTAGGAAGGATGCGGTCGGAAGGCGGCGTCAGACAAGTTTTCCCTTCCGATCCGTTTGAATGGATCACTCCGGGGCCCGTTGAAAAAGCGGCCCCGCATCTTCAGGGGCAATGGTGCTGGGCACCCCGCGGTCTTCAAAACCGTCGGCCTCGTCTCATAAACGAGGAGGAGGTTCGATTCCCCTTGCCCCTTCCACATCGAGAACATCATGAACACCCATATCACCATCGGCGTGGCGGGCCACGTGGACCACGGTAAGACGGCGCTGGTCCGCTCCCTGACCGGCGTGGACACCGACCGGATGAAAGAAGAAAAAGAGCGGGGCCTTTCCATCGAGTCGGGGGTGGCGCCCCTCTTCATGCCCGGCGGGGCGCGGGCGGCCCTGATCGACGTGCCGGGCCATACCGATTTCCTGAAGAACACGATCCGGGGTCTCTGCGCCGTGGATCTTGCGGTGCTGGTGGTGGCGGCAGACGACGGCGTAATGCCCCAGACGGTGGAACACCTCAACATCCTGACCACCCTCGGCGCCGCGGGAGGATTGGTGGTGGTCGGCAAAAGCGACCTGGTGGATGCGGAAACCCTCGAACTGGCCCGGATGGAGGTCGAAGACCTGGTCCGGGGGACCTTTCTGGAAGGAAAGCCCGTGGTGCCGTTTTCTGCCCGAACCGAACAGGGCAGGTCCGCGGTTCTGGGGGCACTGGAAGCCGAGCTCGCCCTGGCCGGCGGCAAGCGCGGCGACGCCCCCTTCCGGCTCTGGATCGACCAGGTCAGGCAGTTTCCCGGCCTCGGCACGGTCGTCAGCGGCACGGTGCTCGGGGGGGCGCTAACCAAGAACGATGCCGTGGATATCCTGCCCCGGGGCATCCGAACCCGCGCCAAGTCCCTTGAGGTTCATGGAGAGCCGGCATCCTATGCATTCGCCGGCCAGCGGGTCGGGGTCAATCTCCACCGGGTGCCCCTTTCTGCGGTTCGCCGGGGAAGCCTCCTGGCGCGGGCGGATACCCTGAACACCGCGACACTCATCAACGCCGAGCTGAAGATGCTGCGGCCGCATACCGAAAGCATCGACAACCGACAAATGGTGAAGCTTTACCTCGGCACCGCGGTTGTCGCCGCGATGATCGTAACAATGGAGACGGAAGTCCTGGAGCCCGGGGATACCGGTTTGGTCCAGTGCCGCCTGGCGTCGCCGGTTCCGGCCCTGCCCGGGGACCGGTTTCTGGTCTCCCCCATGAACCGGGCGGCGGTCATCGCCGGAGGCCGGGTTCTAAAAACCTCGAAGGTCAAGTACCGCGCCGGAAAAGCGAAGGCCCTGCTCCCCTATCTGAGGGCGCTTCAATCCGGCAGGCCCGAGGAGATCCTGGCGCGCCTCCTGGACCGGCATCCCTATCGGCCCGTCACCGAAGGCTTCGCTGCCGAACAGACCGGGCTTTCACCGGAGATCTGCCGCCGGGAGATCGAACGGCGGGTCGAAGGCGGCGAATGGCTGTCCCTCGGGGAACCGGGGGCCGTAGGAAAGGCGGCCGGCAATCGCCTGAGGGAGATGGTCCTGCAAATCGTGGCCCAGACCCTCCGGCAGGACGCCCTGAGGGTCGATCTCAAGGCCGTGGAGATCGGCGACAAACTCCCGGCCGATGCGGACAGGGCGCTGATTCATTGGATCCTGGCCGGACTGTGCCGGGAAGGCCGCCTGATCCAGGAGGGCGGCGGCTACCGTATGGCCGAGGTGACGGGGCGTCTGACGTCAACTCAGATGAAGCTGGTCGAAGAACTCCACGATTTTGCGGCAAAAGCGGGAATCACCCCCTTCACCGCCCACACGGCCTGGCGGTCCTTCCGTCAGGGGACGTCCAAACGGGATGTCGAAAAGCTCCTGGGGTATCTGGCCCGACAGCACCGGCTGGTCCGGCTCAACAACGACCGGTTTCTTTCCCCTGAAGCCCTGGAAGAGATCATGGGCAGGGTCCGGGCCGCCATCTCGTGCAGGGGGCACATCACTGCGAACGACTGCAATGCGATACTGGGCTATGGCCGCACGGGGGCTCTTCCCGTTCTGGAATACCTGGACGAAATTGGTTTTACGGAGCGCCGGGGAAACGATCGCATGCTGGTGTCCAACGGTGAAAATGCGCCTCTACAATACGCTCACCGGGGATAAACAGCCCTTTGTCCCCTCATCGCCGGGCCGGGTCGGGCTTTACGTCTGCGGCCCGACGGTCTACGACGACGCCCACCTGGGTCATGCGCGCGGGGCGGTCTTTTTCGACGTGCTGCATCGTTTTTTCAAAACCCTGGGATGGACCGTGACCAGCGTCTGCAACTACACGGACATCGACGACAAGATCCTGGCGCGGGCCGAAACCCTCGGGGTGGGGTACGACGCCGTCGCGTCGCGCTTTATCGCCGCCTATGAGGCAGACATGCAACACCTGGGGGTCCGCCCGCCGGACCATGCCCCCCGGGCCACGAAATACATCCGCCCCATGCAGGAGATGATCGGACGCCTGCTCCAGAAGGGACATGCCTACCGGGTTCAGGACCGGGTCTATTTCCGGGTGGAATCCTTTCCGGCCTATGGGCGGCTCTCCCGCCGATGCATAGAAAATATGCCGGCGGTCTCCCGGGTGGAATCCGATCCCGATAAATCCAATCCCCATGATTTCCTTTTATGGAAGCCTTCCGAGCCCGATGCGCCGGGATGGGAGAGCCCTTGGGGCCGGGGACGGCCGGGCTGGCATATCGAGTGCTCGGCCATGGCGCAAACGCTGTTGGGAGACCGCTTCGATATCCACGGCGGCGGCACGGACCTCGTCTTCCCCCACCACGAGAACGAGATCGCCCAGTCCCAGGCCGTTACCGGCAAAAACCCCGCCCGCTTCTGGGTCCACCACGGCCTGGTCGACATGGACGGCCGGAAGATGGCCAAATCGACCGGCCGTTTCGTGACGCTCCGCACCCTGTTCGACATCTACCCTCCCGATGCGATCCGGCTTTTTCTCCTATCCAAACACTATCGCCATCCCCTCGACTACAGCCCGGAGCGGATGGCGGAATCCGCTGCCGGAGCGGAGCGGATCCGCCGGACCCTGGCCCGCGCGGAACAGACGATCGGCCCCCCGGACCCCGCCTGCCGGCCGACGGCGGGCGACTGGACCGACTTCTCCGCTGCGCTTGCGGACGACCTCAATACGCCCGCTGCCGGCGCCATCCTGTTTCGCGCAGTCCGACGGATGAACCTGGGATTGAATTCGGCGCAGCAGGGCAGCCTTGCCGCCGGGGATATCCGAACACTGAGGGCTGTCCGGGCCACGGTGCTGAAAATGTCCCGGGACGTCCTGGGGATCGTCCGGACGGATCACCTTTCCTGCATCCGCCCATAGCGGTAATCCCCTGAGGGGCTTACTTTCTCCCTGATGGTGCCGAGGCACAGCCTGCTGCCGGCCTGTTCAATTCCTGACGACCCAGTCACCGGATATTAATTCGAGCCTGTGTTTGCCGTAATGTCGAAACACCATCGGCGCTGTCTTCTTCTCCCATCGGCCGATTTTCTCGATCGTCCTGAAAGACTGCAGAACGCTTGCTGCCGCGGCCATGGATTCGTCGCCCGACCGGCGTCCGGCCGAGGAAAACCGCACGCCCTGAACGCGCCGTTTTGACCTTGCCGCAAGCTCATGCAGGATACGCGCGGCGGCAGTTCAGGGTTTTGACGCGGAAGGGGCGAACCGAAGGATCGATCAGGGTGAGGCCGCCGTAATCCTGCTCCAGGCGGAAGAGATGCGTGAGGGGGATCCCCAGGAGGTTGCAGAGGATCACGCGGTTGACGCCGGCATGGCCCACCACCAGGAGGGGTCCGACGGGGAATTCCGAAAGCTTCATAAAAGCGGGCATCACCCGACCCTCAAGATCGGCAAAGGATTCCCCGCCAGGCGGCCGGAAGGTGTCCAGTGCCTCGCCCCGGGCGGCCCACTCCTCGGGAAACCGGGCCCGGATGTCGGCCATCCCCGCCCCCTCCCAGGAACCCAGGGAGATTTCCCGGAGCGCTTCCAGGATATGGAAGGGGGCCGACGCCCCCGCGATGATTCCGGCGGTTTCGCGGGATCGGGCCAGGTCGCTGCAGAAGAGCCCCTTCCACGGCACGCCCTTGAAAGCGTCGCGCCATTCACGGGCCTGGCGCCGCCCGGTCTCGTTCAAAGGGAGGTCCGTCCAGCCGATGAACCGCCGGTCCGGACCGGTGTCAATCTCCCCGTGCCGAAGCAGATAGATCATGAGTTCTCTCCGCCAGGATAGACGCAAGGGGGCGGCCCACACACCGTTCGACCTCGTCCCGGACCGCCTGGGCGCTGGATAGACGACGGGCAATCCCCGCCGCTGCCGCGGACTCCCCGCCGAACCTGGCCGCCTGCCGCCGGAACCGCTCTTCCAGCGTCACCCGAACGTCTCCGTCCGCGAGTTTGTCCGCCAGAAAAACCACCTCGGCCTCCTCCAGCCGCCCCTCCCGCTCCGGGGGAAGCTCCATGTGGACGGCCACGATGTCGGCCACGGCGTCAAACCCCATGGAACGAAGGAATGCCGCGCCCGCCCGGGCGTGGTCCGGCTGCTCCCGGGCCAGATCGTGGACCAGGGCCGCAGCGCGGATGAGGGGAAGGGAAAGGGGGCTGCCGGTGCGGCGCCTCCCTTCCGCCTGGTTCAGGGCATGCCCCAGGATCACGGCCGCATCGGCCACGGCCCGGCAGTGGCCCCATACCGACGGCGGCACCGCCAGGACTTCGACCATGAGGGCTGCGCATTCCGCGGGCGAAGGAAGGTCGTAACAGAACTGGCCATCCGCGATGCGGCGATAATCCTCGGGCGTATCCATATCCACCAGGATGAACCGATCCGCCACGGGGATCTCCACCGCGCAGCGCTCCCATTCGGCTGTGTACGTCCGGAGGCCGCCGTCTCCGCGCCATTTCAGGATGTCAGCGATGTGGCCGCCGCCGATGAGGGGCGGGTGGCCCCGCCGGCCCTGGAAGGTCGGGTGAAGGATGGCGCGCCCGGCGTCCATTTCCGGACCACCCTTCCCCGGGATGCGCCGCCAGGCGTCCATAAGCCGCCGGAGGGTGGACGGCCGAACGAGCGGGACATCCACCGGCAGCATGAAAACGCCCGCGCAGCGAAAATCGAGGGTTTTCAACCCCGCCAGGACCGATGTGAACATGCCGCCCTCATACCCGGAATTGAACACCGCGCGGGCGCCCGCCTTTTGCACGACCGGTATCAGCCGTTCCCCATGGTGGCCCACGACCACGCGGATATCGGTGATCCCGGCCGTCTGAAACAGGTCGATGACCCGTTCGACGACCGTGCCCTCGCCCAGGGCGAGCAGGGGCTTGTCGCGGCCCATGCGGGTCGACTTGCCCGCGGCCAGGACAAGGGCGGCCAGACCCGCGCCGGTCATCTCCGGGAGGCCCGGGCCGCGATCAATTCCGCCACGATGCTGACGGCGATCTCCTCGGGGGTCTCGGCCTCGATGTCGATGCCGATGGGGCAATGGACCCGGGCGAAATCCGCGTCCGTCATGCCCTCATCGCGAAGGACGGCGTAGATGGCGTCGCGCTTTCGCCGGCTGCCGATCATGCCGATATACCCGGCGTCCGTCCCGAGGGCCTGCTGCAGCACGGTCCGGTCATGGTGATGGCCGCGGGTGAGAATCACCAGATAGCTGTCCGGGTCGACGGGAAGCCCGGCCATCGCTTCATTGAAGTCGTCGATCACCCGGACCTCCTCGGCCCGGGGGAACCGCGGGCCGCTGGCGAATTCCGCCCGGTCGTCCAGCACCACGGTGCGGAAACCGACCAGGTGGGTCAGCCGGGAGACCGCCCGGGAGACATGGCCCGCGCCGAAAAGATAGGCGGTACCGGGAATGAACGCCGGCTCCGCGAGATACCTGCGCCCGTCGTGGATGACCATCACCGGCGCACGCTCCTTTCGGGTTTTTTCCAGGAGCGCCGGCAGGACGGACCGGGGAAACCCGTCGCTCGCAACGATGTCGCCGTCCGCGAACACCACCGCCCGGGCGATGGCGCCGTGGCCCGCCTCGGGGATGTCGGCCGCCAGGAGGTATTTCCGGCCCCGGCGCCCTGCCTCCTCCAGGGTCTGGAAAATCCCCCTGACCTCCGGGTCCGGGGAGATCCGCTCCAAAAGCACGTCCAGCCGCCCGCCGCAGATCATGTCCATTTCACCCGCGGCGCCAGAGTCCAGGTGGAAGGCGCGGATCTCAAACCGGCCCGAGGAGAGGATGTCGGGGGCCGCGGCCATGACCTCGCCCTCCACGGGGCCGCCGCCGATGGTGCCGACGATGCCGCCGTCCGCCCGGATGATCATC
>NZ_JBGSQX010000019.1:0-20522 GCF_041737845.1 Desulfococcus sp.
CGCCGGGCCGCGGCTGAGGGGATGATCGACCCGGCGGACGACCTGCTGCGGCCCCGCTTTTACGTCGTCCCCGGGCTGGGCGACGGGCTTCAGGACACCGTGGCGGCCTGGTGCGCCCGCCGGCCGGGGTGGATTGCCTAACCAGGACTGCCTTCTATATATATCGCAAAGCTGGTACTGCCATATGGATATAACGTTTTCTCGCAATATGAGCGCGCCGAGAGGCTCCATGCCATTTTCGATAACCATGGCCCGCGATGATGAAAATCTCGAGTCATGAATAGTCATGGTAGTCTTGAGAAATCCCGGCGCCAGAATACTGAAGCTTTGGATCAGTACGCTTCAGAGGCTGCATTAATATGGATATCACAGGTTATAGACAGATTTGTTGGAGCTATACGTGACACCGCCTGCCGTATGGGTGAGGCTCATAATCCTTACGGGGTAGGAAATCCCCCAGCCATGTTGCTTTGAACGTTAACTGATTCTAAAAACAAAAAAAAGGCAGGACATTACGTTCTGCCCTGTGCGCTGCAACATACTGGTTAATCAAATTAGGTTTTTTTCAGCTTCATACCACACTTGCAGTTTCCAGGCTTGTCGGAGACGGTGTTGCAATAGCATGATCCTCCGCAATTGCAATAGTAAATGCCCGTTCCTGCCATATCTACCCTCTTGACCGGAGTTCCACAGACACATTTGGTTGGATCTTTCGCATCCAATCCGCCACACGCACAACCTTCAGCGCATTGACAAAGTATGGCTTCGCTGCCTTCAACCTTGAGGACATGCCCCCATTTGAGGGGTTCTCCACAAGTACAGTTGCCGGCCTTCGTGCTCAGCGTGTTGCATTTGCATTCGGGGCCGCAGTTGCATGAATACAAAACGTCCTGCCGGTCAGCGGTCGCAACCCCAGACTGCATGCTTGTACACCCGGCCACCATCATTGTCAGGCATATGCCAACGATCAAAAATCGCATTCGTTTATCCCTCCTGTTATTGTGTGTCTGATTATACCCATATACCATAGATTTTGTACATACCATAATTTTGCAAAAAATCAATCCATTTAGCACCGTTGTGGAACGCATTGAAAATGATGAGAAAGTATTATAGGGAATCTGAAGCAATACCAACGCTGAGAGTATGTGGCTCAAATTAGACAAACAGGTTGCAGATATATTGAGAATATCCAAACAATAAGAAAATCTGTGATATCTCAACTCATGCTTTCTTACATTATTCAGGAAACATAGCCGATTCATGCATTCTGTCGGTAATCTTCAGTTTTCTGATCGATTCCTCGTTGACGTATTCGGGCGTATAATGCCGGGCGGACTCCTTGGGCAGTATATGCCTGCCGCATGAATCCCACCAACCAATCCGCAGCTTCAAAGCTGGAAAAGGTCCTTTTTTAGCCACCGGGCACCAAATGGGCACGAAAACAAAAAAAGGGCTTACAGCACAAGCCGTAAACCCTTTATTCCTATGGTGGGCGATACTGGATTTGAACCAGTGACTTCTACCGTGTGAAGGTAGCACTCTCCCGCTGAGTTAATCGCCCGGTAAGTTATGGGCCTTCTATAAAGGTTTCTCCCGGTGAGGTCAAGTGTTTTTTTCCGGCGGCGCGTCTCCGGCGGCTTGACCGGCGGCCGTCTCCGGAGGGCCGTCCGGCGCGTCCGTCCCGTCATTGGGCGCGGCGGCATCGGTGGTGCCGGCGTGATCCTTCGCAAGCTCCCTGGGGGTGGGCAGGTCCCTCAGGTCCCGCAGGTTGAACATCTCCAGGAATTTCCGGGTGGTGCCGTAGAGGAGGGGCCGGCCCGGCATCTCCTTCCGGCCCAGGATCTTGATGATCTTCCGCTCCAGGAGGACCCGCAGGACGCCGCCGCAGTCGACGCCCCGGATGTGCTCGACGTCGCTCCGGAGCACCGGCTGCCGATAGGCGATGACGGCCAGGGTCTCCATGGCGGCCTTGCTTAAGCGGGCAGGGCCGCTCTGGAGCAGCCGCCGGATCCATTCCTTGTGTTCGGGGCGGGTCCGGAGTTGATACCCGCCCGCCACCTCCGAAAGGTAGAAGCCGCCCTGCCTGCGGTCGTATTCGTCGGAAAGCCGCCTCAGGGCACCCCGGACGGCGTCCAGATCCTCGGTCTCGAGGACCTCCGCCAGGCGCTTGACGGAAAGGGGCGTGTCCGAGACGAAGAGCAGGCTTTCGATGATATGGGCGATCGCTTCGGTCACTGGTAAAAGAGCCTGATGATGCCGTTCTGGCAGTGCTGGGCAATGCGCACCAGCCCCAGCCTGCCCATCTCCAGGAGGGCGAGGAAGGTGGCGATCAGCTCCTCCTTGCCGGCGTCCCGTGAAAAGAGTTCGTGGAAGGTCACCGAGCCCTTTTCCTCGAGCACCTCGATGATGTGGGCGATCTTGTCCTGGATGGAGAACCGCTCCGCGTCCAACTCGACCGCGTGCTTTCCGGGCAGGTTTTCGATGATCCGCTGAAATGCGTCGATGAGTTCAAACAGGCTGACCTGGATGAACCCGCCCTCGGGGTCGGGCCGGATCTCCTCCGCGCCCTTCGGCCGGACGAAGGTGTCCTCGCCCAGCACCGGCCGGAGCGCGATCTCTTCCGCCGCCGATTTCATGCGGAGGTATTCGAGCAAGGGGCGGGTGATCTCGAGGCGCGGGTCCTCCGGATCCTCTCCGTCGATCTCGTGCGTCGGAAGCAGCATCCGCGATTTGATCTGGGTGAGGGTCGCGGCCATGAGAAGGAAGTCGCCCGCGACATCGACGTTCATGCGCTCCATCCAGTCGATATATCCGAGATACTGCTCGGTGATCATGGCGATGGGGATGTCGTAGATGTCCACCTCGTTCTTGTGGATCAGGTAGACCAGGAGGTCCATGGGGCCCTCGAAGATGTTCTCGACCCTGACTTCATATCGGCTGTCGGACATGGCGAGGCAGGCGGGTTGCCGGGCGGACGCTGCGGCCGCCCGGCCCCGGCATCAGATCCGGATGGCGGCCCGGACGTCTTCCATGGTCCTCTGGGCCTCCTCGCGGGCTTTGCTGCTGCCGGTGACGATCAGCTCGGCCACGATCTCCGGCCGGCTTTCGTAATAGGCCCGCTTTTCCCGGATGGGCGCAAGGAAGGCGATGAGGTTGTTGGCCATCTTCTTCTTGCAGGCCACGCATCCGATCCCGGCACTCCGGCACTGCTGGTTGATCTCCTCCACGAGAGGCTGGGGGCTGTAGAGCTTGTGGAAATCGAACACGTTGCAGATGTCCGGGTTTCCGGGGTCGCTTTTGAGCTTGCGGGCCGGGTCCGTGATCATCTTGGAGACCTTCTCCAGGATCTCCTCGGGGGAATCGGAGAGGTAGATGGCGTTGTCGTAGCTCTTGCTCATCTTGCGCCGGTCCCATCCCAGGATCTTCGGAGTCTCGGTCAGGATGGCCTGGGGTTCGGGGAAGGTGTCGCCGTACAGGTAATTGAAGCGCCGGGCGATCTCCCGGGTGATCTCCACGTGGGGCACCTGGTCGACGCCCACGGGAACGCCGTCGGCTTTGTAGATGATGATGTCCGCGGCCTGGAGCACCGGATATCCCAGGAACCCGAAGGTCGAAAGATCCTTGCTCGCAAGCTGAACGATCTGGTCTTTATAGGTGGGGTTGCGCTCCAGCCACGGCACCGGCGTGATCATGGAGAGGAGCAGGAAGAGTTCCGCGTGCTCCTTGATGTGGGACTGGACGAAGAGGGTGCTCTTTTCCGGGGAGAGCCCGGCGGAGAGCCAGTCGATCATCATCTGTTTCACGTACTCCGATATGTTCTCCGTATGCTCGTAGTTGCTGGTGAGCGCGTGCCAGTCGGCGATGAAAAAGAAGCAGTCGTACCGGTCCTGCATGTCGATCCAGTTCTGCAGCGCGCCGTGCAGGTTTCCCAGGTGGAGGGGACCCGTGGGCCGCATGCCGCTCAATATCCGTTTTTTGTCTGCCATGTGAATCGTTTCTCCTGAATTTCTGTTCGGATTGGCTCGATGTTCGGACCCTACATATATAATTCCCCACTAAAAAGCAATCCTGTTGGAACCGCAGGAGTCCCTCTTTAAAGAGACGTTGCCCCGTGCATGAATTTGGGGTAATCTGCCCGTGGCCGATGCAATCGGCGGTTTTTCGGAACGGCAGTTCGATGGCGAATCATTTTCTAACATGCGTCCGGTATGGATCGATGCATGGAATAACCGTTGTCGAGAGAGGGAGAGATGATGTCCTGCGTTCTGCTCAACCATGATTATTCGTTTCTCAATGTGGTGGACTGGAAGCGGGCGATGTGCCTGATCGCCAAGGGGAAGGTCCAGATCCTGGCCTGGTCGAAAAAGACCGTCCGGACGGCCGAAGGGATCGTCATGAAAATCCCGGCCGTCCTGAAGCTGATCAAGCTGATCCGGAGCCTCTACCGGGCCAGGGTCCCCTTCAGCAAGCGGAATGTCCTCATCCGTGACGGCCACCGGTGCGCGTATTGCGGGTGCCACGAGGGGCGGCTCACCATCGATCACATCATCCCCCGGTCC
Source organism: Desulfococcus sp. (assembly GCF_041737845.1). GTDB lineage: Bacteria > Desulfobacterota > Desulfobacteria > Desulfobacterales > Desulfococcaceae > Desulfococcus. The sequence goes on from NZ_JBGSQX010000019.1 coordinate 4,563, forward strand.
CGGGGCGGGGGGAACGACTTCGACAATTGCGTGGCATCGTGCCGGGCGTGCAACTGCCAAAAGGGCTCCAGGACCCCCCGGGAGGCCAATATGATGCTCCTGGTCCGGCCGTCCCAGCCCACCATATCGGAGTTTCTCCGCTTGAAGGCCGTCAAAATGGGGATGGACGGGATCCTGGCGGACCTGGGCATCTATTGACCGACGGTCCCGCCGTCCTCGTACAGAAAGCAGCGGACCCACCGCCCCGGAAGGTGTTCGCGGAAGGCCGGGACCTCTTTCCGGCAGCGGTCCATGACATGGGGGCACCGGGGGTGGAAGTGGCACCCTTCGGGAGGCGACAGGGGGCTGGGGGGGTCCCCGGCCAAACCTTTTTTCTCCCGGACCGTGTTGACGTCGGGCACCGGCGCGGCCGCGAGCAGGGCCTGGGTGTAGGGATGGAGAGGGTGCTCGTAGAGGTCCGCCTTGGGCTGCAGTTCCACGAGCCGGCCGAGGTACATGACGGCCACCCGGTCGCTGATGTGGCGCACCACCGAGAGGTCGTGGGAGACGAAAAGATAGGTCAGATGGAACTGCTCCTGGAGGTCCATGAGGAGGTTGATGACCTGTGCCTGGATGGAGACGTCCAGGGCCGAGACCGGCTCGTCGCAGATGATCAGCTCCGGCTGGAGGGCCAAAGCCCGGCCGATGCCGATGCGCTGGCGCTGCCCGCCGCTGAATTCGTGGGGGTACCGGTTGATGGCCTCGGGCCGGAGCCCCACGACCTTCATGATCTCCCGCACCCGTTCGAGCCGGTCGGCCGCGCTTCCCACGCCGTGGATGACGAGGGCCTCGGCGATGATCCGGCCCACCGTCATGCGCGGGTTGAGGGACGAGTAGGGGTCCTGGAAGATGATCTGCATCCTCTGCCGGAGGGGCCGGAGCTCCTTCCGGCTCAGGGCCAGGATGTCCCGGCCGTCATAGCGGATCTCCCCCGCCGTCGGCTCCTCCAGGCGCAAAATGGCCCGGCCCAGGGTCGATTTCCCGCACCCGCTCTCCCCCACCAGGCCCAGGGTTTCGCCCCTGCGGATGTCGAGGTCGATGCCGTCCACGGCCTTCACGAGGCCGCGTTTGCCGGCGACGCCGGAGACGGGATAGTATTTTTGAATGCCCCGCAGGGTCACCAGGTTTTCCCGGCCCGCCGATGGTTCGATCCGCCCGTTCGTCTTTTCCATCACGCCTCCTCGTACAGCCAGCAGCGCACCGAATGCCCGTCGGTCCGGATCAGGCCCGGCTCGGCGTCGAAGCACCGGTCGAATGCCCGGGTGCACCGATCGTTGAACTTGCAGCCCCGGGGAAGGGAAAGGAGGTTCGGCACCACGCCGGGGATGGCCTCGAGGCGGGCCCGGTCCGATGCCGTCACCCCGGGGATGGAGCGCATGAGTCCCTGGGTGTAGGGGTGCAGGGGGCGGTTGAACAAGGCCTTGACGTCGGCCTCCTCCACGATCCTTCCTGCGTACATCACCACCACGTGCTCGGCGGTTTCAGCCACCACCGCGAGGTCGTGGGTGATGAGGAGGATGGCGGTCCCGGTCTTCCGCCGCAGGGCGTCCATGAGTTCCAGGATCTGGGCCTGGATGGTCACGTCCAGGGCCGTGGTGGGCTCGTCGGCGATGATGAGGCGGGGGCTGCAGGCCAGGGCCATGGCGATCATGACCCGCTGGCGCATGCCGCCGCTCATCTGGTGGGGGTAGTCGTTCACCCGGCGCTCGGGCGAGGGAATGCCCACCTGGTGAAGCAGGTCGACGGCCCGGTCCAGGGCCGCCCCTTTGGACAGCCGCTGGTGGAGCCGCAGCACCTCGGTGATCTGCTCCTTCACGCGGAACACCGGGTTGAGGGAGGTCATGGGCTCCTGGAAGATCATGGAGATCTGATTGCCCCGGATCCGGCGCATCTGGCGTTCGGAGAGGGTCAGGAGGTCGGTGCCGTCGAACCGGATCTCGCCGGCCGTGATCCGACCGGGCGGGTCGGGGATGAGCCGCATGACCGACAGGGCGGTGACGCTCTTGCCGCACCCGGATTCTCCCACCACGGCCAGGGTCCGGCCGGGAAAGAGGGTGAAGCTCACGTCGTCCACCGCCCGGGCCTGGCCGCGGTCCGTAAAAAAGTAGGTCTTGAGGCCGTTCACTTCAAGCAAGGGTTCTGGCATGGGCTTTCCTTAAACGCGTTCCGGGGGGATCTATTCCCGAAGCCGGGGATCCAGCGCATCTCTCAGGCCGTCCCCCAGGAGATTGAACCCCAGGACGGCAAACAGGATCATCAGGCCGGGAAAGGTGACCGCCCACCAGGCCCGGAGGATGAGGGCGCGCCCGTTGGCCAGCATGGCCCCCCATTCGGGGGTCGGCGGCTGGGCCCCCAGGCCCAGGAAGCTCAGGGCCGCGGCTTCGAGGATGGCCGAGGCAAATCCCAGGGTGGTCTGGACGATGAGGGGCGCCAGGCAGTTGGGGAGGATGTGGACGAAGATGAGCCGCCCGTCCCCGGCGCCCAGGGCACGGGCCGCCTGGACGTAATCCTTGGAATACTCCTCCAGTACCGATCCCCGGACGATCCGGGCGTAGCGCGGGATGCTCACGATCCCGATGGCGATCATGGCGTTCCTCAGGCTGGGGCCCAGAAAGGCCACGATGACGATGGCCAGGAGGATCGAGGGAAAGGCCAGGAGGATGTCCATCGTCCGCATGATGAGGTTGTCGACCTTGCCGCCGTAGAAGCCGGCGACGGACCCCGCCAGGGTGCCGAAGAAAAGTGCGATGGAGACGGCCGTGACGCCCACCATCATGGAAATGCGCGAGCCGTAGATGATGCGGCTCAAGAGGTCCCGGCCGAAGTCGTCGGTGCCCAGGGGGTAGGTCCAGGAGCCGTCCTCGTCCCAGACCGGGGGCTTCAGCTTGTCGTAGAGGGACTGGGCCAGGGGGTCGTGGGGGGCGATCCACCGGGAGAAGAAGGCCATGGCCAGGAAGAAGGCGATGATGACGACGCCGGCCACGGCGATCCTGTTTTTACGGAGCCTCAGCAGGGCCTCGATCAGGGGGCCGCGGGATTTTTCCGCATCCGGGATGTCGTTTTTCGGGGGGGCTGGGATCGTGTTCATCCGCTCACCTTGATCCGGGGGTTTACCCAGGCATAGAGAATGTCCACCAGCATGTTGATCAGCACGAAGGTGGCGGCCACCAGCATGGTCCCCCCCTGAACCGCGTGGAAATCCCTGGCATAGACCGCATCCAGGATCCATTTGCCGATGCCCGGCCAGGCGAAGATGGTCTCGGTCAGGATCGCCCCGCCCATCAAAATCCCGAACTGGAGGCCGATGACGGTGATCACGGGGATGAGGGCGTTCTTGAGGCCGTGCTTCAGGTAGACGGCCCGGGGCGCCAGGCCCTTGGCCCGCGCGGTCCGGATATAGTCCTGCCGGAGCACCTCGAGCATGCTGGACCGGGTGATTCGGGCGATGATGGCCATGGGGATGGTGGAGAGGGTGAAGGCGGGCATGACGAGGTGCCAGAGGGCATCCTTAAAGGCCGGCCAGTTGCTGGTCAGGACGCTGTCCAGGAGATAGATTCGGGTGACGGTCTCCAGGCTGACGTCGTAGCTGAGACGTCCCGACAGGGGCAGCCAGCCCAGGTTGAGGGAGAAGACGATCATGAGGACCAGGCCGAGCCAGAAAATGGGCATGGAGACCCCGACGAGGGAGAAGACCATGCTGGCGTAATCGAAAATGGAATACTGCCGCGTGGCGGAGATGATGCCGGCCGTCATGCCGAAAACGGTGGCGATGATCATGGCCGCAATGGACAGTTCGATGGTGGCGGGGAAGCGGAGGGCGATCTCCGTGGTGATTTTTTCGTTGGTCTTGAGGGCGCGGCCCAGGTCGCCCCGGAGGAGGCGGGACATGAAAAGCCCGTACTGGACGTAAAGAGGCTTATCCAGGCCCAGCTCCTCCCGCACCTGCCTGAGGGAATGCTCCGAGGCCCGCTCCCCCAGCATCATCTCCGCGGGGTCGCCCGGAATGAGGTGGATCATGAAAAAGACGAGGACCGAGATGCCCAGCAGCGTGGGAATCAACGATACAAACCGGTGAAGGATAAATCGTGACAAGGCTTCTCCTCACACCCCGCCCGGGGCCGGCATCAGGGGAGAGCGCCGGCGGACGGCGTCTCCCCCGGCCGTCATGCGGCAGTCATGCGGTTATTCCATCCACACCCGCTGGAGCCGGATGCTCGCGGTGGGGTGAAGCTTGAAGTCCTGGACCTTTTTGAGGTTCGGAGAGACCACTACGGAGTGGGCCACGTTGATCAGGGGCACCTCGTCGTTGATCAGCTCCTGGGCATGGCGGTAGAGCTGGATCCGCTCGTCCTTGGAGTTGGCCTGCTTGGCCTTCAGGATGGTGTTGTGGTAATCCTCGTTCTTCCACTGGGTCCGGACGTTGGGATCGGCCATGCCGTCCAGGAGCACCGCGAGGAAGTTGTCCGGATCGCCGTTGTCGCCGGTCCATCCGAGCTGGAAGAGGTCCATCTCGAGGGGCTGATCCCGCTGCTTCTTGAGGTAGGTCCCCCACTCGAAGGTGACGAGTTCCACGTCGATCCCGATCTTTTTGAGGTCCGCCTGCATGGCTTCGCCGACCTTCATGCCGTTGGGGTTGTAGGGCCGCGGAACCGGCATGCTCCAGAGGGTGATCCGGGTCTGGCCGGCCGCCTTGAGCTTGCCTTCGAAATCAGCTTCCTGGAGGAGCTTTTTGGCGGCTTCGGGATCATAGGGATGGTCGATGATGTCGTCGTTGTATCCCCACATGGTCGGCGGAATGGTGTTCTTGGCCGTCTGGCCCAGGCCGTAGTAGATGTTGTCGACGATGGCCTTCTTGTTGACGGCCAGGGCGATGGCCTTGCGGATCCGCTTGTCCTGCCAGAGGGGCTTGGTGTGGTTGAAGCTGACGTAGCCGATGTTCATGCCGGGCTGGGAGACCAGCTTCAGGTTGGGGTCTTTTTTGGCCAGGGCGATGTCCTCCGGGTTGGGGGACTCGCAGATGGAGATGTTGCCGGTCTTGAGTTCCAGGAAACGGACCGAGTTGTCCGGAATCACGCGGAAGATGGCCTGATCCAGATAGGGGCGGCCGCCCCAGTAGTCGGCGTTGGCCTCGAGGATGATCCGGTCGTCCTTGATCCATTTTACGAACTTGAACGGCCCGGTGCCGACAGGGTTGCTCCGGAAGTCCTCCCCGAACTTCGTGACGGCGGCGGGGCTGACGACGGCGGCGAAATCCATGGCCATGTTGGCCAAAAACGGGGCCTCGCGCCGCTTCAGCTTGAAGACGACCGTGTCGTTGTCCACAGCCTCGATGCTGTCGATGGTGTTGTCCATCTCCATGCTGAGCCAGTACTCGGCCGGTGGCTGCTTCTCGGGAAACGCGGGCGGCGGGCCGACGAACTTGACCTTCTTCTCCTTCATCATCCGTCCGATGGAAAAAACCACCGCGTCGGCGTTCATGTCGGTGCCGTCGTGGAACTTGACCCCCTTGCGCAGATGGAAGGTGTAGGTGAGGCCGTCCTCGGCGACATCCCAGGAGGTGGCCAGGCCCGGGACAAGCTCCGTCGATTCGTCGGCGTAGAGCACGAGCTGATCGAAGACGTTGTCGCAGATCATGAACGAATTGCCGTCGGTTTCAAACGCGGGATCCAGACCGGCGGAGTCGCCGCCGCGTCCGAAGATGAGCGTTCCGCCGACCTTGGGACCGGCGGCCATTGCGACCACCGCCGTGAGTAACACCAGGGCCGCGGCCCACCATGACGCTTTTTTTAGCATATTCCCTCCTTCTCGATGTATCGGTTGATGTGAATATAGCAAACCATATCGGTCAGATAGCAGAAAAAGGGCATAATGTCAAAAATAGTTGCGGCATACTGCCGTTTTCTGAAGTAAAATATTCCCTCGGCCCGTCTCTCAGGATCGGGTTGACAGGGAATGAGAAGCGTCTATAATGAACCCTGTCCATCACCCCGTAACCCAGATCCGCAGTAACCAACGCCCAGGAAAACCGCCATGAAAGAGCTTCTGTCAACGAGAGAGGTCGCAACATTTCTCGATATCAACGAAAAAATGGTCTATTCCCTGATCTCGGAAAAAAGCCTGCCGGCCACCAAGATCACGGGCAAATGGCTGTTTCCGAAACACCTGGTCGAACAGTGGATCGAAGCCAACACCATCAACTATCCGGAGCCGTCGACCCACCTGCCGCCCTACCACGGCCTCCTGATCATCGCCGGGAGCAACGATCCCCTTTTGGAGAAGGCGATCACCCTCTTCAACCAGACCCACTCGGAGCATGTGGCCGTGTTCGGGAACCTGGGCAGCATGGGCGGGCTCCGGGCCCTCCGAAAGGACCTCTGCCACATGGCGTCGAGCCACCTGCTTCAGGAGGATGAGGCGGATTACAATTTCGGCTTCGCCAGCAGGGAGCTCGAGCGGATGCCCGCGGTCATCAATTTCTGCCGCCGGGAACAGGGCATCCTGGTGCAGAAAGGCAATCCCAGGGGCATCGCCTCGGTGGCCGATTTCGCGAGACCCGGCATTCGCATGGTCAACCGGCCTCTCAACACCGGCACCCGACTCCTGTTCGATCGGGCCCTTGCGGCCGCGGGAATCCGCGGCGATGAGATCGAGGGATATCACCGGGAGATCCCCAAGCATATCGACGTGGGCATTGAGATCCTGACGGGAAGGGCGGACGCGGCGCCGTGCATCCGCCCGGTGGCCAACCTCCTCGACCTGGATTTCATCCCCCTGCGCTGGGAGCGCTACGATCTGTTGATGACCCGGGAGCGGTTTTTCGAGCAGGGGGTGCAGCTCTTCATCGGGATGCTCCATGAAGCCCCGTTCCTGGCCCTTGCAAGGGAGATCGAGGGCTATGATGTGGGCATGGCCGGCAAGATGGTCTTCCCCGTGGAATAACGGCCGAAGGCGTTCCGCGGAAAGGCGGAGGAAAGGGGCGGAAGGGATGAATGATACACCTGTGATTCTCGTGACCGGGGCCTCCAGGGGGCTGGGGGCCGACATCGCCCGCTGGCTGGGCAGGGCCGGTGTTCGGGTGGCCCTCGTGGCCCGGTCGGAGGCGGCTTTGGCCGATGTCGCCCGGTCGGTGGCGGCCTCGGGCAGCGAAGCCCTGACGCTCCCGGCGGATGTCTCCGGCCGCGAGGCCTGCGACCGGGCGGTCGAAAAGACCCTGGGCCGGTTCGGGCGGCTGGACGGCCTGGTCAACAACGCGGGCGTCCTCCCGCCGGTCATGTCCATCGAACGGTCGGACCCCGAGGCATGGGGCCGGAACATCGCCGTCAACCTGCTGGGACCTTATTTTCTGATCCGGGCCGCTATTCCGGCGCTCCGGGCCGCCGGCGGCCGGGTGGTCAATATCAGCAGCGGAGCCGCCGTCAAGCCCATCGGGGCCTGGAGCGCCTACTGCGCCGCCAAGGCGGCCCTCACCCACCTCACGGCGGTCGTGGCCGTCGAGGAACCCCGGATCATCGCCGTCGCCCTCCGGCCGGGCGTCATCGATACCGAGATGCAGGCCCTGATCCGCCGGGAGGGGCCGTCGGCCATGGACCCTGAAAGAGCCTCCTATTTCACCAAGCTCAAGGAGGAAGGCGGGCTGGAACCCCCCTGGGTGCCCGCCCGCTCCGCGGCATGGCTCGCGCTCCACGCCCCTCCGTCCCTGAGCGGCCGTTTCGTCGAGTACGACGACCCGCGCGTGGCGGCCCCGGCCCTCGCCTTTTTCGGACAATCCCTTTCCTGAAACCGGCGATGACGGCATCGTCGTCCGCATGTTCCTGATACGGTAAAATCCGTAGGGGCACCCCCCCGTGGGTGCCCTCCGAGGGCAGGCACAGGGGCCTGCCCCTACGAAGACCATTCATTCGCATGGTCATGATATGGATCAATGCACGGGTGGGACCCGATCCCTGCGAATGTTGTCACATCGAAAAAAAAACTGACATCCCGGATCACCAATCCGCGGCCGCCCTCCGGGAACGGAGGGCGCAACAATTTTTATCCATTTGAATATATTTATAAAAATTGAGATCTCATTCCCGTGGCACAGGGTTTGCTAATTCTTGAGGCCAGATTGGAACATGCCATGATAGCCAACAGAAGCAGACAACCTTTAACAACGGAGATGAATATGTACACTGGAGATCCATATGGCAGAGGAGAAAAGAACATCGCGGGCGCCTTCCAGAAAAGCGCCGTAGACCCCATCATCAACGCCCGATCCATCGCCGTGGTCGGCGCCAGCAACCGCCCGGGCAGCGTCGGCCTCGCCGCCTTCAAGAACCTGCTCGGGGCCGCCTACAAGGGGGTCTTGTATCCGGTCCATCCCAAGGACAAATCGATTCAGGGGGTCAAGGCCTACCCCGCCCTGGAGGAGGTCCCGGACCCCGTGGATCTGGCGGTGCTCATCATCGGGGCCGAGCAGGTGCCCGGGGTCGTCCGGACGGCCGCGGCCCGGGGCGTGACGGGGTGCCTTGTCATCAGCGCGGGATTCAAGGAGATCGGCGGACACGGAGCGGCCCTGGAGAACCGGCTGAAGGATACCGTGCGGGAGACCGGCATCCGCATCATCGGCCCCAACTGCCTGGGGATCATCAATACCCATCCGGAGATCCGCATGAACGCCAGTTTCGCGAGGATCATGCCCAAAGCCGGCAATATCGCCTTCATCTCCCAGTCGGGGGCGCTCTGCACCTCGGTGCTCGATTACGCCGCCGGCCGGAATGTCGGCTTTTCCAAATTCATCAGTTTCGGGAATAAGGCCGATATCAACGAAATCGATTTCCTGAGATACCTCAAGGACGACCCGGACACCCACCTGATCCTGATGTACCTTGAAGACATCTCGGACGGCCATGCCTTCATGGAGATCGGCAAGGAGATCACCTACCACGCCGGTAAGCCGATCCTTGTGGTGAAATCGGGGCGGTCAAAGGAAGGGGCCAGGGCGGCGGCGTCCCATACCGGGTCTCTGGCCGGATCGGACGCCACCTATGACGCCATCTTCTACCAGAGCGGCATCCAGCGGGTGGAGGGCATCAACGAGCTGTTCAATTACGCCGAAGCCTTCTCCAAGCAGCCCCTGCCCCGGGGGAACCGGGTGGCCATCATCACCAACGCCGGCGGTCCGGGAATCATGACCACCGATGCGGCCGTCCGCCACGGGCTTACCTTAGCCACCCTCTCCGACCAAACCCGGGCCCAGCTCAAGGAGAGCCTGCCGCCCACAGCCAGCCTGGGCAACCCGGTGGACGTCATCGGGGACGCCACCCACGAGCGGTATGAAGCGGCCATCCGAAGCGTGATGATGGACGACGGCGTGGACGGCGCCATCGTCATTCTCACGCCCCAGGCCATGACCGACATCCTGGAGACGGCCGAGATCGTCCCCCGGGTGGCGGCCGATGTCAACAAGCCGATTCTGGCCTCCTTCATGGGCATGGTGGACGTTTCCGAGGGGATCGAATACCTCCAGTCCCACGGCATCCCCAACTATGTGTTCCCCGAGGCCGCCGCCCGGTCCATGGCCGCCATGGTCCGGTTCGGCGAGCGACTCGCCACAAGGGACCAGCGGCGGGAGATCACCCGTCTGCCCTGCGATACGGCCCGGGTGGCCGATCTCATCAACCGGAAACTGGGCGGTGGGGAAAAGGCATATATGCCCGAGGCGGAGGCCTACGAGATCTTTGCGGCCTACGGCCTCCCCGTTCCCCGGCACCGCATGATCCGCAGCCCCGCGGAGATTGACGGCGCCATCGCGGCGGTCGGCCTGCCTGCGGTGATGAAGATCGTGTCTCCCGACATCATCCACAAATCCGATGCCGGCGGCGTGAAGGTCAACCTCGCCACCGCCGACGCGGTGAAACGCGCCTATGACGAGATCCTCGAAAATGCCCGAAGGTACAAGGCGGATGCCCGGATCGAGGGCGTCTTCCTGGTGGAGATGGCGGGAAAGGGGATCGAGGTCATCCTGGGCGCGACAAGGGACCCGGCCTTCGGCCCCATCTGCATGTTCGGCCTGGGCGGGGTCTTCGTGGAGGTGATGAAGGACGTGACCTTCCGGCTCGCCCCCATGTGGGAGCTGAGCGCCGAGAACATGATCCGGCAGATCAGGAGTTACCGAATCCTCGAGGGGGTCCGCGGGAACCCGCCGTCGGACGTGGACGCCCTCAAGCGGTGCATCATGAAGCTCTCCCAGCTCGCGGCCGATCACCCCGAGATCCGCGAGCTGGATATCAACCCGCTCATCGTTTATCCCGAGGGCGGGGGGTGCGTGGTGGCCGACGGCAGGATCATGCTCGAACGGCCGAAAAAGTAGGCCTGGCGGCAAAAAGCGGGGGGCGGGGTGCCGCCCCCTATCCGTTCCTGTTTTTCCCCGCAGGAGGAAAGAGAAACGCCAGGACCCACATCAGCCCGGCGCGGACGCGGCCCAGGATTTTTTCCAGGATGTCGTCGATCTCGCGGATTCTGAAGAGCCGGCCGGCCCCGAAGAGAAGGCCCATGAAGGCCAATCCGACCAAAGCCGAGAGTGTAAGCGCCCCCAGGGGCATCCGGGCGTCGATGCCGGAGGCGAGCCAGCGCCGAAGCGCTTCGAGGCCGGCCCCGATGACGGCGCTCGCAGCGGCGATCTTGAGGTAATGGCGGTACACCCCGGCGCTTTCGGCGTTCTTCCCGCGGCGGTTCCACAGGGCATAGAGAAGCCATGCCTGAAAAATCACCGAAACGGCGATGGCTGCGGCAATGCCTGAGGCGCCCCAGAGCCTCATATTGTACCAGTAGAGGGGGATGCTGAGGAGGGCACCCGCCGAACAGAACACCGATGGGAACAGGGTGTTCCGGACGGCGAAATAGGCCCGGACGATGACGGACTGGGCCGAGAAGGCCACGGTGCCCGCCATCAGGAACAGGAGCAGGCGTGCCGTGAGGGCCGTCGCGGCCGCGTCGAAACGGCCCCTCTGGAAGAGGAGCATCACGATCTCGTTTCGGAGAACCATGACCAGCACGGAAAAAGGCACGACGACCGCGAGGTATTTCAGGGTGGTGTTGAGGAGCCGGTTCATCTCCGGCAGCCGGTTTTCGGCGGCCAGGCGGGCCATGTAAGGGAAAGAGGCCGTTCCCACCGCCTGGCCGAATAAGCCGACCAGCACGAACATGATCCTGAGGTCGTAGGTGAGGGCGGCGATGCTGCCTGCAGGGAGGTACGACCCGAAGTATTTGAGAAAAAATTCGGTCGAAAAGCTCATGGTGAGCCCCACCATGAGCGGCAGCGAGACGAGGACATAGGTCCGGAGGTCCGGATGCCGGAGATCGAACCGGAGCCTCATGATCATCCCGGCCCTCCTTGCGCCATGGAACTGGAGGGCGCAGTTGCCCGCAATGGCGCCGATGAGCGCGCCCCAGGAAAACCCTTCCATCCCGATCCATGGGCCGAGCAGGATGCCTCCGGCGATGATGCCCAGGTTGTAGACGAGGGGGGCCAGGGCCGGAACGGCGAAGCGTTCTTTCGCGAACTGGACCGCCATGAACAGACCCCCGGAAAAAAAGAAGAACTGGGCCGGCATGACGATCCGGGTCATGCGGACGGCCCTGGCCTTGAGGACGGGGTCTTCCAGTCCCGGCGCAATCAGGTCGATGAGCTGAGGCGCCAGGATCATGGCCCCGATGATGAAAAAGATGAGAAGGCTGCCGAAGCCGGTGAAAATCACGGAAAAGACCCGCCATCCCTCATCCTCCCGGTCCTCCGCGAGGTACCTCGCGAAGATGGGGATGAAGGTCACGGAGAGAAATCCGCTGGCGAGCAGGTGATTCAGGATTTCCGGAATGACGAAGGCCACCTGGTAGGCGTCGACCTCGCCCCCGGCCCCCCCCGCATAGGCGATGACCATCTCCCGCGCCAGCCCGATCACCCGGCTCAACAGCACCGAGGCCATCATGATGAGGGATGCGATGCCGACCTTCCGATAGGATGTCATGCCGTTTGCCGCCCGGTTTCGCGTTGTTGCGGGAGCTGCTCCAGCCGGAGGGCCGTCCCCCGGTTTCAGCGGACCCCACCATAGCACACGGAAACCGATCCAGGCCAAGATAAAATGGGCCTCCGCCCGGCCTGGGTGATCGAGAGCCGGACCCGCAGGACGGGGACGGGGGGACGGGCTTCACCGGGTTCTCCGCCGGAAGCGAGGTTTATTCTTTACATCCCAGCCATTTTTCTATTATTTTTTCTTTATATTAACGAAGGTTCACCCGGTATCCGGAAACGGCCCGGCCCGGGCGCCGTTTTCGCTCCACAATTTGGTCTTCCACGGGAAACGCTGCTCCTGTGGGACCTTTTATCTCTTTTTATTTCTTTATCCCATCGGAGGAAGTCCATGCCGCACGATCAGGAGGGAAACGCCCACGGTTGCGTTGATGGCTTAATCGACTACAGGGCCATTGTTTCCGTTATCAACGAGGGCGTGATCATTCTGCAAGACGGGGAGATCGTGTTTGTCAACCCTGCCTTTGCGCATCTGGTTGGAAAGGACGTTTCGGAAATCACGGGGAGTCCCTTTATGCAGTGGGTTTCCTTGAACTGCAACCAAACAGTGAGCCAATGCATTGACAGCGTTGGAAGGCGATCCGGGGAGGCGCACAGGATCGAATTCGAACTGGACGCCGACCCCGGACGAATGGTGGAGATGAAGGCGAGCGTTATCCGCTTCGGCGGAAAAAATGCCATTCTCTGCGCCCTCGCCGATATTACGGAACGAAGGAAAAAAAGCCTTGAAACCCAAAGGCTTCATACCCGACTCAGAAGCATCATTGATTCCATGCGCCATGTGGTGATTTCATTTTCCTACGGCGAAGAGGCCGATCGGGCGGTGGATCGGGATGCCGCCTTCTATGACCGGCACCTGGTTGAAATCAATCCCGCCGCTGAAGGCTTGTTCGGGGTGCCGAAGGAGGATTTTCTCACCAAAAAACGGAGCCTCTTCGATTTTATTCATGAAGAAGACAGAGAGCGGGTCATTCGTCATTACAACAACCTTCGCGAAGAAGGCATCGGGGAAATCACCTACCGGGTGATCAGCCCGAGCAATGAGGTCCGATGGGTCCTGGATTATGGGCGGGTGGAGTACCTTGACACAGGAAAAGTCAGAAGGGTCAATCACATTATCGAGGACATCACCACGGAAAAACAGGCGATTGACGAGCTGACGGTAAGCGAGAACAAGTATCGAAAAATATTTGAAATGTCCAAGGATATGATCTGCATCCTCAAGCCCGACGGCAGATTTATTGATATCAACGACGCCGGCCTTGAGCTGCTCGGTCTCGCGAGCAAGGAGGAGGCTTTTGCTCGAAACATGAACGAGTTTCATGTCAATCCGAGCGTAAGGCAGGCGCTGATCCAGGAAATGGCGGAAAAAGGAGAAACGACCCGCAGCAGGGTGATGCTCAGGAATACCAGGGGGGAAACCATCGAGGTCGACGTCCACGTGATTGCCAGAAAGGACGGGACGGGGAAAGTGGATTCCTACCAGGGTATCGTGCACAATGTCACCGAATCGGTAAAGCACAGGGAGCTTGAGGCCATCGGAATGCTTGCCGGGTGTTTTGCCGATGATCTCGCGTCGCCCCTTAGCATCATCATGATGGGGATCAACGCCATCGGCAACTTCCTGGGTGACATTCGCATGGACATTGATCGGTTGCAGGATCCTGAAAAAGAACACAACCCTGAAGAGCTTATTGAAGGAATTCGCTATTTTTTTGAGGAGATCGTCTATTTCAACAACGAATCCCTGCTGGCCTGCAGGGATATCATGGCGAGGTTTGAGGAAATCAGAAATCACTACTGGAAATTCAAAAAAGTCTCGGACGGATCCGGCGGCGTCATTTACCAAAGAGGGAGCAAGGCCGACGCGTAAGCAAAAGGGGGTGAACGGGGCGTCCGGACCTCACCGGGGCGCCGTCCCTCGCGCGCTTTATTCTTTACATCCCATCCATTTTTCTATAATTTTCCGTAAACTTCATGATGATTCGCCCGGCATCCGAAAATGAACCGGCGCGGGAGCCGGATTCGCCGTCACCCCAGCCCTGGAGAGATCATGCACCGTGAAAATTACATCAACGTGCTTCGCGATGAGATCGTGGAAACCGTCGCGAACCACCTGACGCCGCCCGCCGTGAAATACGGATTCAGCGAGGTCCCCCTGGAGGCGGACATCAAGTGGCGGCCGATGGTGCTTATCATCGGCAATTATTCCTCGGGCAAATCCTCGCTCATCAACGAATTCCTGGGGGCGGAGATCCAGGACACCGGCCAGGCCCCCACGGACGATTCCTTCACGGTGATCACCTACGACGAGGCCGTTTCCGACGACCCGAAAATCCGGGTGACGGAGGAGAGGGACGGCAAGGTGCTCCTCAACGACCCGGAATACCCCTTCTCCACCCTCAAGAAGCAGGGGCAGCGCTTTGCCGCCCATTTCAGGCTCAAAAAATCCAATTCCCCCTTCCTCAAAGACCTGGCCCTCATCGATACCCCCGGCATGCTCGACAGCATCACCGAGCGGGACCGCGGCTACGACTACCAGGAGGTCATCGGCGATCTGGCCCGGAAGGCGGGGCTGGTCCTTGTCCTCTTTGACGCCCACAAGGCGGGAACGGTCCGCGAGGCCTACAAGAGCATTCGGGACACGCTGTCGTCCGCCACCTTCGAGGACCGCATCATCTTCGTCCTCAACCGTATCGACGAGTGCAGCTCCTTCAGCGACCTGCTGCGGGTCTACGGGACGCTCTGCTGGAATCTGTCCCAGATCACCGGGCGCAAGGACATCCCGAAGATCCGGCTGACCTATTCGCCCAATGCGGCCCCCAAGGTCGGCGGGGCCGCCGCCTACCGGAAGGCCGAATACCTGCCTCTACTAGAAAACCAGCGCGAGGACCTGAAGCGCTCCATCCTCGACACCCCCCGAAGGCAGCTTGACCATCTGGCCAGCTTCGTCGAGATCCAGGGGGAGCGCCTCATCCATTACCTGGAGGCGCTCTCGACCTATCGGGAAAAGCGGCGTCAATTCCGCCTGCGGAAGATCCTGACCGGCAGTCTGGCCGGCATCTTTTTCGGCGGCGTGACGGCGCTCTTCGTGATGATGGTCGGACTGCTCAACCCGATCCTCATGGGCACGGCGGCCGGCGCCGGGGCCCTTGCCTTCATGCTCTTCTGGATGGGCTACGTTCAGAAGCGCCGGGAGGAGGCGTTTCACCGGCACATTGTCGAGAATGTCGACGCCCTGACGGATGTGGAGGACCAGACCCGGAAGGATTCCTGGGAAGCGGTCCGGGAGATTGTTCGGAAGCACCTGGTGAAAGAGAAGGGCGGATACTCCCTCTTCGACCTGAAACGGGACCTCTCCTCCCTCCGGAAAAGGACGGCCCGGGCCTCCCAGGAGATCCGGGAAGCCATGAGCGAGGTGGCCGCCCTGTCGGATGACGAAGACGCCGAATTCGAGATCCCGATCCTGTCCATCAACGAGGTCGCCAGACCCGTCGGGCTGGTGGATGACTACTTCCAGGACTACCGATACAATCTCTAAGGAGCCTCCCGATGATGGTGTTGTGGCGCAAGAACCTGAACGTCGTTTCTGCCGTGCTGGCCCTGCTGTCGCTGTCCGCCGGCCTCTCCCGGGCTGAAACCGGGATATGGGAAACGGCCGTACCGTCCCGGGCCTTCATCCTGAGGGCCGTCTGGGGCCATTCCCCCGAGGGGGTTTTCGCGGTGGGCGACGCCGGCAGGATCCTGCACTTTGACGGTTCCGCGTGGCGGACCCTGGCGAGCGGCACGGACAGGGACCTTGCGGCCGTCTGGGGCAGCGGCCCCGCCCGCGTGTTCGCCGCAGGCCGGGACGG
>NZ_JBGSQX010000037.1:0-71175 GCF_041737845.1 Desulfococcus sp.
GCGGCTTCCTCGATCACCGGCCCCTGGCCCAGGCGCGCCGGGCCTTCGACATCGCCCCCGGCGCCCAGGTTTCGGGCTGCCTCGGCTCCGGCGTCCGTCAGGCCGATGCCTCCCGCCAGGGTTCTGACTTCCAGAGCGTCCAGCCCCATGAGCGACTCGGCGATTTTCAGGGATTCCGGTTTTTCCAACCCCATGGCGGTGCCGATATCATACATGGACATCTGTTTGGATGTGCTGCCGCCCAATCCATCGTATAGCGCGAGGAGAAATTGTTTCTGGTCTTCTTCCAGTTCCATCTGTGTCATGATCGATCGTCCTGTTGGGTGTTGGAAAGTGCTTCGGAATTCCGGTAAAACTGATTGGTTTGAACAGAAACCGGATCATAAGTCAAGATCTGTTATGATCTGAGAAACGGCTCCTCCGTCTATGATTTCAGATGAACGGGCGGGATCGCGGATAGGGTGTCCCGCCGGGCGACGTCCCCTTGCTTCGGTCTTCCGGAATCGTTCGGGCGCCGGTGAAAGAACGTTGATCTTTTTGGGGTGATCCTCTATATTGCAGCGGTTTTTCGATAGACTTTCAGATAATGATTTTGGCAAGGCAGAGGGGGGAAGGCGTATAGGTCATACGTCGACGATCGATAACGCAGCCAAAATCTTTATCTGGAAGTCTATAACCGGAAGGAAAGGCGCTTGATGGATGTCGCAAGATTCAGATCCAAGGGGATTCGCCCCGTGAAAATGCCCCCTCCGCGGCGCCCTCCGAATAAGTGGACGGTTTTCGTGGTCGTTGCCGTGGGCGTGTTCATGTCCACGCTGGACGGCAGCATTGTCAACATCGCCCTCCCGACGATCATGCATGACCTTTCGGTGCCTCTGTCCACCGTGGAGTGGGTGATGATGATCTATCTCCTTACCGTTTCTTCGCTGCTCCTCAGTTTCGGGCGCTTGAG
Organism: Desulfococcus sp.; assembly: GCF_041737845.1. GTDB lineage: Bacteria > Desulfobacterota > Desulfobacteria > Desulfobacterales > Desulfococcaceae > Desulfococcus. The sequence continues at coordinate 953 of NZ_JBGSQX010000037.1, forward strand.
CGATATTCGGGGGCGTCGCTGGGTCTATACCCGAGGGCTGGGGGCTTTCTCCGCGGGATCCTTATGCTGCGCCCTCGCCGACAATGCCTGGTGGCTCATCGGATCCCGGGCGTTTCAGGGGGTCGGGGCGGCCATGGTGATGTCCTGCACCCAGGCCATCGTCGCGGATGCGTTTCCGGAATCGGAGCGGGGAAAGGCCCTGGGAACCCTGGGCGCGGTGGTGGCGTCGGGCCTCATGGTTGGGCCGGCCCTGGGTGGATGGATTCTTCATATCGCATCCTGGCCGTTCATTTTCTGGATCAACATCCCCATCGGCGTTGCGACGGCCCTGTACGCCAACCGGCTGTTGAAGAGCGGCGGGTGCGATGGGGTCCGGCGGGAGTCTTTCGACGGCTGGGGCGCGCTCCTCCTGGCCCTCTGCACGGGGGCGCTTTTGGCCGCCGTGACTCACGGATACGACTGGGGATACGCCAGTTTTCCCTTTCTTTCCCTGATGGCGCTGAGCCTGCTTGCGGCCCTGGGGCTCATCTTCCAGGAAGGGCGGGTGAGGTTCCCCCTGATATCGCCGTCGTTGCTGCGGATCCGGCTGTTTGCCCTGCCGGTACTGGCGGCGATGATCCTCTTCGCGGGCCTGTTCACCATCATCTTCCTTATGCCCTTTTTCCTGATCCATCCCTGCGGGTTTTCCTCCCGGGAAACCGGCCTGATCATGGTGACCCCCTTTGTTTTCCTGTTTCTTTTCGCCCCGGTTTCCGGGGCCCTGTCCGACCGGCTGGGGTCCCGGTGGCTCTGTACGACCGGCATGGTGATCCTGACGGCGGCCTTTGTTCTGCTGTCCCGACTGGAGCCGGATTTTTCAAAACTTCAGATCGCCTGGCGAATGGCCGTGAGCGGCATCGGCGTGGCCATGTTTATCGCGCCCAACAATGCCGAGGTCATGAGCGCCGTGCCGTCCAATTTCATGGGGGTCGCCGCCGGGACCGTGGCCACGGTCCGCAATCTGGGCATGGTGACGGGAATCGCCCTGGCCGGAACCCTATTCAACAGCGTCTTCTATTCACTGAACGGGGGGCTTCCCCTGACCGTTTACAGGCCGGAGTTGGAACCCGTCTTTATGGCGGCATTCCGTTTCGCCATGATGTCCGGAGTCGCCATCGGCGGCGCCGGCATCCTCGTAACCTTCCTGCGCGGGCCGGACAGAAGAAAGCGTTCCAAGTGCTGAGGGGGATGTTTCAGGATTGATGAAAAACAGGATTGTCAAAGCAGTGTTGTTCGATTTTGACGGGACATTGACATGTCCGGGGGCGCTCGATTTTCCCCGGATCAAGCAGGCGGTCGGGTGCCCCCCGGAGCAGCCGGTTCTGGAATATATCGAGGCGATTGCCGATCCCGCGGCAAAAGCCCGGGCCCACCGTATTCTGGAAGATTTTGAAATGGCGGCGGCGGAAGTCTCCACACCCTGCGCCGGGGCGGAACAACTTGTCCAGTGGTGCCTGCGGCGGGGGGTGCGACTGGGCATCCTGACCCGGAACCTTCGGGCTTCGGTGCTGAGAGCCCTCGAGAACTTTTCCGCCGTCGACGCAACGGATTTCGAGCTGATCATCTCCCGAGAGGACCCCGTCGCCCCCAAGCCGCATCCGGAGGGTGTGGTGACCGCGGCGGCCCGCTTCGCACTGGATCCCCGGGAGGTGGCGGTGGTGGGGGATTTCGTGTTTGACATCCAGGCGGGAAACGGCGCCGGTGCCACGACCGTGTGGCTCGACCACGGCCTGTCGGCAACCCTGCCCGGCCAGCGGCCCTTCCAGGATTTGAGCGACCACCGGGCGGCGGATATGGATGAGGTCAGGGATGTGCTCAGGCTCTATCTTCCGTTGTCCGGAGGCAAGTTCCCCAACGACCTGTTGAAGAAATATCTGGATGCCTTTGACTTTCGGGACCCGTCCGTCATCATCCATCCGGGCATCGGCGAAGACATCGCCGCAGTGACGGTAGCCGGCGAGGAGGTGCTGATTCTCAAATCCGACCCCATCACCTTCGCTACGGATGCCATCGGACAATACGCGGTCCTGGTCAATGCCAACGACATCGCCACCTCCGGCGCTGTCCCCCGGTGGCTGCTTACCACCCTGATGTTTCCCCTGGGCACCACTCCGGCACAGGTTTTCGAGGTGCTGAACGACCTGGAGGCCACCTGCCGAAACTGGCGGATCACCTTATGCGGCGGGCATACGGAAATCACCGACGCGGTGACCCGCCCGGTGGTGACGGGCATGCTGGCGGGCACCGTGGCGAAAAAGGACCTGGTGGACAAGGCGCGGATGCGCTCCGGGGACGTCGTATTGCTGACCAAGGCCGTGGCCGTGGAGGGGACGAGCATCATTGCCCGGGAGTTTGGGGAAGAACTGAAAAAGCGGGGCATGACCGAGGCGGAGCTTGGCGTGTGCCGCGGCTTTTTGAGCCGGATCAGCATCCTTAAAGAGGCCCGGATCGCCGCGGCGTCCGGGGGGATCAGCGCCATGCATGACGTGACGGAGGGCGGGCTCTCGACGGCCCTGGAAGAGCTTTCCATCGCAGGCGGCCATGAAATCCGGGTGATGGTGGAGAATATCCCGGTTTTCCCCCAGACCCAGAAAATCTGTGACCTGCTCGATATCGCGCCATTGGGCCTGATCGGGTCCGGGAGCCTTCTTATCGCGTGCCGCGAAACAAACTGCCAGTCCCTGATCCGACAAATCCATGCGGCGGGGATCCAGGTCACCGTCATCGGCAAGGTCCTCGATCCGGGACATGGCATCACCGCGGTCCGGGAGGGCCGGCCTGCCGACTGGCCCCGGTTTGAGACGGATGAAATCGCCCGGGTGTTTGACAGGTTTAAGGGCTGAGGGCCAGAGGCTATGGGCTATGGGCTATGGGCTTCTCTCGCCCCTCGCCTCTTGCCCCTCAAAAAAGGAGATATACGGAATGTTACTGGTAATCGACGTGGGCAATACGAATACGGTGATGGGGATCTACGACGGGCGGACCCTCGTCCGGGCCTGGCGCATCCGGACGGAGAAGAACACGACCGAGGACGAGTTCAATTTCCTGGTTTCAGGCCTGTTTGCCCGGGACCGGATCGTGGCGTCACAGGTGACCGAGACCATCATTTCCAGCGTTGTCCCCCAACTGGTCAACATCCTGGACGCCTTCTGCCGGAAATACCTCAACCACGCGCCTGTCTGGGTGGACGCCCGGACGGCGGCCGGAATGCCCATCCTGTACAGCAATCCGAGGGAGGTGGGCGCGGACCGCATCGTCAACGCCGTGGGCGCCTACGCCAAATACCCCACCAGCCTGATCATCATAGACTTCGGGACGGCCACCACCTTTGACGCCGTCTCCGAGAATGGGGAGTATCTCGGCGGCGCCATCTGCCCAGGCATCATGATCTCGGCGGAGGCCCTGTTCATGAAGGCGTCCAAACTGCCCCGGGTCGAGATCTTCACCGCGCCGGACCGCGTCATCGGCAAGGACACCGCCTGCAGCATCCAGTCGGGCATCATCTTCGGGTATGCCGGGCTCGTGGACGGCATGGTACGCCGCATGGCGCAGGAGATGGACTCCTCTCCCACGGTGATCGCCACCGGGGGCCTGGCACCCCTGATGGCCGGCGTGAGTGAAACCATCCGCGTCGTCGAGGGCGATCTGACGCTTGAGGGCCTTCGTCTGATCCATGAACGGCAGTTCAGGGTGGAAGGCTGATCCGTCGCACCCATCCTGCTAAATGCCGTTCAGTTTTTCGTACTCCTGGTTGAATACCCGGTAAAAGGCTTCGTGCTCCCCCAGGCCCCGCTTCATGATCATGCCGAACTGGTGGATATCCTGTGGATTGATGATCAGATTCACGCTGTTGTGATAGGCCTGCATATTGTCGCCCGTCATGAACCGGTCGGAGACGAGGATGACGAACATCCAGCGGCGGCTGTCCATGGTGAGCTGGCTGACATATTTAAGGACATGGTTCATTTCCGGGTCCCGGGTCCCGAAAAGTTCATCCAGAACCACCAGATCAAAATCGTGAAACCGCATCTGTCGGAGGGTGTCGCGGGCGGCTGTGGTTTCGAGGGTGTGGTATCCGGCCTCCGCCAGGGCCGCGCGGACCTGGGCAAGAAGGTCTTCCCTGGCCATGCACAGGATGGCCGTCTTCGCACCTTCTTCCAGGAATTGGAATGGATTGACCGGTGCCCCGCCATCCATGCTGTCGTCCGACCCCGCCGCGTCCGGCCCCGCGGGGCGGCTGTTCGGATCACCAGGAGGGTCCGATTTGATGGCATCCACGGTGAACCGTCTGCTGCATCTGGGGCAGTTGAGGGAAAACGCTTTGTCCAGGGGGACCTTTTCGTCGGGGATGACGATCGCTTTCTGGCAATGAACGCAGTTTATTTTCATGCCCTGCCCTCCAGCTCAAGGCCGGTGATATCGGTGGTGGATTCACCGCGTCTGTTTTTGATGATATCGATCCCGCGGCCCACAATAGCCTTTCGGGTGCAGTAGGAAAGGGCGGTATCCTCGCTGATGGCGCCCTTTTCGAAGAGGCCGATGATGTACTCATCGAAGGTCGTCATGCCGAAGGCCCTGCCGGCCTCCTGAATTTCGTAAAAGGTTTTGCCCTCGGACTCCCCATGCAGAATGGATTCCTGGACGCGCAGGTTGGTCCCCATGATGTCGAAGGCCGCGATCCGGCCGCCGCCGAGTTTGGGCAGGAGGCGCTGGCAGACGATCCAGCGGATGGTGCCGGAGAGTCGCATGCGGATTTGCTTTTCCTCCTCGATGTTGAAAAACCCCAGGAGACGCTCGACGCTCTGGCCCGCCGTGACCGTATGAAGGGTACTTAAAACCAGGTGGCCGGTCTCGGCGGCGGAAAGACCGATCTCAACCGTCTCCCGGTCCCGCATTTCACCGACCAGGATGATCTTGGGCGCCTGGCGGAGGGCGGCCCTGAGACCGTGGGCGAAGGTGTCGAAGTCCTTCCCCAGTTCGCGCTGGTTGAAGGTGCTTTTCTTGTGGGGGTGGGAATATTCCACCGGATCTTCCAGGGTGATGACATGGACGGTCTTGGACTCGTTGACGGCGTTCAGGACGGCGGCCAGGGAGGTCGTCTTGCCGCTGCCGGTGGCGCCCGTGACGAAGACGATCCCGTTCCGCTCCTGGGCGATCCTGCCGAAGGCGCCGGGCAGCTTCAGGTCCTCGATGGTGGGGATCTTGGTTTCGAGCTTCCGGAGGACGCTCGAATACATTCCCCGCTGGGAAAAGATGTTGACCCTGAACCGGGCCTTTCCCGGCAGGATGTAGGATAGATCGCACGATCCCTCGCGGATGAGGGTTTCCGTCAGCCGGCGGTTCTTGTTGATCAGGTTGAGCGCGAAGATCTCCGTCTGGAAGGGGGTGAGCTCCTTGAAGCTGGGCTCCATCTCCACGGCGGCAAGCTGTCCGGAGGATTCGACCTGAAAGGGTTTGCCCACGGTGATGTTGAGATCCGATACGTTCCCGTAAGCGTCGAGCATCCGGGTGATGATATAATCGACTTCCTGTTTTCTCATTGCGGCGGACTCCTGATGCGCGCTATGCGTCGGTGAAATCGGAGGGCGGGTTTTTGATAAACGGCCTGAACCGTGATTTGTCGTTGGCCTTGTTGTAGGCATCGTCCGGGCTGATCCAGCCTTTTTCAAGCAGATCCATGATCGAGTCGTCCAGGAGCAGCATGCCGTATTTTTTCCCGGTCTGGATCATGGAGTTGATCTGATAGGTCTTGTTTTCCCGAACCAGGTTGCGGACGGCGGGGGTGGCGATGAGGATCTCCAGGGCCGCGACCCGGCCTTTGATGTCGATCCGTTTGAAGAGGGTCTGGGCGATGACGGCGCGGATGCCGTCGGCCAGGGTGGATCGGATCTGGGCCTGCTGGGTGGCGGGAAACACCTCGATGGCCCTGTCAACGGTTTTGGCCGCGCTGCTGGTGTGGAGGGTGCCGAAGACGAGGTGGCCGGTGGATGCCGCTTCGATGGCCAGGGAGATGGTCTCCAGGTCCCGGAGCTCCCCGACGAGGATGATATCCGGGTCTTCCCGGAGGGCCCCCCTCAGGGCCGCGCTGAAGTTCTGGGTATGGTTGCCCACCTCCCGGTGGTTGACGATGCATTTCTGGCTCGCATGAACGAACTCGATGGGATCCTCGATGGTGATGATATGGTCTTTGCGGGTCCGGTTGGCCTCGTCGATGATGGCCGCGAGGGTGGTCGACTTGCCGCTTCCGGTGGGGCCGGTGACGAGGACGAGGCCCCGGGGCAGGTTGGCCAGTTTGGCGATGACCGGCGGAAGCCCCAGCTTCTCGACGGTCAGGATCGTGCTGGGGATCTCGCGGAATACGGCCGCGCAGCCATTTTTCTGCATGAAAAAATTGGCGCGGTATCGCGCCAGGCCGGGGATTTCGTAACCGAAATCCACGTCGCCGGTCTCCTCGAAGACCTTGACCTTGTCCTCGGGCGTAATTTCGTAGAGCATGGCCTTGAGTTCGTCGTTGTCGAGGATCTTGTACTTGACCCGTTCAATTTCGCCGCGAAGGCGGAGTGCCGGCGGCTGGCCCGATACCAGATGGAGGTCCGAAGCCCCCTGGTCATTCATCAATTTAAAGAATGCATCGATTTTTGCCATGATATTCCTCTACCGGATGAATGGTTGCAAAGGCGTGGAACGGCATGTCGCGATCAGGGCCGCAGCATCGAATTCCCGAGCACATAAAGGCTGGTGACCACAAATTTCTGAAGAAAGATGATGATGAGGAAAATGATGATGGGGGAGAGGTCGATTCCGCCAACGGTGACGGGAAGCCGGTTTCGGATCTGGTGGAGCACCGGTTCCGTGAGGTTGTATATGATGCGGACGATCTGGTTGTAGGGATCCGGATTGACCCAGGACAGGACCGCCCTTGCGATGACGATCCACATGTAGAAAACCAGGACGTAATCGATCACCGTTGAAAGCGCAATGATAAAGTTTCCGATAATAATAGACATGTCCTTCAGATCCTTTGTTGTCTGGTAAGAATGTTCAGATTTGCCACATTGCAGGGGGTCTCCTTCTATGTTGGCGGGAGCTCCCATTGCATGCGGGGTGTTCTGGTCATATTGTTAATACAATGCGTTAGCCTGTTTTGAAAACGGAATATCTCCGGAAATGCTGGGTGATTGTAGTATGGTTTCTGAAATTTAAAACTTTAAACCCATATAAGTCAAGTTATTTCCGTTAAAAGCGTTGACAGGATAACGGGATGAACGGTATTTCAAGGGCTGGCCTCGGGGCCTCAAGATCGAAACAGGAGAAATCATGACCAATCAGCATCGAAGCATCGGTTTTATGGGCGGGGGGAACATGGGGGAGGCGATCGTCGGCGCCCTGCTCAACTCCCGGATATTTCCCAAAGAAAATATCGTGGTCAGCGACGCCAGCGAGGAGCGTCTGAGATATATGTCGGAGGTCTACGGGGTCACCCTCGCCGGCGACAACGCCCGGCTGTTTGCCGAATGCGATATCGTCGTTCTGGCCGTCAAACCCCAGCAACTGACGGGCGTGCTCGGGGAGATCGCCCAAAGCGCAGGCTATGGCGCGGGCGGACGGACCCTGGTGATTTCCATTGCCGCCGGTTTCCCGATCCGGAAGATCGAGGCCCTGCTCTACGGCCCCCTGACGGAAGTCAGGGCCCGCGAGATGCCCATCATCCGGGTGATGCCCAATACGCCGGCCCTCGTTCTGGCGGGGATGTCGGGGATGAGCCCCAATCGGTATGCCGTGGAAGAGGATATCGAAGCGGCCATGGAAATCCTGGGTGCCATGGGCCGGGTCATCGTTTTCGGGGAGGAAAAGCTGGATGCGGTCACCGCCCTTTCCGGTTCCGGTCCGGCCTATGTCTTCTATTTGATCGAGGCCATGACCCAGGCGGGCATCGAAGCCGGCCTTGACCCTTCGGATGCCGCCGCGCTGACCCTGCAGACCCTGGAAGGGGCGGTGAAGCTGATCCTCGCAAAACAGGAAGCCCCCGAAAGCCTGCGGAAGAAGGTGACGTCTCCGGGCGGAACGACCGAGGCCGCCGTCCAGGTGCTGGAAAAAAATAACGTCCGCCGCAACATCATTGAAGCAATCCTCGCCGCAGCCCGTCGGGCGGAAGAACTCAGCCGATAATCCTGAAAGGTCGATGTTGATAAAGAAGAGCATACCCCTCGTCCTCGGCGTCGTTCTGTTTCTGGCATCGCCCGGGATTTCAGCCCAAAGCGGCGGGTTTTTGATCGATGCGTCCCCCCAGAGCACCGCGGAACCGGACCCGTTCGACTTCCGTGCCGAGGCGGTCCCCCCCGTGATGGCTTCGGGAGAGGACGGCGCCATTGTGGTCGCTGTCAGGATTGCATCCGGACACAAGCTCTACGCATCCAAAATGGTGATTGAAGCCGGCGATGCGCCCGGCATCGTTCACGGGGAGCCTATCCCCCCCGAGAGCATCGAAAAGCCGCAGCCGGACGGAAAAACGGCGCGTTTTTATGTGGGCGACGTATCGTTTCGCATGCCGGTTTCCATTGATCCGTCGGCTGCTGCAGGCCCCGTCGCCGTACCGCTGACGGTCCGCTATCAGGGGTGCTCGGACACCCGCTGTTTCCTTCCCCAGCAGAAGCATCTGGAAGTGACCCTCAAGATTGACGCCGCCCCGGCTGCCGGCGCCCCTCCGGTTCAGCCCGCGCTCTCCGGGGAAGCCTCCGGCGGGGCGGAAGGGGATAACCCCTACGAAAGAACGGCACGTCGATTCGGGCTTGCGGGCGTTTTGGCCGCGGCCTTTGTCTGGGGCCTTCTGGCGAGCCTGACGCCCTGCGTGTACCCGATGATTCCCATCACCATGAGCGTTATCGGCGCCGTCAGCACGGGCAGTCTTTCCCGTGGGTTCGGCCTGTCCTTGCTCTATGTGCTGGGCATGTCCCTGGTGTATGCCGCCTTGGGGGTCGCTGCCGCCTGGTCGGGCGGCCTGTTCGGGGCCCTGAGCGATCATCCGGCGGTGCGCATCGGGGTGGCTGCTGTGTTTGTGATTCTCGCCCTGAGCCTGTTCGATCTGTTTCACCTGCGGATGCCCTCCCGGGTGGCCTCCCGGTTGGGGGCGAAATTCGGCGGGGGGGGGATCGGCGTGTTTTTCACCGGTGCTGCCGCGGGCGCCGTGGTCGGGCCATGCGTGGGGCCCCTTCTGGTGGCGCTTCTGGTGTATATCGCGACCCTGGGCGACAAACTGCAGGGGTTTCTGATCATGTGGAGTTTTGCCCTGGGAATGGGGACGCTGTTTCTCGTGATCGGCACCTTTTCCGGCGCCGTCGCCCTGCTCCCGAAATCCGGCCCCTGGATGGAAAGACTGAAGCAGTCCTTCGGCATTTTCATGCTGGGTGCGGCGCTCTATTATGTCGCGCCCCTCCTGCCCGAGAGGATCGTCCTGCTCGCCACCGGCGCTTGTCTGATCGGCACGGGCACATTCCTGGGTGCGCTGGATTCCCTTTCCCCGGAATCCGGGGGATACGCGCGGTTGAAAAAGTCACTGGGCATTCTGTGCCTGACCATAGGCGTTGTCTACGCCGCCCGCTTCGCAATAACCGGGATTGAGTTCTCTTCGACGCCCCGGGGACCCGATCGGGCGGGGATATCCTGGTTCAAAGACGAAGCTGAAGCCATGGCGGAGGCCGGCCGGACCCACAGGCCCGTCATGATCGATTTCTATGCGGACTGGTGCGCCGCATGCGTAAATCTGGACGAGCAGACCTTCTCCGATCCGAAGGTCGTCGCCGCGGCCGGGGGGTTCGTGGCCCTGAAGGTGGACAGTTCCAATGCCGGGGAGCCAGGGGCTGCCTCGCTGCGGAAAAAGTACGGGATCGTGGGCCTGCCGACCATCCTTTTCGCGGACCCCGGGGGGCGGGTGATCCCTGATGAGACGATTACTGAATTTGTTCCCCCGGGGCATCTATTGGCCCGGATGGAAAGGGTTGCGACAGCCGTCTCCGAGTGACCGGAGGCCCTTGATCGCTCCCGGATCCGGAATGTATGCCGCCCGCAGGCATTGCCTGTCAGACATGTGTCAGGAGGAGAAAAGATTGAAATCTGCTTTCAAGTCGATCGGAATCGGGGTGCTGCTGTGCTGTCTTGCGTTTCTTGCGGCGCCTTCGGTTGGAACGTCCCGGGAAAAGGGTACCGCCCCCCAGGGCGGGAAGGGCACCGCCGAATCCAAGATTCGCTGGTACGGCTATGAAGAGGGGATTCGCCGCGGAAAGCAGGAAGGAAAGAAAATCTTCCTGAATTTCTTTGCGGACTGGTGCCACTATTGCCAGGTGATGGAAGAGAAAACCTTCCGGGACAGCGCGGTGGCGGCATACCTGAATGACCACTACATTCCTATCCAGGTTGACTCCGACAGGCAGCAGAACATCGCAAGGGAATACAGCGTCCAGGGGCTGCCCACAAGCTTTTTCATCGCGGAAGACGGGGCGAATATCGGATCCCAGCCCGGCTACATACCGCCGGATCTCATGCTTCCCCTCCTGAAATACATCCACACCGACAGTTTCAAAAAAATGGATTTCAAGAAATTTCAGGAAGGGAAATAGCGTCCGAATCTTCGGCCGAAGGCCCTCCGGTCATCGCCTTCCGATGGAGATGTAATCCGACTGCCCCTGCCTTTTTTTCCGGCGGTGGGCATACCTGCGGAACAGCCGGATGGTGATGGACAGGACAGCAGCGAAGCTGAGCGCCATCAGAGTGACCGGGAACCATACATATCGATGGAATTCCGGGGTTTCCCGGACCACGGACAGGCCGAAAACGCCCAGCACAAAGACCGATTCCATCAGGATGACCGTGACCAGGCAGGCGGCTTCCGAATCGTACCAGGGAACGATGGCCTTTCGGAACAGGGGATTTTCATCGATATGCATGGCGGGTCATCCACCGTGATTCGGGATGTCGCCTATGGGAACCCTGCCGGTGAAGGTGAACGGAAAGTTCCGCCGCCCCCGGCCTGGAACCGCATAACGGATCGCTCCGGACAGTTTACAGTCGATCACGGACTTTTTAAGGGCCGCCGAAATCGCGCCGCCGGCGCGGACCCCTCCGGCCTCGAAGGGGATGGTCATCCGTTTCTGCCCGAGGGCGTCAACGGCGTCGATCGGCGTCAGCCATCCTTTGCCCAGGGTCGTGTCCGCCAGGATCGTCGTGTATTCCAGAAAGCCCTGCGGTGTCGGAAACGGGTTGGGATTATTCAGGATGAGGGTGATGGAGAGGCGCAAATGGCCCGGGGATCGGTCTTTGATCTTGACCGATTCCACCGTGACCGAGGGAATGCGGGGAATTTCCAGCTCTCCCGAGATGTCGTAGGGAATGAAAAATGGGCCGACCGCCATCTCGCCGATCAGGTCGAAGCGCGCATGAGGGGTTTTTTGGAGCGCATCCGCGGTGTCAAACACATCCATGAAATTGAGCGGCAGGGTCAGTTCGACGGTTTCCGACGTGGCCGGGCGGATGAGGATGCCCTGGTCGGAGATCCCCGTGATGAATTTCTGGTCGAGGATGGTCAGGTTGAAGGTCATGTTTTTTACCGAAAGCCCGAGGGGATTGGGATTGTCGACCTGGAAACGGAAAACGGGTTCGGCCTCGAAAAAAGAGGTGAATTTCTGCTCTTTTCCCTGGAACGTGACCTCGGGCCTATCCAGGAGCTGCTGATAGGGGCGCTGTTGGAAGGCTGTTTGGCATCCCATGAAGACCAGGATGACCAGGGCTGATACCGCTGGCTTTCGAAGCATGATCGATTCTCCGTCGGTGTAACCGGGGTGGTGCGCGGAGGACTGCGCTGATCTTTCCATATATCAAACCGGCTGAAATTTAAAGCCCGAATACCGGCCGCCGGGGCGGCACGGCCCGGGGTTCTTTCCCCGGGGGAGGATTGAGGACGATTTTCCAGGGGGCTTGCGGCCGGTTGCAGCGGTTCCCCTCAAGCCCCTGTCGATTTCAGTGTGCAGGCCACCCTGGTGCCAAGGTCGGCGATGCGGCCCACCCCATATTGGACAGGAACCTTTCGCCGCTCAGCCAGATCGGGGAGGAGCGGGTAAAGCCGTTTGGCCACGTCGGCCGGATCCAGAAAAAGCAGACGCTCGGGTGCGGCATTGATAAGTGCCCGGCAGACCTCGTTGGCGTGGATCCTGAGCGAAGTTTCCCGGAAGAAACGGCGGGGGCGGGGCCTCCTGACGCCGCCTGTTGAACCCATGCCGGGCCAGAGGTCCTGCCAGGCCTTGACCAGGGCGCCCCGGCAGTAACGCCCGGGAAAGCGATAGGCTCCGAAGAGGCGGGTCCGGTCCACGAAGAAGGTTCGGGAGAACCCCAGCGTAGCCACGCCCGTGAAACAGGCCGTGGGGCAGAAGAGGTCTTCGCGCGTGCCCGAAAAATCAGCCCATCCCCACGGGTCGATGAGAACGGCCAGGGGGCCCATGCCCAGACCGGAAATGGCGCGGGCGACGCCTCCCCGACCGGTCCAGCCGTCCACGAAGACGATCTTCCGTTTCGGATGGCGCCGCCGGAGCGCGTCGAGGGCGGCGCCGTCGATCCCCAGCCCCACAAAAAGGGAGAGGGCGGCGGCCTTCGCCCCCGGAAAGAAGCGGCACAGCCAGTCGGCGACGGGGACGCCGGCCCTCAGGATGGCCGCAAAGACCAGATGGTCGCCTTGGGGCTCCCACCTTGAAACGGCCTCCGCCAGACACCTGCCCGCTTCCTGAATTTTTTCATCGTCCAGGTGGGCCGCAACACGTTTCCAGAAGGCGTCCGAAAGCCGGGGCTCGGGAGACGGCACGGTCCAGAAGGTGTTGTCGCCGGTGTAGGCACGATCGAGGGGCCTGAAGTGTTCGTGGTCTTCGAACGGATCGATCTCCCCGAGGAATTGGGCGTAAATCTTCTGCCCCCACAGATCGGGCGGTGCATCCGGAACGGTTTTACTCATCGGCATGGCTTTTTCCGGCGATCAGGCCAAGTCCAGGCGACGGGTCTGAAAGCCGATGGCGTTCAGGTGGGTTTGGGCAGCCATGGCCACGGCGTCGTCCATGGGGTCGTTCAGGATGTAAAGCGGCGGACGGAGGTTATGGAGGTTGTAGAGATAATAGTCATCCCCGATATCGAGGCGGTTCTGGATATTGACATCGTCGATTTCCCAAGGGCTCAGGGTGATATGGTGAAGCTGAAGTTTCGGATTGATCTGGATCATTCGCATGCCGAGGTCGACGGCCTCCCCGACGGCAAGGAGGGATCCGTCCAGGCCCGCGGGCAGGCGCATGTCGCTATGCATCTGCCGCCTGAGCGCCGGACGGCGATCGGGAAAATGCCAGTCTGAATCGATGGCCGGGGCGGAGCCCTTGGACCGGGCCCGGGGCGCCGGATCGGTCGTGAGCCGGAAATTTTCCCGGACGGCTGTCAGATCGGCAGGCGGGTTCGGAAACAGGGTATGGACGCTGAAGGCGATGCCGTTCTCCGAAAGAATCGATCGGAACTGCCGCTTCATCTCCGGGGTTTGTGCGTTGGCAAAGGTGACATACCGGACGCGCCGCTGATCCAGCCGCCGGCAGAGATCGAGGGAGAGCGCGAGGAGAGTCTGCCCCGTGGTGATCTCGTCCTCAACGAACCAGAGTTCCGTGGGCCGGGTTTCCGGGTCGGGAAGGCTGTGGTCCGGCGCGTGGGAATGGCCTTCGGAAAAGCGGATGCCTGAAGAGGGCCTCCGGGTGGAGCAGATCCATCCCGCGGCAGGGCAGGATTCGCGCACGATCTGGTGGAAGAGGGCGGAGGGGATGATGCCCGATTCCGCAAGGCCGATGATCAGGGGGGCGCGGGTCAACGGGCGGACCCGGCAGGCGGTTTGAAATACCTTTTTAAGACCGGATTTCCAGAAGCTCAGGGTTGCAGTGCTGGTCCCCGCGACCTTCCCGAGGCAGGAGAAGGTCATGGCGCTTCTGCGCCGCGCATTGTTTCTGCGTCTCAGGTGGTAAATGGGTCTGACGGCAGGCAGACTGTCCGGAGAGCTCCCGGGGTCAACCCGCTTTTTTGTTTTGAAATTGATCCTCATCGCCATTTCGTATGTCCTGAAAGATAAAAAATGACCGAAAACGCTGTCTGAGGGGCCGCAGGAGCGATTCCCCGACCGCCGCTTGCGCGCCCCGGTTCTCGACCGATGCCGCTCTGTATATATCAAATGGAATGCGGAATCAAGAACACGCCTGCCGATTTTGATGGATTGGCCTGGAATCCCGGCGGCTATCCGGGGGAGAAGGGCGTGCCGGGGTCCGGCCTGCCTCCTCCGTACGTCCGGTTCCCCCGCCGCGTTGCGATTCTTGCTTTTTTCCCGCGACGGTTGCATGGTAATGGATGAAACAGCAAGATACGCCGGTCATGGGGCCGCTGGAGCCCCCGCATCCTGAAAACCCCTTGAAAGGATTGGCCATGGACAAGATCCGGGGAGTCGTCGACAAGATCTCTCGGAGCTACAGGACGGACATCTGGCGCGTCAGGATGGAGACGCTTTCTTTTCCTCGCCGTTTGGCCGTGAGGTTCATTCGGGTGTTCCTGGTCAGCCTTCGGGGGTTTCAGTCCTATCATTGCGCGCTCAGGGCATCCGCCCTGACCTTCTATACCGTGCTTTCCATCGTTCCGGTGGCGGCCATGGCGTTCGGCATTGCGGGCGGTTTCGGCTTCGAACAGCGGCTGGAAAAGGAACTGATGGAGAATTTGCCGGGGCAGGAAGCGGTCGTCATCCAGGTGATCGAATTCGCCCGCACCCTGCTGAACAGCACCGAGGGCGGCCTGATCGCCGGCGTCGGCGTGGCGGTCCTGTTCTGGGTGGTCATCAAGGTGATGGGCAATATCGAAAGTTCACTCAATGCCATCTGGGAGGTCGGGAAGGGCCGCTCCATCGGCCGGAAGGTCGGCGACTACCTGGGAATGATGATCCTTTCGCCGGTGCTGGTGATCGTGTCCGGCAGCGCCACCGTCTTCATCAAGACCCAGGTGATCCTGATGACCCGGGAGGTATGGATACTGGGGGCCTTCAGCCCCATGATCTTTCTGGCCCTCAAGCTGCTGCCCTATATCCTGGCGTGGGTCCTGTTCTCAATGGTCTACCTGGTCATGCCCAACACCCGTGTCCGGATTTCTTCCGCCGTGATTGCGGGCGTCATCGCGGGGACCCTCTATCAATTGGTCCAGTGGGGGTACATCAATTTCCAGGTGGGGGTGGCCCGGAACAACGCCATCTACGGCTCTTTTGCCGCCCTGCCCTTGTTTCTGATATGGCTCCAGACCAGCTGGCTCATCGTTCTTTTCGGGGCCGTCATCTCGGCGGCCTGGCAACGGCTCGACGAGCTGGCGATAGACCCGGCCTGCCGGAGGGTGAGCGTCTTCCTCAACCGCTCGATTTACTTGAGAATCGTCCACTGGCTCGTCAGGCGGTTCTGTGACGCGGAGCCCCCCGCCACCAGCGGCGAGATCGCCGCCGCCCTTGGGATCCCCATCGCCATGGTCCGGGAGCTGACAGCGCAGCTTTCGGAGGTGGGGATCCTCTCCATCGTCAGCTCCGTCGCCCGGCGGAAGGGTCAGTCGGTTCCGGATGCCGGGGATGAGGTCGCGTTTCAGCCCGGGAGGGATGTCGCCCTGTTGACCGTGAAGGCCGTGGTGGAGGCCATGGAACACCGCGGGTGCGATACCCTTGCCATGGCATCGACGCCGGCCTTGGCCGAATTGACTGAAATCCTGAAGGAGATGGAGCGGTCGACAGAGACGTCAGCGGCCAAGCGGTTGCTTAGGGACATTGATGGCTGAGGGGCGAGAGGCAAGAGGCGAGAGGCAAGAGGATTAACCAAGGATCTCTCTTAGCCCTTCGCCTCTCGCCGTTCAGCCTAAATCCCTAAATAGGCCTTTTTGACGTCTTCGTTGCTCAGGAGTGCGGCGGCGTTGTCTGCCAGGGTGATGCGTCCGTTTTCCATGACGTAGCCCCGGTGGGCGATCTGAAGCGCCAGGTTGGCGTTCTGTTCCACCAGGAAGATGGTCGTGTTGCTTTCCCGGTTGATCTTTCCGATGATCTCGAATATCTGCCGGATCACGAGGGGGGCCAGGCCCAGGGAGGGTTCGTCCAGAAGGAGCAGTTTTGGCCTGGCCATGAGGGCCCTCGATATGGCGAGCATCTGCTGTTCGCCGCCGCTGAGGGTCCCGCCGGCCTGGGTCCGGCGCTGTGCCAGGATCGGAAACAGATCAAAGATGTGCTCCATGTCCTGCCGGATGCCGTCCTTGTCTTTCCGCAGGAAGGCGCCCATGTCCAGGTTCTCCGCCACCGTCAAAAGGGGAAAGATCCGCCGGCCCTCGGGGACCTGACTGATGCCCATCTGGACGATTTGATCGGGGCTTACCTGGTGGATGGGTTCGCCCATGAAATGAATCTCGCCGGTCCTGGGTGGGGCGATGCCTGAGATGGACATGAGGGTGGTGGTTTTTCCGGCGCCGTTGGCGCCGATCAAGGTGATGATTTCGCCTGCGGAAATCGCTATGCTGACCCCTTTCAGCGCCTGAATGTTGCCGTAATACGTCTGGATGTTCGCGAGCTTAAGCATCGATGTCTTCTCCGAGATAGGCCTTGATGACCGCGGGGTTGCTCTTGATCTCCTCCGGCGTGCCCTGGGCGATTTTCTTGCCGTAATCCATGACGAAGATGCGGTCGGAAAGGCTCATGACGAGTTTCATATCGTGCTCGATGAGAAGCAGGGAGATCTTTTCCTCGTCCCGGATCTTCAGGATCAGCTCGTCCAGAACCTTGGTCTCCTGCGGGTTCATGCCGGCGGCCGGCTCGTCCAGGAGAATCAGAAACGGATTTGTTGCCATGGCCCGCGCGATTTCAAGGCGTCTTTGAGCTCCGTAGGGCAGGTTTTTGGCGAACTCGTTGACACAATGGGCCAGCCCGATCTTTTTGAGGATTTCATAGCTCGCATCCACGGCATCCTGCTCCTCCCTCCGGGTCTGCGGCGACCTGAAAACGGCGCCGGCGATGCCGCTTCGGGTCCTGCAGTGCCTTCCGATCATGACGTTTTCCAGAACGGTCATGTTCTGAAACAGCCGGATATTCTGAAAGGTCCGGGCCATTCCCTTTTCCGTAACGCGGTTGGGCTTGAGGCCGTTGATGCGTTCTTTCCGGGTTTTGCCCCGGGGAGAGATCAGGATATCCCCCGCCGTGGGGGCATAGATGCCGGTGACGCAGTTGAAGAACGTGGTTTTGCCGGCGCCGTTGGGGCCGATCAACGCCACGATCTCCCCCTGCCGGATATCCAGATCGACATGGTCGAGGGCGCGCAGCCCTCCGAAATCCATGGTCAGCTTTCTGACCTCGAGTATGGGTTCCATTGTTTCGATACCCGTTCCGCTATTTTTGGGCTTTGAATTGATAGGACCGCCGGATGCCGCTGATGATGCCCTGGGGCCGGAACACCATCATGATCACCATGACGGCGCCGAAGATCAGCATGCGGTAATCTGAAAAGGCCCTCAGGTACTCCGGCAGGAGGATCAGGATGAACGCGCCGATGATCACCCCGATGATCGACCCCATCCCGCCCAGAACGACGATGGAGAGGATGATCGCCGATTCGAGGAAGGTGAAGCTGGCCGGGTTGATGAAGGTGGTCTTCGCCGCAAAGATCACGCCGACCATCCCCGCCCATGTTGCGCCGAGGGCAAAGGCGGTGAGCTTGGTCCGGGTTTTGTCGATGCCCATGGCCTGGCATGCGATCTCATCCTCGCGCAGGGCGATCCAGGCCCTGCCGATGCGGGAATTCTGAAGGCGGTTGACGACGAAGATGGTGAAGAGGGTAAGCCCGATCATCAGGAAGTAGATGTAGACCGTCGCCGTTTCGAGCGGCATGACGACGCCGAAGAACCCTGGCCGGGGAATATTGGCGATGCCGCTGGGGCCGAAGGAGAATTCGTTCCAGTTCTCCAGGATCAGCCGGATGATTTCCCCGAAGCCGAGGGTGACGATGGCCAGATAGTCGCCCCGGAGCCGGAGTACCGGAAAGCCCAGCAGAATGCCGAAGGTCGCCCCGAGCATGGCCCCGATGGGCAGCGCCACCCAGAATCCGACCCCGAAATGATGGTTGAGCAGGGCGTAACTGTAGGCTCCCACGGCGTAGAAGGCCACGTACCCCAGGTCGAGAAGGCCGGCCAGCCCTACGACGATGTTGAGCCCCAGCCCCAGCACCACGTAAATGAGGGCCGTGGTCATGATGTTGGTCTGGTAGGTGGAAAAGACAAAGGGGAAAAGGCCGACGGCCAGCCCGATGAGGATCAGGGCCGGAACGTAGATGTTTTTTTCCTCCACCAGGCGCTGGCTGAAGGGTTTCTTTTCAATCTCTCCTTCGGCGACCATTTTGCCCATCTGCTTTCGCCGCAGGAGATACCGCCAGAGAAAGGAGAGAAAGAAGCTGCCGACGCCCACGACCGCCATATTCGCCCACCGCCAGTGGATCACCCCTTGAATGGGGTTGACGCGGATGACCATGATGGGAAACGTCAGCATCATGAACCAGACGGCGACAATGAAGGATTGTTTGATTTCCTGTATTTTGCTCGTCATATTCAACCTTCAGCCTTATCTCAAACCTTCTGCGTGGTCGATCGTCCCAGGATGCCGGCGGGCCGGAAGATGAGAATCAGCACCAGAAGGGCGAAGGCGAACACGTCTTCGTAATCGCTCGAAACATAGCCGGTGGCGAAGCTTTCGGTCCATCCGAGCACCAGCCCGCCCAGGACGGCGCCCGGGATGCTGCCGATCCCCCCCAGCACCGCCGCGGTGAATGCCTTGATGCCGGCGATGAAGCCAACGTAGAAATTGATCATGCCGATATGGGAGGCGATCATCACGCCGCCGATGGCGGCCAGGGACGATCCGATGATGAAGGTCATGGAGATCACGCGGTTGACGTTGACGCCGACCAGCATGGCCATGTTCCGGTCCTGGGCCGTGGCCCGCATGGCCTTGCCCATCCGGGTGAATTTGATGAGAACGGTCAGGAGGACCATGACCGCGGCGGTCGTGACGATGATCATCAATTCGGCGGCGCTGATGACATGGGAGATGGGCTCCAGAAAGTCGATCTTGGGGATCAGGCTTGGAAACGGCAGAAAATCGGATGTCTGGGCAAGCAGCACGTAATTCTGAAGGAAAATGGACATGCCGATGGCGCTGATCAAGGGAGAGAGGCGGGGGGCGTGGCGGAGCGGCTTGTAGGCGATTTTCTCCACCGTGAAGCCGTAGGCCGCCGAATAGAGCACCGCCACGATGGTCGCGAGCAGGAGGATGGCCACCTGGTTGATGCCCAGGAGCGTCAGCACGTTCGCAACGATCAGGGCGGTGAAGGCGCCGATCATGTAAATCTCGCCGTGGGCGAAATTGATCAGTTCAATGATGCCGTAAACCATGGTATAGCCCAGGGCGATCAGCGCATAGATGCTTCCCCGGGTCAGGCCGCCCAGCAGGAGCTCGAAAAAATATTCCCAGTCCATAGGATGTGTTTGCCGCTTCCTTCCGACGGGTTCAAGGCGTGTCGGACCGTTGGGTGTTGGGTGTTCGGGGGAGGGCGGGACTGCCCTCCCCCGAAGGGCATTTCTATTTTGATTGACGTGATTCTGATGAGCTAAGAAGATTCGGACGGATCCGGAAGCTCAGGTGCGGCTGAGGGTCAGTTTAAAGAAAGCTCGACATATTTCCCTTTTTGTACCTGGTACATGGAAAAGCCGATGCCGATGGCATCGCCCTTTTCATCGAAGCGGATGATGCCCAGGGGGGTTGCCACGAATTCCGTTCTGAGGGCCTTTTCAACCGCATCGTAGTCGGTGGAGCCCGCTTTTTCAATGGCGTTCAGAATGGCCAGCGCTGCGGAGTAGGCGTTGAGGAAGAAGGCTCCCGGATCCTCGCCGTTGTATTTCTCCTTGTGGGCGGCGATGGCGGCGATGGCGATGGGGTTTTTGGAGGTATCCTGGGGTCCCGTGGCGTAAACCCCCTCGGCGAATTCACCGGCGACCTTGATAAAAGTGTCGTCTTTCACGCCGTCATCGGAGATGAAGGGGATGTCCATCTTTTTCTTGCGCATCTGCATGACGATCTTGGATGCCTCGGGATGATAGCCGCCGAAGATCACGCCGTCCGCATCGGAGCGTTTGATCTTCTGGACGACCGCGGAATAGTCAACGGCGCCGGGGGTGATGCCTTCGTAAAGGACGACCTGCGCTTTTCCGCCGGCTTCGATGAACTGTTTGGCGAATTCGGCCAGCCCTTTGCCGTAGTCGCCCTTGTCATGGAGCACGGCCAGTTTTTTGAGTTTCAGGACATCGGTGGCGAAATTGACCTCCAGGAGGGCCTGGGCGTCGTCGGATGCGATGGTGCGGAAAAAGTTGGGGTAATCTCCGCTCTGGGTCAATGCCGGATTGGTGGCGGAAGGCGACATGGTGACCACCTTCTTGTCTTTATAGATGCCCAGGGCTGCTTTTGTGGCGCCGCTGCAGATATGACCGATAACGGCGTGGGCGCCTTCGGAAACCAGTTTTGTGGCGGTGTTGGTGGCGATCTCGGGTTTGCAGACATCGTCTTCCACCAGAAGCTGGATCTTCTTGCCGTTCACGCCGTTCAAGGCGTTCATGTGGGCCGCCACCAGTTCGGCCGCCCGGACGGTCGGGATGCCGTATGATGCCAGATCGCCGCTGTGCGCGCCCGCGACGCCTATCTTGATGGTGTCTTCGGCCATGATCTGACCGGCCATGCCAAATATCAGGGGCAAGGAAACCAGGGCGATAACAAAGAAACGGTTGAGACGCTTTCTCATCTTCTGCTCCTTTTTCTGTTATGATTCCAAAATAATAAAGCGATTCCGATCCTCCCTTTATAATCAGTGAAAAAAAGTGCGTCAAGATAATATTTGGGGGCACCACCCGCTGTTTTGAGCCGGCCGTTTTGGCGAATTGGTATGCCATAAAAGCGTATTAAATGGTTAGACCGTTGGTATTCGGGGTCTTTGGCGCTTGTGCATCAACCACAAAATGAGAATGAACCGATAATGAAGGTGCCCTGCGCGGATGAAAAAAGTTGTTCGGGTCAAGGAAATGCGTCTTCGATCGGTATCGGGCCAGGATTCGCGCGGTGGCGTTTTTTCCCCGGATTCCTTGACAATGCCGGTCGTAAATGATAATTTGTCGAAAATCACATACTCCCCCATATCGTATTCTCCACCAGATGCCATGGAATGACCGAAATGAGCGAAATCATCGAACAACTGAAGAAGGTTCCCCTGTTTGAAAGCCTCAGCGACGAGGAACTCGAAGCGGTCGGCCAGGTTGTCAAACTGAAATCTTTCCCGAAAAATACCATCCTCTTCAGCGAGGGAGATGAATCCGACTCTTTCTATGTGATCTGCGAAGGGCGGGTCAACGTGGGGATCAATGATGAGGAGGGAAAGGAGATCATCCTGTCGAGGCTCGGCCCCAACGAGTATTTCGGAGAGATGGCGCTGATGGACGGGGAGCCGCGGTCGGCGTTTGTCATGACCAAGGACGCCTGCAGGATGATGATCATCTCAAAGAGTGATTTCAAGAAAATCCTCTCCTCCAAACATGAGGTTATGCTCAATCTTTTGAAGGAACTCCAGAGGCGCCTCCGGGAGGCCAACAAAAAGATCGAGAGTCTTGCCTTGATGGATGTTTACGGCCGCGTGGCCCGTCTCCTGATCCAGCTTGCAGGCGGTTCAGACCCCGGCGTCCAGATCAAAGACAAGCTTACCCACCAGGAGATCGCCAGCATGGTCGGCGCTTCGCGAGAGATGGTCAGCCGGGTCATCAAAGACCTTACCAACGACGGTTATATTTCCATTCGAAGAAAACGGATCACCATTCATAAAAATCTCCCCTACAACTGGTAGGAAACCCCTCTCCTTATCCGCGCGCCACATGCCGGCCGTCTGTCTCGCTGCGACCAGGATCTTCCGTTTTCCGGCGGAACCGGACGCGCATTCCGCCTGATCTTCGAATAGCGTGGAGTGCCGGATTCATCCTGTGCGGATATGTTTGGCCAGGTGGCCCAACTCGGGAAAGATGAGCCTGTCGCAGGCCAGGCGGCAGGCTTTGATGCTTCCCGGCATGCAGAAAACGGCCGTGTTGCCGATAATCCCCGCCAATGACCGCGACATCAGCGCCGCTGAGCCGATTTCGGCGTGGCTGAGCTGGGCGAAAAGCGGGCCGAAGGCCGTCAGTTCTTTTTGAAAGAGGGGCTTGACCGCTTCGATGGTGACATCCTTGGGGCTGGTCCCGGTGCCGCCGTTCATCAGAACGGCATGGGGGTCGTGCTCGCCGATCAGGCCCAGGACCGTCTTGCGGATGACCTGGGCGTCGTCCGGAAGCACCCGGTGGAACAGGACTTCATGCCCTTTCAACCGGGCCTGTTCCGATATCCATGCGCCGCTTTCGTCTTCGGCCGGCCCCCGGGTCGATGATAAGGTGATAATTCCCAATGTCACTCTTGGGAAGGCGCTTTGTTTGTGCTCTTCAACTCCCATTACATCCTCCTGTTTTCTTCATCTGCGGCACCAGCGCCGTTTCTTCCCCTCGGCCGGGCTCATGCGCCGAACCATCCACGGCTTTTCAGGCGGACCGCCCCCTCCGGGCCTCTTGATGCGGATACCTTTTTCCGCGCCATGCCAAACGTGCGGCGCTGCTCGCTGCGTCCTGAACCGTATGGATTACGTATATTCCATGATCCGGTGCTGTGCAAGCTCCGGCTTGGGTAGATCCGGAAAAAAATGGCGGAGGAATCGCCGCCTGCGAAAGCTGATGAGCGGGGCGTCGGATGATTTGTTGAGGATGGCTGCCGAGAATGGGATAATTCGCTTGACCAAATGAAAAGCATATATTATACAAAAGTTAAATCGATGAATAGCATTCATTAATTCATAACCATTCTATATAATATATGTATTTAAAAAGTTATTATGAGACTTAAACAGGCTTGAAACACAGGGAGGTCCGGTGTCATCCGCAGCCAATGACGTCAGTTCATCGGATATTATGCTCGAATTAAAAGACGTGCACATGCAGTTTGGCAAGGTCAAGGCGCTGCGAGGGGTCAGCCTGACGGTGAAAAAGGGGGAGATTCACTCCATCATCGGCCCCAACGGAGCGGGAAAAACGGTCATGCTGAACTGTATCAATGGTCTGTATCGGCCCCAGGAGGGAGAGATTTACTTCAAGGGCAGGAAGATCAACGGGTTAAGGCCCCACCAGCGCGCCCAGCTCGGCATGGCCCGAACCTTCCAGAAGGTGGAGGTGTTCGGCGGGATGACCGTTCTCGACAACATCCGGCTGGGCCGCCACCTCCACTATCGCTCCGGCTTGCTGGGCGGCCTTCTCTACTGGGGAAAGAACGCGAAGGAGGAGATCCGGCACCGGACGTTCATCGAGGAAGAGATCATCGACCTGCTGGAGATCCAGAACATCCGGAACAAGCCGGTGGGCATGCTTCCGTACGGGCTCCAGAAGCGGGTGGAACTGGGCCGGGCGCTGGCGCTGGAGCCGGACCTGCTCATCCTGGACGAACCCCTGGCAGGCCTCAATCTGGAAGAGGTGGAGGACATGGCCCGATTTATCCTGGATGTGAACGAGGAGAAGCAATGGAAAGTGACCTGTCTCCTGGTGGAGCATGACATGGGGGTGGTCATGGACCTCTCGGACCGGGTGTTCGTTCTGAATTTCGGCAGCATGATCGTCGATGATGCTCCGAAGGCGGTTCAGAGCCATCCGGACGTCATCAAGGCCTACCTGGGCGAGGAAGACCTGTATTCAACCCGCAGATAGCGAAAAGGGCACCCATGCGAATATGGAAATCACGAGTGAACTGACGATACCCCAACTGTTTCTTGAGCAGGCGAAGCGCTTCGGAGCCGAACGCACGGCCATGCGGGAGAAGGAATTCGGAATCTGGCGGCCCATCACCTGGAAGGATTACCTGGAAAATGTCCGGTGCATTGCGCTGGGGCTTGTCAAACTGGGGCTCAGGAAGGGGGACAAGGTCGCGATCATCGGCGACAACCGCCCGGAGGGGCTCTTCGTTGAAATGGCGGTGCTCTGCGCCGGCGGTGTCGGCGTATGGCTGTTTCAGGACAGCCTCATGGAGGAGGTCCGCTATATCATCGACCATTCCGACACGCGCTTTCTCTTCGGCGAGGGGCAGGAGGAGGTGGACAAGGGCCTGTCGGTGATCGCTGCCTGTCCGAAGCTCCAAAAGATCTTCTGGGACGACCCCAAGGGCATGCGGAACTATCACGACGACCGTCTGATGGGGCTTGATGAGGTCAAGGCCATGGGGCGGGAACTGGACCGGACGAGCCCGAGCCTTTTCGAGGCGCTGGTCCGGGGCGGACACGGCAACGAAGTGGCCCTCCTGTTCTACACTTCGGGGACCACGTCCCTGCCCAAGGGGGCCCTGCTGTCCCATCATAACATGCTGAGCATGGGAAAGAGCCTCATGGCCGTCGATCCTTGCTACGATACGGACGACTATGTGTCCTATCTTCCCTTTGCCTGGATCGGCGAGCAGATGATGGCGATCTCCTGCGGGCTCCAGATCGGGTATACCATCAATTTCCCCGAGGACCCCGAGACCGGCCAGGAGAATATCCGGGAGATCGGGCCGCACGTCATGTTTGCCCCGCCGCGGATGTACGAGCAGATGACGCGGACGGTTCAGGTCAAGTACCTGGACGCCCCCTGGATCAAGCGGAAGGTATACGAAATGGCTACAAAAATCGGATACCATGTGGCCAACCTCCGGTTCGAAAAACAGCCGGTGCCATGGTACTGGAAGCTTTTGAACGGCCTTGCGTACATCACCCTCCAGAAAAAGCTCAAAGACCACCTGGGGCTCTCCCGGGTGCGAAACGCCTACACGGGCGGGGCGGCCATGGGCCCCGACCATTTCCGGTTTTTCCACGCCATGGGGGTCAACCTCAAGCAGATCTATGGTCAGACGGAGGTGGCGGGCATCTCCGTGGTCCACCGGAGCGGCGACATCAAGTTCGATACCGTTGGATATCCCATTCCCGGAACGGAGATCAAGATCACCGGGGACGGGGAGATCATCTCCCGGAGCCCGTCGGTGTTCCGGGGCTACTACAAGAACCCCGGGGCCACGGAAGAGGCCCTGAGGGACGGCTGGCTCTATTCGGACGACAAGGGGTTCATCGACGAGGACGGCCAGCTGGTGGTCTTCGACCGCTCCAAGGACGTCATGACCCTGAAGGACGGACGCCCCTTCTCGCCCCAATACTTGGAGACCCGAATGAAATTCAGCCCCTATGTGAGGGACTCCTGGGTGATCGGTCACGGGCGGGATTACGTGGCGGCGGTCATCTGCATCGACTATGCCGTGGTCGGCAAGTGGGCGGACGAAAAAAAGCTGTCCTACACCAGCTACCAGGAGCTGTCGCAGAAGCCGGAGGTGCTCGACCTGGTGGAGCGGCAGATCGCCGAGGCCAACAGGGATCTTCCCAAGCCGGCCAAAATACGAAGATTCATCAACCTCTTCAAAGAGTTCGATCCGGATGACGACGAATTGACCCGGACCCGGAAGCTGCGACGGGGCTTTGTCGAGAAGCGCTACGGCGAGATCCTGGAAGGCCTGTATTCCGATACGGAGATCGTGCATTTTGATACCACGATCAATTATGAGGACGGCCGGAAATCCCGCATCAAAACCGATCTTCACATCCGTCGCCTGGGGGAGTGAGCCGACCGGCCGAACCTGGCCGCCGTAACTGGAAGACACCCCCCGACGGCGATCACTTCCCGCAGGAGGAACGATGGAACTGTTTTTCATGACGTTGACGACGGGGATCATGGTGGGCGGCATCTATGCCCTCGTATCGCTGGGGTGGGTCCTGATCTATAAATGTTCGGGGGTGCTGAACCTGGCCATGGGCGAGATGACCCTCATCGGCGCCTATGTCTCCCTCAGCTTCTATTCGGCGGGCGTGCCGTTCCTGCTGTCGCTCCTTTTTTCCATGGTCATCGGCCTGATCCTGGGGGTCCTGACGGAGCGCATCTTTTTGGACCGGCTCATCGGCGAGCCGGTGCTCTCGGTGATCATGGTCACGGTGGGGCTCAGCTTTTTCTTCAAAGGCACGGTGGAGTTCATCTGGGGAACCGATACCCGGGTGTTCACCCCGCCGGTCTTCTCCCTGGAGCCCATCCGGATCGGTCCCCTGATCGTCGGCCAGGTCTACCTGTGGAGCTTTTTGGCCGCGATTATCCTCCTCTGCATCTTTGTGGGATTTTTCAAATATACCCGCTGGGGGCTTGCCATGCAGGCCACGGCGGACGACGAGATGGCCGCCCTCTCCCTGGGCGTCAGCGCCCGCTTCGTCTACGCGGCTTCCTGGGCCATCGCATTCATGGCCTCGGGCGTGGGCGGGACCCTGTTGGGCAACATCAACGGTCTCAACATCTCCGTAGGCTACCTGGGCCTCCTGGTGCTGCCGGCCGTGGTGCTGGGCGGTCTCAACTCGGTACCGGGGGCCATCGCCGGCGGCATCATCATCGGGCTGCTGCAGAATTTCGCAGGCGCCTATCTCGACATTTATTTTCCAGGAGGCGTGAAGGAGGTCGCACCCTTCATCTTCATGGTGGTGTTCATGCTGTTCAAACCCTACGGGCTGTGGGGCTGGGAACGTATCGAACGGGTTTAGGATCCTTAGCAAGGAGGAGGCATGTCAACACAGTACCTGCCCTGCGGAGTCTATCACCAGAACTACGCTCAAGACCACGCCCTCTGGCAGACGCCGTTTGTCCGGGGCAAGATGATCGCCCTGTTCCTGGCGCTTTTCGTGGGTCTGCCCCTGGCGGCGGACAACTACTGGATCAGCGTGTTCAACCAGATCGGGTATACTCTTCTGGGCGCCCTCGGGGTGCAGCTCCTCATCGGCTTCTGCGGCCAGGTGACCCTGGGCCACGCCGCCTTTCTGGCCGTCGGCGCCTACACCAGCACCCTGCTGATTCTGGAGTTTCCCTGGCCGGCCTTCATGTTGGACTGGGGGCTGGCCTATCCCGTCAGTATTTTTGCCGCCGCCGTCGCCGCCGGGCTCTGGTGCGTCCTGTTCGGCATCCCTTCCGCCCGGGTCAAGGGATTCTACCTGATCCTCACCTCCATGGCGGCCCAGTTCATCACCGTCGATTTCATCATCACCCAGTACATCAGCCAGATCGGCGGCCGCGGGCAGGCCTTCTCCCTGCCGCCGGGGACCATGAAGATCGGGCCCTGGATCATCGACAGCGACCTGAAGGTCTATTACCTCATGCTGGTCCTGGTGATCCTCTGCGTGACCGGCGTGGTCAACCTGCTCCGGTCCCGGGTCGGGCGGGCCTGGGTCGCGATCCGGGACAATGATATCTCTGCCGATGTCATGGGCATCAATGTGACCCTCTACAAGCTCCTGGCCTTTTTTACGGCCGGGTGTATCGGCGGCATCGCCGGTTCCTTCTGGATCAGCAACCTGGCGGCCGTGAGCCCCGAACATTTCCCCTGGTTCTGGTCCCTCTGGCTGGTGGGGGTCATCCTCATCGGGGGGGTCGGGTCGATCCACGGGACCATCTTCGGGTCCCTGTTCATGGTGATCGTCATGGAGCTTCTCCAACTGGGCGTCATGCCCCTTGCGGATCTCTATCCAAAGCTGCTGATGGATTTCCTTTTCATCAAGGAAGCGGCGTTCGGCCTGGCCATCTGCGCCTTCCTGATATTCGAACCCAACGGACTGGCGTATCGGTGGTGGCAGATCAAGAACTATTTCAATCTGTGGCCATTTTCCTATTAAACCCCGGAGCGGGGGGAAATGGGTTGTGAAATCTACCACATCAACGATTAACGATGCGAAGAAGAAAGGGGTAAAGATGAGATTCGGACGGATTGGCTCGAAAAGCATGATTTGGCTGATGGCCGCCGTATTGGCGGTGGGCGCGGCAGCTTTCGCGGGCGCCGCGGAGGTGAAGGTCGGATCCCTCAACGATATGACCGGCGCGACGTCGGATGTCGGCAAGGACTATGCCATGGGCATCACGGAGGCGATCCACTACGTCAACGACAACGGCGGGGTCAACGGCAAACCCATCAAGCTCTACCAGTTTGATTACGGCTATCGGGTACCCGAAGCCCTCACCAAGTACAAGCTGTTCAACCGGCTCGGCTGCGTGGCCGTTCTGGGATGGGGCACCGGCGACACCGAGGCCCTGTCTCCGACCGTGACCAAGGACAAGATGCCCTACGTGTCGGCCTCCTACTCGGGTCACCTGACGGATCCCAACAAGACGCCCTACAATCTCTTTTTCGCAACCGATTATTCGAGCAACGCCCGGGCGGCCATCACCGCCTGGTTCAACAAGAAGTGGCCCCAGCATCCGGACTACGGCAAACGGAAGCCCCGATTTGCGTGTTCCTACATGTTCGCCTCTCCCTACTGCAGCGCGCCCATCAAGGCCGTCAAGGATCAGGCCGAGATTCTCGGGTTTGACATTGGGCCGGATCAGGACGTCTCCCTCTTTGCCATCGACACGAAAAGCCAGATCCTGAGCATGAAGGATTTCAACCCGGACCTGATCTGGCACGGCAACACCACCATGTCCGTGGCGGCCACCCTGAGGGATGCCTATTCCCTGGGGCTCGGCGCGGCCCACATCATCAACCCCTGGGGGTTTGACGAGAACCTGCCGAAACTGGCCGGGAAGGCGGCCGATGGGGCCATGGGCCCTGCCCTCTGCGCCTTTTTCGGAGAGGATGTCCCGCTGATGGACCAGGTGATGGCCTACGCCAAGAAGTACAACCCCGGCGTTCCCGCGGAGAAGCGGCTCATCCGGACGGTCCAGGGATGGGGGGCGGTCCTGATCCTCCGGGAGGCCATGAGCCGGGCGGACAAAGCCGGCGACCTGACCGGGGAGGGGATTTTGAAAAAGGGATTCGAGACGTTCGAAAATGTCGACATCGGGCTGGGCGTCCCGCCGATCTCCTTCACGGCAGCGGACCACCGGCCGGGCGGAAAGGTGTCCATTTACGAATACGTCGGCGGGAAGTTCCAGGTCGTCGAACAGGTCGACCTGAAACAGCGCTGGCCCGAGAAGTGGGAAAAGGAATGGATCGGATGGTAAGGCGGGCCTGAAAAGCGCCCCGGACCGCGGTTGAACGCGGGGTCTCCATGGGATATCCGGAAGGGAAGGTGAGCCTTGAGCGAGGCGGAACCCATTTTGAAAATCAACAATATCGAGGTCAAATACCACGAGGTTATTCTGGTCATCAAGGGGGTGTCCATCGAGGTCCCCCGCGGGGGAATCGTGGCCCTTCTGGGCGCCAACGGCGCGGGGAAGAGCACGACCCTGAAGGCGGTATCCGGGCTTCTGAACCATGAAAACGGAGCGGTGACCGACGGGTCCATCGAATTCCTGGGGGAGCGCATCGACAAACTCGGCGCCGAGAAGATCGCCAAAAAGGGCATCGTCCAGGTGATCGAGGGGCGCCGGGTTTTCGAACATCTCACGGTCGAGCAGAACCTCAAGGTCGGGGCCCACCTCAGAAAAGCAAGGGGCGCCGTCAAGGACGGCCTGGAGATGGTATATCACTATTTTCCCAGGCTATGGGAAAAACGCAATGAAACCGCCGGCCTCATCAGCGGCGGCGAACAGCAGATGACCGTTGTCGGCCGGGCCATGATGACCCATCCCAAACTCATCCTTCTGGACGAACCCTCCATGGGGCTGGCCCCGCTTCTGATCCACGAGATCTTCAACATCATCACCAAGCTCAACGCCGAAGCGGGGATCTCCATCCTTCTGGTCGAGCAGAACGCCAAGCTTGCCCTGAGTGTCGCGCCGTACGCCTATGTGATGGAAAACGGCCGGATCGTCATGGACGACACATCGGAGAAGCTGCAGCAAAATCCCGACATCAAGGATTTTTATCTGGGCCTGACGGATGTGGGCGGACGCAAGAGCTTTCGGGACGTCAAACATTACAAGCGTCGCAAACGCTGGCTTGCCTGACCGGACCGGTGCTCCGGCCTTGCCGGCGCCCCGTGAGACGGGAGGCCCTGCGCCGCTTCATATTAACTAAGGAGAGGGGAAAATGATCGACACGAGAAAAACATTGTTGGGAATGATGGTGTTGGCCGTTGTCATGCTGTTCTTCAGCTGTGCCGGAACGGCCACGAAATCCGAGCCTTCCGCCAATACCTTCAAGCCGCCGGTGATCACCCTGGACCATGTTGAGATTGCCCATTACTGGGGGTGGTGGTATTATGCAAAAGATGTCCCACCGACCAAGGGCACGGCCGGGGACTACGGGGCGCCTCTCGATATGGCCTTCATCTTCAATATGGAAAACCCGAACCCCTATTCGGTTCTGCTGGAAAGTCTGAGCTTTACGGTGGCCTTTGACGAATTCGACGTCAACGTCCCAAGCGCCATCGAAACCCAGTGGATCCCGGCCGGGAAGACCAATCAGCTTCGCGTCCATTCCATCATCGACGGGCGCCAGACCCTCCTGAGCCTGATGGTGACCGGCGGATTCAAGCTCAAGGAGAAGGGCGTCTCCGCCTTCGATCAGTTGGAGAAATGGTGGACGGGCGCGCCGGAATTCGCCTTTCCCGTCCATGTCAACGGCGGTACGGCGGTGTTTTCAGCCGACACCGTCAGCGAGGTGGTTCCCTTCAGTTTCGTCTACCCTGAGGCGACCCGGAAATAGGATTCAAGCCGTTTCAGGCGATCCGCCGCAGGGGTTAGCCAGCCGGCGGGTCGCCTGTCAGGGTTTTCCCGCCGAAAAGCTTCCAGCCCAGCATCCCCCAGGTCAGGTTGTACACGTTCCGGATGCCATGCTTTCCCAGGCGGTGGGCAGCCACCGGAGACCGGTGGCCGGTCATGCAGATGACGACCACCGGTCGCAGGGGATCCTCCAATTCCAGCGCCCCGGGCCGCAGCAGAAGATCGGGCCTGAGCCGTGCGCCCGCGATGTGGAAGAGACGGTATTCCGCGGGCGTTCGGACATCGATCAGCACCGGATCGAGCTTGGATTCGGCCAGATGTTTTCGGAGCTGCCAGGGAAACATGGGCTTGACGCCAGCCGCAACCCAACCCGCATCCCATCCCACGACAACCAGCAGAAATGCAATCACCCAGAACATCCTTTTTCTCCTTTCCAGCTCCCCTCCGTCAGCCTTGAGCCGTGAGCCTTCTTCCCGGCACCCGCCACTGCGTGTCGAAGCCCGCGTCCCGGAGCATGGCCATCCCCCGGTCCAGATTCAAGCCGACGTCTCCCACCCCGTGGGAATCATCGCCGGGGACCGCCGGGATCCCCATGGTTTTCGCCGTCTCAAGGATGGGTCGGGAGACGTAGGGCTCCGGCATTCCCTTGGTAAGGGCCCGCAGGTTGAAATCAAGGATCAGGTCATATTTTTGGATCAACGACAGGTTCCGGTGGATCTGCTTCCGGATTTCAGGTCGTTCCAGCCGACGCGGGTATTCCGGATCGAAGATTCGGATGAGGTCGAAATGGCCCACCACCTCGGGTTTCAGGACCTGAAGCATCTCGTATTGAAGGTCGAAGTAGTCGCGGTAGAGCGCGTCGATCCCCCCGGAAACCTCGGCGCTTTCGAGGTACTGCTCCACCGTGGCGTCGATGGGGATGTCGTTGACGTGGTGAACCGATCCCACAATGTAATCCGGCTGAAATTGATTGCGGAGCGCTTCGGCAAAGAGCACGGAGCCCGAGTAGGTTTCGGTTTCGAAGGCGACGAGCATCCGGATGGACGATGCATATTTCCGCTGCAGGTCCCTGGCCGCGTCCATGTAACGGGCAAAACGCCCGCGAAGCGCGCCGGCGTCAAGCCCGGCTTCGATCTCGTCGGGATAGAGAAAGCGGTTGTCCGGCGGCGGCATGTGCTCCGTAACGCCGAACCAGGAAAAGCCATGGTCTATGTAGGCGAGAACGACCTCTTCCAGCGTGTCCCGGGCATGACAGCAGAATTCCCCGCTGTGGCCCCCATGGACGGAGACCCGCTGAATGGCGCTGCTTGGGTTCATAGGAATCCATTCCTTCATTATCGTTGAAAGCTTATGGGTAAAACAGCAGCACGAGCATCAGAATGATCGCCCGTGCCAGGAGCGAGAGCCCCAGGGTCAAAAGGCAGATGAGCGGCCCGTGCCTGACGCCGAAGATCGCCGTGTAGCGCGGCAGGGTTCCCCTGAGGCGGATGGCGGGCACCATCAGAATGCCGCCGGCGAGGAGGGCGACGATGGCCTGGAAATCGGAGACCAGGCCTTCGTTCAGGAGATTGGCCATGTAGGTGATGCCCACGGTCGGGCTCAGAATGTAGGCGCTCACCGGGCCGATCACCGCGGGTGGCAGGTTGAGGATGTCCGTCAAGGGCCGCACCATACGGTTGACGTGGTCCATCATGCCGGACTGGACCATGAGCTGGACGAGAAAGGTGACGACGGCAAGGAGAAGCATCATCCGCAGGAAAAGCCTCTGCTTCGACCGGAAAGCATCCCCTATGAGCTGCCTGAAGGTCCGGTTCATGCAGTCCGGGGAATGGGGAGGGCATTCCGGCCATGTTTTGTCGCCTGAAAGACACGCCTCCGGGCCGGAGGACCAGCGGCCCCAGGTGATCACAAAGGCCAGTTTCAGGAAACCCGCGAGCCAGAAGGCCGCGATGTAAATGAGGCACAGTTTCAATCCCAGCAGGGGCAGAATGATCGGAAAATGAAAGGTCAACGCCTCCTTGAAATGGAGCGGCACGGTGTTCAAGACGGCGCTCAGCACCAGTTCCCGCCGGGAAATCCTTCCGTCCTGATGGAACTGGGCGCTCATGGTGTTTCCCGCCACCAGCGAACCGATGCTCGCCAGAAAGGTGACGGCGCTTTCGGTGGGGAGGCGCGCCAACCGCGCCAACGGCTTCCCCAGGGGTTCAAGCCGCCGCATGAGGCCAAGCTGCATCAGCAGTTCGACGCCGAAGAGGGAGACGAACATTACGGATCCCATTTTCAGGAGCAGCCGGGCAGTATAGGTGAGCGAATCCATCCAGATGTCCATAGATGACCTGTATCAAATAAACAATAATAAATCCGATCAGGGTCTTGTAAACGGGTGAAGCGTTTTGTGCGATTCCGGGGGCCGGGGATCCTCCCGTGCCTCCGGTCCGGAAAACCTGCGGAAAAATACACAGTTATTGGAGCCAATAGTTGATTGAATCGGATGGTTACGTTGTAGTACCTATCGGGCAACATGGATGTCCGCAGTTAACGGGGCCGTAACGACCATCATGCGAATGTTGCGGCATTTCGTGAAACCCCACAACACAAAAGGAGGCCGAAAAATGAAATAAGCCTGCTTGACATGCTTGAAGACCATGCCGTGAACGGGACTTCAAGATAAAAAAGAAAAAAACTCGAAAAAGGCAAACCATCCGAAAGGTTGGGACGCAAAGCCGCTGGCCTAAACCCCGGAAGCCCGGGACAAGGTAGCAGGGTTGCCGGTTTGAAAGCATGCCCACCTGCTTCATCTCCGTAGTGACCTTGCGACATCTGCACATTGAGGAGATGTTGCTATGAAAAGCAATTGTTTTAAATTAACACCGCTATTTTACCACCAAGATACTTTTCTAAAGACTTTTTCATTCATCTTCCTGATTTTATTGGTCTTTTGCAGCTCCGTGCATTCCGCTCAGGTGGAATTGGCATGGGATTCGCCCACAAGCCCCCTCCCCGCAGGATATAAGATACATTACGGCACGGCAAGCAAGCAATACACGGAGAGCATTGACGCGGGAAATTGCAATACCTGGAGCATGGCCGGTCTCCAAGAAAATAAAACCTATTATTTTGCTGCGACCGCGTATGATTCCCGCGGCGGGGAGAGCGGCTTTTCAAATGAGGTTTCTAAATTTATTCCAAGCGGCGGATCCAATACGGACGATAGGGTCCAGTTGGCATTCAGTTTCAACACGAACGCCGAAGCTTTCGCTTATACAGATGATCTGTTCCGGGGCACCAGCCGCCCGGTATACGCCTCTGGCAGCTATGCCGGTTCCGGGGGGTATGGCGGCGGCGGCTTGAAGGTGACGCTGGGCGGCGTGGACGCCAAGTGGATTGTCAACGGCATGTCCGGCGGATGGAAGAAGACCTTTGATGTGGTGCAAGAAGGGGCTGTAGCCATCAGCTTGAAGTATCGACTGACGATCGCGGGCGAATACGAGGCCGACGAATTCAGCCAGATGCTGGTTTCCGTGGACGGAAAGCTGATCGGTACGGACGGGCGGGATTATCTGCTGGAGTTGAGGGGCACGGATGTGGACACGCCGCTCCAGGACAGCGGCTGGCGGACGGCAACGATTCGACCGACGCTGTCCAAGGGTGTGCATACCCTGGCTGTCGGCGTCTGGAACAACAAGAAAACGGGCGCTCTGGAGACAACTCAGGCATATATTGATGACATCGTGATCTCCCAGACGATCATCGCACCGGATGCAGACGCGGACGAATTTTCCGTTGAGGATGGAGACTGCAATGATTCCAATAAGTCGATATACCCCGGCGCTGCCGAAATCTGTGGAGACAGTATTGATCAGGACTGCGACGGCCGGGATGGGCTCTGCGATGAAGACGTGGACAATGACGGCGACGGCTTTTCGGAAAACGAGGGGGATACCGATGATGCGAACCCAACCGTGTATCCCGGCGCACCGGAGATCTGCGATGACAATATTGACAATGACATGGACGGATGGACGGATTGTCTGGACACCGACTGCCATGCGATGTGCGGTGGGGGCGCTGTTCAGGCGTTTGGGTTCGATAGGCAGGCCGAGGGTTTTGTTTACAAGGACGATATGTTCCGGGGCACCAGCCGCCCGGCATACGCATCGGGCAATTATGTCGGTTCGGAGGGCTATAGCGGCGGGGGGTTAAAGGTGACGCTCGGAGGTATGGATGCCAAGTGGGTTACCAATGGCATGTCCGGCGGGTGGTCGAAAACCTTCGAAATGTTCGAAGGAGGCGCAGTGGCCATCAGTTTCAGATATCGTCTGACGATTGCGGGCGAATATGAAGCCGACGAATACGGCCAGGTGCTGGTTTCCATCGATGGGAAACTCATCGGCACGGACGGGCGGGACCATCTGCTGGAACTGAGGGGTACCGATGCGGATACGGCGTTGCAGGACAGCGGATGGCGTACGGCAACGATTCGGCCGACCCTTTCCAAGGGGTTGCATACCCTTGCGGTGGGCGTATGGAACAATAAGAAAACAGGCGCTCTGGAGACAACGCGGGCCTATTTTGATGACATCATGATCGAATTAAATGCTTTTCAAGTGACGGACGCCCCCCCGGCTGGTGAAGTGAAATATCGGATCAATACCGGTGGCCCCATGGTGACCGTCAATGGTATCACCTGGGTATCCGACCGGTTTTACAGCGGCGGCCAGAATACATCCTTAAAAGATCCGGCCATTCAAGGCACTACTCAGGATGTGCTGTATCGGAGTGAGAGATACGGGAATCAATTTGGTTACCGAATACCGGTCGAGCCGGGCATTTACATGCTGAGGCTTCATTTTGCCGAAGTGAATTTTGCGTCGAGCGGTAAAAGAATTTTTGATGTCTCCGTGGAAAACGGTCAGGCCGGGATTTCTGATTTTGATATCGTGTCCGAGGGAGGGACATATATTGCTGTCATGAAGATCCTGGACAATATTTCCGTTCGAGATGGTTTTCTGAATATTGATTTTAAGGCATTGGTGGATAGCGCCAAGGTATGTGCCATGGAGGTCGTGTTGACCTCCATCGATCTATAGCGCGGGTGCTGGCTTTGAAAACGGAGCGAATTGAACCTGATATAAACGCAGGCGGATCATCAGGAATATCGTCCGGCTGAAAACAGAAATGTATCATGGGGGGCTGAAAAAAGCCCCTCCTGATACGACTCTTTACTTGATAACAAGGCCGTATGCTCTTCCGGAATGAAGGCCGCTCCATTATTGACACGATGTGGCAACTTGGGGTATTGACCCTGATGCTTGGCCGAAAGGCCGTCCCCAGCGGGGAAAGGATGACATTTTTTTTCCTCCGATAACAAATTATGTAGTTTTTGAATAATCAATTGTGAATTAATACCTTTCTATAAAGATAGTTCTCTTCTAACCTCTTGTTCTCGTATTCTTTAATTGTGGGTTCTGGGTGGATGTTTATTTGGCACCTATTTTGCTTCTGCTTTGTCAAGCGTTCAGGCTCGTGATTCAGTGCAAGGGTGATCCATTGAAAAATCTCCGTATGATGATTATTTTTACTGCATATTTTAAAAAAACCTTTTTGCTGTGTGAAAGAGACCAGCAATATGTCTCAAAAACTTTTTTCCAGGTCGATGAATGCTCGTGATGGAGGAGGCTCATAGCATGAAGTCTTCAAGGGCAAGATGATTCGACAGCAAGACCTCATACCTCTGAAGATCTGTGCTTTTGGCTTGATGTTCTCGGAAGGGGAGCAAAATATCCACCACAGGAACGAGTTGGTCAGGTGCCCATCCATGCAGAGAGCAAAACAACATTCGTGTTGCTGGGGAAATATGATTGGGAAAATAGGCAAAACTTTGCTTTCCTTCGTCTTTATATCCGTATTGATCTCCGGATCAGAATCCATTGAAGACAACCCGGAATTAACCAAAGGTGGAAGAGGTTTTCAGAACGTAAGCGCAACAACCGCGTATCACGATGAATCGAATCTTGGCTCCGTGTCGCCGGCCTACGGAAATGATGGTTCCACCCTCGAGGCAGTTGGCATTGGAGATGGCGAGGATATTGATGGACAGGCATACGCGTTGTTTTCCCCCCATGTGGATATGGTTTCAAAGATGGCCCCTGGTTCAGCGATTGATGGTGATTGGGTATTGACATTTGAACAGGGGCGCGGCCGAAAGAATGAGAAGGATCCCGTTTTTTACGGTGATGACAGAAAGGCTGTCTTGGAGCCCGGTGCTATAAGCGTCCTGGGTTTTGGACTTATCGGGCTGTTTACGATTGTGAGACTTAGATTGAAAAAATGATTTGATGGGGAGGCGTAAAAAGGGTGCAGTCTTCAAAAACAACACCGAGCCGAAGCCATAAACGGCAGCGTAACGGCTGAAAAACAACATCTCTTTCCGTCAACAAAACTTCACCGTGGATTTTTGATAAACCCCCATGACAGATGGTTCTGCTGACATTTCGAGAACAAAGCCGGCGAATTCCGGGGAATGAGTCTTGCTTGTGCGTTTTTCAGTGACGATGGGTAACGCGCACCGCCGGTGTCGATTTTTTGGCGGAACCGTCAAATTTACTGGAGGCGACCAGAGCGCTTTACCTGACACGGAAAAAAGGTTATAAAATTAATTTTGAATAGAATTGCATAACAATTACGATTCGGTTCCGGTCAAAAATTATGCCTTTTACTCTCAAGGGATTGTTCATGAAGTGGAAACTGACGCCGCAGGGTATTCGAATGGTGAAAGAGGGTTTCAGAGAAAACATTCGAAACCGGGAAGCAGAGGGTCGGGAAAGTGCCGTGGCCCCGGATTGCAGTGCTCCCGAACATTGTGCGGTGGTCGAGGACAATCCAGACTTTCCGGTAAAACAGCCAAACAGACTTGACGTACCCGACAACGAGCCCACCGAAAAAAATGACAATCGATGGCCTTCTGGCGTATCGGCCGCCCAACCCAATAAACGAAAAAAGAGAAAGCGAAACGCAGGAAGCCCTCCGCAACCCATCGTTAAATCAAAAACAATTCGGGATGTTGAAAATCAACTGAAGAACGCCATTCTTATCGCAAAAGAGCGAGAGCTCAAAAAAGAATTTAATGACGCGACTGGTGTCCTGCAGGAAGACCATGGCAAAGGGCTCTCATTATCCCAAAAAAAAATGAGGGTCAAGCCTCGGTTGGTGCTTTTATTGGCTTCAGATTCTGTTGAAGCGGAATGCTTCAAACTCTTGCAGACTCTTTTGTTTTTTTCCTCCGACAGAAAGGTGCGGCGGCCGATTCTGATCACCAGCGCGCTTCCGGGTGAACTTTTGCTGGTCGATTGTGATTTGAAAAGCCCGGCTCTTGGTGAGTTGTTCGAAATTGATAGGATCTCCGGTCTCAGTGACTATTTCACCAGTGGCGTCCCTTTATCCGGTAAAATCCATAAAACCGGCATGGAGGGATTAAGTGTCCTGTCCGACTGGCGCGACCCGGAAAATTCGGTCTCCTCTCCATGTCTATCGGAAACGAAAGCATTACTGGCTGAATGGATTGAGTGTTTCGATGAGCGGACTGCTATTTTTTTCCCTGCGCCGTTTTCATTTCCTTCGGAAAAATCGGATCAGGCAGCGTTGACGGATGATGTCCTGTTTGTGATCGACTATGGGGTGATGCCCCGGGAAAGCAGCGATGAACTGGTGGAACGGATCGGGCATGACAAGGTTCTGCGACGCGTTGTAACCGGTAAAAAGAATGATATGCCTCCATGCGATAAAAAATACACATACGGTCCATCTGGAAGGCCGGTTTGAAAACGAGAAGAGCCGACAAGCCAATACAGATGGCGAGTCTTCCCGGTTATCGACATGCATCCGGAAAACTGCCGATCCTGAGGAGGATCGCAGCGGCCGGTGAGGCGTATTTTACGCTAATGCCTGCATGCGCGACGGGGTCATCCTGATTTGACATCTGGAAAAGGATGTCGACTGGATTAAAAAACAATATTTTTAGAATAAGAACAATAAGTTGCAATGTAGCCGGCCGTGCAATCGGCAAAGCGGAGCTATAGTTAAGTATGGCAAAACAGCCAGTCCGGGGAGGAACGCGACAAGATGTTTGAGGATCGGTCCAAGGAGTTTGATCGCGCTCTGTTGATGCTGGACATCACGTCCATCCTTATTGCCTTCTTTGCATCTTATGGTTTCAGGTTCGGGTTTTCAGGCTATGACAGGGGAAACTTCTATGAACA
The DNA here is from genome assembly GCF_041737845.1 of Desulfococcus sp. GTDB lineage: Bacteria > Desulfobacterota > Desulfobacteria > Desulfobacterales > Desulfococcaceae > Desulfococcus. The sequence continues at coordinate 40,099 of NZ_JBGSQX010000037.1, forward strand.
CATATCCATCCTCCCAATGATATTTGCGCTGATACTTTTTCACCTTTCGTACTTTAACGCATACGTCTCTCCCCGACGGATGAGAATGGTCGACTATGTCTGGGCGGTTTCCAAAAGTGTTGCAGCCGCGATGACAGCCATTCTGGGTGTTATTTTTTTCCTGAAGCTCAACTTTGTAAGCCGGGTCGTCATTATCAACTTCACGGGTTTGATTCTCGCAATGCTTATTTTAGACAGGGTTTTCATCGTTTCATATTTTCGGAGGTCTTTGAACAGGGGGGAATATTTTCTGAAGGTGCTGATCATCGGTACCGGAAACCGTGCAATTCACCTGTCGCGCGTATTGCGCGAGAAGGTCGAATGGGGGGTCGATATTGTGGGATATATTGATCCCAAATTGGATCTCGTTGGATCGGAGGTTTTGGGGGTGCCTGTCCTGGGGACGGTGGAGGATATCAGCAGCATCTTGAAGCAATACGTCATTGACGAAGTACTGCTGGCCATTCCCCGAACGCTTATCGGCGATGTCGAATCCATCGCCCACGCCTGTGAAGAAGAGGGGATCAAACTGAGGATTATGGCGGATCTTTACGATCTTGAGGTTGCACGTGTCAGCCTCATGCAATTGGACGCCATTCCGCTGCTGACCCTTGAGCCCGTTGCGCTGGATGAAGGTAAACTTTTTCTGAAAAGGCTCATCGATGTCGCTGCCGTCACGCTTTCCATGCCGGTGCTCCTGCCTTTGATGGGGTGTGTCGCCCTCGCAATAAAGTTCGATTCGCCGGGTCCGGTTTTTTTTCTTCAAGATCGGGTGGGCCTGAAGAAGCGGCAATTCAAAATGATCAAGTTCCGCTCCATGTATGTGGGAAGCGAAGGAAAATTAAAGGAATTGGAGCACCTGAATGAAGCCCAGGGACCTATATTCAAAATGACCAACGATCCCCGTGTGACCCGTGTCGGCAGATTTATCCGTCGAACCAGCCTGGATGAGATTCCCCAACTGCTCAACGTCCTCGGAGGAAGCATGAGTCTTGTGGGGCCTCGGCCCATGTCCGTCCGGGATGTGAACCTTTTTGACCGGGGTATTCAGCGAAAAAGATTCAGCGTAAAACCGGGCATAACATGCCTGTGGCAAATCAGCGGGCGCAGCAATCTGCCGTTTTCGAAATGGCTGGAATTTGATTTGGAATATATTGAAAAATGGTCTTTGACCCTCGATTTCAAGATTTTACTCAAAACAGTTCCCGTGGTATTGCGTGGAAACGGTGCGGTTTGACAGTACATGCCAAAAAAGGCCATAGCGGCATGTGTCTATTCTAAATGCGGCTGTCATAAGGAACGTGTATGAAAGTAGTCATCTTAGCTGGAGGATTCGGTACCCGTCTGTCGGAAGAAACCGTCGTGAAACCAAAGCCCATGGTGACGATCGGAGAGAAACCCATACTTTGGCACATCATGAAGATCTACTCCTCTTATGGATTGAATGATTTCGTTATCTGCCTCGGGTACAAGGGGTCTTACATCAAGGAATACTTTGCCAATTATTTTCTCCATTCCTCCGATGTCGCCTTTGACCTGGCCAGGAACAGCATGCAGGTCCTTAAAACGGATGCCGAACCCTGGAGGGTTACACTGGTGGATACGGGCGAAAACACGATGACGGGCGGGCGTCTCAAGCGGGTTCGAGATCATATCGGCAATGAAGCCTTCTGTTTTACCTATGGCGACGGTCTCACCGACGCCAATATCGGCGAACTCATCGCATTTCACAAACGCCATGGTGCGTTGAGCACCTTGACGGCTGTCCAGCCCCCGGGGCGGTTTGGCGCCTTCAAGCTTTCCCATGGACACCACAAGATCGAATCGTTCCGTGAAAAACCGGAGGGGGACGGCGCATGGATCAACGGCGGTTTTTTCGTTTTAGAACCGGAAGTGATAAACTACATCGACGGGGATGCAACCACCTGGGAGCGTGAGCCCATGGAAACCCTGACGGATGAAGGCAACATGGCGGCCTATCGCCACAACGGGTTTTGGCATCCCATGGATACGCTTCGGGATAAAAATTATCTTGAAGAGCTATGGAAGAGCGGAAACGCGCCATGGAAGGTCTGGTGATCCATGTCTTGGAAGGGATTCGGCATTCTGCCGGTTTGATCGGTTTCGGCACGATATCGCGTCGTTTTTTTGAAGAATATTAAGATAATTCATACCTGGAAAAAATATCGGAGAAGAAGTCAATGCGCATCTTGATTACGGGAAATATGGGGTATGTCGGGTCATACTTGGTTCAGCATCTGCGTTCGGTGTTGCCGGATCTTTCAATCGTCGGTTATGATATGGGCTATTTTGCCCACTGCCTCACCAATGCCGCCTGTCTTCCGGAACATCGGGTTGACCTGCAGTATTTCGCGGACATCCGCACCATATCGGCCGATATCCTGACCAACAACAAGATCGATGCCGTGGTTCATTTGGCGGCGATTTCCAACGATCCCATGGGCAAGACCTACGAAGACGTGACCCTCGACGTTAATTACCGGTCGAGCGTCCGTCTGGCGAGATTGGCCAAAGAAACCGGCGTCCAAAGCTTCATCTTTGCATCGAGCTGCAGCATGTATGGGTCGGCGGACGACAGCGCCAAAACCGAGACATCGCCGTTGAACCCGCTCACCGCATACGCCCGGTCGAAGGTCAACACGGAAAAAGAACTTAAGGAGATCGCGGGAGACGGTTTGAAAGTTACATGCCTGAGGTTTGCGACGGCGTGCGGCATGAGCGATCGGCTGCGTCTCGACTTGGTGCTCAATGACTTCGTTGCAGGCGCGGTCGCCTCAAAAAAGATCACGATTCTGAGCGACGGAACCCCCTGGCGGCCGCTGATCAATGTCAAGGACATGGCGCTGGCGATTGAATGGGCGCTCTCCCGCCCGACCGATCTGGGCGCGTTTGTCGCGGTCAATACCGGCAGCGACCGCTGGAACTATCAGGTCCGGGAACTGGCCGAGGCCGCGGCGGAGGTCATCCCCGGCGTGGAGGTCTCCATCAACACGAACGCGGAGCCGGACAAGCGTTCTTATCGGGTGGATTTTTCACTTTTCAAGCAGATTGCCCCCCATCACCAGCCCCGCTATGATTTGACCGCCACCATCCGTGAACTCCAGGAGGGGCTGGAGGCGATGAGATTCAGTGATCCCAACTTCAGGAATTCCTATTTCATGCGCCTGAAGGTGCTGAACAGGTTCCGGGAGCTGAACCTGTTGACCCCTGAACTCAATTGGGCAAAGTGATTCGCACAAATGCTTGCTTTTTCGGATCCGTTAACACGAATGGAGGGCTGTTTTGATCTTTCAGGAAACCCCGTTGAAGGGCGCCTTTGTTCTTGAATTGAAAAAGATTGAGGATGACCGTGGCTTTTTCGCCCGTTCCTATTGCCAAAAGGAGTTTGAGGAGCATGGCCTCGTGCCGCGGATCGTGCAGGCCAATGTCTCCTATAACGCTAAGAAAGGAACCCTCCGCGGCATGCATTATCAGATCCACCCGTATGAAGAGACCAAACTCGTGAGATGCACCTGCGGGGCGATCTACGACGTGATCATTGATCTTCGGAAAGAGTCTCCCACCTACCGGCAATGGTTCGGTATCGAACTCACTTCGAAAAACCGCAAGATGCTCTTTGTCCCCGAATCGTTCGGACACGGCTTTCAGACGCTGAAGGAGGATACCGAGGTCACCTACATGGTCTCACAGTTCTACTCACCGGGATCTGAGCGGGGCATCCGCTGGAACGATCCGGCTTTCGGGATCCATTGGCCGACCGTGGTTGAGGTGATATCCCCAAAAGATGCCCATTGGGAAGACTACGGCGACTAAACCTTCAGGAGCGCTTACGTATGATCATCGTTGACAAAGCATTGGAGAAGCGGCAGGCGGAAAATCGTCCCGTTCGGGTGGGGATGATCGGCGCCGGCTTCATGGGGAGGGGAATCGCCCTTCAAATTCAGCGGTATGTGAAAGGGATGGAGTTGGTGGCCATCGCCAACAGGCATCTGGACGGCGCCATCAAGGCGTTTCAGGGTGCAAGTGTCGAGACTCCCGCGGTCGCGGAGACGCAGGGCGACCTGGAATCCATCATTTCAAAGGGTGGGCACGGGGTTACGGAAGATGCGCTGATGCTGTGCCGGGCCGGCAATATCGACGTCGTCATCGAGGTGACCGGGGCTGTGGAATTCGGGGCCCATGTGGCCATGACCGCCATTCAGAACGGGAAGCACGTGGTCTTGATGAACGCGGAATTGGACGGCACGATCGGCCCTGTGCTGAAGGTGCATGCCGACCGGGCGGGCGTTGTGGTGACCAATGCCGACGGTGATCAGCCCGGGGTCACCATGAATCTTTACCGATTTGTCAAATCCATCGGGGTCAAACCTGTTTTGTGCGGCAATATCAAAGGGCTTCATGATCCTTATCGGAACCCGACGACGCAGGAGGGGTTTGCCAAAAAATGGGGGCAGAAGCCCCATATGGTGACATCCTTTGCCGATGGTACGAAAGTCTCCTTTGAGCAGGCCATTATCGCCAACGCGACCGGCATGCGGGTGGCAAAGCGGGGCATGTTCGGGCCGACGGTGGCGGCGGGAACCCATATCCGGCAGGCCGTCGATGCCTATCCCGTTGAAGAGGTCCTCCACGGCCCGGGGATTGTCGATTACGTGGTGGGGGCCGAGCCCGGCCCCGGTATTTTTGTACTGGGCACACACGACAATCCGGTCCAGCAGCACTACCTGAATCTTTACAAGCTCGGGGAAGGTCCGCTGTATTGCTTCTATACCCCCTATCATCTCTGCCATTTCGAGGTACCCTTGACAGTCGCCAGGGCGGCGATTTTTCACGATGCGGCCATCAGTCCCATGGGCAGGCCCTGTGTCGATGTCGTCGCCGCGGCCAAGATCGATCTCAAGAAGGGACAGACGCTGGACGGACTGGGGCATTACATGACTTACGGGCTCTGCGAGAACAGCGATACGGTCATCCGCGAAAACCTCCTGCCCATCGGGTTGGCCGAGGGCTGCACCGTCAAACGCGATCTCTCAAGGGACCAGGTTCTTACCTGTGATGATGTGGAATTCCCGGCCGGCCGGCTTTGCGACCAGTTGCGGCGGGAGCAGGATGGTCTGTTTTTCAAACCGATCCTGGAAAACAGGCCATGAAAAGATCACCTGACATGGATAGGTGGTAGATGGCGCGAATCGGTCTGATCCCCGCGGCCGGTGCGGCTTCACGAATCAGCCCCTTGCCCTGCAGCAAAGAAATCTATCCGATGGGATTCCGATGCGAACCGGGGCAGGGGATCAAACCCAAAGCCGCCTGCCATGCGCTTCTGGAAAGTATGGCAATCGCCCATGCCGAGCGGGTGTATATGGTTTTACGATCCGGGAAATGGGACATTCCCGCTTACCTGGGCAACGGCGCGCTTTACGGGCTGAACCTCGCCTATCTGGTAACGGATCCCACCCCGGGGGTTGCGTTCACCGTCGATTGTGCCTTTCCATTCGTCCAAAACCATGTCGTCCTGTTCGGCTTTCCCGATATCGTTTTTACACCCAATGATGCCTTCGTCCGGCTTCTGGACCGTCAGCAGGCGTCGGGTGCGGGTGTTGTGCTGGGACTGTATCGGGCCCAGCGCAGCCATAAGATGGACATGGTGGAGATCGATTCCGCAGGGCGGGTCCGGGAAATCCTGATCAAGCCCCCTGCCACCACACTGGAGCACGCATGGATCATCGCGGTGTGGACCGGCGTGTTTACGCGGTTCATGCATGCATACCTTTCCGAGGCGTCCGCCCCCGATCGGAGCGAAAACAAGGAACTGCACATCGGGGCGGTCATCCGGGCATACATGGGCGAAGGATTTGTCGTCGAGACCGTTATTTTTGACAATGGTCAATATGTGGACATTGGAACGCCGGAGGATTTGATCGCGGCGGTCAAGGCGGGAGTTCAGGGATTGGACCCACAATAATCCCTGAAGACGGGGCCCCGAATGGCCTCTGCCGGCAAAACGCATCCTGAACAAAATTTGGAAACAGGTTATCTACTTGAAAAATCCTGAAAACAATACTGAAAATTCAAAAGCCAACCGGGATCACATTTCGGTCATTCAGGCCGATTCCAGTTGGTGGTCCCTGGACCTGGCGGAGTTGAGGCAATACAAAGATCTTTTTTTCTTTCTGGTGTGGCGCGATATCAAGGTGCTGTATGCCCAAACCATACTTGGCTTTTCCTGGGCGATCATTCAGCCGCTCCTTGAGATACTGATATTCACCATTATATTCGGAAGAGTCGCCAGGATCGGTACGGAGGGGATTCCCTATGTGCTCTTCTCCAGCGTTGCCATCATTCCCTGGAATTACATGTCCCAGGCCATGACCAAATCCAGCGAAAGCCTTATCCTGGGGCAGAACATGCTTGGCAAGATCTATTTTCCAAGATTGATCTATCCACTGACGCCGGTCCTGGCCAAGCTGCTCGATTTTGGCATATCGATGATCATTGTCGTTGCCATCATGATCTACTACCGGGTTTGGCCCACATGGAACCTTCTCCTCCTTCCTGTGTTTGTTTTGGTGATGATCCTGGTCGCCTCGGGGGTGGGGTTCTGGTTGTCGGCCATGGCCATCCGGTTTCGGGATGTGAAGCACGCCATGCCCTTTGCCATCCGGATGATGATGTACTCGGCGCCGATTGTCTACTCGGCGTCCTCCATACCGGAAAAGTACCGCATTTTTTATAGTCTCAATCCGATTGTGTGTGTCATCGAAGGCTTTCGAAGCTGCCTTCTCGGCCTGCCGTTTTCATGGAATTACATTCTCCCCGGTGCGGCGGCGGCATTGGTGTTATTTATCGGGGGGTTCATGTACTTTAACCGGATGGAGAGCATTTTTGTTGACGTGATCTGATACCCGTATGACAAGAATTGGTAAACGAATGGAAAATCAAGAAGCTGCTATCTCGGTCAATGACATCAGCAAGATTTACAGAATCGGATTAAAAGAGGAGATCAGCGATAATTTTGTAAAAGCATCCCTTAATTTCATCCGGAGTCCGATTTCGAATTTCAAGAAACACCGCTCGCTCTACCGATTCAAGGATGTCGACCTCGATGCAGAAGGCAGTGACAACGGGGGTGATGTGTTGTGGGCCCTCAGAAAAGTGTCGTTTGAGATCAAGCAGGGCGAGGTGGTCGGAATCATCGGGACCAATGGCGCTGGGAAATCCACCCTGTTGAAAATTTTATGCAAAATCACGAAACCCACCTCCGGAAGGGCCGAGATCATAGGCAGGGTTTCGAGCCTGTTGGAGGTCGGGACCGGTTTCCATCCGGAGCTGACCGGTCGGGAGAATATCTACCTGAACGGCACGATCCTCGGGATGAGGAAAAACGAAATCGACCAAAAATTTGATGATATCGTTGACTTTTCAGGCGTCAGCAAGTTTATCGACACCCCGGTGAAGCGCTATTCTTCCGGCATGAAGGTCCGGCTGGCCTTTTCCGTGGCGGCCTATCTGGAGCCCGAGATTCTCATTGTGGACGAAGTCCTTGCCGTAGGTGATGCCGACTTTCAGAAAAAATGCCTCAACAAAATGGACGATGTGGGCAAAAGCGGGAGGACGGTATTGTTTGTTTCCCATAACATGCAGGCCGTGGCCAGGCTGTGTTCCCGGTCCATTCTTATGGGGCGCGGGAAGGTCGTCGATGACGGCCCGTCCGAGAAGGTCATCAGCACCTATCTGAATTCAGAGATGGGAACGAGCGCCTCCAAGGAATGGTCCGACCCGGAAAGCGCGCCGGGAAACGACATCGCCAGGGTTCGCGCCGTCCGGATTGTGTCAGGGGAATCGAAGGTTTCCGAATACATCGACATCAACCAACCTTACAGGATTGAAATGGAATATGATGTATTCGAATCCGGATTCATTCTTCTTCCCAATTTCCATGTTTTCAACAGTAATGGTATAGCGGCGTTTTCCGTTGTGGATGTTGATCCAGACTGGCGCGGCAAAAAGCGTCCCGCGGGACGATATGTCAGCTCCGTGGAGGTGCCTGCCAATATCATGGCCGAGGGGGCATTTAACGTCAAGGCTGTTCTGGTAACCTTAAAGCCGTTGAGCGTTCTGTTCAGTTGCCCATCGGCCGTCGCCTTCACCGTTATCGACAAACAGGACGGCACTACCGCCCGAGGGGATTATGTCGGGAAACTTCATGGGGTCATGCGGCCAAAGCTGGAATGGCGAACCGAGTACATGAGATCTGATTCATGAGGCAAATGCGACACGAAAGATATGGCGTGACATCAATTTTTTATGGCGACGGTCCTCTCTGGTTTCACCAGTAGGACCATACGTCAGCGGAGGTGCGAAACGTGCCGAAATTATCATCAACTGCAGGATACCTATGGGGTCGGGGCATAGCCATATTCCTGGCGGGGCTGCTAATGCTGGTTGCATGGGCGCTGGATGTTGCGGAGGCCGCAACCTTCCAAACCATCGGCGGTGAAGTCGTTATCGACGCCGAGCAATATACCCGCCTCGGCGGGTCGGTGGGGGGAACCTGGTTTGTCAACACCCAGAAAACAGGGTTTATTGGTTCCGGCTACATTGAGTCGGCCAAGGATGATCCCGGTACCTTGACTTTTTCCGGCAAAACCATCCGGGCGGAATACGACATCGATTTCAAAACGGCAGGGACCTATTACGTTCATTTGAGAAGCTATGCTGAGGATCACACCCAAAACGGCTTCTTTGCTTCCGTGAACGGCGTTCAGGTGAGTTATGGCGACCCAGCCGCAACATACGTATATGCCCATTGGAAGAACAAGTGGTGGTGGTATACAGACGGTGGAGGTGCGGGCGTCCGTGGGTACATGGTCAGCTTTAACGTGTCGAGTCCCGGAAAAAAGACCTTTGCGGTGGTGCGGCGGGATAAAGGTTCCCGCATCGATCAGATCTGGCTGACCCAGAACCGGTCGACGCCGGTCGACGCGGCGGTGATCAATCGGCCTGCTCCGTCCAACTTCATTGTCAACGAAAACATTGACGGCGACAACGATGGATTTACCATTGCCCAGGGAGACTGCAACGACGGGAATGCAGGGATCAATCCCGGAGCCGTGGAGATCTGCGGAGACAGCATCGATCAGGATTGCAGCGGCGCGGACCTGTTGTGCGGTGGCGCCAGCCAAGAGTTTAGTTTCGATGCGGGTAGCGAGGGATTTTCCTACCGGGACGATCTGTTCCGGGGTACCAGTCGCCCGGCCTATGCTTCGGGGATCTATGCAGGCACTGTCGGATACGCAGGCGGCGGGCTGCAGGTGACGGTGGGAAACGTTGATAATACCTGGCTGACGACCGGCATGTCGGGCGGGTGGTCGATCCCCTTCACGGTAAACGAGGCAGGGCCGGTCACCATTGATTTGAGATATCGACTGACGATCGCGGGCGAATATGAGGCCGATGAATACAGTCAGGTGCTGGCCTCGGTCGACGGGACTCTGATTGGTGCGGGCGGCAAAGACTACCTGTTGGAGTTGAGAGAGACGGATATCGACGGACCGGCTCAGGACAGCGGATGGCGCACTGCGACAATTACTGTGACCCTTTCCAAGGGGACCCATACTCTGGCGGTGGGGGCCTGGAACAACAAGAAGACGGGCGCCCTCGAGGTGACCCATGTCTATTTTGACGATATTGTCATCTCCCAGTCGACGTCGTCCCCGGATGCGGATGGCGACGGCTATACGGTGGCGGAGGGGGACTGCAACGACGCGAACGCATCGATAAACCCGGGTGCTACCGAGATCTGCGGTGACGGGATCGACCAGGACTGCAGCGGCGCGGATCTCCCGTGCGGAGGAGACAGCCAGGTGTTCAATTTTGATGCGAGCAGCCAGGGGTTTTCCTATCGGGATGATCTCTTCCGGGGTACCCGGCGTCCGGATTACGCCTCCGGAACCTATGACGGAGCGGGCGGTTATACCGGCGGCGGACTGCGGGTAACGGTGGGCGGCCTTGACTTCACCAGTATTTCAGACGGCATGTCCGGCGGCTGGTCGACCTCCTTCACGGTGAATGCGGCGGGTCCGGTCAGCATCAGCCTCAGATACCGCCTGATCATCGCGGGGGAATACGAGTCCGACGAATACAGCCAGGCGCTGGCGTCGGTGGACGGCACCTTGATCGGAACGGGAGGAAACGATTACCTGATCGAGTTGCGGGAGACGGATGTCAACGGCCCGGTTCAGGACAGCGGGTGGCGGATCGCGACGCTTCAGGTGACGCTGTCCGAGGGAACCCATACCCTGGCGGTGGGGGCCTGGAACAACAAGAAGACGGGCGCCCTCGAGGTGACGAATGCCTATTTTGATGATATCGTCATTTCCCAGTCATCCTCATCCCCGGATGCGGACGGCGACGGCTACACAGTGGGCCAAGGCGACTGCAACGATGCAAACGCGTCGGTGAACCCCGGGGCTGTAGAGACCTGCGACGACAATATCGACAATGACTGCGATGGATTGATTGACTGTCTGGATGATTCCTGTGATGCCTTCTGCGGAGGCATTCGGGAGGAGTTCGGATTCAATGCCAACAGCGAGGGCTTCGTCTATAACGATGACCTGTTCCGGGGGACCAGCCGTCCTGCCTACGCCTCGGGAAGTTATGTCGGCACTGGTGGGTATACCGGCGGCGGGTTGAGGGTCACCTTGGGTGACATTGATGGCGTTTCGGTAACCAACGGCATGTCCGGGGGATGGTCGATTTCCTTTGAGGTATTGGCCGGAGGGCCGGTGAACATCAGCTTGAGGTACCGCCTCACCATCGCCGGGGAATACGAAGCCGATGAATACAGCCAGGTTTTGGCTTCGGTGGACGGCGCCCTCATCGGCGCGGGGGGTGGCGATTTCATCTACGAACTGCGGGGAACAGACGTGGACACGCCGATTCAGGACAGCGGGTGGCGCACCGCGACCCTCCAGTTGACCTTGGGCCAGGGCCTGCATACGCTCACTGTTGGAGCGTGGAACAACAAAAAGACCGGTGCGCTCGAGGTGACCCAGGCCTATTTTGACGATATCGTAATCTCTCATAGCGACTCCTCAACCCTCCTGCTGTTCGAGAATTTCTCCAGCCCGGATCTGTCACGATGGAGCGTAGTGGATGAATCGATCGCCAGACCGTCGGATTGGCGAATCGTCAACGGGAGGTACAGCCAGCTTTCGGCAAGGGTTGACGAATGGGAAAAGAACTATCATCTCGGCAGTTATGCGTATTACAGTCAAGGATTTGGATTTGATGACTATAGTGTTCGGCTGAAAATGACCTCCCTGGCCAGCGCCTTTGGACCGAGGGATTCCATGGGGATCCTGTTTCGGTATCAGAACGGAAACAACTATTACCGGTACCTGATCAGCCGGATGCAGGGGATCCGGCGGCTCGAGAAGAAAACCAACGGTGTGTTCACGACCCTGGCCTTTGACGGCCGCGGGTTCAGCATAGGGCAGGAGATGACCGTAACCGTGGTGATCGACGGACCCGAGATGATCGTCTACGAGAACGGTGAAATCCTGTTCAGCGCAAGGGATACCGATCATGCGGCGGGAAGCATTGCCCTGTTCACCCAGGGCCCCACGGCCTTCGACGATATCGAGGTCTCATTGCCCGCTTCTTCCCCGCGACTGGCGATATCCCAGCCCGGAGCCTTCACCATCGCTTCGACGGATGACACCGCCGGGCCTTATGAAATGGACGGTGCCGCGACGGTGATGAACCTGCTTTCCGGGTACGGCGTCAAATTCATCAAGGATGCCGGCATGACAAGCATGGAAGACTGCCTGGATTATTCTCCACCTTATGATACGGCTGGCTGCGCTTTTGGCGGAGTCCTCTCCGGCGACCACTCGCTTTCAGCGATGATCGTGGACGGAACCGGCCAGGCGATTTCCGATTCCGCAGGCCTGGACGGAGACGCAAATGGAAAGATCGGATTCGGCGGCAAGTATATCGCTCTGTTCGGAGACAGCATCTCCAATGGTGTTGGGGACGATAACACCGCTGATAACAATTCATCGGACGGTAGAAACCTGAATCGGGGTCTTTCCCCGATGCTCAACAACCAGCTATCGGGAACATTCGGTGTGCCGGTCACGGTCTATAACGAGGGCCTTGGTGGAACGACCTCGGTACAAGGATTGTCAAGAATCGGATCAACGATCGACGTTCATTCAAAAGCACAACTTTGGCTGGTACTGTTCGGCACCAACGATTCCGCTGGGACGTTGCCCCTCATGAGCGGGGTGGGGTGCACTGCAACCGATTTTGCCTCGGGGAATATCGAATGCATCGATACCTATAAACATTACATGTCCAGAATCGTGGATTCGATTCAGGCTGGGGGCCATACCCCGTTCCTTGCCAAGGTGCCGTTCGTCAAGGACGTCTCCATAGCTCGGGATCAATTGATTCAGGAATACAACGCGTGCATCGACGAATTGACGGCGGAGAGAGGGCTTCCCGACCCATCTCCCGACTTTTACACCTTTTTCAAACAGAATCCGGGTCTGTATTTTGATGAAATTCATCCCAACGGCAGCGGCTACCGGGAGATGGCGGCCATATGGCATGACGCCATTGTTGGAACCGGTATTCTCGAACGCCCATAATCAGGCAAAGGATGGATAAAAAATGAAAAAAATAATGATTTCAATATGCCTTTTGGCAATTGCCATGCTTTTCCTGCCGCCGGTTTCGAGGGCGAATGACGCCGAGATCGAGAGGTTGGTGCAGCAGTTCTTTTTTAATGTCTCCAATGGCCACGGCAACAGCGCAGCCGCCTTCTTGACCGATCCGATGCTGAGCGAGAGGGGGAAACAACTCAGGAATAATCCTGCTTATGGCAATTTTCTCAGAAAAATTCATGCCAATGCAACCATACGGGTGACCGACATCGTCGCCGTCAATGAGGGCACCAAAACCGTCGATGTGGAGATCCTCCGTCAAAATGAAACCATTCCTGAAAAATTGCGCTATGTCGTCAAGATGGAGCAGAACCGATGGAAGATTTCTGAGGAAGTCAGGCCCTGAGTTTCTCTGTACCGGAGACGGATTGGAATTTCAGACCTCGCTGAAGCCTGAAAATTTCAGCGAGGCCTACGCGGCCGGTCCCCATTTCCATCGAGCCATTCCGACGGATTATTAGGATAGATTGTGGTGTTGACAAAGAATTTAAAGAAATATGTCATGTCCCATTCCATCGCCGCGAGGCTTCAAATGCTTCCGGCTTTTATCATTATCGGGGCGATGAAATGCGGCACCACGTCACTGTTTCGGTATCTTGAGAAACATCCGGATTTTATTGCCCCGAAAACGAAAGAGATCCACTATTTTGATTTCAAATATGACAAAGGTCTCGATTGGTATCGGCGACAGTTCCCCACGAAGATCCGAAAGTTGAAATGCCGGCTCCAGGGCAGAAGTATCGTCACCGGCGAAGCCAGCCCTTATTATATGTACCACCCCCACGCCTGCCGACGGATATCGGCACTTATTCCGGAGGTGAAACTGATCGTCCTTCTGAGGAATCCCGTGGACCGCGCCTATTCGCATTATCATAATGAGATCCGGCATGGGCGTGAATCCCTGACCTTCGAAGAGGCCCTTGAAACCGAGCCCGAGCGTCTGAAGGGCGAACTCGAAAAAATGGTCGAGGATGAGCGCTATTTCAGCGTCCATCACGGCCATCACGCCTATCTTGGTCGGGGGGTCTATGTGGAGCAGCTCAAGGCCTGCCGAGTCTACTTTCCGAAGGAACAATTCTTAATACTGGACAGCGATGCTCTTTTTTCCGATCCCCAGACGATGTATGACCGGGTCTGCGATTTTGTGGGCCTCGCGCGCCACAGGATCGCGGAATTCAAGACGCACAACCCCGGCGGCTATCAGGAACAGATCCCCTCGGAATTGCGCAGGAAACTTGTCGATTATTACGCCCCTCACAATGAAGCGCTGTATGCATATCTCGGAATGGAATTTAATTGGGATAAACCGGCGTGATAGGGGCAAGGGCTAAGGCCCAAGGGGCGAGCAGGTAGGATGGGTGGAGCGAAGCGGAACCCATCGCGAGCTGGCGGCTGAGGGTTGCAAAGCATCTACGCGAAGGTTTATATGACGATCATGACGACAGACGGCTTCACCGATCATCAGAAATGTTCATAGACGCCCGCACTATCGATAAGGACGGGATCTTCCGCACAGACGTGTGCATCGCCGGTGCCGGGGTTGCCGGCATCACCTTGGCGCGGGAATTCATGGCTTCCGGCTTTGATACGTGCATCGTCGAGAGCGGGGGATTTAAGCCGGACAAAGCTACTCAGGCACTGTATTACGGGGAGAACATCGGGCTTCCGTATTACCCTCTGGACACGGCCAGAGGCAGGTTTTTCGCAGGCACTGCGCACTACTGGGGCGTCAAACTTCCGGGCCAGGAGATGGGGGTCCGCCTTCGTGCCCTGGATCCCATCGATTTTGAAAAGCGGGAATGGGTGCCCCACAGCGGGTGGCCATTCGACAAGGCGCACCTTGATCCCTACTACGAAAGAGCCCACCGGTTTCTCAAGATCGGCCCTTACACCTACGAATCCGCGGACTGGGTCGATCCGGATTCCCGGCCGGCCTTCCCGTTTGTGGGCGATCGTGTCAAGACCACGATGTTCCAGTTTGCCCGGAGGGATATCTTTTTCAAGGACTTTCGGGATGAAATCGATCGCGCAGAGAGCGTCAAAACCCTGCTGCACGGAAATGTAGCCGAGATCGAAACCACCGAGTCGGGCAATGCGGTGACGGGTTTTCGCATAGCATGCCTGAACGGAAACCATTTCAGGGTCGAGGCCAGGCTCTATATTTTGGCCATGGGCGCAATCGAAATCCCCCGGCTTCTGTTGCTTTCTGACAAGGTATGGAAGCCAGGCATCGGAAACAATAACGACCTCGTGGGGCGTTTTTTCATGGAGCACCCCCACTTGTGGACGGGCAATTTTGTTCCGGCAGGTGTGTCGGTCTCAAACGCCATGCGGCTCTATGAAGTCCATCGAAAAAACGGCACGAATGTCATGGGCAAGATTGCCATCGGTGAGGCCACCCTCCGGGAAGAGAAATTGTTGAACTGGGTGACGTCCATTCATCCGGATTTCCGTCTGAGCCAGAACCATTATTTGTGCCACGACACCCCCGGCGTCATCGCTTATCGGGAACTTAAGAAAAACATGCTGGGCGGAAGAATGCCGGTGAACCTCCTCTCCCATCTCAAAAACATGATGGTTGACGGGAAGAGCATCGCGCGGGCGACCTATCGAAAATTCAAACGAACATTCAAACGCGATTTTGAACGCAACAAGCATGTTGCGGTCTGCTGGCTCAACCCCATGGTCGAACAGGCTCCCAACCCCGACAGCCGAGTGGTGCTTGGAGAAGAGCGGGACGCCATCGGACAGCGAAGGGTAAGCCTGGACTGGCGTCTCACGTCCCTCGACACACATACCTTCACGCGGGCCCAGGAAATCCTTGACGAAGAGCTTCGAAAGGCCGGATTAGGGCATCTGATCATCCACACCCGGGCGGATCAAATTCCACGCAACGTCCATGGCGGCTGGCACCACATGGGGACGACGCGGATGAACAGCAACCCAAAACACGGCGTGGTGGACGAACATTGCAGGGTTCATGGCGTCGGGAACCTCTTTGTCGCGGGAGCCTCGGTTTTTCCCACCAGCGGATACGCTAATCCGGTGCTTACCACTGTCGCAATCGTCATGCGTCTTGCCGACCATGTCAAGGAGATTACAGCCAGGGGAAACGGATGACAGGCGTGATGCGGAAGATGGAAAGTAATGCAAAATGACACATTGGGTCATGGTCATCGATATCCGGCACTGTATCGGGTGCAAAAGCTGCATCCTCGCCTGCAGCCAGGCCAATGACATCGCCGACGGGGCCTGGCGCAAAATAAAGGAGATGGGTGATCCGGAGCTTCCGGATCGGCGTCGGCATTTCCTGACCCGAGCCTGCATGCACTGTGAAAACCCTCCGTGCCTGAATGTATGTCCGACGACGGCGACCCACCGGCGCGAGGACGGCATCGTGGCCGTTGATCCGGACAAGTGCGTCGGGTGCGGCGCCTGCATCCTGGCCTGCCCCTATGATGCGAGGGTGCTGGATACGCCTCAGTATGATTTCGAGACCGGAACCTCCCGGCATGACCCCCGGAAAAAGACCTGCACAAAGTGTCATTTCTGCATGCCGAGGATCGAAAAAGGGAAAGAAAAGGGCTTGAAGCCGGGTGCGGACCCCGATGCGACCCCCTTGTGCGTTGTGACGTGCGGTACGGGGGCACTCCATTTCGGGGATATAGACGATCCGGACAGCCAAGTGTCTGCATTGATCGAAAACAACCCGACCATAAGGCTCTCGGAAGATTCGGGAACAAAACCCTCACTGTACTATATCATCGATTGAAACAGGGCTATGGTCGAAATCATATCCGGAAAAAAACAGAATCACTGGCGCGGGCCGGCCGTACTCAACTTTTTTTTAGGGGGAACAGGCATTGGATTTTATATCCTGCTGGTCTTGTTCGGTCCGGACTCCAAGGCGGGGAGCGGCAATGTCATGGATCTCCTCCCCGCGGCCCTGACGGCTTTGGGGCTGGCGGCCGTTGCTGTGGAGGCTGGACGTCCATTCCGGGGGCTGTATCTCTTTTTGAATGTGAAACGATCATGGATGTCCCGCGAGGTCGTCTTTGCGACCCTTTTCATCGTGCTTTCCCTGATGGAACGGAAGCGCGGGGATACGGTATTGCCCATGCTTACGGCAACCGCAGGGGTGATGTTTGTCATCAGCCAGGCGATGATTTTGTATCGTTCGTCCGCCGTTCCGGCCTGGCGCCGCCCGATCCTTCCGCTGATGTTCATCACGGCGTCGCTCCTGAACGCCTTTGGTCTGGCTCTGCTGCTGGCGGCTGCGGATGTCTGCCCCGTCGATGAGGCTGTCCTGGTATACGGATGGGTTTGTATTTTTCTGGCGCTGGTGACTTGGCAGAAGGGCCTGTATGTCCGAACCCATATCGAAACGCCTGCGGCGGTTCCGCCGATTCGGTCACATCGGGTGAGGATCGCGGACGCGGGTGCGGGAGGGGTGCTGCCCCTGCTGATTCTTGCCGTACTCCTGTTCAGCGGAATTCCGCCAAAGGGGGCCGTTGCCTCGGCAGCTTATGCCCTTTGCGGGGCGTTCATATTGACCTGCGGGTATTACCGGCTGCAGCGGCTGATCACCGGCATCGACTATTTGGTGCCTGTATCGATCGGCACTCCCGGGGAATCCAGAAAACATGACGCCTTTTTACAGACCTGACAATCGATTCGTACGCAAATGGACGCGGTTCTGGATCCAAAGGGGCGGTTTGACGCCCACGGGGCGCTTTGCCATGAGAATGGCCGCCCTTTTCGTCGCACCCCATAAATCGAGGGTTGCCCTGGCCCACCTGGCGCCGACGGGATATGTGGCCCCATCGGTGATCATCGATCATGATGAGCTTTCCCTGGGAAGCCGCGTTTTCATCGACGACGGGAGCATCCTTTTCAAGCGGGACGGAACAGGGCGCATGACCCTGGCCGACGGCGTGATCATCTTCCGGCAGGTCTTTCTGGAATCGGGGATGGGGGGGGACCTTTTCATCGATGAAAAGGCGAGCATCCACCCCCGCTGTCAGATCAACGCCTATCATGATTCCATTCATATCGGCAAAAACGTGATGCTCGCCCCGTTTTGCGCCCTCTACTCCTACAATCACGGGTTGAAGCCGGACATCCCCATCATCGAACAGCCGGTGGAAAGCCGGGGACCCATCATCATCGGCGACGGGGCGTGGCTGGGCGTCGGCGTCATCGTCACCAGCGGGGTCACCATCGGTGCCGGCGCGGCCGTGGGCGCAGGATCCGTTGTCACCCGGGATGTGCCTCCCGACACCATCGCCGCGGGAAACCCGGCGCGCATTGTCAAGGAACGATAGGAGCCGTTCAGACCCCGTGGAAAAAGTACATGAGAATCGAGACGGCGTGGAAATTAGCGTTGTGGTGTGCACCTACAACCGCGCCGACATGTTGGAAGAAACCCTTCGGAGTTGGGGAAGTGTTGAAAAGGGCGAATGTCGCGTTGAGCTGGTGGTGGTTGACAACAACTCGACGGACGGAACCCGGAAGGTGGTTGAGACGTTTGAGAAGTCCCACGGCGGCGATCTAAACTATGTTTTCGAACCCAACCCGGGCCTCTCCTTCGCGCGGAACAAGGGGATCAAGGCGGCCCGTGGCCGGATCATCGCCTTCGTGGATGACGACATCTATTTTCGCGAAGACTGGCTTCAGGCCCTGGTGTCGGTTTTTCAACGCCATCCCAAGACCGACGGCGTCGGCGGCAACTCCATCCCTTTGTTCGAGGGGCCCAGACCCGACTGGCTGACGGATGAGCTTGGGATGTTCTACGGATCGACCCTGTCCGGGGAAACCGAAAAACGAATGGTCTTTCCAGAGCATCCTTTCGGGGTCAACATGGCCTTCAGGCGGGAGGTGTTCGTTCGTGTCGGCGGGTTCACCACCCGCCTGGGGCGCATCAAGACATCCCTCCTTTCCAATGAGGAGAAGGAGCTGTTTTACCGCCTTCATCAGGCGGGCATGTTTGTCCTGTATGCACCCGACATCGTGGTACATCACCGGGTCCCCAAGGAGCGCATGGATCAGCAATGGATCATCCGGCGGGTTTTCTGGCAGGGGATTTCCAAGGTGGCGTTTACGCAGCTCACCAACAGGCAGGGCCGTTTCACTCTTTTACGGGATGCCTTGATCCACGGCAAGCGCGCCGTGTTTGGACAGCGGCCATTTTGCTGGAAAAACTGCATCCTCTTATATCCAAGGCAAGAGGTCAAAGAACAGATGAAGACCGCGCTATCGCTGGGGATTGCGAGGCAGAGCCTGATTGAATTTATCAATTTCGATGTGAACAATTTAAGACAGGAATGACAGGACGGACGGATGAAATCTGACTGGCCATTGATTACCATTGGAATCCCGACCTATAATCGGGCTCACGGGACCCTGCCGCTGACCCTCGAAAGCGCGCTGGCGCAAGATTACCCGAACCTCGAAATCATCGTCTCGGACAACTGCTCCACCGATGATACCGGGAAGGTGGTTACATCCTATAAGGACCCCCGGCTGAAATACATCCGCCGGCAGGTGAATATCGGTTCGAACGGAAATTACAACGCCCTTCTCCATGCGGCCGGGGGAGGCTATTTCCTTCTGCTGCATGACGATGACCTCATCGACGGCGACTTACTCAGTACCTGTATGGAACGCGCCGGACATCAGGATAGCTTTGGGTTCATACGAACCGGAACCCGGATCGTTGATGGAGACGGTGGACTTGTCATTGAGCGGCCAAATAAAGTCAAGAGTAACGAAGCGTTGGATCTTTACGAGGCGTGGCTGACCGGCAAGACACCGTTTTATCTTTGCAGTACACTGTTTAATACCAGGGCGCTACGGGAAGCTGGCGGATTTCGATCTCGGAACAACCTGTTTGAGGACGGTATCGCCATCATTGAAATCGCTCATCGATGGCCGATACTAAACATCCGGGAACTAAAGGCCAGCTTTCGGGAGCACGGCGAGCAGCGCACACACGCCGCTGCAGCCATCAAATGGTGCGAGGACTTCAAACAGGCGATCGACCTCATCTACCGATACGCCGAACGCGACAGGGAGGAACTCTATGAGAAAGGGATGCGGCAATTTTCCAAGGTAGGGCTGCATTTCGCGGAGCGGGTCGAGCATCCTATCGTGAGAATCATGAGCATCTTCAAGGCCAGCAAATATTTCCCCTGCCGGTATTGGCCTGGAAAGAGAAAAAGGAATCTCATCGGCTGGGTGGGGTCGCTCTTCTACTCCGAAAGAAAACCTGTATTCTGAAGCCGGAATCCCTTCCGGTCCAATTCGAGGATTTGTGTACGATCTCAATCTGATCACCCTGAGGATGACCAATCATGCCGGTCCATCGGGATATGACCGCCTAGCAGATCATCTGGACTGCCGGGTGTCCGCAGAACCAGTCCGGTGGACCCTCTTCCAGAGACTTCTCGCCAAAAACCTCAACCGGCTGGCCCATCGATCAGGCGTCAGGTGGTATCATCGGGGCGCGGTATACAATGAAGCTGTAGCCGCCTGGAAATGGCTGAAAAAATCCGGCCAGATTTTTCATTTCATATATGGTGAGAACTCCTATCGGTACCTTGGGGAGATGAAGCGTACGGCCGTAAGAAACGCGGTGATCGCCACATACCACACCCCGCCTTCGAAATTCCGACAGCTTATCCCGAACCACAGGTTTTTGAAGCAACTTGACGCCGTTGTCATCGTATCCAATTCCCAGCGGGAAATATTTGATAGCCTGATTCTTCCGGAGCGTGTTTTCTTTGTGCCTCACGGGATCGATGTCGACTATTTTCGGCCCGAAGGCAGAACCCTCGAACCCGAAGGCAGGGATCGTGCATTCCAATGCCTGTTTGTGGGAACTCATCTGCGCGATTTTCAGACGCTCTCGGAGGCCGCCAGGGTGATTGCGGACCGCGATCCCTCCGTCCTTTTCTGCGGCGTGATTCCGGAGGCCTTCCATGGCTTCTTCAAGGGAATCGAAAATGTCACCCTGATGACTCGGATATCGGATGAGCGCCTGCTTCAACTGTATCAGCAGGCCGATCTCCTGGTGCTGCCGTTGATCGACGGCACCGCCAATAACAGCATCCTCGAGGCCATGGCATGCGGCCTGCCCATTGTCTCCACCGACATGCAAGCCACCCGGGACTATGTGGAACCGGAATGCGCACTCCTGGGGCCCAAGGGAGATGTTCGGGCTGTTGTTGAGGCGATTGAGGCCCTGAAGTGCGATTCAGGCAAAAGAAAATCCTTTGGCGAGGCGAGCCGCAGGCGTGCGATGGCGTTCTCCTGGGAAAGAGTCTCCAGTCAGATGAAAGCGGTTTACCGGGTCGTCATGGAGGTTGTACAATGAATATTGTACTTTACACCAATAGCTTTCTGCCTTCCGTCGGTGGAAAAGAAATCGTTGTGCATTATCTTGCGCGCGAATTTCACCGGATGGGTCACCGAGTCAGGGTTTTGGGGCCGTCAGGGTGGTTTAAAAATCGTCGACTTAAATTCGGGTATCCGGTCCACCGATGGCCGACGCTGCGTGGGTTCATGAATGAGGTCGTTTTATCCTGGCAGTTGCGTATGGACCTCATTATTTTTGGTGCGGATGTTATTCATGCCCACAACACCTATCCATGCGGCTATACTGTCTCGAAAATAGGGAAAGGGAAACCGGTCCCGCTGGTGGTCACCCCCCATGGAACGGATATTCGCAGGATCCCGGAAATCAACTTCGGTATGCTGCTGGACCCTGAAAAAGCCTTCAAGGTCAAAGCGGCATTGGATAAGGCACAGATATTGACCGCCATCAGCGAAAGCATCCGGAAGTCCATCGTGGAGGCGGGTGGAGACGAAGACAAAATTATCGATATCCCCAACGGAATCGATCTGGAGCGATTCCAATGCGGGATGAACTTGAATCCGATGGAACGTATAGGCCTTCGGAATTCTCCTCGGATGATATTGAGCGTGGGGAATTATCGGCCGATCAAGGGACAGGAGATCCTGATTCAAGCCATGCCCTTCATTCTCAATAGCCATCCGGATGCCCGGCTGGTCATTGTGGGCAGAAACCAGGAACCGCTGAAACAAGCCGTCAGCGCGCTGAAGTTGGAGGACAAGGTGATACTGACGGGGCCGATACCGTTTCAGAATTTCGGGCGCAAATCTTCAAATGATGCGGCCGGCAGGGACGACCTGCTGGCAGCGCTCTATCGCGCTAGTGATGTTTATGTTTCAGCCTCCCTGGATGAGGGCGCCGAAGGCCTCTCCCTTGCGTTGCTGGATGCCATGGGTGCTGGAAAAGCCGTTGTGGCAACGGACATTTCCGGGAACCGGGAGCTTGTCCGTCACCAGCGAACCGGGCTGCTGATTCCGCCGGGAGACTCGGCAGCCATCGCCGAAGCCATCGCAGCCGTTCTTGACCATCGGGTTCTTCAGGAGAAACTTGGCGAGAATGCGCGGATGGCCGCCGAGGGATATTCTTGGGAAAATATCGCAAAACAATATTTATCTGTATATCGATGTGCTGAGAGGTTATTGAAGCCATGAAAATATAGTGATTCCAAGGAGACTATTGGAATTCAGCGTTGGCCAAAAGTGCAATAGCATCATGAGCCTTTCCATTTGGTATAATTAAAGAACTCCAAGGTTTGATTATAATGAGGCAATTTTAATCGCTGATCCTAAATATTCAAGTTTTTGCGATTTTGAATATTATGACGCTTCACGAATATTTAATCCCATTAGCCTGAATATCTAACTGAAAGCAAAAATACAAAGGAGTTCTTCAATGAAGTGGATTGCACGGGGCAAAGAAAAGGTTAAAAAACACATTGCGAAATTGGTCAGGGCAGAAGTTGAAGATATGCTTCCTATAATAGCGCAAGTGGTTGATTCACAGAATATCCGAGAAGAGGAGAGGCCATCCTGCTACCATTTTTTTCAGGATCCTTTCGGCAATAAGGATCTGTATTTTCGATTGAAAGATCGGCTGTTGGATCTGGGAGTACCTGTTCAAGATGTTGATATTGATATCGCAGACTTCGAGAAATGGTTGGATAAGTTCTCCGATGTCAAAAAATACTATCAACGAGAGGAGGATCTTTTAATTGAGAAGTGTCTTGAACATTACATGGCCTTTCGGTACTTGGAGTTGGGCCCAAATGACGTATATATTGATGTCGCATCCGCGAAGAGCAACTGGGCGATCATTCTGAATGATAAGAAAATTAAGTCCTTTAGGTTGGATATGTCCTATCCGGGTGGTATTCACGGTATCAATATCGGCGCCGATGCAGGTAATACCAATCTTCCTGAAGGATTTGCTACAGCGCTATCGACACAGTGCGCTTTTGAGTGTTTTATGGGTGATGCTGACATCCGATTCATAGGGGAGGCCGGCAGGATTTTAAGCAAAGAGGGGCGCTATTCGATACTACCTCTCTATATGAATGATACACACATTGTCTCAACGAGCCCATATTGCGACCAAAAAAACATCGTCATAGACAGAGGTGCAAAAAGGGTTTGGAGAAGTGATGGCAAAAAAGTACCTTTCGCCCGATTCTATTCACCGGAGTCATTCAAAGAACGAATTTATTCCAACATACCGGATGGTATGGCTGGGAAGGTAATATTTTTTAGAAATTTGCCTGATGTTATGAAGCATTACCCAGGGCAAAGGATCTATTGTTTTTTCATGTTTTATTGCGAAATGAAAAAAGTCTCTGACAGATAGTTCGTATTGTATGAATGGTAGGATTTTTGTGTCTGTTATTGTAGGCTGGCTCTCTTTTTTTCTGCCATTCCCGGCTGGCGTTTTTAAAGCAACCAATCAACTCTTTTTTCTTTGTATCCACCGAAATAACCGGAAAACTGTTTTCGTGAAATTGCTTAACCTTGTTGGCAATATATTGAAATTGTTCATCTCGATCAGGGTTTTCACTGCCTTCAAGTGCTTTCCGGTTAGACTGCATGCTGTCCCCAAGCTGATCCAGAGGTGGCCAAACAGTGCGTTGGCAGACTTGATGTCCTTTGTCTTTCAATTCATTTGTCAATTTCGTTGTGCTTTTACAGGTCCAGCGAAGCGGCGATTCGGGGTCACCCCTGGTTATTGGATCTACCGAGATGTTTACAATGCGTCCTGAAAAATGCAGAATTAAAACATGGCGACAGTTTGCCCGCCACATCAGGCCGAAGGGATGCACCCTGCTGCGCCGATTGGACCGGTTTCCGAAAGCCATTCTGATAACCGGTTGCCAGCGCTCGGGCACCACCATGCTGGCTAGGGTCATCACCCTCAGCGACGGGATGACCAATTACTGGTTCGGAAAAGACGATGAACTCGATGCTGCCCTCATTCTCTCAGGTGAGGTGGAGACGGATCTGACAGGTCGGTTTTGCTTTCAGACGACCTACCTGAACGAATGCTACCATGAATATTTCGAACATAACGGTGACTATCGGATGGTTTGGGTGCTTCGGAATCCCTTTTCGGTTGTCTATTCTCTGCTGTACAATTGGCGGCGCTGGACCCTCAACGAACTGTTTCGGGCGTGCGGCGCCGATCTGCTGGATGAGGATCTTTCCTGGAGATATCAGAGATTCGGGGTGATCGGTGTTCCGCGAATCTTCAAGGCCTGTCTGGCCTATAACGGGAAGGTTTCCCAGCTTTTTGACCTTACAGGTAAGTTAAGTAAACAATCGCTAATGGTGGTTGAATATGATGAGCTTGTCAATGATTTACAGAAGCAGCTTCCGAAGATTTACCGGCACATAGAGATTGATTATCGCGATCAATACTGTGAACATATACACCAAAATAGCACGGGAAAGAAAAACCAGCTCACGGATAAAGAGCAGAATATAGTAAAACGGCTTTGCGTTCCTGTATATGAACAAGCAAAAAGAATAGTAAACTGAAAGAGAAACAGAAAACTTAAAGAATATGAAAAGCACTAATCGAAAACGTTTATGCATTTTGATGCCAAGGCATTGGAGCAAGGTCATGGGCGGATCTCAGTACCAAGCCAAATGCATTATTGAAGAACTTCAACTAACCGATATGTTTAATATTTTTTTTATAACGCGTGAATCTGATCCAAATTACACCTCAAACGGATACAAACTGATTCAATACGGCTACCCTGGAGTTAATAGACACGGAATCCACCGGGACCTCTATGAACTACTCTTCCTACCGAAAATCTTAAAACGAATTCAACCTGATATAATTTACCAGCGAGTCGGTTGTTCTCAGACTGGCATTGCCGCCAGATATGCCTCCAAGTATTGCTGCCGGATGTTTTGGCATATTGCGCACGAGAATGATCTTGAAAGCTCTTCGTCGGTATTGTCAAGATCAATTATTTATAGGTCTTTAGAAAGATACCTTTTAAATTATGGCATAAGACATGCGGAACATGTAATCGCACAGACCAAAGATCAAAAAAGGCTTCTTGAAAAGAATTTCAGGCGGAGTCCATCGGCGGTTATTCCAAATTTTCACCCTATTCCTGCTGAGAACATATCAAAAAAAACCTCCATAAAGGTAGTGTGGGTAGCGAATTTAAAGGAAATAAAGCAGCCTGAATTTTTTATAAAATTATCAAAGGCTCTCGGTCATTTGGCCGACGTACAGTTTTTGATGGTGGGTGCAATCCAAGGAGACATCCGTAAGAAACAGAAGTATTTTGAGCTAATGAACCAATCGTCAAACCTGAGATATCTTGGTCCCAAGAGGCAGGAGGAAGTGAACGAAATTTTGTCGAAATCCCATATCTTCGTGAACACGAGCGTGCGCGAGGGTTTTCCAAATACTTTCATACAGGCTTGGTTGAGAAAGGTACCCGTGGTCAGCCTGACGGTCAATCCCGATCGCCTCATTGATCGGCACGGGTTGGGTCTTGTCTCGGGGTCTTTTGCACAGCTTAAAAAGGACGTCTCCTTACTGATCGAAGATCACGATCTCAGAGAACGCTTGGGGGCGAACGCGCAGTGCTTTGCCGGCGAATACTTCTCCATGAGGAACGCAGAGAAGTTGGTGAGGCTTTTCAACGGCCTGCTGTAATTTTGCATAGCCCTCACATGGAACGAGTTGTCCCGGTGCAGCAATCCTGCACCTAAACGACAATGAGGAACGAGAGGTCTGAATTTCACCACCTGATCTTGGGTCACCCAAACAAGCTTAAATCATGAACTATTTAATTTACTTATTGTTTTTTGTTGTTTATGTCAGCAACTATCTTTTTCAGACAGCCGGAATAGCATTCAAGGGGTTTGCCATTCTGCCTGAAACGATTTCTCTGGTTGTCGGTATCTACATCTTGTTATATTTCGCCCTATACAGAAAAATAAAATTGCGACCGAGCTATTTCTATTTTTATGTGGCGTTTGCGGTCCATGTTCTGATCGGCGTCATTGGCAACCAAGTGCAGCCGCTTGCGGTGCTCAACGGCTTGAGGGTGTATTTTAAGTTCGTGCCGTTTTATTTTCTGCCGTTGATATACGATATTGAAGAGGAGAGTCTCAAGCGGCATATCACGATGATGCTGGCCATTGCCTTGCTGCAATGCCCCCTGGCAGTATACCAGCGCATGGTTGAATATGCTCATACATTCTCTGGAGATAGAGTTGCCGGAACACTGACGGCGGCACCGGTCCTGACGCTGTTTCTGGTCTGCACCATCTCGGTTTTAATCGGGTTTTACATAAAAAAGCGAATAAGCCTCAAGACCTTCGCCATTCTTGTTTTTGTTTCGTTTTTGCCAACGGCAATCAACGAGACCAAGGCTACGGTGATCCTGCTGCCTCTGGCAGTCCTCATCCCCTCGATTTTCGGTGTGAAAAAGGGGGCTCGCATAAAAGTTGTCGCAACCGTCATCCCCGCGATGATCTTGATGGTCGTCGGCTTTCATTTCCTATATAAAATAATTTATGAGAGAAATTACGATGTTGTTGAATTCTATACCAAGGGCAAGGTGACCGAGTATCTATATAAAGGAAAAGAGGCCGAACAGGTGGTTGGGGGAATCGAGAGTGAGGTCGGCAGGTTGGATTCGATTCTCTATGCCTATACGGAAAATTCGGAAGATCTTTTCAGGCTGATATGGGGGGTTGGGATCGGAAACGCGGCAGTCTCCTTTTCTAAAAAGTTTCAAGGGAAATATACAGATGAGTATATACGCCTGGGTGGGCAGAAGACAGGGTTATCGGTAGCAATTTGGGAAATAGGCCTTTTCGGGATATTTCATATCGTCTGGTTTTTATTTCTGGTGTTCTTTGATGCTATGAAGTTAAGGGATCAAAAGGACCTACCCGGATCCATCGCTTTAGGATGGCTTGGCGTCATCGCCGTATTTGCAGCGGCGATGCCGTACCAGAACCTGATCACAAAGAACGAGTTGATGTATCCATTTTTCTATATCTCCGGCCTTATTGCCGCGAAACGCTATTCGGTTGAAAAAACGATGCCCGAAACATCCGAACCATGGGGCATTGGGGTGCCGGTTTCGCGTACGAATGAACCGCAGCGAGGTTGAGCGCCATCCACAGAAGATGATTCAAGTCCCCATAAAAATATTGTTCTTTGCGCGTGACCTGTTTCCGCCTTTCAGAGTAGATGTCTCCGTTCTCTTCGGCAAGGAAATTGCTGGGAAAGGTCATAAGATCGACTGGGTAATGCAGTCACAAAATGAGTGCAGGAAGGGATACAAGACCCGGTGGCAGGGTGGTGAAGCCTGGGTTGGTCCTACCAATACAGGGGAAAAGTTAGCTCATCGCCTTCACAGGCAGTTGCTTGGATTCTTGCATAATGCCTTCTGTGCGCGGCTTTTGTTGCGAAAGCGATATGACGTCATCCAAGTGAAGGATCGTTTCTTTACCGCGGTGCTTTATCTCGCTATAGCCAGACTTTTCGGAACAAAATATGTTTTCTGGCTTTCCTTCCCCTTCGCCGAAGCCTCTTTGTATGAGGCCCAGGAGGGATCCGCCCGGTATCCTGCCGTTTCCCTGATAAGGGGGGAGATTTACAGGTTTCTGCTTTACCGGATCATTTTGGCAGGTGCCGATCATGTTTTTGTTCAGAGCGATCAGATGAAACGGGACATTCAAGACCAGGGCATCGATGAGCAGAAAATGACGGTGGTTCCCATGGGATTTGAAGAAGATGCGTTCGCAGTCGATAGTAACGAAAAGGAAGTCGACCTCTGCGATGGCGACGCTCATCCCAGAATTATATATCTCGGTACTTTGATCGCCGTGAGAAGAATCGATTTCATGATCAGGGTGCTTTCAATGGTGTTGCATGAGGTGCCTGAAGCAAGGTTGTATCTCATCGGGTCCGGGGAGACGAATGAGGACATCGAGATGTTGAAGCGGGAGGCGCGCAATCTCGGTGTCATGGATGCTGTCGTGTTCACCGGATTTATGGAGCGCTCGAAGGCTCTCATGATGGTTAGGGCCGGTAATGTGTGCGTTTCACCATTTTATCCCACGCCAATTCTGAATTCTACATCGCCAACAAAGCTTATAGAATACATGGCCCTTGGAAAGGCGGTTGTCGCAAACGAGCACCCGGAGCAAAAGCGAATCATAGCGGAAAGCGGTGGGGGCATCTGTGTGAAATACAGAGAGAAAGCCTTCGCCGATGCCATAGTTTATTTGCTCAGAAACCCTGGTGTCGCTGAAAAAATCGGGCGTATGGGAAGAAATTGGGTGTTTCAAAACCGGACCTACTCGACCATTGCAGACAGAGTTGAACGGATTTATTACTCGCTTTTCGCATAAAGAATAGGCAGGATAGATGGGTAAGTACATCTTCATTTGTTCCGCTGGGCATTCAGGATCCACGCTGCTTGATTTGCTTATCGGGTCTCATTCCCAAGTGGAGTCCCTTGGCGAGATTACCCAGCTGCCAAAAAATATATCTCTTAGATCCAAGTGTATGTGTGGTCAGCCTATGGATGAATGTGGTTTTTGGAAGGGTATTATCGATTCCATGGGTTGCCGGTTGGGGGTAAATTTGTTCAGTCATCCTTATGCATTGAACCTTGGCTTTATCAATGCGAGGGTGATCGTCGACAAGAGGCATCAGACGCTCGGATATAATTTAAAGCGAACGATCTGCCGAGCATTGGCTTATGCTGATCTTGCGTTTGGATTCCGTAAACATGAGAAATTTAGAAACCCTGTTGACGAAGGGATAGAAAACAATTTCTTGCTCTACGATACAGTGTTGAGATTGAAAAATGTAGCCTGCGTTGTGGATTCTTCCAAGGATTACCTGAAGGCGGTTAAATTGTTTCTCAGGAAGCCAGATGAAGTGAAAATAATTCTGCTCACACGGGACGGTAGGGGAGTGTTTTACTCCAATCTGAAGAGAGGGCGATCAAAGAAAAAAAGCATAATGCCCTGGATAAATCAAAACAAGAGGGCTCTTGAGCTTTTTAAGCGTTACATCCCAAGTGAAAAATATGTCTCCGTGAAATATGAAGACCTCGCATTATACCCTCAGCAGACTCTTCGGAATCTCTGCGATTTTTTAGAAATTGCATATGAAAGCGGCATGCTTGATTATATGAATATTTCGCATCATATACTGAATGGGAATAATATGCGCTTTCGAAGCACATCCGAAATCTCTCTGGATGAGGCTTGGAGGAGTAATCTGAGCAGGTCGGATTTTGCATATTTTATTAAGGTGGGAGATTTGATTAATAGCTTACTAGGATATAAATGACGTGGTACAAAATAAGGTGACTGTGTAAGAAATTTAGATGAATTTGTAGTAACTCGTCAGTCCAGAGTTCTGATCCCTTTATGCGGCCAGCGGCAAAGCGATTTCATTCTGGCCACGGTTCTTTGACATAATAATTCCTGATTATAACGGATTTTGGGGAGGGGTACGATAACCTCCCAGCGAACCCGATATCAAAAGGTTTTCAATCCAGCTCTCGCTGTAGCAAAATCGGTTCAACCTCTCGGCCGGGCACCTATAACCATGGTGTTTCACGGTTACCGGGCACCACGGGGCAAAGTTTTGGATCAGTGCCCACCCTCGGATGCTCAATTCAGCGGCTGTCCTGGATCCATGAAAGTATTGAGCGCTGAAAAGATGGCGATCCATTCGCTGCATCAAACGATCCAGCATGTTGCTGGTCCGATGGGCGTTTGGGTGATGGTACGCCGCGCTATAGTCAACCATATTCTTACGTAGCTTCTCAATCGGATTTAGAATGGCATCAGGAACCGCGTTCTTCTTGCACCATTCGTTCAGCCTTCTGATCCGCTCAGAAAATGCGCGTTTGTTGTCCGCGCGGTAGCATTCCCAGAATTTGGCCGCCACGTCGAGAAAGACGGCTTTGTACTTCTTTTTCGCCCTGTCGCGGATCTTGATGAAGATATGGAGAAAGCAGCAGATAATGGCAATCGAGGGAAAGAGCGTCGCCCATGCTTTCCGAGTGGCTTTCCAACCGTCAGTGTTTGCAGTTTTGGGCGCATATTCAGGGTTTAAACGCGTCGCTTCATTCTTGAATACGCCATAGCCTTCCATTAATGCCTCTTCACCGGCATCCTTTGCGATCGAAGCGCCCAGGATGCATCCTTTGCCAACGGTTGTGGCGATATAGGCTTTATTCCCGAGAATCCATGTGTGCTTTTCGTCGGCGACCAAATTCTCGGGAATGTCAAGTGGGTTTCTGACCGTTGTCCCGACAATGCTGTTTCGGCCAAGTGTCTGCTCGATTCTGTACCAATACATGGGATCCTTGCCGAATACATGGCTCAGTGCCCAAAAAGGGACGCCGAACTTTCTCATGAAAAGTGCTTTCTCGATGTCACCGGTGACACCAGTCATATACGGCATGACGAAAGACGGACGGATCGTGTAAGGAATACCGCCGATGTCAATGCGCCGAATCGGAATCGACAGCTTTTGGGAGTAGTAGATGTCCTTCATCCGGTACCCCTTGCTGATTTCGGGCGGAAACAGTTCAGGGAAGGAGAGAATGCATTCATCGAGGTATTCCCTGAAATTTCCGGCAGCAGAGACATTAGCGCTATAAATTTCTTGAGAAAACGGCACACATATGCTTCTATTGTTTCGGGTGGCGGATTCTGTATCTGCTTTGCCCATATAGTTAGAGACCTCCTTGGCAGGGATTGGTCTCTAACTATATTAAATCATTGTGAAAAAGTCTAGGTTTATATTCCTTTTAATATCAATATGTTGGAGAGGCCATGCTTTCGGCTTCAACATATTGTGCCCCAT